>NZ_VFWA01000009.1:0-216864 GCF_006442295.1 Mesorhizobium sp. B2-3-2 | reverse complement strand
ATGGGAACATTACTGTCTAACCTTGGCGAAGAGAACCGCAGAATTGCTCGGTTCTATCAGTCCCTCCGGGCCCACCAACTACACAACTACGTCACTGATTTTTTTTCATCTATTATTTCTTTGCCCAGGCAGTGGGCTCGAAGCCCCGATAAAAGTTAGATCGGATTGCGTTCGAGAGCGATTTCGGGCCCCGTCGCGAAAATTCACTTTCAAGCCGTTCCGGATCACTGGACCGGATTGTGATTTGCGGGTCTGACTCGGAGCCAACCTACCCTAACCCCCAAGAGGCGTCCGGAGGGCTTCTCAAAGTCACTAATTTTGTTGAGTTTCGTGGGTGATCAGAAATCCTCCGGAGGGGGCGCACTCCAGATGGAAGGCGAATTTCCACAGTTTTGGGTGCGATTCTGTCAGCTCGTGACCTTCGTGAACGCTCTCAACAGAGAGACCGTTTTATTCTCGCGGGCGCCCCGAAACGGTCGCGAATTTTCCTTATCGGATACCGCTTTTGACGATCTATCTACTCGCCATCCAGGGGCATAGATTGCAGGAACGGCAGATATTCTCGGATCCGCCACTCTGCGTGGGCGGCTCTACGCATGGGGGCGATCATTTTGGGGTCACTTAGCCAGGGGGCGGCGCGGGCTATTGCGTGAGTTTCGAACCCCAAGCTCGCCAGGGGCGAAAGGAAAATACGCTATGGGCTGTCGCACAAAGAGAATGGATCGGCCACCTAAGAAGGCTGGGCGAGGGGCCGTCCAGTGTGCGTGGCCTAAAATGTTAATGAGCCGGACAGCGACCGTTTAGCAGTACATGCAGAGCTCAGAGGCCGGGTGACAGTGAAGGGAAGTGGCCGCACTAAGGGGAGCTGTTCTACGAGCAACTCACAATGTCCTACTCACGCATTTGTGGCTGTTATTATCCCCGCCTACAACGCAGAACAATTCATCGAACGCACCTTGGCGTCGGTGACAAACCAGACCTACAGAAACATCGAGATAATAGTCGTTGACGACGGTTCGATCGATGAAACTGCATCAATCGTCCGCCGAATATCTAATGACGATCCGCGTATCAAGTTGCTCCAACAGAAGAACAGCGGCGTCGCGTCGGCGCGGAATACGGGGATACGTGCAAGCAAGGGCATCTACATAGCGCCTATAGACGCCGACGATCTCTGGCACCCAACCAAACTCGAAAAGCAGCTGCGTGTTTTCGCTGCAGCAGGCAATGATGTCGGGCTTGTCTATACGCTTTACCGGACGATTGATGCCGATGATAGGGCGATCATTACGCCTAAGCGCACGCACCCGCACGGATGGGTATTCATGCAGCATCTCGGACAGAACTTTATCGGTCACGGAAGTTCGGCAATGTTCCGGCGCGATGTCTTACTCGAAATGGGCGGCTATTCCTCGCGACTGCGCGAAAACGGTGCGGAGGGTTGTGAGGACTTCTTCCTCCAATTGAGTATCGCCTCGAAATACCGGTTCGATGTCGTCATGGAGCACTTGGTCGGATACCGCCGAACGCCAGGGGCTATGTCGCAAGATTTCGTCCGAATGCTCATCTCGCGTCGGATGGTGCTCGAGAGCCTCTTTGCTCGCTGCACCGAGGTGGTGAGCCCGATCCTATCGGATGTGATGTTCCGTAACGATGTCGAGATCGCCAGGCTCGGGCTTAAAAGGCGCCGCTTTGCTGCCGTCGCCATGAACTTCGCCAGGGTGCTCTGGCGATCGCCCTCGCAGTTCGCGAAAGTCGCCGGTGCGACGCTTGCCATTTTCCGGCGCAAGGCGAAGCAAGGAACCAAGCTGGAACGCGAAGGCCGCAGCTCGGGGATCGGGAAATCGTTCTGGGACTACGCTGTCGATGAGTTTTTTGATCGGGGCGAGAATACCGATTACCGCGCCTTGCTCAACAATCTGGCTGTAATGGACAGCAAACTTGGACCCTGCGGAGGCTATTTGGCGCAGCATCCCGAACGAGGAACCTTTGCAGTGCCCCAAGAGGGCGGCGACTCAGACAGCCTGTTTCTGCTTCGAGGCTTGGAATGAAGAAGCTGCTGCTGTCGAAAGAGCAGTCGTCATCGGGCCGCAACTTGGCCCAGGGGGCAGAATGCACTTTAGAGCCGACGGTGAATCAACCGACGGTCAGTGTGACCGTCCTCATTGTCACCTACAATCACGCACGCTACGTAGCGGCAGCGATCGACAGCGTTCTCATGCAAGACGCGGAATTCGGTGTTGAGATCCTGATCAGCGAAGATTTTTCGACGGACGGTACCCGGGAGATCGTTGAGCGGTATGTATCCGATTATCCCGAAAGACTATCGGCGATCTATTCTGGCAGCAATTTGAGATCCAACGAGGTCGTTGCGAGAGGACTCCGGGTCGCGCGCGGGCGCTATGTCTCGATCCTTGATGGCGACGACCTGTGGACATCCAGGACCAAGCTGCGAGATCAGGTGGCCCATCTTGACGAGCATCCTGAGCTCTCGGCCATATTTTACAATGCGCTCGTGGCGCACGGCGACGAGATCACGTCGTGGCGGTGGACGCCACGTGATCAGAAGCCCTTAATCACACAAAGGGAGATCTGGGAAGGCAATCCCTTCGCCACTTGCGGCGGTATGATGCGAACGGCGTGCGTTCGGGATGTACCATCGTGGTATGCAGATTTCTTTCCGATTACTGACTGGCCGCTGTATGTGCACTGCGCAAAGACAGCAGACCTCGCTTTTGTCGACGAGGTGGCAGGTATCTATCGTCTGCACCCGGGTGGGCTTGTATCGGCGCTGCCAGGCCCGCTCAGGCTTGATGCGATCGAGGGATTCTACCGGCGAATGGCGAATGTCATGGATGCCCGTGGGGCACAGTTTGCCCGTGGCGGCTGTTCCCGCTACTTTTACGAATGGTCGAAGCAGTATCTGAACGAAGGTGACTTGCCGTCGGCCAGATCGTGCTTCCTGCGATTGCTGCGAAGCGGCAGTGGCGGAAACAACGTGCCGAAACGCGATATCGCGCGGTTGGCACTGCTCCTGCTGAAATCCTCGGTGCTCGGGAGATGACGGCTTTCCGCAACTTCGAGAATCGCGATCCGGTCCCGTCCTTGCCACAGGCGGCCGTTCGTCCGAAGTGGTCGGTGATGATCCCCGTCTATAATAGCGCCCGCTTTCTTGCCTCAACGCTGCAAAGCGTGCTCGCGCAAGCCCCTGACCCGGCTCATATGCAGATCGAAGTGGTTGACGATTGTTCGTCCGACGATCCGCAAAAAGTCGTGAACGAAATCGGGGGAAGGCGTGTCGGCTTTTTCCGCCAGCCGCAAAACCTCGGCCATATCGGCAACTTCCACACCTGCCTGAACCGAGCCCAGGGGGAACTTATCCATCTCCTGCACGGCGACGATGCCGTCCGACCAGAATTCTACGAATTGCTCGGTCGGGGTTTCGATGCGGACCCGAGAGTAGGTGCGGCGTTCTGCCGGACTGTCTTCATGGACGCCCATGGACAGGAGTTGTCGATCGAACCTGCAATGCAGTCAATCTCCGGACGGCTTGAGAATGCGGTGGTGCGACTGGCGCTCGAACAGCGCATCATGACGCCGTCCATCGCGGTCCGACGCGCGGTCTACGAAGAACTCGGCGGCTTCGACCGGCGGCTGAAATGCAGCGAAGACTGGGAGATGTGGATACGCATCGCTTCTCGTTTTCCCGTCTGGTACGAACCGCAAGCCCTTGCCCTTTATCGGATGCACCCGCAATCGAACACAGGACGCCATATCCGGAGTGCCGGGGACATGGCCTACACGCGAATGGCGATTGATATTTTCAAGAGCTATCTTCCAAGCGAACTCGCGGACGATGTAGCCGCATCGGCTCGGCGGACCTATTCGCAAAGCGCTCTCGAAACCGGGCGGCGGCTGCTTGGCTCCGGTGATTGGGCTGGATGCCTCGCGCAAATGAGTGAAGCCTTCCAACTCGATCCGTCGCTCAAGACAATTGGACGTATGCTGCGACTCGTTGCGAAGCAGGGAGGCGAGATTGTCCGCCCAAATTGAAACTGTGCAACGGCGGCCGGCACGGCTGCGGCAAGATGAGCCCGTCCGTCTCGTTTTGGCCGGATGTGGCGCCGTCACGAAGCTCTACTATGCGGAAGCGCTGTCGCGCCTTCAAGGCAGAGGCCAGATCGCAGTCGCAGGGATCTTTGATCCCGAAGCGAAATCCGCCGCGGTCGTACAGGCGCGGCTGCCCGGAGTGAAGGTTGCAGCCAGTTTCGACGGCCTTTTGGCTGTGGGCGCCGATGTGGCGATCATCGCTTCCCCGCCTCGATACCATCTTGATCAGTCGATGCAGGCGTTGCGGGCCGGCATGCATGTTCTATGCGAGAAGCCGATGGCTACGAGCAGCTCCGACGCGGATCTTATCCTCGCGGCAGCGGCAGCCAACAACCTGCATGTGGCAACAGGGCTCGTCAGAAGGCAGTTCCCTGCCACCCGATCGATAAAGGCCATGGTCGAGGGCGGATTGATCGGAAAAATCCAAAGTGTTTGTTGTTTTGAGGGTGGCCCTTTCCAGTGGCCTGTCGCTTCGACGAGCTATTTCAGCCGCGCGGAATCCGGCGGTGGCGTGCTTCAGGACATAGGTACGCACTGCCTCGACCTCCTGACCTGGTGGTTCGGAGAGCCCCATGAAATCCACTACGCCGATGACGCAATGGGCGGCGTCGAGGCGAACTGCCTTGTCCGGTTAGGTTTTGGCGGCTTCGAGGCAACGGTCCGGTTGAGCCGTGATTGGGCTCGTCCGAACCTTTACCGTCTTGAGGGCGAACGAGGCTCGATTTCCTGGGCAGTCAATGAGACTGAGCTCGTACAGATCGCCTTGAAAGGATGCCGCACGACAGCCACCGCCTCCTTCACCAACACCGACGGCGGATCGCGCGATTTCGTCGACGCGTTCTGCGATCAGATTTCGGACTTGGTCGACACGGTCCGAAATGGAATTCCCCTTTCGGGGTCAGCCACAGCGGGGCGCAACGTGCTCAAGCGAATCGAGGAATGCTATGCCAGACGGAAGCGGCTGGAAATGCCTTGGCTCGGAGCAGAAGACTTTCGCCACGTCATTGCTTCCGCCGAGACCAGACAATGACCGGTACTGTTGCCGTGCTTGGCGCCAACGGCTTCATAGGTTGCCGGACCGTGGAGTTGCTGCATCTTTCCGGCTGGGCAGAGGTGAGGCCGATCGTTCGCAGGCCGAGTGCTTTCGCCAGTCTGTCTCGCTTTGCGATCGATGGAAGGGTGGCGGACGCGCATGACGTTCCGGCTCTTACCGCGGCCCTTCTTGGCTGTCAGTCCGTTGTTCATGCAGTTGCCGGTGATACTCGCACGATCGTCGATGCCGTCGAGCCTGTCTATCGTGCCGCCGCCGCTGCGGGCGTCGTTCGCCTGGTCTACCTCAGTAGTGCATCCGTTCACGGCCAATCGCCGCCGCCCGGGACGGACGAAACGAGCGCGCTGCACGACGGCCAGACGGTCGAGTACAACAATGCCAAGGTTCGTGCTGAACGTCGTCTCGGGGAATTGTCACGGGACGGTGCAATCCAGGTGGTGGTGCTGCGGCCCGGAATTGTCTTTGGCCCGCGCTCCAGCTGGACGGGCGGCTTTGCCAACGATCTCCTCGACGGCTCTGCCTATCTGGTGGATGGCGGCCATGGCATCTGCAACAGCGCTTATGTCGACAATGTCGTTCATGCGATCAAGCTTGCCATCGAAGTGCCCGAGGCGGCTGGGCGAACCTATCTGGTCGGGGACCGCGAAAGGATAAGTTGGGCAGATCTTTGCCGCCCGATCACAGAGGCATTGGGCTTCGACCTGGCTGCGATTTCGGTTTCCGCGCCACTGTCATTCGCACCGAACTGGACACAATGGCTGAGAGATGGCGACCTATACCGGCGGCTTGTCCGAAGCCTCCCAAGACCCGTTCGTAGCGGACTAAAGGTAGGCTATGCCGAGTGGCGGAAGTCAGGGATCGATCAGAAGCCGCCTACGGCTCCAAAGATCAAGATATCTGAAGAACGTGCGCTGTTGCACCGGTGTCGGGTGAAACTCCCGTCGGCCAAGGCCGAGCGCGAGCTCGGATACCAACCGGTGGTCGGCTTCGAGGAGGCATGTCGGCGATCAGTCGCATGGCTAACCTTTGCCGGCTATCCGACTACGCGGAGCCAAGTGGGCGAGAGATGACCGCCAGACCCGCCGCAGCCTGTGTCTCGGTTGTCATTACGACCTATAACCATGCTCGATTTCTCGCGGAAGCGATCGACAGTGTCCGGAACCAGAGCGTGCGGCCCGATGAGATCATCGTTGTGGACGATGGTTCGTTGGACAATCCCGAGAATGTCGTTCGCCGGTATGTAGACGTCCACTACATCCGCCAAAAAAACCAGGGTTTAGCCGCTGCCCGCAATACGGGAATGAAGGCAGCACGTGGCGAATTCATCGCGTTCCTGGATGCCGACGACAGGCTGCGCCCGACGGCGCTCGCCACCAATCTTGCTTTGTTCCATGACAGTCCGGATTGCGCCTTCGTCTATGGAGCCTATTGCTACATCGATGAGGCGGGAGCAGTCAGGAATTCAGTTCCGCTGAGGCCGGTGGGAGAGGACCCGTATGCCGGATTCTTGACCGGCAACCTGATTGGAATGCATGCGACGGTGCTCTATCGCCGTAGCACATTGGAGGCCGCTGGCGGATTTGACCGATCCCTGCGGGCTTGCGAGGATTACGACGTCTACCTTCGCCTGTCCCGGGCAAACAAGGCCGCATGCAGCCCGGCGTGTCTCGCAGATTACCGCAGGCACGCAACGAATATGTCCAACAGCAATCCGATGATGTTGCGCGCGGCGCTAAAAGTCCTTGGCCGGCAGAGGAGTCTTGTGCAGGCCAATCCAGACTGGACGGCCGCCTACCATCAGGGCGTCGAAAATTGGAAACGCTACTATGCGCACATGCAACTGGGACAGCTTAGTACAGCGGTTCGATCCCGTTCTTCGCTCGGCGGTCAGCTCCTGAACACCATTGCCGTTTCGCTCGCAGCGCCCTTGCAGACTACCATGATGCTGCAGCAGCGGTTCAAGGGTTGGTCAAGTCGGCGCCGCTCGGGCGTCCGGTTCGGTGACCTCAGCCGCCCGCTGCCCTTCAGTACAAATTTCGGTTTTGATCGCGGCAAGCCGGTGGACCGCCGCTATGTCGAGACTTTCCTCGCATCATGTTCGCTGAACATATCCGGCAGGGTTCTGGAAATCGGCGACAGCGCCTATACGACCCGCTTCGGAGGCAATCGGGTTGCCAGGAGCGACGTTCTAAACCGATATGAAGGTCACCCGTTGACGACCTTGGTGGGCGATCTGGCCAACGGCGACGATCTGCCGTCCGAAACATTTGACTGCATCGTGCTCACCCAGACCCTTCATCTCCTTTTCAATATGCCTGCCGCGGTCGCAACCCTATGGCGGATGCTGAAACCGGGAGGCGTGCTCCTGGTCACGGTGCCTTGGGTAAGCCCGATTGACCGAGGAGAATGGGGCGAGAGCTGGTTCTGGTCGATAACCCCGGCGGCCCTGGGACGGCTTCTCTCAGACAGGTTCGGGGTACAGAATGTCGAAGTCCGCCACTATGGAAACGCCTATTCGGCTACCGGGTTTCTCTATGGCTTGGCAGAACATGAGCTGAATTCGGCAATGCTCGATGTGCATGACCCATGTTGCCCCGTGATTGTCGCCGCGCGCGCTTTCAGGCGATGAGCGGCGTGACAGTGCGTCAAACTCTCAGCAAGCTCTTGCGACGGGGCCGATTGCTTGCCGGTTACAATCGGCCGCTCGTGCTGATGTATCACCGGGTCGGAGAACCGCTCGTCGATCCTTGGGAACTTTCGGTCTCGCCACAAAATTTCGCACGCCAAATCGAAACCCTGGCAGAGGCACGCGATATTGTTCCCCTGCAATGGCTGGCACAACGGCTTCGGGACGGAAAGCCACCGAGAAATGCTGCGGCAGTCACCTTTGACGACGGTTATGCGGATGTCGTCCAAAATGCCGTGCCGATCATGCTACGCATGAACGCTCCTGTGACCGTCTTCGTCACCACCCATGCGCTCACCGATCCCTCAGTGTTCTGGTGGGATATTCTGTCGCGCATCACTTTGGAGACGCCTGCTCTCCCGGAGAGGCTGGCGATCCAGATCGCAGGCCGAAACTATGATTGGCTCGTGACGGAGGACGCCGCGCGCGCGAAATCGAATCTCGCCATCAGTCGCACGGCGCTCCATTTCGGCTTACACGCACTGCTGAAGCCGTTGAGAGTACACGAACGGAGGAGGGTGCTGCAGCAGCTGGCAAGATGGGCAGGAACCGACGCCAGCCCCCGAAGGCGTGACCGTGCCATGACTCATTCGGAGCTGCGGCATCTCGCCGACACCGGTGGCGTTTCGATCGGTGCCCACACCTGCACGCATCCGTCCCTGCCGTTGCTGAAACGGGACAATCTTGAACGCGAGATCTCCGCTAGCCGCCAACGATGCGAAGAGATCACAGGGCGGAGGGTGTCGGGATTCGCATACCCCTTCGGAGACTTCGACGACAGCACCGCCAAAGCGGTAAGATCTGCTGGCATGGACTATGCAGTAACCACCCTGCCGCGTGAAGCCGGGCCCAGGGTCGATCCCTTCCGACTGCCGCGGGTCACGGTCGCTGATTGGGGTGAGATAGAGTTCCGGCGTACGGTGCTATGCCATGGCTGACCATGCATGCGGAAAACCGCGCGTCACGGCAATCATCGTCGTGTTCAACGGCGAGAGATATCTCCGGGAAGCTATTGACAGCGTTGTAGGTCAAAGCTTCACCGACTGGGAACTCCTCGTCGTCGACGATGGCTCGACGGACCGGTCATCTGTCATCGTGCGCGACTATGCGCAGCGCTCGCCAAGCAAGGTGCGACTACTCTCTCATCCCGACAATGGCAATCATGGTATTAGCGCGTCGCGCAACCGCGGGCTGGCCGAGGCGAGGGGCGACTATGTCGCGTTTCTCGATGCAGACGATACATGGCTGCCCGAAAAGCTGTCCGAACAAGTCTCCGTCATGGAAAGCGATCCGGCGCTCGGCCTAATCTACGGCCGGACGCTGATCTGGCACAGCTGGGAAGAGGCTGCTGGCCGTGCCGACTACTATTACCCGCTCGGAGTCGAACCAAACGCCCGATACGATCCGCCCGTGCTGCTGGAGCTGCTGCTGCAGAACCAGGCCCAGACGCCGACTACTTGCAATGCCCTGATGCGTTCGAGCTTGTTCGCAACCCTCGGGGGATTCGAGAACAGTTTTCGCCTGATGTTCGAAGACCAGACATTCTTTGCCAAGGCGCTCGCATTCGCGCCCGTCTACGTGTCCGGCCGGACCTGGGCGAGATACCGCCAGCACGCCGAAAGCTGCTCTGTTGCCTCCGCCAGGGCAGGCACTGACGAAGCCGCGCGTATCACGTTTCTCAAATGGCTGAATGGGGTGATGGCGGATCAGGGCGCCTCCTTCCGCATTCGTTCCGCAATCTGGAGAGTGCTCGCGCGCGAAACCTGGAAGGCGAGCAAGCGAAGCATTGCGAGACGGCTCCAGCGATGACTTCCGTGCCGCGGGTGACGATCATAACCCCCTTCCTCAATGCGGCGTCAAATCTGGGCGAAGCGATCGCCAGCGTCCGAGCCCAGACGGTTGCGGATTGGGAGCTCTTGCTGGTCGACGACAATTCGACGGACGACAGTGTCAGGATCGCCAATGATGCCGCGGCAACCGATCCCCGAATTAAGGTGCTGCGCAGGCCGCCCGGATCCAAGCGCGGCGCCGCGGCAGCGAGAAACGCCGGAATAGCCGCCAGCTGCGGCGATTTGCTTGCCTTCCTGGATGCAGATGATTTGTACGAGCGGCATATGCTGCAGACGGTCCTGGCGGCAGCCGATGGCAACCCGGATGCCGCAATGATTTTCGGGCCGACCAAATGGTGGTACCCGGATGGAGCGCGCTCCGACTGGATCGAGCCGACGGACGGACTTGCCGCACGCTTGCATCAGCCCCCCAGGCTTCTGGGGCGGCTTCTGCTGATGCAGGACGGCCACGTTCCGTGCACCTGTTCCGTGCTCTTGCGGAGAAGCGCGATTAGCACGGTTGGCGGCTTTGAGGAGCAGTTTGATCTCTATGAAGACCAAGCTCTGTGGGCAAAGCTATTCCTGCGATTCCCAGCCTTCATCACTCCTGTAACTCTCGCACGTTACCGGCAGCATTCCAGTTCGGCCTCGGCGATTGCCACTGAGCGAGGGCTCTACGATCGGATGGGGAAACACCCCGCCCGCGCCGCTTTTCTTGACTGGATCGCGGAGCATATGATGGAAAGTGGAACGCGGGATTTCCGCCTCCAATTGGCGCTGCGGCTGGCACGCGCGCCCTATGTCACGCCTGCAACGATCGGAAGCAAAGCCGAACGGCTTGCCCTGAAGATCATGGTGTGGGTAGCAAAGCAGCGGCGCAGGGTTCGGCGACAGTTTGCGCACGTGGCCAGGTGAAAACAGGCGTCACTTCCTGACCACCCATCGATGCGGGAAGCTGACATTGCCAAAGCCAGGCTGGGCGCTGACCGGTCGATCGTCGAGCAAACCGGGCATGACATCGAACACAGCGGCCGTCTCGACATGGTCTTCGACCACCCTGTCGTCCGCCACCAGCGCCACGTCAATCCTGTAGCGCCCTGGTCTCAGCATAAGGCTGTCCACATGTACCATGTAGACTTCGCCCTGACGGTCATGCAGGGAATGCTCCCGGCTATCAAATGAGGTCACAGGATCCCCGAGATCATCAATGATAGTCACGAGGCACTGCAATGTTTCGCGCGGCCCATCCACCTGAAGCCGAAAAGTTGCCGGCTGCCCGGACGCGACGGGGCCCATTTCATTGAAGACTTCGATGCCGACCACACGGAGGCGGCCGCGCCCGGTGCGCGTGGATCGCACACTCAGATCGGTTCCTGCACGGGCCTCAAGCGTCTGGAGATAATCCCGGACCACGTCCTGAGTCGGGCCGTCCGCCTGGATCATCCCGCCGTCGATAAGGATTGCGCGGGTGCAAAGTCGTTGCAGAACCGGCATCTGGTGACTGACGATCAGCACGGTGCGGCCTGTCCCGGCGATGCTCGCTGCCTTGGCAATGCATTTCTTCTGGAACGTGGCATCGCCGACAGCCAGGACCTCATCGACCACCAGAATGTCGGGATTGACGTGGGCGGCAATCGCGAAGGCCAGACGCAAGTACATGCCGCTTGAGTATCGTTTGACAGGCGTATCGAGAAACGGCTCGACCCCGGAGAAATCCACGATCTCGTCAAGCTTGGAATTGATCTCGACGCGCCGCATGCCGAGTATGGCCCCGTTGAGATAAATGTTCTCACGGCCGGTCAGTTCGGCATGGAACCCCGTGCCGACCTCCAGCAAAGCTCCCAGCCGTCCATGTATCGTCGCGCGGCCGGAAGTCGGCTCCACGATCTTCGCCAGTATCTTGAGAATGGTGCTCTTTCCTGCACCGTTGGGACCGATCACGGCAAGGACTTCGCCTGCGTGCACCTCGAAGGAGACGTTTTTCAACGCCCAGAACGGCTCGTCCGCACCTTTGCGGTGACTTGTATCGGCCTCCCCGCGGAGGCCCCGCCTTTTGCTGGCGAGCGCGTCTCGCAGCGTGGGGAAGCTGTTGTTCGCCACACCAAGTCTATACGCCTTGGAGAGATTGGCAGCCTGAATCACGATGTCGGTCATCACTCAGATCAGGTCCGGAAACGCGCGTTCGGATTTTGAGAAGATAGTCAGTCCGGCAACGAGAAGGGCTAACGAGGAGAGCGTTGATATCGAGATCATGAGCCAGTCCGCAGGCGTGCCCAGTACGCTCCAGCGGATGGCTTCGACTGTCCCCACCATTGGGTTTAGACTATAGAGCGGCCGCCACAATTGAGGGACGAGATTGGCTGGATAGACGATCGGGGTCATGAACAGAAGTATCTGAAGGCTGAACGGCAACAGATAGCCCACATCGCGAAAGCGAACGTTGATCGCCGACAATGCCACGCCCACTCCAGTCGCTGACGCAGCCATTACGAGCACGAACAGCGGCAAGAAGACTGCTTGTGGTGCCGGCCAGCTTCCGAATGCCAGCATGGCGGCGAACAAAAGAGCGAAGCCGACGAGCATATCGGTCAGGCATGAGGCCATCGTGGAGATGGGAATGATCAGACGCGGGAAATAGACGCGTTTCACCAGTTCCTGGTTTCTGACGAGGCTGCCCGTCATGCTGGCGACGGCTCGCGAAAAAAAACTCCATGGCACAAGCCCACACAGAACAAAGAGCGGGTATGGCGCGCCGTTGGACGAAATGCCTGCGAGCTTGCCGAAGAAGATGCTGAAGACCGACATAGCAACGAGCGGCTGCAGCATTGCCCAAAGGATGCCCAGATAAGTCTGCCGGTATTTGACCTTGAAATCACGCCAGGCCAGGAAGAACACAACTTCCCGATATCGCCAAAGCTCGGAAGGTTCGAACAGTCCTCGCTTGCGGGACGGATCGATGATTGTCACGACAGCTGATTGTGCGCCTGTCCGGTCCGACACGATGATGGCGTCCGCCTCCCTTGACAGCCCATTGAGGCCTACATTTCCACGCAGTGCAATCAGCACTTTTGATGGTGCCTGTCGTTCCACGACCCTCACCATTCGAGAGCGCATAGCAGCCGCCCATAATGCTCGACCAGATCCTTCGGAGGCGCGAGATCGCGCCGCATATTCCCCGTTGCTCGATAAGTCCAACCGGACGGAGGGACTTTATGTTCGATCCGGATGCTAACGAACACCTGCCGGGCCGTCTGAGTTCTACCGCTATTCTCCCACCTGTGCTGGGTTTGTCGGGGATATATTTCCCTATTGAAACCTGTGGTGATGTTATGCCCATCGAAGATAGTCAGGCTACAGAAATCTGTCGTTTTTACAGTGTAGTGTATGCACTGCACCGCTGGTGACAGGGTCCTTAAGATGTGCCATTGTCCAATGGGGTGGTACTATTTGCGCGGATTTGGGTTGTTCGGGCGATGCGCGTTGCGCGAACCATCATTGCGTGGAAGGAGTGACATCTCATTGGCAATTCAGACGGCTTGACGAGTCAGCGTTCATAGCTCCTGAGCAAGCTGCAAAGCTTTGGGTCGGAAATGAAAAGTGTTCTTGTCGCGGGAGCAGCCGGGTTCATCGGATCCCATCTGGTTGATAGACTGTTGTTAAGGCAAGAAATAAATCGAATTGTTGCTGTTGACAATTTCTGGACCGGTACGCGTGCCAATTTAGATCATATCGCCGACCCTCGCTTGGTCGTGGTAGATGTGGCTGTTGAAGATTTTCAGCAGGGGAGCCTTTTTGACGAGATCTATCATCTCGCCTCACCCGCTTCGCCTCCTTGGTATATGCAAGATCCGGTAAGAACCATCTCGGCCAACGTAATAGGAACTATGCGGCTTCTGGCCCTTCTTCGCGCCGGGGGCCGCTTCTGTTTCACGTCCACGTCTGAGGTTTACGGCGATCCGCTGGTGACGCCGCAACCGGAAACCTACAGGGGCTCCGTTGATTGCACGGGGCCGCGCTCATCGTATGACGAAAGCAAGCGTTGCGCCGAGGCCCTGCTTTTTGAGAGTAACCGATTGAGCGGGCTCGACATTCGAGTTGCAAGATTGTTCAACGTCTACGGACCGAGGACACGACCTGACGATGGACGTGCAGTATCAAATTTCATCACGAATGCGCTGTTCGGCAAACCTATAATCGTTTTTGGCGACGGCTTGCAGTCGAGGAGTTGGGGATACGTCAGCGATATCGTGGACGGCCTAGAGCAATTCTTCTGGGGGGAGGAGCATGGTTATATTGGTCCCCTGAACATCGGGAACGATCGTGAGATTTCCGTTGTCGATGTTGCCCGTTACGTCGCGGGCTTGGTGCCGGGCACTAAAATCGTGCATGTTGATCCGATCCCCCAGGATCCGACGAACCGCTGTCCGGACTTAACTCTAGCGCGCAGGATCATCCCCGGCTGGGCCTGTCAAATACCTCTTGAAGAGGGTGTGCGCCTCACCCTGGATTGGTTTCGCCGCCAGCAACAGAAGGACTTGTCCAGTGTGTCCTCGGACTCGATGGTTGCCGCATCGGTGTGAGTGGGACCCGCCCCGATAAAATGTGACCGGAAGGCTCCGCCCGCGGCAATGCATGCTTCCCCAGCAACTCCTCCAACGCGTGGTCGGCAACCTTATGGGTGTTCGAGCGGCGCGGATGGCCTCGGCGACGATCCCAGTTCGTGATGGTCACACCTTGCGCTGGCAAGTAATAAGGCCCGTACGACCGGAAGGCTGGGCGATCAGAGGCAGTGGCATGTCTTGATCAGGAAGATTACTCCCACAACGTAAGGCAGAGCTAAAAGCCCCAAGGCGATCCAGAAGCCGGGTTCGGCCATTGCGGCGAGATCTGACAGAAGTTGCTTCATGTCGCCTCGGTCCCCGCCCCTGATCGCTCCGCATCCGATCCACAAGGAAAGAGCCCGCTCTTGAGGGAGGGGGAAGCGGGCTCTTGGCTGGGGCTTATGACCCAGCAGCACGGCGGACTTGAATTTGTACTGCGCCGGCTGCTGTCCAAACCGCAATCGGGCAGCTTTGTTCCCCGTCGTCGGCTATGGTCCTGGGCGCAGCCCGTGGTCCCGCCGAGGCGGCGAAGACTGGTCTATCTCAAAGCATAGAGATAGGCGGCGATGTCACGCGCTTGCTGTTCGGTGATGCCGGTGGAAGGCATGGCGGTGTGCGGATTGATGTCCCTTGCTGACCGTATCCAGCGGATCATGTTCTCCGGATTGTTGGCTAGCACGCCGCCAATATAGATCCTGTCAGATAGACTGGCGTCCAGGCGCGGGCCGACGTGGCCTACCGCACCGGGTACGCCGGTGATGGTGTGGCAGCCGGCGCAGCCATTCGCCAGCATGATCGGTACCGCACGTGCACCGACGCCGCCGGTAGCGGCGTCCGCCTCTTGCTGCACCCGACGGACTCGGTCGGCCCACAATGCGAGCGCGCCGCCCGCGACGACCAACAGAATGCACACGGCGATGATCAATTTAGATGGGCCAGGGCGCATGTGCGATCTTCCTGGTTCCGCTCGTCGTTATCCAGAGGCCGGCCAGCAATAGCGCTGCCCCGCCATAGATAAGGCCGGCCGGGACCCACATAACGAGCCCGGCAAGCTGCTGGTCCTCGATCGGGCTCAAATTCCACACTGCCGCCCCGGCAGCATTCTTCGGGTACCAGAGCTTCGGCGATAGAAGAAGCAGGACGCCGAGCAGGCCGGTGTGCAGGGAGGTGAAGAAAAGATGCATTACGGCACTTCCATAAGCCTGCTGTTGGCCTCGGCGCGGCAGCAACGCCCACCAGAAGAGCAGGCCGGTGCCGAGGAAGCTCGCATGTTGCGCATAATGCAGCACGCCATGCTCGAGCGCTGCCTCAAACAGGACCGGAATGTGCCACACCCATATCGCGATCCCGTGAACAATCGTTGCGGTGACAGGCCGGCTCGCAAAGGTCCAGAGCGCTCGCAGCGATTTGCCACGCCCAACCATACCCAGGGCACGCCGAAACGTTACGGGAAATGCCCACAACAGAGCAGGGGCGGGGCAGGCGATGACCAGCAGCGGCGCAGCCACCGCCATCAGCAACTCGTGCTCGATCATGTGCGCGGCAAACAGCCGCTCGCCGAGAGCATGGATCGGGCTCACCAAGGCCGCCGTCAGCACGCTCCAGCCGGCGGCAAACAGCAGTGCCTGACGCATCCGCAGGGGACGGCCGCGAGCGCTGCGGCGCCACAGGCGCATCGCACCGGCCATGTAGATGAGCGCAACGGCAGTCAGCGGAACCGTGATGGGAAGCGCAAGTGTCCATCCGGCCTCGGGCGCGCCGGAGCCGTAGCAGATCGAGGTGGAGAAGAGCGTGGCCAGGTTCATCGCAGACACTCGTCCAGGATGAGTGCGGCGCTGCCCTGCATGATGATGACCAGTGCAAACAGCAGAGCCGCCAGCATGCCGAGATCGGCGACGAAATGCTCAGTACCGCGCGTGCGCGATGGTTTGAAAGCGGCGCCGCCTTGCCGCTTTGCCTGCCAGGAGAGAGCACCGCCCAGAAGCGAGAACAAGGCAAGCAGCAGCGCTACGGGAAGCACGACCGGCACCTGGTGATTGCATTGCCAGGGCACCAGCGCGTAGTTCAATTGGGTCGAGACCGCCCAACCCAACGGGCCCGACAAAAGCCCACCCCAGGAAGTTCCTAACTGCACCGCGCGCATGTCAGCCGAGCCTCGGTACCCAGTAAATCAGCACATAGATCGGAAGCCAGGTTGCGACCACGAAATCCCAATAGAAAACGTTGTCGCCGACATCGCCGAAGCGTCGTCCGTTATAACCATGGCGCGTGAACATCAGCACCGTCAGCACGATCGTGTCGCCGACGTCTGTTATCAGATGCGTGGTGTGGAGCCCGAGCAGCACCCAAAGCATCGAGCCGTAGGCGTTCGTATCCCAATAGACGTTCAAGGCCGGAAACTCGAACCAGCGCACAAGGAGCGGGGCGAGGCCGAGCAGCGACATGACAACCAGCCCGATCCGCACTGGTACGATGGCGCATTGCTTGGCATAGCGATCGAGGATGTGGTTCGGCACCAGACTGGCGATCAGCAGAAGCGTGACGATCGTTCCTGGCCAATGGTTCGGCTGCGGTGCACTCAACCGCCATTCAGGCCACGAGAGCGCCAGGTAAAGATAGGCGGCTGCGGCGAGCGCAAAGCCGGTGCCCTCCAGGGCCATGAAGCCGAGCGTGCCCCACCAGGTAGGGCTGCGCGGACCATGCCCAAAGGTGGGGAGCCCGGAAACATCTGTGACGGGACGCTCGTTCATTCCTCGTCCTCCGGATCACCTTTAGGCCAGAACCAACCGATCAAGGTGACGGCGATTGGCAGGGCGCCCCACACGATGGCCCAAGGTGTGAAGATCGAATAGAGAAACGTGCCGCCTACGGCGAGCGCCGCAAATAGCGGCCAGATCGAGGGTGTCGCGGATTTCTCGCGGATGTCGGGATGGGCTTCGGCGACTGTCGACACCAGCAGCTCGCGCGTGTCGACGCGAAGCCCGGTCGCTACAGGCAGGGCGTCGCGCTCGGCCCAGAGTGGCTCCACGTTGGTGACGACCGGAATGCGGGCGAAATTATAGCTCGGCGGTGGTGAGGACGTCGCCCATTCCAGCGTGCCGGCCTCCCACGGATTGCTGCCTGCCGGCGCGCCTTTCGACGCGCCATGTGCAAGATTGAAGGTGAACAGGACGAAGCTCAGGAAGAAGACCACGGCACCTGCTGTTATGAACAGGTTGATGTTTCCCCAGCCAAGCTCGGCTGGATAGGTATAGACCCGTCGCGGCATGCCCCACAGGCCGACGATGTGCATCGGGAAAAAGGCGGCGTTGAAGCCGATGAAGGCCAGCCAGAAATGCAAGCGGCCGAGGCGCTCGCTCATCATGCGGCCGGTGATTTTGGGAAACCAGAAATAGGCCGCGCCCAGCAGCGGGAACACCGATCCGCCGATCAGCACATAGTGGAAATGCGCGACGACGAAGTAGGTGTCGTGCACCTGCAGATCCAGCGGCACGGAGGCCAGCATGACGCCGGTGAGACCGCCGATGACGAAGATGAAGAAGAAGCCGAACACAAACAACAATGGCGTGCGGATCACCGGCCTGCCGTCCCACATCGTCGCCAGCCAGCAGAATATCTGCACCCCGTTGGGAATAGCGATCATCATGCTGGAAGCGGTGAAGAAGCTGGCGCCGAGCTTGGGCAGGCCTGTCGCGAACATGTGGTGGACCCACAGGCCGAAGGACAGGAAGCCGACCGCGATCAACGACAAAACCAGGCCGAGATGGCCGAACATCGGTCGCCGGGCGAAGGCCGGGATCATCGAGGAGACCATGCCGGTCGCCGGCAGGAATATGATGTAGACCTCGGGGTGGCCGAAGAACCAGAACAGATGTTGGAACAGCAAGGCGTCACCGCCTTCGGCCGGGTTGAAGATGTGCGTGCCGACCAGCCTGTCGAGAATCAGGAATGTCGAAGTGATCATCACCGCCGGCATTGCGAAGACGACGACAAAGGAGGTGACCAGCATTGCCCAGACGTATAGCGGGATCTTGTCCAGCGACATGCCGGGAGCACGCTGCTTCAAGACCGTGACGATCGTCGCTACCGCCACAGCCAGCGACGATACTTCGGTGTAGGTGATCATCTGCGCCCAGACGTCGGCGCGCTTGCCAGGGGCGAATTCGGGGCCGGACAGCGGCACATAGGCAAACCAGCCGACATCCGGCGCCATGTTGAGAGCGAAAGACACCCAGGCGAACAGGCCGCCCGAGACATAGACCCAGTAACTGAATGCATTCAGCCGCGGAAACGCGATGTTGCGGGTGCCGACCATCAGCGGCACCAGATAAATGCCGGTCGCCTGAACGATCGGTACCGCGAACAGGAACATCATCGTGACGCCGTGCATCGTGAACAGCTGGTTGTAGAGGTCCGGCCCGATCAGCCCACGCTGCGGTCCCGACAGCTGAATACGCATGGCCACTGCGTTGAGCCCGCCCAGACACAGAAAGATGAAGGCAGTGATCAGATAGCGCCTGGCGATCACCTTGTGATCGACGCTCGACAGCGCGCCGATGATGCCGGGAGGCGTACGCCAGGTGCGTTCCAGCCACCGCTGGAGGTCGGCCTTTTCCATGCCGGTATCGCGCGGTCCGTCCTGCTCGGGAGCAAGATCGCCCGTGGAGCCTGCTTCGTCTTCCGCCCGCAGGTCACGTCCGCTCGTCAGGCCGGCGCTGCTCATTTCAACCCCTCGAGATAGGCGACGATGGCATTGAGCTCGTCGCCATTGAGTTCCATTACGGGCATATGGGAGCCGGGCTTGATGCCTTGCGGGTCGGCGATCCAGGCAGCGAGATTACCGCGGCTCATCGTCAGCGTTCCGGCTGCGAGAGTTTGCCGGCTCGCAATGTGGGTAAGATCAGGCGCCACTGTGCCGCCCGCGGGTGTGCCGCCGATCCTGTGGCACATCACGCAGGGCCGCCGGAGGAAAAGGTCGGCGCCGGCCTTGGCTTCGGCGTTCGCCGGAGCGGCGGCGGGCCGCAACTGGTCGTCCAGCCAGGCATCGAACTGCGGCCGCGGCTCGGCAATGATGAAGGTGCCCATGTTGGCGTGCTGCGCGCCGCAGAACTCAGCACATTGACCACGATAGACGCCTGGCTTGTCAGCTCTGATGTCCAGCACATTCATATATCCGGGGATGAGGTCGAGCTTGCCCGCAAGGCTTGGCACCCAGAAGGAGTGAATTACATCCGTCGAAGTCAAAAGAAGCCGAACCGGCTCGCCGGCTGGAATGTGGATCTCGTTCGCCGTCGTCAGGATGCGGCTTGGCTGAGCATTCTCGTAGCGCACTTCCCACCACCATTGGTGGCCGGTCACGCGGATCGTCAGCGCCTCATCCGATCCGATCCCGGCAAGGGTCCTGTTGGCGAAGAAGCTCAACAGGGTTAGCCCAATTAAGATCGCCGCCGTCACCCCAACCGCAGTCACGACCACGCGCATTTTGCGATGTTCGGAAGCGAGGTCGAGGACGAGCGGATCTTTTCCTGTTCGAGCCCGCCGGAACAGGGTGGCGACCAGCACGACCATCACCAGCATCCACACTGCCGCGCACAGTGCGGTGAAGAACCATATCAGCCAGGCGAGCTCGCCCGCGGCGGGGCCTTTCGGATCAAGAGCGGACTGCCAGCCGCTGCAACCTGCAAGGGCCAAGAGAGCGGTTGCGCAACACGCTTTTGGAAAAAAGCGTTTCACGGCGATTTCCCCAGCGTCGCGGCATCGGGCAGGCGATTTTCCGACGGATGGACCATCATGTCGTCGTTACGCTGCGGTGCGGCGGAGGAGGGCGCGTTGCCGCCCAACGAACGCACGAAGGCTGCAAGCTCCCAAATCTGATCATCGGGAATCTTGTTTCGAAAGCTCGGCATGCCGTTAGGCCGACCGTCCCGGATCGTTGCGTGGATACTCTCGATCGAGCTGCCGTAAATCCACTTTTGATCCATCAGCGCCGGTCCCATGCCGCCGCCGCCATTGGCATGGCACCCCGAGCAATTGAACCAGCTGAACAGGCGCTTGCCCTCGCTGAGATGAAAGGCGTTGGCCTCGAAGCTGGCCGCCTTGTTGTCGCTTGGGGATGGCCTTTGGCCGCCTGGCTCCAACGCAGTCACCGGCGTTGGCTGTTGGCCGGACCCAAGGGCCGATTGCGGACGTGTGTCGCGCTCTTCCCGCTGGCAAGCGGCAAGGGCCAGCATCGCCGACAAGAGCACGGTGAGGTTCCGCCTCATCGGTCCGCGCTCCCGCCGGTATCAAGGCGCGGTACACCGTATCGGGCCAGGGTCGCGTCGATCTCAGCCTTGTGCTTGGCAAGGGCTGCCTCCACTTCGTCGCGCAGCGCGTCGTCCCCGCGTCGGACGCCCATGGAGATGTCGTAGACCATTGGCAATTGAGGCCCGTCGATTCGAGGTGTCACGGGCGTGATGCGCAGCGGTATCTTCTGCTTGGCGGCGAAATAACCAGCGAGCGGGCCCCAGACGACGGCAACATCGATCTCGCCGCTGGCCACCGCCTCGACAATGCGCGCGGGCGGGTTGGGGGCCGAATAGTCGCCATAGACTGGATAGCCGACGAGATGACCGACAATGCCGCGGCGGCCGAGTGCCTGGACCGGTGGGGAATTGGCCCCGTCATCGCCGATGAGCTGCACGCCGATGCGCAAAGTGCGCAGGCGTGGATCGTTGAAAGACGTGATCTCGGGACTGTCCTTCCGCGTCACGAAGACATAGGTCGAGCGGTAATAGGGAGCGGTGGCGCGGAGAATTTCGAGATTGGCGGGGGTGCCAGGTATGAGATCGCACAGGCCTGCCTTGAGCGTGTTGCGAACGAAACCGCGGCGTTGGGCCCACCAGGTATAGGAAAGTCTTGCATCCAGTTCTTTGGCGATGATCTGGGCAATCTTGTTTTCGAAGCCCTGTCCAGCGGCGTTGGAAAACGGCATGTTGTTAGGGTCGGCACACACCTTGAGTTCACGTGCGTCGGCGGCAACCGCGAAGAGCAGCGAGGCAAACGCTACCACCGCGGCTACAAGACGTCCGTTCGCCTCGCGTCTTCGAACTGCCGTCAACTCGAAAGCATCAGGGGAGCCGGAACACATAGAGCGTGCCTCCCGCAGTGGTCGCGTTCTTCAGGTCTTTCATCGCGTTGACGAAGCCGAGCGCGGCGGTAGCGTCGCGCGGGTCGAGGTCGCCCGATACGATTGCCCCGGCCCAACCGCCGACGCCGGACAGGATCGCGACATATTGGTGTCCGTCGGGGCCGCGATAGGTGACCGGCTGGCCGATAATCCCGGACGAGGTCTTGAACTGCCAAAGCAATTCCCCTGTCCTTGCGCTCACAGCTTTGAACCAGCCTTCCATTGTGCCGTAGAACACGACGTTGCCGGCGGTTACGACCGCGCCGCTCCACACCGGAAAATTTTCTTTCAGGCTCCAGGCTGGCTTTGCCGCGGCGATGTCCCAGGCGGTGAAGGCACCGCGGTTGCCGCCCGGGCCCGGGATCATGCGCACATTCATGCCGACATAGGGGGTGCCGGCGATGTAGTTCACCTCGAGGCCCTCTTCGTCCATGCACAGATTGTTGTGTGGGATGTAGAGCAGTCCTGTCTTCGGCGAGAACGCGGATGGCTGCCAATCCTTGAGCCCGGATGCTGTCGGGCAGATATCCCGGATCACCTTGCCGGTGCCGGTTTTCTTGTCGGGGTTTTCGATCAGGCGCCCGGTTTTCAGATCGACGCCCTTGCTGGAATTAACGGCCCCATAGGGTGTCGCCGACAGGACCTCCCCGGTGGTCCGATCCAGAATGTAGAGATAGCCGTTGCGCTCCGGGCGGACCAGCACCTTGCGCGGCTTACCCTGCCAATTCATATCGAGCAGGATCTGCTCGTTGATGCCGTCGTAATCGTGCAGGTCGTGCGGGCTCCATTGGTAGAACCATTTCGCGGCCCCGGTATCGGGGTCGCGCGCGAAAATGCCGGAGGTCCATTTGTTGTCGCCGGGTCGAAGATCCGGATTCCACGGCCCTGGATTACCGGTCCCGTGATAGATCAAGTTGAGGTCCGGATCGTAAGAGATCCAGCCCCACATATTGCCGCCGCCGATCTTCCAGGCTTCCGGCGGCCATGTGGTCACGCCAAGGTCCTTGCCCCTGTCCATGTCGTAATGCGGCTTGAAATCCGGCCCGATCAGCACGTCCTTGTCCGGTCCGGTGCCGTAGGCCGTCCAGACGACATGTCCGTCGCCCGCGTCCAGCGCCTTGACCCAGCCGCGCACGCCCATCTCGCCGCCGGAATTGCCGACGAGCACTTTGCCCTTCACCACAAGCGGCGCCATGGTTATGGTCTCGCCGATATTGATGTTGCCGATATGCGCGTTCCACACTGGTTGGCCAGTGGCGGCATCCAGCGCGATCGTGTGACCATCCAGCGTGTTGAAGAAGAGGCGCCCGTCGGCGAAGACCGCACCGCGGTTGACGACGTCGCAGCAGGCAACGCCCTGCGCGGCAGGTTCAGGATTTGGCTCATATTTCCATTTCATCGGCGCGCCCGGCTTGGAAAGATCGAGCGCGTAGACGATGTTTGGAAAAGGCGTCACGATATACATCGTGTTTCCGACGACGAGTGGCGCCGCTTCCTGACCCTTGTTCACTCCGGTCGAAAAGGTGAAGGCAACTTGAAGGTTCTTGACATTGTCCTCGTTAATGTCCGCCAATTCGCTGTAGCGCGTCGAGGCATAATTCTTAGCCGGCATTGTCCATTGGCCGTCATCGGGTGGCGCGGCCGCGGCGGGCGGTGCGATGGCGGGTGTGACCGCAGACTGCGCGGCCGCGGCGTTCAGCAATGAGCAGCCTGCGGCCAGCACCAGCCACTTCAACGGCCTAAAGTCAAAACACCGGCCCCTTTCCGCTCCTCGACCGTCTGGTGTCGCCCATGCGTATTTCCCCGCCAGTTTCAGCAATCCCCTCATTTGCGGATCGAACCTCCCACTCCGGCGCCGAGTTCCGCAGCGATGTCCGCCTCGGTTCCCGCGCACAACGGATGACCCCAACCGGAGGCGCTCTTTCCGCCGGGATCGAGATCGTAGATGATAGCGTCCTTGGCGCTGGGATTGACGCCCGCCGGAACCTTGTCCAACCCTAGGTCCGCACGCAGCCGCCAAGCGACATTGTGATCGGCGCACGAGGAGTCGCCGCTGATGCCAAGCCCGCCGACAATCGTTTTGCCGTCGTAGAGAGCAAGGCCGCCGCCAAATGCCACGACGCCGCCGATCGGCTTGCCAATCAGCGGATCGCTCGCACTCCCAAAGGCCTTGCTGTCGCCGGCATAGGCGGCTGCCTGGTTGACAGGATTGGTAAGCTGCAATCCGAACAAGGGGGCGCCTGGCTGAACAGACGCATATAGGTTCGCCGTCGAGAGAGCCATCTGGACAACGCTGAGCCCGTTGGCCGTGCTGGCCTTTTCGGCTGCGATCAGCCGGCTGCCGGGCCACTGCGCATCGCTGGTGGGGCCGCTGAAAGCAACAGCGCAAACTGTTCCGTCACGCGTAACGATCGCCGCCCATTCATTGGTCTCGAAGCCGCCATTGGCAGGGCCGCCGCTTGCTTTGACGTTTGCCTTGAGGGCAGCCAGGAGCTTGGCGTGGTCGGCGGGGCAGGGTAGCTGTGCCCAAGCCCTGCTTTGCAGCAAGGCGCAATTAACGAGTACCAGGAGGCTGAAAGCCAGGGAGAAAAGCTGTGGGCGACCCATGATCCGGAGCATTCGTTGAACACGACGTGGAAAGTGAGAGCGCTCACAGAGCAAGGAATCCCCTCGCAAACTGAGCTATGTTCCCGCACTGTCAATGGAACTCGGACGAGGCCCCTATGTTCCTGCTTCCTGAAATTATGATGGAAGGCATAGACGTTGCGACATAGGCAGCAGCTCATTGAAAAGGCATCGACGCAGCCCGCTGGTCACCCTCCCATGTTGGCCGCAGCAGGATGACAGCCCGGAAAAGCACGCTTGGTCACGCATGCGGCCAGCCGACGTCCGAGGTAGTCTAAGCCATCATCCGAAGCGGCACGGTGTGACGGGAAATGATGCGTCCGAGTTCGCCTTCGTCCTCGATGCCGCTCTGGATCCGCCGTCGCCAGCGCTACGGGATCGCGTCCAGGTCAAGACCGGGGCATGCGGCTGCCAGAAGGCGAGGGAGCCTGCCCTCATCACACCCTGGCCCGCTAATCCGGCGCAACTATGTATTTCGCAGCGTCCAAGGTGCAAACGCCGTGCGGACTGTGAGCTATGGGCAAGTTTTCCAACAGAGCATCGTCATCACTGGGGGTACGAGTGGTATCGGCTTGGCTCTCCGCACCTATGGATTTCGACGCCTGAAGGTGCAGACGCTATGCGCAAGGTAGCCGAACCGAGGGACGGGCGGTCTTGCGCCCAGGCCACGGAGCTGGAACCGCATCATGGCATCATGTGAGCCTGATGCGCATCCATCGCTCCCATGTTCTGGCTGAGATGATTCATGATCCACACCGAGCCCAAAACGACCAAGGTCACGATCAGCACACCGAAAGCGAGCGCGAGCACGTTGTTGGTGTTGTCAGGTCCTGTCGTCAGGTGCAGGAAAAAGACGAGATGGACGCCCATTTGTGCGATGGCAAGCACCGTCAGGGCCGAGATCACGGCCGGCTGGTAAATCAGATCGGTTTGTGCCGCAATGAAGGACGCCACTGACAACAGGATTGCCAGGCCAAAGCCCAGCAGATAGCCGGAAAGGCCTCCCGCCACCTCGTGTTCCTCGCTGCGTTCTTCGCCTGGTGCGGAATCGCGGCGGTCAAGCATGTCCTCGTTCCGGCTGTCCATTTCGCTCATGATGACGCTCCCAGCAGATAGACCAGGGTGAAGATGGCGATCCAGATGATGTCGAGCGCGTGCCAGAACAGGCTGAAGCAGTGAAGCCGGCGCAATATGTCGGGACGAAAGCCTTTTATCCAGAGCTGCGCCATCATGGTGCCGAGCCAAAGCAGGCCAAGTCCAACATGGGTTCCGTGGCAGCCCACAAGGGCGAAGAACGCGGACAGGAAGGCGCTACGTGATGGGCCCGCCTGCTCATTCACCATGGCCGCGAATTCCTGCACCTCCAGGAACAGGAAGGCTGCACCAAGCAGGCCGGTCACCAGCAACCAGAACTGGGTGGCGGCCATCGACCGGCGGTGGGTCGCGAGCATCGCAAGGCCGCCGGCGAAGCTCGAGGTGAGCAGCAGCGCCGTCTGTGCCGCGACGCGCGTCAACTCAAACAGCTCCTTGCCTGTTGGCCCGCCCGCCGCCGAATTGGACAGGACGGCATACGCGGCGAAGAAAGCCGAGAACATTATGATGTCCGACAACAGGAAGATCCAAAAGCCGTAGGCAACCGTGACGAACTTGGAGGCCGGGCCACCCTCGCCGTGGCCGGTCGCCGAGAACACGTGATGGCCATGCCCTGCGGTGCGACCCAGCCGGTAGGGATCGCGCGTTGCGGCGTCGGCGGGGATGTCGCTCATGCCACACGCTCGCGTCTGCGCATCCAGGCAAGCTGGGCTGCCTTGCGGTCAAGATCGATGCGACCGACCTCGTCGGCAGGGATCTCGTAATCGCCATGCTCGCGCCAGGCGAATACAACGAAGGTGGCATAGGCCCCGATGAAGCCGACAATCGCCAACCACCAGATGTGCCAGATGAGCGCGAAGCCAATCAGAGTGCTGAAGAAGGCGGTGACGAAGCCTGTGGGGCTATTGCGCGGCATCTCGATCGCCTCGTAGTCTTCTTCGGTCTCCTGACTCTGCTCGTCCATTGCCCTTTGCTTGATGGTCCAGTAGGGCTCCTCGTTTTCGACATGCGGCAGCCGCGCGTAGTTGAAGACGGGCGGCGGCGAGGATGTCGACCATTCCAGCGAGCGTCCGTCCCAAGGATCGCCGGTTTCGTCGCGCAACTCGTCGCGATGCCTGATCGAGACGACAAGCTGCGTGATTTGGCATGCGGCGCCGATGATCATCACCACGATTCCGAAGGCCGCTACGACAAGCCACGGCGCCCACATATCCATGTCGATATGCTGAAGGCGGCGGGTCATGCCGAGAAGGCCGACGATATAGAGCGGCACGAACACCAGAATGTAGCCGGCAAGCGTGACCCAGAACGCCGCCTTGCCCCAACCCTCATGCAGCCGGAACCCGAAGGCTTTCGGGAACCAGTAGGTGAAGCCGGCAAAGGCCGCGAACAGCACGCCCGAGATGATGACGTTGTGAAAATGCGCCACGAGAAAGAGCGAATTGTGCAGCATGAAATCGGCCGGCGGAACGGCGAGCAGCACGCCGGTCATGCCGCCGATGATGAACGTGGTGACAAAGCCTAGCGCCCAGAGCATTGGCGTTTCGAAGCGCACGCGCCCGCCATACATGGTGAAGAGCCAGTTGTAGATCTTGACGCCGGTGCCGACGGCGATAACCGAGGTGGCGATGCCGAAAGCCGCATTGACATCGGCGCCGGCGCCCATGGTGAAGAAGTGGTGCAGCCAGACCATGAAGGAGACGATGCAGATGAACATCGTCGCCGCAACCATCGAACGATAGCCGAACAGCGGTTTCGACGAGAAGGTCGAGAAGATTTCCGAATAGATCCCGAAGGCGGGAAGCACGAGGATGTAGACCTCGGGGTGACCCCAGGCCCAGATGAGATTGACGAACATCATCTGGTTGCCCCCGGCTTCGTTGGTGAAAAAATGGAAGTCGAGATAGCGGTCGAGGGTTAGCATGGCGAGGGTTGCGGTAAGGATAGGGAATGCGGCGACGATGAGCATGTTGGAGGCAAGCGAGGTCCAGCAGAACATCGGCATGCGCAGATAGCCCATGCCTGGCGCGCGCATCTTGAGGATGGTGGTCGCCAGGTTGACGCCCGTGAGCAGGGTGCCGACGCCGGAGATCTGAATCGACCACAGATAATAGTCGACGCCGACGCCTGGCGAGTAGGTCGTCTCCGACAGCGGTGCATAAGGCAGCCAGCCGGTGCGCGCGAACTCGCCGACGACGAGCGAAATGTTGACGAGCAGCGCGCCGGTCGCGGTCAGCCAGAAGCTCACTGAATTCAGCGTCGGGAAGGCGACGTCGCGGATGCCGAGCTGCAGCGGGATGACGAAATTCATCAGCCCAATGACAAAGGGCATCGCGGCGAAGAAGATCATGATCGTGCCGTGGGCCGAAAAGACCTGGTCGTAGTGCTCCGACGGCAGGTATCCCGGCCCGTGGATGGCGAGCACCTGCTGGGTACGCATCATGACGGCGTCAACGAAGCCGCGCAGGAGCATCAGCGCCGCCAGCACGATATACATGACGCCGATCCGCTTGTGGTCGACGGAGGTTATCCACTCATACCAAAGATAGGGCCAGTAGCCTTTGATCGTTACCCAGGTCAGAACGGCGGCGGCGGCCAGGAAGACGATCAGGGCCGCGCCGAGCGGAATAGGCTGGTCAAAGGGAACGGCCGACCAGTCGAGCTTGCCGAGCATCGTCATCCTCCTTCATCGTGCTGGTGAGCCATGGGCGGCGCTCCCGCCTTGGGCTCAGCTTTCGGGCTCACCTGCGGCCCTCCGGCGGCAGTTCCAGCAGGTCCCGGCCCTGGAGGCAGCGACTGGCGCACGACCGCATCGAACAAGCCCGGCTGCACATGGCCGAACGAGGATGCCGGCGCGTTGATGCTTTGCCTGGCAAGCTGGCGATAGGCGCTGGCGTTGAGCACGCCGCCTCCGCCATGCAAGGAGGAGGCCCAACTGGCGAAGGCGTCAGCCGAGACTGCCCTGACACGGAAATTCATGTCCGAAAAGCCATCGCCACTGAAATGCGCCGACAGGCCGAAGTACTCGCCCTCGCGATCAGCCTGCAGGTTGACCTCGGTCTGCATGCCATTCATGGCATAGACCATGCTGCCGAGCTGCGGCACGAAGAAGGTGTTCATGACGCTGGCCGAGGTCAGTCTGAAACGCAGCGGCATGCCGGTTGGAATAACCAGCTGGTTGACCGTTCCGACACCTTGATCGGGATAGAGGAACAGCCACTTCCAGTCGAGCGCCACCACCTGGATTTCGATTGGCGGCCGGCTGGAGTCGATCGGCTTGCGAGGATCGAGATGGTACGATCCATAATAGATCAAGCCGCCGAGGAAGAGGATGGTCAGCGTCGGAATCGACCAGACGATGAGCTCGATCCGGCCGGAATACGTGAACTCTGGATCATACCGAGCCCTGCTGTTCGAGGCACGAAATATCCAGGCGAAGGCAAGCAGCGCGACCAGCGTCGGAATGACGATGACCAGCATCACGGCCAGTGAGTTCAGGAGGATCGTGCGGTTCCCCGCGCCGACCGGTCCCTGCGGGTCGAGCACGCCTCCCGCGCAACCCGACAGGGTTACCGCTGCGAAAATCCAGAGAAGCGATAGGCCTCGACTACAACAGTGTAACACTGCAAAACATCATAGCCAGCCGCCGTCCCCGGGATGAGTACCTTCATAACTGCGGCGCGGGCTGCTTGTTCCGCAAAGGCGCGCTTTTGTCTCCAACGGCAACTGCATCGAGATGACGGAGCGTCTCGCGCGCCCCACGCTCCGATCTCAACTTGTTCTACGTCAGCGCTACGGCAAGCTGGCCCGTGTGGTCGGCCTGCCTTGTCTGCGGAAATGGACAGCAAATGTCCAACTCGGGTGCTATGGCGAACGCGAGCCCTACAAGATGCAACCCAACCTCGGGCGAGACGCCGTTGCGCGCTGGGACGTTTCGCGATCACGCAATATCGGTTTGGCTTGGCTCTTAAAGGTTCCGCCCCGTGTGTTCCTCCCCGGCGAGCTGTTGAGCTCGCGACTCGCGATGCGCGTCAGCAGGTCTCCGATTGCCTGCTATGTAGGTGCGATTTCAGGCAACCAACTCGAGCTGCCAGCATTGATTTGGGACAGTCTCGGGAGAAATGCCATGCTGCAATTCAACCTGCCTCGAGAAGTTGCAATCGGTGATGAAGTTGCCCTGACGAGTACGGTCATGGACATGCTTCCCAGCGGACGCGCCAGGGTGAGCATCCCCTCCTATGATCGTCCTTATGCGATCGATGCGCCCCCCAGAACTCACGTCGGAGACAAAGTCGTTCTTGTTGGGGACGTCACTCGGGTCGATCTTGAAACCAACAAGCTGAGCGTACGGATTGACTGTGGCGGTGTGGTTACCGTCCACATGTCGGCGATCATAAGGCTGAAGAAAAATTGCGCGGCCCGAAATGGCTGACGCATCACCCCGCGACGTAAAGCTCGCCAACGAGGCCGAGCTCGGGGGATGGGATTATCCACGCCATCTCGCCGCGCCAGCTTTACCGACGGGCTGCGCTCGATGAAGCGTGATCCCATTGGCGAGGTGGCCGAACTCGCGCGCTATATCGGCTACTGGGAGCCGAGCCACGAAGCGCTTGACGCCGACCGTGCGATCCAGACCGGGGTCCGCATCGCGGTGCTGGCAGTGGCGGAAGCGGTCAAAGAACGACGTGCAGGGCAGTTTCCGCCGATCGTGACAGGCCACGACGCTCCGCGTCCGATATGGCGTGACGGATGAGGGAGATGCCACACTGGTTTCGCGGTGCCTGGATTCTCTTGAAGGATGCCGTCACCGGCTTCATCAACGACAATGCGTTGAGCCACGGGGCAGCGGTGGCTTTCTACGCCACGACATCGCTGGCGCCGATCCTTCTGATCGTCGTGGCGGTCGCTGGTCTGGCGGTGGGCAAGGATGCGGCCCAGCTCGCCCTGTCGGCACAGATATCCGGCGTGATGGGCGCGCAGAGTGCCGATCTACTCAAGGCGACGATCGAGACGGCTTCGCACCGATGGTCCGGGACGCTTGCCACGGTCATCGGATTGGTGACGCTCTTCTTCACTGCCTCCGGTGTTTTCGGTGAGATGCAACAGTCGCTGAACGAGATCTGGAAGGTAAAAGCCGACGGCCTGTCGCTTTCGCGCCTGGTGCGGGCGCGTGCGGTAAGTCTCGGCCTGGTTGCCGCACTGGGCTTCATGCTGATGGTATCGCTGGCGGCAAGCGCAGCGATCACCGCGCTAAGCGAAGTCATCAATCACCACCTGCCGTTCGGCGAACTGGTGCTCAGCACGGTCAACACGGTTGTCTCTTTCTTGCTGATTGGGCTGCTCTTCGCAGCGATCTACAAGGTCTTGCCGGATCGCACGCTCAAATGGCGCGATGTTGCCGTCGGGTCGGTGGTCACTGCGTTGCTGTTCACCATCGGCAAGTCGCTGATCGGCTGGTACATCGGCACCAGCGCGATAGCGACTTCCTACGGAGCGGCAGGCGCGCTGATGGTGGTGCTGCTTTGGGTCTATTATTCAGCGCAGATCTTCCTCTTCGGTGCCGAAATTACGCGCGCTTACTCGGTCAGGCGTGGAAGCCGGCCAGACCTTGCGCCGGTAGTGGTGTTGAGCGGCAACAAGATAGACACGCCGCGCCGGCCTGAAGTGCATGACGGCGAGATCGCCGCATGGATTGTCGTAAGCAGCCTGATCACCGCGCTGGTCTCGCAATTGTGGCGGCGAAAACAGGATTGACGCCGCGCGGGGGCACCGTTGCAAAAAGCGAAAGCCGTAGCATCTTGATCCAGCCCCATATGGGCGCAGCACTACTGAGGATAACAGGATCCCGGCCGCTGCGCAGGAGCAAGGCGAAGGTTATCCGTGCTGTCCGGCAGCCTTGACCCGTGGATCGCGGCGCGGTCGTGCCGCGCGTTTGGACACTTGGCGCCTGTGGCTTCGCAGAAGGAGTCGGTCTGCCACAGCGGGAGGTTCGGCACAGCGCGGGCCCGCACTGTGCTCCGGCATTCAGGTGCCGTGGTGGAGGACTTAAGCGGTGCGAAGGCACTGTTTCCTTACCTCGGACCTGCAAATCGGGGCCTTGGCTCGGCGCCGTGTCGATCATCGGTAGCATCGCGCGTTAACCCTGATAGACACTCACCGGGCGGGATCGAAACCCCGGGAAAAAGCGGGTCGAAGCTGAGCGGCCGAGTTCTCCAAATCGGTGACCGTTAGCGGCTGGCCGTCTCCGAGGTCGACTGCGAAAATGCGGGCTTTACAGACAGGCGATTACGGCTGCCGCCCCTGCAGTCAGAAATGGGCTTCTTTTCATGTGGAGATCCTCACCGAAAGATACATTGATCAAATCATATTGTTCGATTTCGGGGTCGAAAGGGGTATCTCTAACATATGCCATCGCAATAAGAAGAATTGGACGAGATGCAATTCATTGGGATAAATTGCACATAACGCAATGACCCGATGAATTGTAGGTTGAGCGGGCAACAAAGGCATTGCGAACATCTGTCGTCTTGTCTGTGATTTAACCATAGCTGGTACATGAGAAGGCAATTGGTGATCGGCGGGCCGGGCAAGCGCTATTCCTCCGCGATTTGGAGACGGTGCGCCCGCTCCCGAATGTGCCCGGCGTCGCGATACAGGCGGCGTGAGTTGGATATGCAAGAGAGGGCTTGCAGTGCACCAACGTGCATATCTCGACTACTGTTGGTGTTGCCGGAACCGTGATCGACCAGGCAGGGAGAACTCAGATGTACACCAATATCCTCGTGAGCACGGATGGTTCCGACGTCGCCAGGAAGGGCGTTGAGCAGGGGATAGCCTTGGCGAAAGCCTTGGCTGCCAAGGCGACAGTTGTCACTGTCACGGAGCCAATGCTGATTGACTATGGAACCGGATTTACCTCCGGGTCTATTCCTTCGCAGGAGGAGGTTGATAGTTTTGAGGCCGCGAGCAAGGAATTCGCAGGGCAAGTCCTCGATCAAGTCAGAGAGGCAACTGACCGGATGGGGGTATCCGCGGAATTTCTACATGTCCCGGATGCCCACCCGGCCAAGGCGATTATCGAGACCGCCAAGTCACGGAGCTGCGACCTGATTGTGATGGCTTCCCATGGCCGTCGTGGCATCAGAAAGCTTTTGCTGGGAAGCCAGACATCGGAGGTTCTCGCGGAGGGAAGTGTGCCTGTATTGGTCGTGCGGTAGCCAAACGAAACCGGAGAAAGTACCGGCTTCCTTTGCGCTCAACCTTCCGAAAGAGACGGTATCCTGTGACGACGATGTCTCCATGCGCCGGCCTCGGCATTTAGAGGCTGCCGCGCAATGGCATCCATGATTGGCGCAGGCTAGACAACGACAACGCGGGCGCCGTTGCGCACTGTCCCGAAGAGTTCAAAAACATGCTCGTTCAACATCCGGATGCAGCCGGATGATGCAGCTTTTCCAATGGTCCAGGGCTCATTGGTCCCATGAATGCGATACAGCGTGTCCTGGCCATTGCGATACAGATACAGCGCCCGCGCGCCGAGAGGATTGTTTGGGCCTCCCGGAACGCGCTGCGGCAAGCTCGGATTGCGGCGTCGCATGTTGGCGGTGGGGGTCCAGGTCGGCCATTGGGCTCGTCGTCCAACGATTGCCTCTCCATTCCATCTCTGTCCGTCCCGACCGACTGCGATGCCGAAGCGGATCGCCCTGCGGGCGTCTTCGACATAGTACAGGAAGCGCTCCTGCTTGTTGATTAGGATGGTTCCGGCGGTTTCCCTGCCCAAGTAAGGCACCGTTTGCCGACGGAATTGCTGGGGGATGCGCGTCTTGTCTACGAGAGGGATGTCAAACGGCTGATCGGGAATTCTCCCGATATACCAACTTTTTTGGGAAGCTTCCGCACGCCCGGACAGCGCCAGAAATGATATTCCCCCAACGATCAGGGATCGTCTGCTCAAAGAATTCACCAAATGAACCTCCAAAATATAATGACTTGTTGGCTGGTATTTTGTGAGTTTCGATAAGCCTGCGCTATCGGGACCAACATTTCTGACATCGGCCTCTCCGCTTGAGGGTGCAATCTCTTATGCCGTACGAGCGCCTCGTCAGGCTGCGTGGTGTTCCCGGCGGGCAGTTCGAACCGGCGTCCAATCTCCAGCTTCGCCAAGGAATGGGTTCACTCTCGTCTTCGACAAGATTACCTCAGCCGAAGACTCCAATCACGTACTCGAAAGCTGATGGCTGAGAAGGCAATTGTTAGCCAGGAGGCTGTTCAGGGAAGGTTTGCCGTTGTTCGACCGCTCCGCCAAAGGAGGATGCTTGAGGCCCAGCCAGCCCGCCTCCCGTGCCTCTTTGGGCGAGATTCCGAACTCGCGCCTGAATGTCCGGCTATATGTCGAGGGATCCATGAAGCCCCACTCCTCCGCAATGCTTGAAATCGGGCGTCCATCCGCGATGTTCCCGAGCGCGTCCCTCGTTTTCAGCAGCCGCTGTCGCCGGATATAGTGCGAGATGCCTCCGGCTGGTTCGAAAATCCGATAAAGTCGGGAGCGTGAAATGCCGAGGTCTTGCGAGAGCTTTCCCGGTGTCAGGTTCCGGTCGGCCAGATTGGCTACTATGATCTTGTTTGCGCGGGCCATGATGACCGCGTCGATCGGCTCCTGTGCTTCGAAAAAGTGATCCCGGGACGGGGAAATGCACGCGGCAAGCAGGCTGGTGGTCGCCGATGCGATATACGGGACGTCGTTTTCCGTGCGATCGGGGAAGGAATGATAGAGCAGCAGAACATAGTCGGCGACGAACGTAGCCATCTCGGGCCGGATATCGAGCGTGAAGGGTTGCGAGAAGGCGAAATCCCGCGGAAGGAATAGCGCAAGGACACCGTCATCCTCACCCTGATCTTCATGGGGTGCACCCAGGCATTGCCAACGTAGCTGTCCCATTCTTGGCGGGCCGCCGCCCGCGGGGATTGTCTGGGGCACCGAGAGAGCCCAGTGGTCGAACACCGGACTCTTTCTGCTGCGCCACCGCCGACGGTACCCCATCCCGGGATATTCGATGAAAGCCAGCACGAGGCTCTCCAATCGCCACGCCCGCTCGCGCGCCGAGAACGAGCCGAACTCGTCTCGCAGCAATTCGACGTCGGCAATATTTGAGTGCCAACTCCGGAACAGGTCGAATTGCTCGGCCGGTGGCACCTGCGAGGTATCAACGTCTACGACGCATCTTAGAGGTTCCGCGGTCCCGATCGCTTCACTTTCGCTGACAATTGATGGCTTGTCTTGCATTGAGGCAAACTCATTGCTTGAAAGAGGGTGACGCCAACCCCATGGAGTTCTCGATCAAGAGACCAGACGTGTCGGGCTCATCCCCGGCGGATGTAGCCGCGGCGAGATCGAGGTTATGGGACTTGAAATCCCGACACCCGCACCTGCTTGGGTGGTATGGAGCCAGTCGACAAGAACATCTCGCCCAGCCAGCAGAATCGATGATGTGCGGATGTCGGCCGCGTGTATGGCAACTGCTCCAGCGATCGGCTCGCCAAGAGTATCGCTTCGTACTGTTACCTCCATCACAAGCTCCTATCGCGCTAGCAGATCAACAATGAACGATGTGCCTTTCGCAAGGAGACGGTCCTGACAATTAAAAATCCAGGGTGGAGTTATCGAAAATCGTGATGCTAATGACGAGAGCGCGGCCGAGCTTAAACGGTCATCGATTTTTGAAAAATATGCGAGGAATCCATAATATGGGTTTGACGTATATTTCTTGTAGCTTGTGTGATGATCTCCAGGCGCCCCCGACCTCTGCCAGGAATCCGTCACTGTCTTGAAGAAAGGGACAATCCCAATGAATTGTTGATCAGAAGGTTGCTCAGGATGCCAGCATCCGCGACTGGCTCATCCACAGTCAGCCAAGTCGAATGCTTGACGCCCTGCCACCCGAGTTCGCGCGCTTCTCTTGGAGAGATGCCGAACTCTGTTTTGAACATCCGGCTGTAGGTAGACGGATCGTGGAAGCCCCATGCTTCGGCTATGCTGGAGATCGTTCGCTTGTCCGAACTGTCCGCCAGGGCGTCGCGCGTTTTGAGCAGCCGCTTGCGTCGCACATAGTTGGACACACCGCCTACCGGCTCGAAAATCCGGTAGAGACGGGAGCGCGAGACACCGACCGCACGGCAGAGTTTGTTGGGCGTCAAGTCGGGATCGCTCAACCTCTCCGCGATACGCTTGGCAATCCGAGCGGCAGACACGGCGTTCACAGGCCCTTGCGCCTCTGCCAGATGATCTTTTGTCGGCATAAGAGCAGCCGCGGAAATATTGGCGGTCGCGGTAACGATATGGGGTAGATCCGCTTCTCTCAAGTGAGGAAGTGAGCGGTGCAGAAGAACCGCGTAGTGGGCAAGAAAATCAAGCGCTGCGTCGCTGGCTTCGATTTTCGATGATCTGGTTGCCGGCCATGTGCGCGGCAGAAAAAGTGTGATGAACAGGTCGTCGTTGCTCACTCCAACATCGGGCAGGGCCAGACACCTCATGCGGGGCCGACGAGATATCATCTCGCCCCCGGCACAACGCGAGAACGGCACCGACAGCATCCAGTGATCCAACAGCGGTCGTCTGCGATGTTCCCATTGTATCTCGTAACCGGCGCCTGGAATTTCGATGGAACTCAACGCCAGATCGCCCAACTGCCATACCTGATGACGAGCCGGGAACGCGGAGTGCTCAGCTCGAAGAAGCTGTATTTCGGCAACCCCGGTAAACCATGATCGATAGAAATCAAACTGTTCGGCTGGGGGCGCCAACAAGCTACTTACGTCGATGGCGCATCTTAGAGGTTCATCCGCAAAAGGGTCGGTGGGAACGCCGGCAGCGGTTACTCTCGCGTCCATAACAAACTCCTGTCGTACAAGAGACGCCGAAGTATAGGCAACTCAAGGGGTCGGCAGGCCGTTTCCCGCAAGGAAACCGACAATAAAACACGCCTCAACCTGCCGCCGCGGATGAGATCGATTTTGAGACAATCTTAAGCCGGAGATACGCCCCTAGAGTGGGCTAGGAATCCCAAACATAGGCAATGCGTTTATTTCTCGTGGAAACGGGGACAGCGTTTTTCCCATCGTATTTACCCTTGCAACCATGGCCATTCTCGTCGGCGCCGAGCGCGCCATGTGGAGTGACCCTTGCATTCTCTTGCTTGCGACCAACCGGTCGGAAGGTCTGTTGCGACCCACAGAGGTCGCGACATGAGAATCTCCTGACGGCCAACCAATTTCTATCCACTTTCCGACGGAGTGCGTGAAAGCTCTCGGGATTGGGGTGGTTCAGTAGGCAATAGGCCGAATGCGGGCTGCACAAGCTGTGATGAGGCTCTATGCGTAGGTATGTTCTTGGCTTGGGACCGGGGGGCCGGCATTTCTGCCGACTGCCTCCGTCCAACAGGAGCCGACGGCTCCATCCTGATCAAAATGCCTGGGGCCCCGCGTTAACCAGCCTCGGATCGGCAGGTTGGGCATCCCATCGGTCTGGTGCTGTGTGTCTCCAGAAGCGTCGACGCGCCTCACTGGGGGAGCATCCGAAGATTGACATATAGGCTCCAGCGAAACGGCCCAGGTGCCAGAAACCAAAGCTCATGGCGATATCGGTGATCGAGAGGCGATCGCCCTGCGTCAGGATAAGGCCGTGCGCGGCCCGAAGCCGCCGCTCACGCTCGTAAGCTCGAGGGCTGACTCCTAGACGTTCCTGAAAGGCGCGCTCCAACATTCGTTCGCCAATGCCCAGTACCTCGCAGACTGCACTGACGGAAACAGGGCTATGAGGCTTTGCCTCCAGAATGGCCAGGGTAGCGTCAACGATATCGCGCCGATCGCTGGAGCCGGGGGCGCGGGGGGACGGTTGCTCCGTGAGGGAAAGCACCCGCGCGAGCGCGGCGCCCGCTTCGCTCGCCGCAACGGCCAGGCCGGCACTTAGGTCATAGCCACGCTGTGCTGCAGCTTCCGCGAACCCGACGGTTCGCAGCAGCTTCTGCTGAAGCTCCAGTTCGGCTCCTGCCGTGAGGCGTTGCTCATGTATCCCTGGCGTCAACGAGCTCCTCTGGCCCAGGTGGGAGGCTGATGCCGTGCGCAGAGACTCGAGCGCGGACCCACGCAGACCGATCCGCATGAGGCGATAGCTTCCTGGCATCTCCAGCTTGAATTCCGTTCCCGGGCCGATGATCCGCAACTGCGGTACTTCACTCCGTTGTCCGTTGAAGGTCGTGCCTTCGCCCCAGAGGAACACCGCCGTCAACGCATCGTCATTGATCGCCCCAGACATGGCGATGCCACCCTTGTCCCGCAAATCGAGGACAAACGTGTCGCCATAGTCTATCGTTGCAAGGCTCGATGCATGGCGCTGCTCGCCAATCTGCTGGATATGGAATTCCGCGTCGGGATCAGACTCGCGGGTGCGCGCGACCACGGAATTATATTGGCGAGCGTACCAGTTAGGAGCCTCCAACAACGAGGGCCTCTCCAAGTCTTTTGTCCGGACTGGGGTTGGACGCGATCGCTTTCGTCCAACTCGATAAGTCAAGCAACCGAGTCCGGCTTGTTTCTGCGGGCGATCTTTATAATCAGGAGAATGATTCCGATAGCAAAGAGAAGACAGCCAACCGTGATGCTCGATGGAGAGCCGTAGCGATAGCCCGATGCAAAAATGAGAAAGCCTATGAGCAAGAGGCCGATAGCTATCAATTTGTTTGCCAACAGGGCCTTGGTGGTTCCTTCCATTGTCGCAGCTCCTTAAATTTGACGTTTCGAGGTGGTGTCGAGGGTCTTTCTGGCTTTCGCTCTATTCGGTCTTTTCTTCTGGCTCCCAGGAAGCCGACTGAACATTCGAGTCGAGCGCGAGGTGAGCGACGACGCGTTCGACTGATTGCGCATCATCACGGTTGCTGAACAACGTTGCTTCTATTCTCATGGCGTCGCCCTCATTGATGGGATGGCTGTTAAGGGAGCGTAGGCGGAGGAGGTTTGTATTGATGGTCTGAAGCAGGATCGATCTGAGCAAATAAACATTATCCCGTGGGCATACGATCTCTATGGTGTACGTGTATTCGACGGCAGGTTGTTCCTGAGAGTGCCTTCGAAAGAATCTTGAGAAATTAGGAAGAAGCGAATTGAGTACGATAATCAGCATTGCGGTTTCCGCGGCCAGCAGCAGAAAGCCAAAGCCTACGAACACTCCGACAGAGCCAGTGCTCCAGATCGTCGCGGACGTACTCAACCCTCTTATGTTGGAACCGTCCCTGATGATCAGGCCGGCGCCAAGGAAACCAATGCCGGTTACGACCTGAGCCCCCATTCGAAGATCGAGACCTGAGCCGAGAGCGCCCGGCAGCGAGGAATATGCCGCCGCACCCAGTGCGACCAGTGCGTACGTCACAAGTCCTGTATACTGTTGCCGGTACTGGCGTTCCGCACCAATCAGCGCGCCGAGCAGCAACGCAAGCACAAGCTTCAGCAGGATTGATTGAGTTATCGCGACTTCAGCTTCCAAATGTTCATTCCGTCTTATTCAAGATGCAGGGCTTTCATCACATGGCGCCGATCTCGGGCGCCGGCTGCCGGGACACGGATTGCTGGGATGCCGACCGCTTCAGGATTGTGAGCGGCAGGTGGAGAACGAGGAAGGCGTTGTTGAAGATGATCTGCCGGGCCTCTTCGGCTTTGTCTTCGACCGGCATATCTTCGTTCACGATGAGACGACGCAGCAGATGCCCGGACCCCAACAGCTTCATCAGTGTTTCCGATGTTGCGAAGCCGCTGTGTCCGCCGCCGTCCACGCCGGAAATATCGATAACTTGGATGTTCTTTTTCTGAAGGAGCGGAATCTCGAAGCCACTGCCCACTCGTGGCCGGCCACCTGCGATGCGGCGCGACACGCTCAAGGCACGATCTCGCCGAGAGACAACGATCGTGAAGGGATGTGGCAGTTGGTGTATGTCCCTAACCTGGCTGCTGAAGACATCCGGATCGATATCGGGCGCGGCAAGCAAGACGCCGCGGATTCTTGAGGTCACCTCCGCCTTGCCTTGCAACGCAAGGGTGCGGAGCGCCTCCATCACGACATACGCGCCCATGGAATGGCCGACGATGAAAACACCGGTAGCGTTCGATCGAGCTGCGATTTCGATCGTTTCGGCCAAGCCGTCCCGCGCCTGCAGAGCGCTATCGCGATCGAAAAGATAGCCGCCGATGGATCCCGCCGACGCCCAGGAGAAATGAACCGGCACCGAGGAGATATGGTAGTCGTGGACGACTTGGGCATTGCGAAACAGGCCTTCGGCAAAATTGTTGTTGTAGCCGTGCACGAAGATAAACACCTCGCGTTCCGAAGGCGGACGCTTCGCCAGCATACCGTTTAACCGACCTGCGAAGGATGCCCTGTTCTCGAAGCGGACAAGATCACGAGCGGAAAAATGGCGCTTCGGATCGGGTGATGTCGATGACGTCTCGACGACGCCCGGCCGGTGTGTAGCCGGCACGACGACAGTCAACTGCGAAAAACTCAATGTCGGGGAACGATCCCGCGAATAGGGTGGTTCGGAGATAGGGGATCTTGTGCGCGTGGTGGCGACCAGGAAGCGAATAGCCGACATTTCGTTGCTAATTTGTACAGGCGAGGCAAGGCCCGTCACGGCTCTTGGACCGGCGCAGCTTTGCACCAGCAACGCCAGCGAGATAACCAACACAAATCGTCCTGCGGGGTTCTGCATCCTGCTGGCCGCGCCGGCTTATCTTTGTAAACTCACCAGCCTTTGGCCATCCTTGTCCAACAGTTGCACTCGTCCTGTCTGTGGGGCTTCAAAGCGATGGACGGACCCGAGTGCCTTCAGAAGATTGCGCTCTTGATCCATGAGTGGCTGATCGCACATCATCCTCGACGAGCCGGTTTCCGAGATCGTCAGCGCTTCCCCGGTCAAGGCGAAGCCGCCAAAGAACCGATTGCACGAACCATTCCCATGGATGCGTCCATTCGGCTCGAAGGCAAGGGTTGGTTTCGAACCCGCGACCGTGGTTTCTTCTCGAATCTCGTCCACGAGCCAATCTCCGTGAAGGAGGTCGCCCGGCTCTCCGGCGCAGCCCTCAAATTTCCGGTCGCCAAGGATGACGGTCGCGGTTTGGGGGTATGGCATTCCGCTCATGGTATCGACGCATATTTTGGCAGCGACGGTCACCGCGAGTTGCCGGCCGCCGACCGTTGCCAAATAGGTGTCGGCGTCGCCTTGCCTCGTAGGGCTCGGAGCCGGCTTAACCGTGAAGGTCTCGCCCCCTAAGGCGTTGAAGCTGAGCGCGGTGTCCGAGATACTGATCTGCCAACTCGGCTCGTTGCCGCGTGCGGTCAGCGATGCGGCCTCTGCATTGCCGGTCGCGGTGGCGAACACCGACAACACCGCAAGTGAAGCGGCTAATGGTGGAGACGAGCAGGAATCTGGGCTCACGGTTGCAGCCTCCAGGCGAAGCGTCACTGAATTCGAAGGCCGCCCGGAAACCGGCCTCTGGCGGGGCAGCTTCGCCAAAATATTGCGCCGAATGTACTGACATCCGGCCGTCAGTCTATCGTCGCGGTTCGGGGAACGAGTCCATTCGGCGAAAAATGGACGCAAAGCCAAGAATTGAGATTCCAAGAATATGGATGATGGCCGCGGACCATCTCGGCCGCCCTTTGGCGAGGACGAACCTCAACGGGATGGTTCGATCGTATCGAGGCGTTCCGCACGGTCTTCCGGACGCCGGAACGACAGATACTCGGTTGCTTTCTGGACGACAAAATAGACCGAGGGAATGATCAGCAGGCCGATCGTGGTAGCCGCGGCCATGCCCCCGAAGATTGTGACGCCAACAGCCCGCCGCGCGCCGGCGCCCGCGCCGGTCGACACGACAAGAGGAATGATCCCGAGGATGAAGGAGACCGCGGTCATCATGACCGCCCTGAAGCGCTGCTCGGCCCCGGTCCGCGCGGCCTCCACTATGCTCTGTCCTTCATCGCGGCGCTCCTTGGCGAATTCCACGATCAGGATGGCATTCTTCGCCGCCAGCCCAATCAGCAGCACCATGGCGATCTGCACGTAGAGGCTGTTCTGCAATCCGAAGACCTTCAATGCCGCGATGGCGCCGAAGAGAGCCGCTCCGAGCGAAAGGATGACGACCAACGGAAGCGACCAGCTCTCGTATTGGGCGACAAGGAAGAGATAGGCAAAGAGGAACGCCAGCGCGAAGACCAGACCCTCCTGGCCACTGCCGCGACGTTCTTGAAACGACAGGCCCGACCATTCGAAACCATAGCCGTTCGGCAAAACCTGGGCCGCTGTCTTCTCCATTGCGTCCATGGCGCCGCCGCTCGAGCTTCCAGGTGCGGTAATGGCGTTTATCGGAGCGGCGACCGACAGGTTGTAGCGCTGGATGGCGAACGGCGACAGGATCGTCGTCAGCGACGTCAGAGTGTTCAAGGGCACCATGGTGCCGTTCCGGCTGCGCACGTGCAGGTCCAAGATGTCTTCCGCATGGGCACGGAAATCGGCATCGGCCTGCAGATTGACCTGGAACACGCGGCCGTTGAGCGTAAAATCATTTACGTAGCGCGACCCGAAAGCCGCGCCGATCGTGGAGTAGACGTCCGACACGCTTACCCCGAGCGCCTCGGCACGCGTTCTGTCCACGTCGACATAGACTTGCGGGACATTGGCGCTGAAGGTGGTGGCGGCCCCGCCGAGTTCGGGCAGGTGATTGAAGGCGCCAAGCAGGGCGCTGACGACCTGCGCGATCTCCTGCGGCGGTTGCCCTTCTAGCGCCTGCAGGCGGAAGTCCAAGCCACCGACCGAGCCGATGCCGGCGATCGCCGGCGGAGCGAACACGGCGACATTCGCGCCGGGGATCTGGGAGAATTTCATCCGCAGCGCCTGCAGGATGCCGGCGAGCTGCAGTTCCCTGGACGTGCGCTCGTCCCAGGGCTTCAGCGCCGCGACCGCCATTGCGCCGCTGGGCGAACTCGTCGACTGAAGGATGCTGAATCCCGCAACCGTGATGACATCTTGCACGCCGCCGGTGTCGGCCAGAATCTTGCGCACGTCCTCCACGATGGCTTTCGTGCGATCGAGTGAAGCGGCATTGGGCAACTGGATGTCGATGAACAGCGCGCCCTGGTCCTCGTCGGGCAGGAAAGTCGACGGCAGCCCGGTGAAGATTAGATAGGCGGCGCCAAAACAGGCAAGCAATCCCGCCAAAGGCACGTACCAATGCCGCACCAGAAACCCGACGAGGCGTCCATAGCCGTCGCGCGTCCTGTTCATGAATGCCGTGAACCAGGCCAAGGGGCCGCGCTTGAAATGACCCGTATGGCGCCGCAGAAGCAGTGCGGCCAACGCCGGGCTCAGGGTCAATCCGACAAACGAGGAAATCACCAGCGCCGAAGACAGCGTCACGGCGAACTGCCGGTAGAGCTGGCCACCTATGCCGCCGAGAAACGCTGTCGGCGTCACCACGGCCAGCAGCACCAGGGTCGTGGATATGATCGGCCCGGTGATCTGGTGCATCGCCTTGCGCGTGGCGTCGGCGACCCCGATGTCCGGCGTATCCTCCAGCACATGCTTGACGTTCTCAACGACAAGGATGGCATCATCCACCACCAGGCCGATTGCCAGCACCAGCGCCAGAAGAGAAACCATGTTCAGCGAATAGCCGGCGGCAAACAGCACCGCCAAGGCGCCGAGCATGGAAACCGGGATGGCAAGCGCCGATATGAACGTGGCGCGCCAATCCTGCAGGAAGACATAGGTGACCGCGAGAACGATCAGGAACGCTTCAAGCAGGGTTCGGGTCGTCAGCGAGATGCTGGCATTCACGAAGCGGGTCGCGTCGTAGACGATGTGGTACTGCATGCCTTTGGGAAAGCGTGACGAAAGGCGCTCCAGTTCGGCGCGTACCGAGGCCGCGGTCTGGATGGCGTTGGCGCCGGGCGACTGGTTGATCTGCATCATCGCCGATGCGTGTCCGGCAAAGCTGGCACTCGAAGCATAGTTTCGCGCGCCGAGCTCGAGCCGCGCGATGTCGCGCAGGTAGACCTTGGCCCCCGACGAGCCCGTGCGCACGACGATGTCGCCGAACTCCTCGACGCTCCTCAGCCGCCCCTGCGCGACCAGCGTGTACTGCAGCTCCGAGCCTTGCGCCTGCGGCGGCGCGCCCGCCTGCCCGAGTGTCGCCTGGATGTTCTGGCGTTGGATGGCGGCTGAGACATCGTCGGGCGTCAGCCCAAGCGCATCCATGCGCTGTGGGTTGAGCCATACCCTCATCGAGTATTCCGAGGCCCCCGCAACCGAAGCCTCACCGACGCCCCGCACACGCGATATCGTGTCGGCGATGGTCGTGGTGATGAAATTCGTGATCGCCAGCGCATCGAGGCTGTCGTCCGGTGAATAGAAAGCGATACCAAGGATGAAATCCGGCGAGCGAGCGCGCACGGACACGCCTTGCTGCGCAACCGCCGCCGGCAGGCGCGAGATCGCCAGTTGGGCACGGTTCTGTACGTTGATCTGCGCCGTCTCGGGGTCGGTTCCGACTTCGAAGGTCACCGACAGCGTGTATTGGCCGGCGTTGGAGCTGGTGGACGACATGTACATCATGTGATCCACGCCATTTATGGCCGTCTCCAGCGGGCCACCGACGACGTCGGCGATGACTTCCGCGCTTGCTCCCGGATAGGAGGCCGACACTGTCACCGTTGGAGGGCTGATCTGCGGGTATTGCTGTATGGGAAGAGAAAACACCGCTATCGCACCGGCGATCGAAATGATGATTGAGATAACGATCGCGAGCCGGGTGCGGGTGATGAACAGGTCCGAGATCATTGCGTGCCCTCGCTTTCGCGCGGGGTGACCTGCTGACCATCGGAAACGCGCTGCAGTCCTTCGACGACGATCGTCTCGCCGCCTTTCAATCCGCTCGTCGCTGCCCAGCGATTGTCGATGCGCGCACCGGTCGTGATCGCCTGCCTGGTCACGGTATTGTTGTCGTTGAGCACGAAGACGAACTTGCCCTGGCGGTCCTGAAGAACGGACGCCATCGGCACCATCGGCAATTTTCTGGCGTCTTCATCGACGACTGTCAGCCGGACGAATTGGCCTGGCGCCAATATATGGTCGGGGTTGGGGAACAGCGCGCGGACGGCGACGGTGCCGGTCTGCTGGTTGACCTCATTGTCGATGAACTGCACCCGCCCCGGCGAAGCGAATTCGGTGCCGTTGGCGAGCAACAGGCTCAGGCGAAACCCGTTCGGATCGATTTTCTGGCCGCCGGCCAGTTTCTGCCTGATGTCGACCAAGGTGCTGTCGGCGATCGAAAATGCGACGCGAATAGGGTCGAGTTGCACGATGCGCGCCAATGGCGCGGAGCCGGGCCCCACGAGATTGCCGCGCGTCGCCAGGGAGCGGCCGATGGTGCCATCGATGGGAGACCTGATCTGAGCATAGGAAAGATTGAGTTCGGCCGTATGGAGCGCTGCGTTGGCGCTTTGAACATCCGCCGCGGCGACATCGAATGCAGCCTGCGCATCGTCCAGCGTGGCCTGAGCAATAGTCCTGCGATTGAGCAGGTCCCTGGCGCGCGACAGGCTTTGCTGCGCGGCATTGCGGGTGGCTTCGGATCGCGCCACTTGTGCTTGGGCCGACATCACCGCCGCCGACAGTTGATCCGGCTCGATTTCGAAAAGCAGATCGCCCTCCTTCACACGCTGGCCTTCCGAAAACCGGATCTCCTTCAACAGGCCGGACACGCGCGCCTGAATGTCGACAGCGTCGATGGCCTCGACCTGCGCGTTGTATGTCAGCGGGGCGTTTGCTGGACCGGACTGGACTTTCTGCACGACCACCGGCACGGGCGCCGGCTGCGCGGTCTGCGTACGTGCCGCGCCCGCGAAGCCGGCCACGCCGACCAGCATTGCAGCCGCCACGATCTTGGCTCGAAAATCAAAACTGCTTTTCATCATGGGCACTCGCATCCCGCTCTAAAGCCAACCCCTTCGTCCTGCGCACGCTCAGCGCAATGACGAGATACGCCAGTCCGGCAATCATCATGGAAAATCCGGCCACCAAGCCGGTTGGCATCTCTCTGACGATCGGCCACTTCAACAGTATGGAGAAGGCAGCAAATATGGCGACGATTCCGGAAACGGCGAACCAATACCAGCCGCCGACTTTCCTGACTTCCGTGGCAATGATTAGTTGAAGAATACCGTGGACGAATAGTACAAATGCTATGAACAGTGATATTGCGGCCGATGCTTTTATAGGGTTGAAGTAAATCATGATGCCGCCGATGAGCTCGAAGAAGCCGGTCAGTTCCTGCCACACGAAACCCGCCCAACTTTTGATCCAGAGAGATTGGATGACCTTGATGACGCCGACTGCCATCAGGGCTACGGCGAACACGACGTTGGATGCGAAATTGGAAACGGTGGGAACTGCGACTGAAAAAACACCGCCCGCAAGCAGGAGGATCCCAAAGAGCAGAAACCTGCGCCACTTGCTCTGCTCGATTTCGGCCCGTTCATATGGCGTTGCAGGCGGGTGATCTGATTTTTCTGGCATGTCCCCGTTCCATGCAGGTTCTAAATATCGATCTCGCACCCTGCGGACAGACCGGACGGAACGTCAGGAGCCAGTCTGGCCGCCTCTCGGCGAGATTTCCCAATGACGACGGCTGCGTGGTCGAGATCTTCTTGCGCCCTTGCTTCGTCAGGTCCGTGAGGCCGTGTCGGATACTGATCGCTGCGACGTGAATGCGGCATACGGCTTTCCGCTGGCTTTCAAAGGGTACTCTTGTGCAGCCGGCCGTCCTTCATGATGACGACGAAATTCTTGTGCGGATCCTCGATCAGCCGGATGTCGTCGAGCGGGTTGCCGTCCACGACCAGGAGGTCCGCGAAAGCTCCTTCCTCGATGACGCCGAGCTTGCCAGGATAAGGGTTGCGCAGATTGGAGAGCGCGAGCAGTTCGGCATTGCCGGAGGTCGCCATCTGCAGGACTTCGGCGTTCTTGTACCAGTTGGCTAAATGCGTGAGCATCATGCTCTGGCGCGGACCCAACGCGGGCGAGAACAGCACGTCGGAACCCCAGGCCGTCTTGATGCCGTGCTTGCGAGCGAAGGCATATATCCTCGGCGTGCCTGAGAAAAGCTGCTGGGCGCGGTCGGCGCTAGGTCCGGTCAGCGGGCCTGTGTCCTCCGCTGTCAGGAAAGGCTGGGTGCTGAGCCATGCGCCCTTCTCGGCGATCATGGCCGCCGTGTCCTCGTCCATCAGATGCGCGTGCTCGATCGACTGCACCCCGGCTGCCAGCGCGCGCCGTATCGCGCGAGCCGTATAGGCGTGCACGGTAACGTAGGTGTTCCAATCCTGTGCCACCTCGACGCCCGCCCGCAACTCATCTTCGCTGAAGGTGACTATGTCCAGCGGACTGCGCGGCGACGATACGCCACCGCTGCCAACCAACTTTATCTGTGAGGCGCCTTGGAGAAGCTGTTCCCGGATACGCATCTTCAGGTCGCCGATATCGTCGACTATGGCCGAGCCGCCCAGCAGCTCTCCTTTGCTGAGCTTGCCGCCGTCGCGCGGAATCTCGCTCGGCAGGCGAAGATCGGCGTGGCCCCCGGAGGTCGTGATCATTGCGCCTGAGGGATAGATGCGCGGGCCAGGGATCAGCCCCGTGTCGATGGCCTGCTTGAAGGAGAAGGAAGGGCCTCCCAGATCGCGTATGGCGGTGAAGCCGCGACTGAGCGTGCGATCCGCCTCGGCGGTGGACGCGGCGAAGATAATTCCCGGGTCGCCGTTGAGCAGGATGTTGACAGGGACCGCCGCGAAGATTGCATGCCAATGCGCGTCGATCAGCCCCGGCATGAGGACGCCATTGCGGCATTTGATGATGGTAGCGTCGTTCGGGGGAGGGGCATTCGTCATATCGATTCCGGAAATCCTGTTGTCCTCCACCAGGATTTGAGCGCCATCCTTCACCATGCCTGACTTGCCGTCGAATAACCGAACCTCGCGAAACAGGATCTTGGAGGGCGGCGTAGCCGTCTGCGCGAACGACGGCTTGGTCAGGACGCCGGCAATGGTCGCGACCCCGATGCCGGAAAGAAAGCTACGCCGGGAAAAGGCTTCCAGGCGACGGGAAGCCCTTTGAAGATCGGGATTGAAACAGCCGCAACCGGAACTGTGAACAAGGTGACCGTACTTCGAGCCTAGCCGCAGCATGTCTCTTTTGCCTCCGGTTGAGCGACACTGCACGTTGCCGACGGCGGCTTCGTGTCGCGGTTCTTGTCGTTTCAGGTCCCGTTACTCGACCAACACATCGCCGCCGACAGGATTGGCGCTGTCAAAGATGAGGAATACGATCGGAGTTCCGGGTTCGGCTGTCGCATCGGTCCGCCTGGCGCCAACTTTGCCGCCGAGGGTCACGGGATATTCCGCCACGACTTCACCGAACGTGTTCCTCTGGATGGCAACCTTCCGGCCGGGCTGCACAGTTTCATTGAGCTCGACCAGCAATTCGACGAAGCCGCCATGCGTTGCGATGACGGGGAACATGCCGTCCGCGACGAAAACGTTCGAATCCTTGCTGGTTCTGCCGACAGGACCTGAAATTATTCCGTGATGCTTGATGACGTTCATCGTCCCTTCGATGAACAGGGTGATCATCGCGTGATCGAAGATCCGCGGCTTGCCGATCTCGGGCGTGAAGGCTGGAATGCCCGCATCGATGAGGGCATTGGCAAGAAGGCCCGGCTCGCCAAAGTTGTCGAAAATCTGATCGACCGGATAGAGTTCCGCCATCGCGCGCACTTCGGGGAGATCCATGCGCGCGAGGTGGAACGCCGTCGCGTCCATACCTGTGGCGGCCGTATGAAAATCGATCGCGTAGTCGAGGTTTGACCGCAAAAGCCGATTGAATATCAGGCCGGCGTGGCGCGTCGGGGCGTCGGGAGCGCCCTCATTGCCAGGGAACAACCGATTGATGTCGATCAGGTCGATCCCGCGCCCAGAATTCGGCCATCGCCGTTCCATGCCCTCCATTGCGGGGCGTGAAATGTCGAATACGGCCATCACGGATCCGGACATCGCGGCCGGATCGAGCTCACGCATTACGGATTGCACCGTGTGAATGGGGCTCATTTCGTCGCCATGCACCCCGCTCGTCAGCCCCAGCCGTTTGCCCGGGGCTGCCCCCTTGGCGACCATCACCGAGACGTACCAGTGCTGGCCCGTCGGCATCTGTACGCCCTGGAAATAAAAGCTGTGCTTGCCTGGTTCCAGATCCGCGATGTCAAGCGAACTGATGACTTTCTTTCCGTCGATGACATCGCCGGTATAGATGGTCCCCGACATCCCTGCGGGAGACGCACTTGCAGCTGCCGAGCCCGTTTGCGCCTGCGCCGGCCCGGCGATGAGCGCAGCGGCAGCGCCGATCGTAGCGACCGATGCGATCATGAAGTCGCGACGTCCGAGGCCCTCGCTGGTTTCATTCGCCATGGCTGTGGTCCCTGCCGGATGAGGATCATGTTGGATCTCGTGATGCCTGCGAGGGCGCTGGATCATCCTCACCGATCCCCGTTGAGCACGTGGTCTCCGGGCATTAGTCCACAAGACGTTTCAGGGAGTACAGCCTCCAAGAAGAAAAATGGACCGGTAGTCTATGATTGGGATGCTTTGCATACTGAGTTGAGAGCCACCACAACAACCCGTGTGAAAAAGCGTTCGATATGACTCAAGCCACCTTCGCGACTGCCGTCGGGCGCAATTCAGACCAGTCCGCTACTGATTACATCAAGTGGGCTAGATGGCACGTTGACGATTTGTTAACATGATTTCATGCTGACGGTAGACAGGCAGTACATCCGTCCCGACACTGCTGCTTGGATCGTCTATTTTAGAACGAACTAATGTACTTGCGATAGTCCGTATTGCGCCAACAAAAGACGGATAATTGCTATGGATGCTATAGTTCATGCCGCTGGGCTATCCAGAGGAGCAGGTGCCGAGAAGGCGCTGCAATGCGCCGTCGACATCGATACCTCCACGGCACCACCTGCCGAGCAATTCGACCTGTTTCGAAGCTGGTATCAGGGTGTTGCCGATACTGAACTTCTGCAAAAACAGAGCCATTCGTTTCCAGCGCATGAAACAGTGTGGGATTTGGGAACGTTGACGGTCATGTTCCTCGAATTGCCTGGCAGTGGCTACCGCTGCCGTTGGCGGCATTTGAAAAACCCTTCGGTAGACAATTGGTATTTGAGCCTGCCCTTGTCCAAGGGCAGGCATCCTGGAAATTGGCAGGTCGTGAAAACGACGCTGCAATCTTTTGCAGAGCCCTATGAGTGCGTGACGGAGAACGATGCCCTCCTTGCCGTTTTCCTGCCACGCGACCTGCCTTTCATCCAATCATCCAGGATTGAAATACGTGAGGAGTCGAAAAGACTCCTGGCAGACTACATGCTTCTGCTGCACCGTTCCCTTTCCGATTTGAGGGCCGTGGATGTATCGCACATTGCCACTGCCACCACCAATCTGCTGGCTGCGTGCGTGTCTCCCTCGCATGACCGCATCACCGAGGCGAAGCGTGTGATCGACGCCGTGATCGCCGAGCGCGCTGCCAAAATCATTGCACAAAGTTTGAATGATCAGTCCTTGGCATCCGACAGGCTTTGCCGCGAACTCGGTGTGTCCCGCTCTCGCCTCTACCGGATATTTGAACCGGCTGGAGGTGTTTCGAATTATATTCGCCACAAACGCCTGCTCAAGACACGCGATATACTTTCCAACAGCCTGGATGGGCGACCGATCTCCGCCATTGCCGGGGATTGGGGCTTCACGGATCCGTCGGCGTATAGCCGGATGTTCAGGAAGGAATTCGGCATTACGCCAAAGGAGGCCCGCGTGGAAGGCTGGCAAGGCGCCCAGGCCTCGAGCTCGCAGCAGATCATGCAGGCTGACAGCAGGGCGCACACGCTGAGTGGTCTTCTGCTGCGAAACAGCTTTGGGCCCTAGACTGCGATGGCGCCGGCAAGGATGCCGTAGATTGCCGCGACCGCGCCAAGTGCGGCGACGACGAACATCCCCATCTCGGCGGGAGTAAACACCCTCTGCCCCCGCTCCTTCCGAGCCATGACGAAGAGGATCGTGCCCGGTCCATAGATGACGGCCGAGAGCAGCAGGTGCTTGGCGCTGGCGGCGTAGATGAGACCGGCCGTATAGATCAATGCTATCGCTGCCCTTGCGAAATCGACACGCCGCGCTGCGGGATCGTTCTCGTAGCTCTCACCGCCCCATGCGAGCTTGAACCCGTAAGCGGCGACAAGAAGATAGGGGATGAGGATCATGGAACTGGTCAGCTCGAGCGCAAGCCTGAAGGCCTGTTGAGCAAAGAGCGTCAGGACCAGAAAGACCTGCACGACCGTATTGGTCAGCCAGAGCGCCCGCGACGGCACGCCATGCTTGTTTTTATGCGCAAGAAAACGCGGCATGGTCTGGTGATGTGATGCGGTGAACAGGATTTCAGCGGCCAGCAGCACCCAGGACAGATAGGCGCCGGCAACGGAGATCAGCAGGCCGAAGCTGATGAACTTGGCGCCCCATGGCCCGACCACCGCTTCCAATACGCCGGCCATGGAAGGATTGCGCAGCGCTGTCAGCTCGGGACGAAGCATGATCCCGTAGGAGGGAATGGTGACCAGCACAAGCAGACAGAGCACGCCGAGAAAACCAAGGAGCGTCGCGACCCCGACATCCCCGCGGTTGCGTGCATAACGCGAATAGACGCTCGCACCTTCGATTCCGACAAAGACGAACACGGTCACCAACATGGTGCCGCGAACCTGGCTCGCGATGCTGCCAACGCTGACTTCTTCCCCGCCCCAGAAATTGGCCGTGAAGATATCGGCGCTGAAGCCGTGGATAACGAAGATGATAAAGAGAAAAATCGGAATGATCTTGGCGTAGGTGACAATGGTGTTGATCGCCGCCGCTTCCTTGACGCCCCGCAGGACCAGCGAATGTACGATCCACAGAAGCATCGAGGAAATGACGATCGCCGTGATGGTATTGCCATCGCCGAACACAGGAAAGAAAAGCCCCAGCGTCGACTTTATCAGCACGAAATAGGAAACGTTACCGAGAACGGCGGCAGACCAGTAACCGAGGGCCGAGAGGAAGCCGAGATAGTTGCCAAAGCCAGCCTTGGCATAGGCATACACGCCCGCATCGAGGTCCGGCTTGCGAACCGACAAAGTCTGGAAGACGAAGGCCAACATCAGCATTCCGACGCCGGCGATGGTCCAGGCGATCATGGCCCCGAACGGACCGGTTTCGCGACCAAAGGCCTGCGGCAACGAGAAGATGCCCGCGCCGACCATCGAACCGACGACCATAGCCGTTAGGGTCCATATCGAGAATTTTTGCTGGACGGTCGAGTTCATTGAATTGGATCAACAATTCCTTTGGCGGACGGCGGTCCAGCGGCCTCTTTGTTACGCCTGCAACCTAGCTCGAATCTAGCGCCCACGTGATTGGCATAAAATCCCACTAGTATACCTGACGTCCAAAACCTTTGCCTTGGTTCGTTTAACCGGTTGCCGACATTCGCATTTACTGCTTCTGATCAGACCTAACCTTGCTGGACCGAGACGTGTCGGCGAGGCGTCTGATCGCGAACTCTGGTTCGCGCAGCCAGGAGAGCGGTTTATGACTTCAAACGAAAATCAGAAGCTTTCGCTGTTTGCGCTGACCAGCATGGTTGTGGGATCGATGGTCGGCGCGGGCATCTTCAATCTGCCTGGCCGGTTCGCGACTGCGACAGGTCCGTTCGGCGCGATCATCGCCTGGGCAATTGCGGGAATCGGCATGTACATGCTGGCGCGGGTCTTCCAGGCGTTGGCCGAGAAGAGGCCAGACATCGACTCAGGCGTCTTCGCCTATGCCAAGGCCGGCTTCGGCAACTACATGGGCTTCCTGTCCGCCTTCGGCTACTGGCTCGGTAGTTGCCTGGGCAACGTCTTCTATTGGGTGCTCATCGGCTCGACGCTGGGGCGGTTCTTTCCCGGGATCTTTGGGGACGGCAGCAGCGCCATCGCCATCATCGTCTCGCTGATCGGCATCTGGGCTTTCCACTTCATGATCCTGCGCGGCGTCGAGCAGGCGACCTTCATCAACACTGTCGTGACGATCGCCAAGATCGTGCCGATCCTGGTCTTCATCCTGCTCCTGATCTTCTTCTTCCATTTCGGGCAGTTCCGCGAGAATTTCTTCGGCGGCGTGGACATGCCGCCGAAGTCCCTGATCGCCCAGGTGCGTGACACAATGCTGATCACGGTCTTCGTCTTCCTCGGCATCGAGGGCGCCAGCGTCTATTCCCGCTTTGCCAAGGTGCGTTCCGACGTCGGTACGGCCACGATCCTCGGCTTCGTCGGCGTCACAGGCCTGATGGTAGCGGTCACGCTGTTGCCCTACGCGGCTCTGCCACAATCGGCTGTCGCCGGTGTCCAGCAGCCGTCGATGGCCGGCGTTCTCGAAGCGGTCGTCGGTCACTGGGGTGCGGTCTTCATCTCGATCGGCGTTCTAATCTCGGTGCTCGGCGCCTATCTCGCTTGGTCCCTCATCTGCGCCGAGGTGCTGTTCGCGGCGGCGAAGTCGCAGGACATGCCAAAGCTCTTCGCAGCTCAGAATGGCAACAGGGTCCCCGCCAACGCACTCTGGCTCACCAACATCGTGGTGTCGCTCTTCGTGATCTCCACCTACTGGTCCAGGGACGCGTTCAACTTCATGCTCGACATGACGAGCGTCACCGCGCTGCTGCCCTACCTGCTGGTGGCCGGCTACGGCATCTTGCTCGCCCGCAGCGGCGTTGGCTATGAAGAGACGCCGGATCAACGCGGTCGTGACCAGCTCTTCGCCTGGGTCGCGGCGATCTACACGATCTTCATGTTCGTCGCCGCCGGGCTCAAATACGTGCTGCTGGTCGCCGTCCTCTTCGTGCCCGGAACCATCCTCTACGTCTGGGCGCGGCGAGAGCAGAAATTGCAGCTGTTCACGCTCACTGAACTCTTCGTGTTCGCCGTCACGCTCGTCGCTGGCCTGATCGGAGCCTACGGGCTGCTGACGGGCACCATCGCACCTTGAACAGAAGGCAGGAAGGTCATGACAAACAATACTTCGTTCGGCGTTCATTCCGAGGTTGGTCAGTTGCGCAAGGTCATGGTATGCGCGCCCGGCCGGGCCCACCAGCGGCTGACACCCAGCAATTGTGACGCACTCCTCTTCGATGACGTGCTCTGGGTAGACAATGCCAAGCGCGATCATTTCGACTTCATGACCAAGATGCGCGACAGGGGCGTCGAGGTGGTCGAGATGCACAATCTGCTCGCCGAGACGGTCGCGATTCCGGAAGCCAAGAAGTGGATCCTCGACCAGCAGATCGTGCCGAACCAGGTCGGCCTCGGCCTGATCGACGAGGTCCGCTCCTATCTCGACGGCCTCTCCAATCGCGACCTCGCTGAGACACTGATCGGCGGGCTGTCGACCTTCGAATTCCCGGAAAACATCGGCGGCGAACAACTGGCGCTGATTCGTGACGCGGCCGGCGTCAACGAATATCTGCTGCCGCCTTTGCCCAATACGCTCTATACCCGCGACACCACCTGCTGGATCTATGGCGGCGTGACGCTGAACGCCCTTTATTGGCCCGCGCGCCACGAGGAGACCATCCTCACCACGTCGATATACAAGTTCCATCCGGACTTCGCCGGCAAGGTGAATGTCTGGTGGGGTGACCCGACCAAGGATTGGGGGCTCGCCACATTCGAGGGTGGGGACGTCATGCCGATCGGCAAGGGCAATGTCCTTATCGGCATGAGCGAGCGCACTTCGCGCCAGGCTATCAGCCAGGTGGCGGCGGCCCTGTTTGAGAAAGGAGCTGCCGAACGTGTGATCGTCGCCGCAATGCCTAAGCTGCGCGCGGCGATGCATCTCGACACGGTATTCACGTTTGCCGATCGTGACTGCGTGCTGATGTATCCGGACATCGTCAACGGCATTGACGCATTCTCCTATCGCCCTGACGGCAAGGGCGGCGTCGAACTCCACAAGGACAAAGGCAGTTTCATTGAGACGGTGCGTGACTCGCTTGGTCTCAAGAAGATGCGCGTCGTTGAAACCGGCGGCAACGACTACATGCGCGAGCGCACCCAGTGGGACAGCGGCGCCAACCTGGTTTGCGCCTCGCCTGGTGTCGTTTTTGCCTACGATCGCAACACGTACACAAATACGCTGCTGCGCAAGGAAGGCATAGAAGTCATCACTATCACAGGCGCGGAGCTCGGCCGCGGCCGGGGCGGGGGTCATTGCATGACCTGCCCCATCATCCGTGATGCAGTCGACTATTGATAGCAATCCGGCCAGGCTCGATACAGGCGGCCGGTCGGCTCCCAAATAGTCTGAAGGCCATACGCAGTCGGACGGCCTCCAGCACATAAAGACCGTTTGCCCAGAATTGCTTCTGGAGCGTTGGAGTCGCTTCCAATCCTTTAGGAACAATCGTGTTTGGACGGAATGCTCGTTGTTGGCGAGAAAATGTAAATGTACCAGGAGATAAAGACATGAAAAGTGTCATATTCGTTTCTGCTTTGGCTCTGATGGCTGCGGGTTGTACTGCCACGGAACAGCGAACGGCAGGCACGGCGTTGGCAGGAGCCGGAACGGGTGCGGTCATCGGCGGCCTTGCAAACGGCAGTCGAGGTGCCCTTGTAGGCGCGGCGGTCGGTGGCGGCACAGGGGCTGTGGTCGGCGCCGCGACGGCACCGCGCGCGCATCATCGCGAATGCTGGGTTCGTGATCGCTGGGGCCACACGGTTCGCGATCGTCAGGGTCGACCCATCACAGAACGTTGCTAGGCGCGATGCGTAAGATCAGCTTTATTCAGCATGAATCGAGCTGGTGGAGCGATGTCGATGAACATTGGTCTGGGCGCTGAGTAAGCTTCCGGACCAATTTCGGAGTTGTCTGTAACGCCATCCAGCCGGCCGGGAACAGACTATGGCAAAGCGAACGCTCTTTGCGCCTACGTATATTCTGGCGGTTATCGCCGTCATATGGGCGCTGCAGGCCGCTGCCTCCATTTTCGCGCCAGTCGTGTGCGCTCTTTTCCTCATCGCGCTAGTGTGGCCATTGCAGCGCAACCTGCAGCGGCTTCTTCCAAAGCTGATCGCACTGGCGATAGTCGTCTGTGTCGTCGTCCTGGCATTCTTCGCCTTTGCATCGATCGCCAGTTGGGGGTTTGGCCGCATTGGCCGATCGGTCCTCGCCGACAGCGCCCGCTTTCAAGGGCTCTACAGTCAACTCGCCGAGTGGTTGGAAGGGCACGGTGTCGTGATGGCCGGCGCCTGGGCCGAGCATTTCAATGTCGGCTGGTTCGTGCGGATAGCTCAGGGTGTGACCGCAAGGCTGAATACCGTGATCTCGTTCTGGATCGTTGTGGTCGTTTACGTGCTTCTGGGTCTTCTCGACGCTGAAGCGGCGGCTCGCAATGCTCGTGTAGCGCTGAGCGCCCAGGCGGCGGACGCACTGATCAATGGCAGCAGTCAGACGGCCTCGAAATGGCGGCGTTACATGCTGGTTCGGACATTGATGAGCCTTGCAACGGGCTCGATGGTCTGGGCGCTTTCGGCGGCTTTCGGATTGCGGTTTGCCGCCGAGTGGGGCGTTATCGCCTTCACCTTGAACTATATTCCGTTTATCGGGCCGTTCGTCGCGACATTCTTGCCGACGCTTTACGCGCTCGCGCAGTTCGGATCGCCACAGGCCGCCGTCTCGATTTTTGCGGGCCTCAACATCATTCAGTTCGTCATCGGCAGCTACATAGAACCGCGGGTTGCCGGTTACGTGTTGGCGATGTCGCCTTTTGTGGTGCTGTTTTCGGTCTTCTTCTGGTCGTTTCTTTGGGGGGTGTTCGGCGCGTTCATAGGTGTGCCCATCACCATCGCGCTGGTTACTTTTTGCTCGCAATCGTCGGCGACCCTCTGGATCGCTCAATTGCTTGGGTCCGCCGATCGGCGGAACGCGTGATAGCCGCTGGGAAACTCGATTGGCCGCGCCCCTAGCGACGTCCGGATTCCGCGCCCCGGACGAGGCCGATGACACACACCGACAGGATGCCGCCAAGAAGGCCCGCAATGCCGACGCCGATCAGCACGCCGGGCGTGAGGGTGCCGACACCACGAGCGGTGGCATCGACAGCATTTTCGACGTTGCCGACGAAGTTTGCCAAGGCGGGAATCCGACCAGCCAGCAATGTCAGGGCCAGCCCACCCACGACGCCAGCCGCCGCGACAGATTTCCAGCTCAGTGCAGCCATGCGCCAAAACCGGGCCGTAGCGAAAGCTCCGCCCGCGCCGCAGATGGCTTCGATCAAAAGCAGGACCGCTGTCTCAAGGCCGGACATGCTTGCATCGCCCACTTGCTATCCGGCCATCCATCGCCCTTGCCGACCAGCAGATTTCCGGTTCTGGATGTTTCGGCGACCGCGCTCAGGCGGTCGCGGTGGCGCCTTGGCCGGCTGTGGCCGTCGCGCGTTGCAACGCATCGCGCAGGACCTGTTCCTTCGTCTCATCCAGCGACGTCTTAAGCACCACACCGCCAAAGGCCTTGATTTCCTTGAGCACCTTGTCCGCCGTCATTTCGTGCGCAAGCACGAACAGGGCAGCGTCCCCAGGCTGGATGCTGGCTGACAGATCGCGCATGAACGCATCGTTGATACCTACGTCCGTCAAGGCGCCGCCAAGCGCCCCGGAAGTGGCGCCCACCGCAAGCCCGATGAGCGGATTCAGGAAGAGAACACCGATGAGCAAGCCCCAGAAACTACCGGATACGGCACCTGCAGCTGTCGTATTCACGAGTTGATTGAGCTTTATCGCGCCCGCTTCGGTCTTGGTGGCAATAACCGCGTCGCCAAGCTTAATGATGTATTCCTTTTGAAGCCCTATGAGGCGTTGACGTACCTCTTCAGCCTTGGCCTCGTTCGGATAGACGATGGCGATCAGATCGGACATGGGAACTCCTAGGCTAAGACTTCTTCAAGGCCACGTAATACACATCCTCGAAAGTGAAAGATTGAGCCGGAAATCCGAATAGTGTGCAGCACGTCTCATTTTGCTCGCCTGTCGGACCGGCAATCTCCCGGTTCGACATTGAACGTCGACCGCTTCGCCGGTTGCGCTCGGCCCATCGCGACGAATTCTGGTCCGGGCCGTCCGAGCTTTTTCCATACGATCAGCGAGGCCGCGCCGTCTTGAAGGGTGGCTGGTCCGCGTCATGCGGCCGTTCGCCATGGTCCAGGACAAAATGAACCCCACGAAAAGCGGCCGCCGTCGAAGGCGGTCGCGGCACCGCTCACGGTGAAAATGGCTGGATCACCGGGGCGTATCCGTTGGCCGCAAGCCTGTAACGAGCCAGCCCAGGCCGTGAAGGACCAGGTCGATACCCACGAACGCCCCGATCACCCAAACCCCGGTCGATGGCCATCCGATGAGTATCAAGAAGCCAGCCGCGAGACCGAACAGGCCGGAAACAAGCATCATCCATCGGTCGGTGGACAGATAGCGCAGGCTCAAAGACATTCTTCCGAGCCCAGATATCACGAGCACGACACCGAGCACCCATGTGAGGATAATAGATCCCAGCACCGGCAAGCTGATGAGCAGGCAGCCAAAAACGACGTAGAGGATGCCGAGCATCGTCTGCCAGAGAAAACCACGCCACCCGCCGGCCCAGACGGCAAGCGCAATCTCGAGAAAGCCGGCGCATACGATCGCAATGCCCAGGACGAGCGCGCTGATGGTGGTGGCCAGCGCCAGGTCGCCCACACGAAGACGCCGGCGAGAATAAAGACGATTCCGATCGCCGAGTTCGCCCATGCAGACTGTCTCGGTTGCTGAGCCTCCGACAACTGTGCCATTCCCGCACCTCCTCCCGGAGTCATCTACGAATGCGATGGAAATCCACCACGCGGCCAGTACGGGCATTCAGAACTATCTCGAAAGTGCTGCCGCCAATACGACGCGCGTGATAAACAAAATTGCGTCCCCTGCAGTCCACGCGACGCACGTCCCTGAAGCCTCTACTCTGAATCAATCGCTGGCCTTGGACGCAAGTAATCGCGCGGCCGTTATTAAGGTTTGATCCGATATTTATATTTACGGTCACAGCTCCCGCTGGGAACACAGTGGCAAGAGGAATACCAAAGCCGAGTGCGGCACTTAACAGGGCAGCTAGTGCATATCTCCGCATATCTTTCGTCCTCTTTGGTGAATTAAGCCGACATCACGCGCATGCGAACACGTTGTCAATAATTCTGCATGGTGGCTTGGATATTTGGAGACACAATGCCTAGTTTTTGGATTCCTTGCATTTAGCACTTTTGGCTGAGCGCCTCAGTCTTCGGTTTTATTGCGAAGGTGTATGTCTTGCGATTAACCGTTGGCGTTCAGAAACACTGAAATGCACGAGGAGCCGACGCGAGATCTCGAAAGCTGATGAAGTGCGCGACCGAACTGAATAATCTTCGTCAGTTTTCCGGAGGTGAGACGCTCATCCGCCGACGCATGAAGACGGCACAGCTCGACCAACGCCCCACGACAGGCGTCCCTGTACGATGGTCAGCGTCCACTGACCGTTCGAGTACGTCGTTCCTTCCGGTCCTTTGGAGGGCAGGTCGACCTCGGCTGCGTCGTTGACGGATACAGAAGCGCGATCCCCCAGAAGACGCACTGCCAGACGCGTGCCGTCCTCGCACTTGTAATTGCTGACGGGATAGGGATTGCCTACCCCGATCGACGTGGCGAACGCGGAATAATTGAAGCTCACAATCATCACCGCGCCAATTGCCGCGACCGATAGATTTTTTTGCACAATAGTCCTCCCAACTGGCGCATCGGCGTGGATCAAACAGAGAAGCTGTATCAACTGATCGGCAAACGCCTTCGGGAAATGCGCTTGGAACGGGCGGGACATTTCCGGCTAGCTCACGCCAATGGCTTTGCCGGCCTCTGCCAGGTCGGCCTGCACTCTCGTGCAAGCTTGAATTCAGCCGTTGCAGCAAATCCCGCGGGCTCGTCAGACCAAGGAGTCCAGAGGACGCTTAGAAGGGCGATATGCACTGCCGGCGTGGACCATTATACGGCTGCCAGCTGTTGTCCGAGACCCGAAAAGAGCGGTAGCGCTGTGAGCACCAGTTCACATGGTTGTTCCAAGCGCTGTGATTGTGCTGGCGGGCAGCCGAAACCGCCATCCCGCCGAGCAGCATTCCGCCAATGAGGCCCGCGGCGACGGCGCCATTATTGTTCCTCGAATGCCGGTGATGGCGTGGCGGACGGGAGGGCCGATAATGGGGTGGCCTGTGGTGCGGTGGCCGTACTCCATGTCCCGGTCGATGGCGGGAAGGCCTCCTTAGGTCAATGTTCGTGACCGTATCGGAAACCGACGGCCTTAGCGCTCCGACGGGCATTGCCCAGGTGGGGGCTGCCAAGCTTGCGATGATCGCGGCGACGATGATGCGCTTCATATGCTTCTCCCGTAAACTTCATCTCCCGCCGTACGCCCCGCCGCTGCGGATGAGATCAAATCCAGATAACTCTAGGCCAGCACCTCGTTTTCTTGGAATATGCTGTAAATCCCAAACGTGGATCGAGCGTTTATTTCTTGCTTCCGGAATGAATGAGACCAGTCGAACAGTATGTCTTTCCGCCGAGGACGCCTGTCGCGACGGGCGCCACCAATGTTCCTTGAATGCCGGTGGTGACGCGGGAGATGGGAGGGCCATTGGTGTGGCGGCCGTGTGCGGGTCTATGGCGAGCCCGCGACAGACCTCTCGACGCTTCTCCTCAGGCGATGATCATCCCCTGGGGCCTTCACGCTGCTGAGAATCACAGGCCGGGGCGGCCTCTTGGCGTTCAGGTGACAAAGGAGCGCCCAATGACATGCGCGCCACCTTCAAGTGAGCTGCCATGCAATCGTTATATAAACAGCTCGCCATGAAATTCGACCTGAAATCGCGGCGGTGCAATCCTCGACTCAGCGTCGCGTACACTCCAAATAGATCCGACGGGACATTCACCTTTTCTGGTCTCGATTTCGATTTTCGTGACATCGCAAATCCGCTGGGTTCGATGGCACCGAATAAAAAATGCTTCAATATGCAAGTTACAAATTCGCAATTTTCAAAAGATGGAAGTATGTAGTCTTATATAAATATTACGAGAGAAAATGACAAAACTTTCATGAAATGGAAATGATTCCGTAATGTGGCTTCTTCTAGCCATCCTGGCAAGGATGCTCAGTGCACCCCACTCAAAAGGATAGGCCATGAATATTTTTCCCAATTCGTATTCCAGAACTCGTCGGCGCTTGGGGGCGGCTGTAGCGTCAATGACCGCTATCGGCATCGGCGCTGTTGTCTCCGGCACTGTCCCCACGCTGGCCGACGCAGTGCATGTCCAGGCGCCGCAGATGCCGAGCTTCGCCGATGTCGTCGATCAGGTTTCGCCGGCGGTCGTCAGCGTCAAGGTCAAGTCCACGGTCCAGCCGGTCGCCGACGACGGTTCCGACGATCAGGATGGTTTCGAGAGCCTGCCCGACAACCGGCAGCAGCGCGGCTTCAATCATGGCGACGGCAAGCCGCGCCCGGTGGCGCAGGGTTCAGGCTTCTTCATCTCGGAGGACGGATATCTCGTCACCAACAATCACGTCGTCTCGGAAGGCTCGTCCTTCACCGTCGTCACCAGTGACGGCAAGGAACTCGATGCCAAGCTGGTCGGCACCGATCCGCGGACGGACTTGGCTGTGCTGAAGGTCGATGGCGGCGGCAAGTTCACCTATGTCGACTTCGCCGACGACTCCAAGATCCGCATCGGTGATTGGGTGGTGGCAGTCGGCAACCCGTTCGGCCTCGGCGGCACCGTCACTTCCGGCATCATATCCGCTCGGGGCCGCGATATCGGCGCCGGCCCCTATGACGACTTCATCCAGATCGATGCTCCGGTCAATCATGGCAATTCGGGGGGCCCGACTTTCAATCTCAATGGCCAGGTGATCGGTATCAACACAGCCATCTTCTCGCCGTCGGGCGGCAGTGTCGGCATTGGCTTCGATATCCCGGCCTCGACCGCCAAGCAGGTCGTGGAAGACCTGATGAAGGAAGGCTCCATCAAGCGAGGTTGGCTCGGCGTCCAGATCCAGCCGGTCACGACTGAAATTGCTGAATCGCTTGGTCTCAAATCCGACAAGGGCACACTGGTTTCGAACGCTCAGGACGCTGGTCCTGGCAACAAGGCAGGCATTGCCGCCGGTGACGTCATCACCCAGGTCGACGGCAAGGATGTCGATTCGCCCAAGGACCTCGCCCGCACGATCGGCGCCTATGCGCCGGGCAAGTCGGTCGATCTTACCGTATTGCGTGATGGCAAAAGCCGGACGATCAAGGTCGATCTCGGCACACTGCCGGCCAGGGACAAGCAGGCCTCCGGCGACGACGGCACGCAAGTCGCGCCTGCCAAGGCCGACGCATTGGCCGATCTTGGCCTGACCATCGCCAAGTCAGACGATGGCAAAGGACTGGTCGTCACCGATGTGGATCCCAACAGCGATGCGGCCGATCGTGGCATCCAGCCGGGCGATGTCATCACCGCCGTCAGTTCGGCCAAGGTGAACACCACTGATGACGTCACCAAGGCCATGGCCGATGCAGCCAAGGCCGGCCGCAAGGCCGTACTGATGCAGATCACCCGCGACGACTCGAGCCGGTTCGTCGCGGTGCCCGTGGGCAAGGCCTGACAGAAGGCGGTCTGGAGCCTATTGGTTCGGGGCGCCCGCCCCAAATGCTGCCGCCGCGATAGCCGCGGCACATCCAGCAATTTCCCGCGGCGATGTCTGCCGCCAAGCCGCTGCGGGAACAAGGAGCCGCGCACGTCAATCAGTCGTCGTGCCTCGCTCCTGGCGGCAGCGGGCTCCCTACGCCCGCTGCCGTTTTCGCCATTTACGTCAGTAGCAAATCGACTGCATCGTGAGCCTAAACGGATGTCGGGGCTCGCGGTGATTCTTTTGCTCACCATGTTCGTCAGCATGCTCACGCTCGGCACGGGCCGCACGACGAGACTTCAGGGAGTGTTCCTGCTGATTTCGGCCGTGCCCTGAAGCCTCAGCTAGCCGCCTCTGTCGGCCTGTGCTGCAACCTTGGTGGCAAGATGGGTTTTGAGGGCGGCGAGGTCCTGCCGCGACCAGTCCTTCACGCCCAACACTGCGCTCCAAGCTTCCACATAGTCCTGCGGCGCGTAGACATGGCCGTAGCCGATCGGCGTGGTTGTCGCCACGGCCATATCGAGACCGAGCTGCAGCATGGTCACCACGGGATACCAGCTCAGTTGCGGCGAGACGTCCGGCCCGCGCGGCGCCTTCATCCAATCCGGCTGCCGGTAGGCGTCGCGATAGTCGAAGAACACGATCGGGTCGCTGGCATATTGCAGGTAGACGATCCTCAGCGGCCCCCAGGGCGTGTCCGGCGCCACCGCCGGGCCGTTCTGGTTCATGAACCGGACCAGGCTGCTGTCGCGGAAGATTGGCAGCCACTGCGGCGAGCCGTTGTTGCGCGTATCGCTGACCGAGCGCCAGGTCCGGCTCTCGAAGGGCGGGCCGCTCCAGAGCGCGCCGCTGATCGGGTCGCTGAATATCTCGAACAGCCCGGCCGATCTTTCGGAGTTCATCGCGCCAAGGCTGAGCCCGTGTAGGTAAAGCCTCGGCCGCGATTGCTTCGGCAGGGTGGTCCAGTAGCCGTAGATTTCGAGGAACAGCGCGCGGGCCGTCTCAGCGCCGTATTCCGGCTGCGCCAGCAGCGAAAGCGGACTGCTCAGATAGGAATATTGCGCGGCGACGCTGGCGACATCGCCGCGGCATAGATATTCGAGCGCATCCATCGAGGCCGGATCGACCCACCCGGTACCGGTCGGCGTGATGACCACAAGCGTAGATTTGCTGAAGCCGCCCGCCCGCTTCAGCTCCTCCAGCGCGAGTTTCGCGCGGGCTTGCGGACTGTTCGCCGCTCCTAGTCCGACATAGACCCGGACCGGCTGTTGCGCCGGCCGGCCGGTGAAGGTCCCTATCTCGGCGGCGGCGGGGCCGTCCGCGATGAACTCGCGGCCGGCGCGGCCGAGCTCGTCCCACCTGACCAGCGAGGCGGGGCTTCCGGTCCTGGAGGCTTCGCTCGGCTGCTGGCGCTCCGGTTCCATGAGTGCGTCGAACTTGGCGAACGAGGAGTCGAGCGCGCCGAAGATCGCGCGGATCGCAACGTCGCTCACCAGCAACCAGATGAGCAGCACGGCGACAGCGGCGCCGGCGACATTCGCCAGGCGCCGGGGTATGTAGCGTCTCAGTGCCCCGGCGATGGCGCGCACCAGCCAAGCGACAAGGCGCGCCAGCGCCAGCACGACGATGAAGGTGCAAATGGCCAGGGCGCAGACATTGACGGGATGGGCGCCATCGACAGCCGGCATGCCCATCACCGCGCGGATGGAGTTCTGCCACGCGCCGGATCGCCACAGTGCCACAAGGGCAAGGCCCAGGCACGGGACCAGGATGATCGCCTTGGACAGCAAACGCGGCCGTGGCGGCAGTTCCGGAATCTCGAGATATTTCCACAGCCACCGCAAGGCGACGCCAAGGCTGTAGCCGATGGCGAAGCACGCGCCCGCCAGTACGCCTTGCGTCAGGTCGGTGCGGGGAACGAGCGTCGGCGTCAGGGCAGCCGCGAAGAACAGCATGCCGAGGGCCATGCCGGCACCGGAGAGCGATCGCCAGATACTAAGGAAACGATTAGTTGTCACTTGGGTGTTACGCCTCGAGTTGGACCGCAGGATAAAGTCGGCCTATGGTTTTTATATCTTCGGAGTCGCCCGTCCGCTATTGGCCTAAGCAGTCAGCTCATGCCCTGGGTCAACATGCATCGACCCTTTGCGCGATAAGACAGAGATACCACGCGTATTAAAAACTAGTGCTCGCCCCGGTCTTTAGGTTCGCCAGACCATACCAGAGAATATGAAGGAAACGGGTTGCGACCGTCCGCTAATCTGTTGACTTTCCAGTAGAAGACGTCTGCCCTCCGGGCCCACCATCGTCGTTATTTGCCATTAGGCTACGAAGCGGTTCGCCGATGCGATGGTCTAGACACTCGCCGATCGCATCCTCTGCGGATGGCAGCTTTGCGCCTCCAACCCGCCGTTTAGCTCCAAACTGCGTGAGCTAGGGAGCAGACGTTGGACTAGCCCGGCCAAAGGCCCTGAAGCCATGTGGCACCGCAGCGCCGGCAATATTCGTGAACCGAGTGCTACGTTTACCCGGCGCGCTGCTTGAGTTCGGGAAAATCTGGTCTCTGCGCCAACCTTGGCCTCAGGAACATCCCCATCTACCGCAGCCTTCTCCGCCACCAGTCAAGAATCCGCAGGCTGTGTGCGCCAGTCATACTCTTGCCGGAACCCAAGGATGTCGCGCAGCTTCCGATTTGAGATCGGTCCCTCGAATACGTCCATGGGGCCTGTGACTGGTATGTTGGGTGCGTGCTTGTCGAGAAATTCCGCCGTCGGCATCTCGGCCACGATGTTGTCGTTGACTGCGTTGAATATCTGGAACCCCAAGCCGTCCTTCTCGATGCACAGATCGACGATCTGGCCGAGATCGCGCACGTCCATGTAGGTCCAGCCGTCGCGCCGCCGTTTCGAGGCGTCGGCAAGGAATTCCGGGAAGCGGGCATAGTCGCGCGGTTCGACGACGCCGCCGATCCGCAGGGCATAGACGTCGGCTCCAGTACGGGAGGCGAAAGAGCGCGCAATCTTCTCGCCTAGCACTTTGGAGAGACCATAGCTGTCGGTCGGATCGACGTCATAATCCTCGTCCACCGGAAACGATGTGAACTCGCGGTCGCCTTCGGCAAAGCACACGCCGTACACCGTTTCGCTGGAAGCGGTGACGATTTTGCGGATACCAAGCTTGGTGGCGGCTTCGATCACATTGTAGGTCGACTGCACATTGGCGGCGAACATGGCGTTGTCCGGTCGCAGGAATATCCGCGGGATCGCCGCGAAATGGACCACCGCGTCGACCGGGCCGCGGCTCCTTCCGCCGAAATATTCGTCGAACCCGAAATGCAGCGTCAGTGCATTGTAGGTCTCGCCAGCGTCCGCAAGATTGGTGATGACGGTGTCGACGCCCAGCACATCGAGCGGTGTCAGGTCGAGATTCAGAACCTGATGCCCGCGCTCGAGCAGATAGGGTATGACGTGCCGGCCGATCTTGCCGCTGCCGCCGGTGAAGATGATCCGCTTGCCCATGGGTCCCTCACAACGGATTTGTTTGATCGGGCAGCGCAGTCCGCCCGGTCCGGTCGTCAGCTATTCAAAGATGCCGAAGCCTGGCACGGCGTGCTTGCGAACGCCTTCCATGTCGAGCTCGACGCCGATGCCAGGTACGTCAGACACCACGATGTGGCCGTCCTCGACGATCGACTTCGCGCCGTCCGGAAGGCGCACATAACTGTCCCACGCCTCCCGCTCTTCAAGCGCGTGCCACTCCAGAACGAGGAAGTTCGGAACGCTGGCGCACACATGGCATGTCGCCATCGTGCCCAGCGGCGTCGACACCAGATGCGGCGCGAACGGCACATAGTACATCTCGGCGAGATTCGCGATCTTGCGGCTTTCCGCAAGGCCGCCGCATTTCGGCACGTCGGGCATGATGACGTCGGCGCCATAGTTCTGGAACAGTTCGCGGAAGCCCCAGCGCAGGTAGAGATTTTCGCCGACGCAGATCGGCGTCTTGGTCCGCATGCGGATCTGCTTCAGGGCCTCGACATTTTCCGCCGGGATCGGCTCTTCCAGCCAGAGAAGGTTGAAGCGTTCCATCTCGGCCGCTATGCGGCTGGCGCTGAGCACGTCGTAGCGCGCGTGCAGGTCGATGCAGAGATCGACGTCGGGGCCGATCGCATCGCGGACCGCTGCGACACGCTCGACCATGAAGCGCAGTTCGGCGCCGTTGATGGTATGGTTCACCGCGTCGAACTTCGCCGGATGGCGCAGATTGTCGATGTCGAATTTCAGCGCCGTGAAGCCTTCCGCCACCATGCGGCGCGCGCGTGCCGCGCATCCCTGCGGCGATCCCGATTCCTCATCGCCGTCGCCGCAGTCGGCATAAAGTCTCATCCGGTCGCGGAACTTGCCGCCGAACATGCGATAAAGCGGCTGGCCGGCGGCTTTCGCCGCGACGTCCCACAGCGCCATCTCCAGCCCGGTCAGCGCGATCAGAAAGATGCCGGCCTGCGCACCGGAAAACACATGGTCACGGCGAATCTTGTCCCAGCAATATTCGACATTGCGCGGATCCTGACCGATCAGCTCCGACTTCAGTTCCGAAATCAGCCCGACGATTGCGGCGGCGCCTGCATCGGGATTTGCTTCGCCATAACCGCAGATGCCGGCGTCCGTATCGATGCGGATCAGGGTCGCCTTGCCGTGATAGGCGACGACCGCTGTCTTGATGTCCGTGATCTTCATCGAAACCTCCTCCCCGTGACGGCGCGCGGCGCCTTCAAACGCATATCGTCAACCTAGGTCAACTTGTCCAATAAGCATACAAGATGAGAAGACGAGGCGTAAACCCCCTTTGAACGATTTTGCGCAAATGCACCTCGCAGCGGAGGGCATCGTTGAAAAATTTGGGAAATTCGTGGTTCCGCGCCAAGCGACATAAATACGCCGGAACCTACTTGTTAGACGAGTATATAAGCGTATAAATTGGATGCCAGCAGGGTAACGCCCATACATGCTGCCAATCAGGAGGAACAGGATGCAACAGCGACAGTTGGGATCGTCGCCGGTCAAGGTATCGGAGATCGGTCTGGGCACTTGGGGTATGTCCGGCGCCTTTTGGGGCGCGGCCGACGATGAGGAATCGATCCGGGTGATCCGACGCGCCGCGGAACTTGGCATCACGCTGATCGACACCGCCGAAGCCTATGGACATGGCCATGCCGAGGAGGTCGTCGGAAAGGCGCTGGCCGGCCGCCGCGACAAGGCCGTTATCGCGACCAAGGTCGCGCCCAATCATCTCGAACCCGCCATGATTGAGGCGGCGCTCGACGGTTCGCTGAAGCGGATGCAGACGGACTATGTCGATGTCTATTTTGTCCACTGGCCGAACTCGGATTTTCCGATCGGCCCGACCATGGAGATGATGGAGCGGCTGCGGTCGTCCGGACGTATCAAGGCAGTCGGCGTCTCGAATTTCAGCACCGCCGACATGGACAACGCTCGTCAACATGGCGTGATCGACGTCCTCCAACCACCCTACAACATGCTGTGGCGCGAGGTTGAGGCTGAGACGCTGCCCTATTGCCGCAAGCATAATATCGGCGTGATGCCCTATAGTGGTCTCGCCCAGGGTTTGCTTACCGGGCTGTTGTCGCCGGACACCAAATTCGTCGAAGGCGATGAGCGCCGCACCACCGTTCTGTTCCAGCCGGGCACCTACGAGCGCGCGGTTGACGCCGTCGACGCCCTGAAGCCGATTGCGGCGCGCTACGGCAAGACGGTTCCACAACTTGCGATCCAGTGGCTTACCAGCAGGCCGGGCGTGAGTTCGCCGCTGGTCGGAGCGCGCACGGTCAAGGAACTCGAGGAAAATACCGAGAGCGCAGGCTGGGCGATTTCCGACGCGGACATCGCGGCCATCGACAAGATTACCGGACCGGTATGGGCGGAAATCAAAGACAAGGGCGACATGTTCGGTTTTCGCGCGCGCCAGCGCCAGGAACAGCAAGCAAAAAGCGCCTGATATCGGCCGCGTCCTCCCGGCGCGCAGCGGCGCGGCCAGCCCGATTGCTGGCTGCGCCGCTCGGGAGCGTCGGCTGGCGATTTCTTATGGGGGCAGGCCAACGGCCGTGGTGATCTTCAGGTGCCGGCGCATCGCCTCTTCCGCCCGTTTTGCATCACGCGCCACGAGGGCCTCGTAGATCGCTCTGTGCATCTCAGTCGCCGAGGGCAGGGCATGAGGCACCTGGTTGCTGATGCGCCTGCTTGCCATCTGCCACCACCGGGACGAGTACATGAAGCGGTCGAGGATCCTATTCTTGGCTGCCCGGCAAATCTCCATGTGGAAATCCAGATCCAGTTTCAGATAGGCGTCCGCATTGTCTTCGCTGGCCGACATCGCTGCCAGCAGGGTGCCAAGACGCTCAAGGTTTTCTTTGGTCATATGCTTGGCTGCGATGGCGGTGATGGCCGGTTCGATGATTATCCGCGTCGCGTGCGCTTCCGCCAAGATCTCGCGGGTCTGCTCGGGCGGCAGCCAGTCGATAAGCAATGGACTGAGGTAGTCCCATTCGTCTGCGGGACGCAGCACCACGCGCCGTCCCTGCGCGATTTCGATCATGTCGAGAGACGCCAGGATCTTGAGCGCTTCCCGCGCCACCGCGCGCGAAACCCCGAACTCCTGAAGGATCTGCTGCTCCGACGGTCCCTGGCCGCCGGCGACGCCGCCGCTGGCGATGCGGCGCGCGAGCACGCCGGCCACCTGCTTGGGCAAAGTTTGAAGCTTGACCTCCATGGCATCCATCATTAACATCCACTTGTCTGATAAGCTTATAGGCTGATAGCTAGATATGCAGTCAACTTATCTCATGGTGCTCACTAGCCTATAACTCGGCCTGCGTGAAGGGAGGATCGAACGGTGGAGGTCGTCCCATCCCGGTTCCCGTCGTCCGAGATCAGGATCGAGACGCCTTCGCGAACGCCCCAGCCGCGTTGGAACAAGGTGCCTGATCGCCCGGCGGGCTCGCAAGCGTCGTTCGGGACGTAATCCAGGCAATCTCGCTGCGGGAGGAGCAAGCCGCCGCGGATTTGCCGGAAAGGTTGAAGTCATCGGCCGACCCTTGGATGGGCCGACCAATCAAAACCAAGGAGGAGATTATGATGTCCGCAAACCTGTCGAGACGCAAATTCCTGGCCGCGAGTGCGGCAGTGACAGCCGGCTCGCTCGCCGCGCCATGGATCGCCAGGGCAGACGCGAACGAGATCACCGCACTGCTGATCACCGGCGGCCCGCTCTATCCCAAATACTGGGAAAAGATCGTTCAGGATTTCACCGCCAAGACCGGTATCAAGGTTCGCTACGACTTGCTGGAATTCACCCCGCTGACGGCGAAGGTGGTCACGTTGAGCGCGGCGCGATCGAGCCAATACGACGTCTATAGCACCCATACGGCGCAGATCGATTCCTACTTCAATCATTTTGCGCCGCTGAACAGCTATTTCAGCGACAGCGAACTCGCGGAATTCTACCCGGTCGCGGTCAAGTATCTGCGCGATCCCAAGACCGGAAACCTGGCGGCCATTCCGCGCAACATGGATTCGCGCGTCCAGTACTACCGCAGCGACATCTATCAGGAAAAAGGCCTGAAGCCGGCTGAGACCTGGGAGGAGCTCGTCGATGTCGGGCTGAAACTGACCGGCAATGGCCATTATGGGCTGGTCGTGCCGGGGCAGGGCGATCCAGCACAACGCACCTTCAGCGATCTGCTCTGGCAAGCCGGCGGCGATTGGGTGGACCAGGCCAATAAGCCGGCCTTCAATTCCGAAGCCGGCATCAAGGCCCTGACCTTCTATCGCGATCTCATCCAGAAGCACAAAATCGTGCCACCCGATGCGGTCGGCTATCAGTGGAACGAGAATTCGACCGAATTCTCGTCCGGCACCGTCTACGCGAATTTCGATTGGCCGGGCGCATTCGCGACCCTGTCGAATCCGGAGACCTCACGCGTCGTCGGCAAGTGGTCGACTGCGCCCTACGTCAAGGACAAGGCCGCGATTTCATGCGCCATTTCGCATGCCATGGCGCTCAACGGACAATCCGGACGCAAGGACGCCGCCGTCGAATTCATCAAGTATACGGTCGGTCCCGAGGCGCAGCGGTTGCAGTTCGACCAATTCACCAACTTCCCCAGCAGCCAGGCGATCGCCAAGGAAGTGATATCAGCGGCAAAGGGGCCTCAGGCCGTGTGGCTGCAGCAGCTCGAGACGACGATAGCCAACGGCAAGGAATGGCCGAAGCTGGCCGGCTTCTCGAAAGTCTGCACGCTGATGTTTTCGGCCATCGAACAGGCCTTGACCGACCAGGTCTCTCCCGCGGACTCGCTCAACCAGGCGGCGACGGAGGCTGAGGAGATCATGCGCCGGGCCGGAGCTTACGATTGACGATGCCGTCCGTCGCGCAGCATACGGTGTCGGGGCGTCGGCGACGTTCGCCGCTGCCCTACACCTGGCCGAGAGGATACCTTCTGGCCAGCCCGGCGCTCCTCGTCATGCTGGCTATCCTGCTCTATCCGCTCGGATACTCTTTCACCATGAGTTTCTTCCGCTGGGATCTGAGCGGTTCGGCGCCCTTCATCGGAATGGCAAATTACACCGACGAACTCTTCGGCCGCCAGTTCAACCAGGCACTGCGAAATCAGACGATATTCAGCATCATTTCGATCACGATTGAAGTGGTGGCTGGAATGGCTATCGCCGTGCTCGTCAATGGCAAATTGCGCGGCATGCGGCTCGCGCGCACCTTGCTCCTGGTGCCTCCGATGATCGCGCCCGCAGTGGTGGGCCTGAATTTCCGGTGGCTGTTCAACACCCAGTACGGCCTGGTCGACGCGCTGTTGCGCATGTTCAATCTGCCCGACATTCCATGGCTCAACCATCCGACCTGGGCGCTCGTCTCCGTGATCGTCGCCGATGTCTGGCAGAACACGCCGTTGATGGTGCTACTGTTCCTTGCCGGCCTGCAGTCCTTGCCGCAGGAACCGCTCGAGGCGGCCACCGTGGACGGCGCGACGCCATGGCAGCGCTTCTGGCATATCGTGCTGCCGCTGATGCGTCCGATCATCATGATCGCCCTGATGCTTCGCATCATCGACACGTTCCGGACCTTCGACGTCGTCTGGCTGATGACGCAGGGCGGGCCGGGCGGCGCCACCAACCTGCTCACCGTCTATTCCTACCTGCTGGCGTTTCAGGCGGTGGATTTCGGACATGCGGCGGCCGTCTCCTACATCGCTTTGGGGATGTCGCTGTTCGTGCTCGGGCTCCTCTACGGAATACCGTGGCTGATTGCGAAACGGAGGGCGATATGAGCGAAGCCGCAATCGTTAGCGCACGTCCCAGGCCAAAGCGCCGGCGCCGTCGGTTTACGGTGGGGACCGCCGGCCAGTATATGGCGCTGGCCCTGACCGTCGCGTTCACCGTCTTTCCGCTGGTATGGCTATTCCTGACGTCGATCCGCAGTTCGGCCGACATCTTCTCGGTGCCGGTGCACATCATCCCCGAGACCGCGACGCTAACACAATACGTCTCCGTTTTCGCGGAGTACGACACGATGGACTATGTCTGGAACACCGTCTTCGTCTCGGTGGCGACGGTCATCCTCGTCCATCTGCTGGCCATTCCTTGCGCCTATGCCTTGTCGCGTTTCAGGATGCCGGGCGCGACGCTGATTTTCGGGCTGCTTTTGATCATGCGCATGATCCCGGTCATCGCGCTTGCCATTCCGCTCTTTGCCGTGTTTGCCGCCATGGGCATGCTCGACACCATCTGGGCGCTGATCCTGAGCCATACGGCGGCCAAACTGCCTGTCGCCATCTGGCTGCTTCTGGGCTTCATCCAGGACGTGCCGAAAGAGATCGAGGAGGCTGCCCAGTCGGACGGCGCCGGCACGGTGCGCACGCTGGTCCAGATCGTGGCGCCGCTGATTGCTCCTGGTATTGGCGCCAGCGCGGTCATCACCTTTCTCTTCACCTGGAACGACCTGCTGCTTGCCCTGACCCTGACCTCCAGCAAGGCCGCTCAGACTCTGCCGGTCGGGCTCACCAACTTCGTCTCGCAATTCGGCATCGACTGGGGCGCCATGTCGGCAGCCGGCGTCCTGATGGTCATCCCGACCCTGGTGTTTGTCTGGTTCGCCCAGGGGCTGCTGGTCAAGGGTCTCACCACCGGTGCCGTCCGCGGCTGAATGGCGGACATGCACCCAAAACGCTCGACGGCTTCGACGACGGGATACGCAACTGAGTGACGATCGGTGAGGTCAGGGACCTCGCCGCGCAATCGGAGGATACGGAATGGCAGCTGATCGGATACCGGCGATATCGGACATTTCGCGGCCGCCGAGACAATTGGTCGATGCGCTTGCGGCGATCGGCTCGGCGACGCTGGCCAGCGAACTCTACCATAAGATGGGCATTCGCGACCCGCAGATACGGGGCCCGCGTCCGTTGAGGCTGGGCCGCACGGCGGCGGGGCCTGCTCTCACGCTCCAGTGCATGCCGAAGCGCGAGGATCTCTACAACGAGACCGAATATGAGGAGCCGGAGCGGCAGTTGCACCGTCACGTGCTCTATCCCACGCAGCCGGGCGACATGGTGGTGGTCGATGCGCGCGGCGATCTGGGAAGCGGCATCTTCGGCGAGATGATGCTGACCTATTTCGCCGGGCGCGGCGGGGCCGGCGTGGTTGTCGACGGCTGCATCCGCGATTCCGCCCACGCGGCGGCTTTGGACATCGGCATCTGGGTGAGGGACGTCACGCCGAATTTCCACGCCCAAACCAACATCGTGCCGTTCGCCGTCAACGTTCCCATCGCCTGCTCGAACGTGCTGGTCATCCCTGGCGATATCATCGTCGCCGACGACGACGGCGTGGTCGTCGTGCCGGTCGCCCTTGCTCCAAAATTGGTCGAGCTCGCCGGCGCGCATATTGAGTGGGAAGAGTTTTCGCGCTCGCGCTTGGCGCAAGGGGGAGACCTGCGGAAATACTACCCGTTGAGCCCCGAGGGCGAGGCCGAATACCGAGCATGGCGGCATGCTCAACAAAAATGAGTGGTGCCGGACGGGAGGACAATAGGTGTCTGCAATTGAGATAGAACAGCTCGGCAAGAGCTTCGGCGCAGTGGAAGTTTTGCGCGACGTCAATATCGAGATCGCCAGCGGCGAGTTCGTGGTGCTGGTCGGTCCGTCAGGCTGCGGCAAGTCAACGCTGCTACGCATGATCGCCGGGCTGGAAGAGCAGACGACCGGCGAGATCCGCATCGGCGGGCGTGTCGTCGACGAGATGCCGGCCAAGTCGCGCGACATAGCCATGGTCTTCCAGAGCTACGCGCTCTATCCGCATATGAGCGTGGCCGACAATATGAGCTTCGCGCTTCGACTGGCGAAGGTCCCCAGGGAAGAGATTGTCTCGAGAGTCAAGGCGGCTGCCGAAATCCTTGGCCTGCAGGACCTGCTTGGCCGCATGCCGCGGCAGTTGTCCGGCGGCCAGCGCCAACGTGTCGCCATGGGCCGCGCCATCGTGCGCGATCCAGCCGCTTTCCTGTTTGATGAGCCGCTCAGCAACCTCGATGCCAAGTTGCGCGTCAAGATGCGCGCCGAAATCAAGAAGCTTCATCAACGGCTCGGCCGAACAAGCATCTATGTCACGCATGACCAGACCGAGGCGATGACGCTCGCCGACCGCATCGTGGTGTTGAACAAAGGCCGGATCGAACAGATCGGCAGCCCTTCCGAGCTCTACGAGAACCCGGCTAATCTGTTCGTCGCAAGCTTTATCGGCTCGCCGGAAATGAACCTGATCGAGGGCCGCATCGACAACGGCGCATTCGTCGCCGATCAGGGCTTGCGCTTACCCTTGCCGGCGGCTTCTCGGATGGGCGACAGGGATGGGGTAGTTTACGGGATTCGTCCGCAGCACATTTCGGTTGGCGGCCGCCACTCTCAGGCGAGGGTGCAAGTGGTCGAGCCGACCGGTGAGGCCCAGGAGCTTACATTAAGTGCAGGTGGAGTCGACCTCGTGGCCGAGGTGCGGGATCAGCCGCCCTTCAAACTTGATCAAGAGGTTGGGTTGGAGATCATGATATCCAAGGTGCATCTGTTCGATGCTCGTAGCGGCACCAGGATTGCTTAAGGCGCGCCGACAGGCGAAAAACGCCCTATGCATCATGCTCTTCGTCAATTGCCACTTGCTGCCTGGTTTCCGCCAAAGAGGGCCGTCTGACCGTGCCCGCGAAACGGCCTTGCGGACGTCGCCGACTGGCTATCGTGAAACAGCACCTCCCTCGCTTGGCCGGTCCTGACCGGCCAGATGATCGCCTTGGCGTCGAAACCACCGGTGATCGCTGTTTGCCCATCGGCCGTCACGGCAATCGCCCGCATCGCTCCGCCATGACCGCGAAGCTCGGCACCACGCGTTTCTACGCCGCAGAGGAACGGACCAACGGCCGTCAGACATAGTGCGAGCGTCGTCCTCATTGCACCCCGGGCCATTCCGTGCTCCGTTGGCGCAGCGCCGCCGTTGCGGGCACCAAGCTTGCCGGACCGGCCATATCGTTCACACCGTTCGAGGCAATCATATGACCCAGAATATGGAAACCGATCCCTTCAACGTCTCCATGCGCAAGTTCCTCAAGCAGGTCGGCGTGACTTCGCAGCAGGCAATCGAGAAAGCCGTGGCGGAGAAGGGCCTGAAAGGACAGGGCCGACTGACCGTGAGGGCCGTCATCACCTCGGAGCCGGCAGGCCTGCGCCATGTCGTCGAGGGCGAGATCGATCTGGGATGAGAGCTGCGGCTTGATCGGGGTCGGCTGCTATTTGAAGAACCGTATCTGCCCGGCGGGCGATGGATCGTATCCGGCAAGCTCGGCCGCGTGGCTGGCGAAGATCTCCTGCCCTAGCAAACGCAGGAGCGCCTGGATCGGTTGTTGGAAGTAGGTCCGCTGCCGCATCAGGAGATCGAAGCTCTCCCAGGCCAATGGAACGAAATCGAGGCCAGCGGCGCGTGCGGCCGCGCGCGTGGCTATTCCGCAATCGGCCCTACCAATGCGCACGGCAGCCGCGAGATCGGGTCCAGTCAGACAGGGCGGCTCCAACCGGTTGATGTCGTCTTGTTTCGCGCCGGAGTCCGCCAGCAATTGCGTGAGCAGCATGTCCGCGCCTGCGCCGTGTTGGCGAACCGCGATGCGTGCGCCGGTCGCAAGTACGTCGGTCAGGTTGTGGAGCGATTTTGGATTGCCTGGCGCCAGCAGCAGGCCTTGCTCGCGGCGGGCGAATCCGACCAGCACCGCATCGTAAAGCCGCGGCCTGGTCGCAATCGCGGCGACATTCGGGTCCGGGTCGCGGCTGTGGAAATGGATCGCGGCGGCAGACACCTCGCCGCGCAGCAGGCGTGTCACGCCGGCTTCCGTGCCTTCCGTCAGAAAGGCCAGGCCGGAGCCGGATTGGCGCAAAGCCCATTCGAGCAGGTCGTCCTGGCTGCCACCGACGATCGGCGGCGGCTCGGTTTGGGTCATTCCTGCGGGCCGGACCAACCCCGACATGACCCAACGGTCGAGTTCGTGCCGCGGAAACAGCCACTTGCCCGCCACCTTGCTGCACGGGATACGCTCCTCCGCGATTAGGTCATAAAGCTTGCGCTCGCCAATGCGCAGATAATCGGCGGCTTCGGACGTCGTCAGCAAATTCATCCTGCATTGATATGCATATTCCTGAATAGGTTCAAGGATTTGACTCTGACGGAGGAGTTGCAGGACATTGACGCCGGACAGGACTGCGAGGAGCAATGTCGGAAGGGCTGGGTGCATGGCAACTGATCGCGGGCGGCGACGCCACGCTGTTTGCCATCGTGCGCCTGTCGCTCGCCGTGAGCCTTTCGGCTGTCGCGATCGCCATGGTCGCAGGCCTGCCGCTGGGCGCAATTATCGCGCTGGCACGCTTTCCCGGTCGTTCGGCGATCGTCGTGCTGCTGAACGGTTTCATGGGCCTGCCGCCGGTGGTGGTCGGGCTGACGGTCTATCTGCTGCTATCGCGATCCGGGCCGCTTGGCGAGTTCGGCCTTTTGTTCACACCCGCCGCCATGGTCATCGCGCAGGCGCTATTGGTGCTGCCCATCATTGCCGCGCTGACTCGCCAGACTGTCGAGGATCTGTGGCGCGAGTATCGTGAGGAACTGACTGCGATGCAGGTCGGGCCGGCGGGCCTGGTCGCCACGCTTTTGTGGGACGGCCGCTTCAGCCTCGTCACTGCTCTGCTCGCGGGTTTCGGCAGGGCGGCGGCCGAGGTCGGCACCGTGATGATCGTCGGCGGCAACATTGATGGCTTCACCCGCACCATGACGACGGCAATCGCACTTGAGACCTCGAAGGGAGACCTGCCGCTCGCCATGGGACTCGGCCTGATGCTGATTTTCCTCATCCTGCTGATCAACGCCGCCGCCTGGGGCGTGCGGGTTTGGTCCGAGCAACGGGCGGGCTAGGGATGCGGGCTGCTCAGAGCGATCTTCCACTTGTCTTCGATGACGTGTCGCTGGTCGCCGGTGCGACGACCATCCTGGACCGGGTGAACCTGACGATCGGGCCGCGCGCGCCGACTCTGGTCGTCGGCCCGAACGGATCGGGCAAAACCTCCCTGCTGAGGCTCTGCATGGGGCTTGTTGCACCTTCTGCTGGAACCCTGACTTGGGGAGGACGAACGTTTTCCCCGCCGACACGGCGTGCGATCCTGTTCCAGAAGCCGGTGATGCTGCGCCGCTCGGCGGCCGCGAACGTCACCTATGCACTGGCTCAAGCCGGCTGTCCGCGCCGGCTCCGGGCTCCGCGCGCGGAGGAACTGCTCGAGCGCGTCGGTCTTCTCGATCTCGCGGCACGTCCGGCACGGCATCTCTCCGGTGGCGAGCAGCAGCGGCTGGCCCTCGCGCGCGCCCTGGCGCGCCAGCCCGAAATCCTGTTGCTCGACGAGCCGACAGCCAGTCTCGATCCGGCGGCGACGCGTTTTGTCGAGCAGATCATCATCACGGCTGCCCAGTCGGGCACGAAGATCATCATGGCATCGCACCACCTCGGCCAGGTACGCAGGATCGCGGGAGACGTCGTCTTTCTGCTCCGGGGGCGCGTTTGCGAGCACGCCGACGCCGACGACTTCCTTGACCGCCCCGCGACCCCGCAAGCCGCTGCCTTCGTGCGCGGCGAGCTCGTGCTTTGATCAACTGGACCGAGATTGAGATGCTGATCCGCCGAATGTTCTCTGCGCTTATGGTGCTTCTGATGCTAGCGGGCGGCGCACCTGCCCAGGACCAGTCGATCGTCGTGGCGTCGACGACCTCGACCCAGGATTCTGGCCTGTTTGATTACATCCTGCCGCTGTTCGAGAAGAAAACCGGCATCAGCGTGAAGGTCGTCGCTCAGGGCACCGGTCAGGCGCTCGACACCGGTCGGCGCGGCGATGCCGACGTGGTCTTCGTCCATGCCAAGGCGCAGGAGGAGAAGTTCATAAAGGAAGGCTTCGGGGTGAAGCGCTTCGACGTGATGTACAACGACTTCGTCCTCGTGGGCCCCAAGAGCGATCCGGCGGGCATCAGCGGGACCAAGGACATCGCAGCCGCGCTGATAGCCATCGAAGCCAAGAAAGCGGCCTTCGTGTCGCGCGGTGACAGGTCCGGCACCCATTCGGCCGAATTGGGTCTGTGGAAGACGGCCGGCATCGACATCGAGGCGGCCAAGGGGCCGTGGTACAAGGAGATCGGGCAGGGCATGGGGGCGGCGCTCAACGCCGCGGCAGCGATGAACGCCTATACGCTTTCCGATCGTGGCACATGGCTGTCGTTCAAGAATCGTGGCGTGTTGGACATCGCCGTCGAGGGCGACAAGCGGCTGTTCAACCAGTATGGCGTGATGCTGGTGAATCCTCACAAACATCCAAGCGTCAAAGTGGAGGCCGGCCAGCGCTTCATCGATTGGCTGGTTTCTCCGGAGGGCCAGAAGGCGATCGGGGAGTACAAGATCGACGGGCAGCAGCTCTTCTTCCCGAACGCGCAGCGCGAGCGTTCCTGAAGCTGGTTGCAAACAGGCTCGCGTCTGCTTCAATATCGCGCCATGACGAGAACGTTTTCTTCGACGGGCCCGCTGACTCCCCTGGAAGCGGCGCTCGATGCGCTGCTCGATGGTGTAATGCCCGTCACTCCCCGCTTGGTGCCGCTTGAACAAGCCCTAGGCTATGTCGCTGCCGGAATGCCGGCTGTCGTGCCAACTCAGCCTGCGCGAGACATCGCTGCCATCGACGGCTGGGCGTGTCGCGCCCTCGACCTCGTGGGGGCATCAGCCTATTCGCCCTTAGTTTTGCCGGTCGCGCCGATCTGGGTCGAGACGGGTGAGGCAATGCCTGAAAATCGCGACTGTGTGCTGCCGGCCGGCCTCGTCGATTGCAGTGGACCGATGATCCAAGCGGTAGCTGAAGCCGTGCCCGGTCAGGGTGTGCGCCGGGCGGGCGAGGATATGGCGGCGGCCCGCCCGCCAATGCTTGAGGGAAAGGCGATCGGCGTCGCCGACCTGCTGGTCGCCCGCAAAGTGGGACTGAGCCAGCTTGCCGTAAGGAGCCCGCGCGTGCGCGCGATCGACGTCGCCGCCGACAGCAACGAGACATTCTCCATGCGGCTCGTGGTCGAGAGCCTGAGTGCCTCGGGCGCTTCGGTTGCCGATATAGAGACCGTAAAGCGCGACGCGGCATCGATCATTGCCGCTCTTGATGGCGAGGCCTGCGATTTTCTGTTCCTGATCGGCGGTACTGGTGACGGCCACGCCGACGTGACCGCCGAAGCTCTTGCGCGGTGCGGGGTGTTGATTAGGCACCGCATGGCCTTACGACCCGGAGGGACAACGGCAATAGGCCGGCTCGGCAAGACACCGGTGGTCGCATTGGCCGGATCGCCGCTCCACGCTTTCGCCGGGTTCCTTGCGCTTGTCCAGCCAGTCCTGGACCGCCTCTCGGGCAGATCTGAACGGCCCGGCATCATCTTGCCGCTCTCGCGGAAAATCTCATCCGCGGTGGGACTTTACGAGCTCGTTCTGCTCGGGAAGGAACGGGATATGTGGACGCCGCTCGCCGTCGGCGACTTTTCGCTGGACGCCATGCGGCTTGCCGACGCCTGGCTTGCGGTCCCGGGCGATAGCGAGGGGTATGCCGTCGGCACGCCCGTCTCCGCCTTTCCGCTCCGCAACTTTTGATCAGTGAGCCGCTATGACGAATTCTCCATCATCGGCCCATCAGAATAGCGGGCAGGAGCAGTTCCTGACGATATTATCGCGCGAAGCTGCGCTGGCGGGCTTCGAGGCAGCGTTGTTTCCCCGCCCGTTACCGACCGAGACGCGGACGCTGGCCGACGTGCTCGGGCTGGTTCTTGCCGAAGATGTGGCGGCGCCGGTCGACGTGCCGCCCTTTGACCGCTCCAATGTCGATGGCTTCGCGGTACGTGCGGCCGACCTGGCCGCCGCCTCTGAAACCCGTCCCGTTCGGCTTGAGGTGAATGCGGAAGCGATTGCCTGCGGCACGGTTCCGCAACTCCCCGTTCTGACCGGAACCGCCACGCCCATCGCAACCGGCGGGCCGCTGCCGCGTGGCGCGGACGCGATCATCATGGTGGAGCATACCCATCCGGTGGGGTTGAGTGCCATCGAGGTGGGGCGCGGCATCTCGCCCGGCCAGTTTGTCTCCAATGCAGGATCTGACATGGCGCGAGGAGAGGTCGTGCTGCGCACCGGAACGCAAATCGGCTCGCGCGAAATCGGCATGCTCGCCGCGTGCGGAATCGCACAAGTGGCCGTGGCGCGCAGGCCACGCGTGGCCGTGCTCTCCACTGGCGATGAACTCGTCCAGCCGGGCGAGCCGCTGCGGGCGGCCGGCATCTATGATGCCAACGGACCGATCATCGCTGCGGCGGTCACTGAAAATGGCGGCGAAGCGCATTTTCTCGGCGCCTTCCCAGACGACGAGGCAACGCTTGAGACGGCTATGCGCGAGGCGCTCGCCGCCCACGACGTACTGATCCTGTCGGGCGGCACGTCCAAAGGGGCAGGGGATGTCACGCATCGCATTATCGGCCGACTGGGCAAGCCCGGCATCATCGCCCACGGCGTGGCGCTGAAGCCCGGAAAGCCGCTTTGCCTGGCGGTGTGCGGGGGCAAGCCGGTCATCGTCCTGCCGGGATTTCCGACCTCGGCCATGTTCACCTTCCATGACATGGTGGTACCCGCCCTGCGGCGCATGGCGGGGCTGCCGCCGCGCGTCGATGCTCAGGTCGCCGCAAGCCTTCCGTTGCGGGTTCCTTCCGAACTCGGACGGACCGAATTCGCGATGGTCTCCCTTGTGCAAGGGCAGAGAGGATTGACGGCCTATCCGACTGGCAAGGGCTCGGGAGCGATAACATCCTTTACCCAGGCCGACGGCTTCATCCGCATCGAGGCCCTGGCCGATCACGTGCCTGCCGGTGCCGACGTGCCGGTGACGCTGTTCACACCGCGGGTCCGCGTTCCCGACCTCGTCGTCATCGGCAGTCATTGTGTCGGCCTCGATCTGGTCGTTGGCGAACTTTCGCGCCGCGGGATTTCGGTGCGCTCGCTGTCTGTGGGAAGCCTGGGCGGTCTTGCGGCGGCCAAGCGTGGCGAGTGCGATCTCGCCCCCATCCATCTCTTCGACCCGAAGACGCGGAACTACAACGCGCCTTTCCTCGGTGACGGTCTCGAACTCGTGCCAGGCTGGCGGCGCATGCAAGGCTTGGTGTTCCGCCGAGAGGACGAGCGCTTCGAGGGCCTCGGCGCGGAGGACGCGGTCCGTGCCGCGCTCGCCGATCCCGATTGCATGATGGTCAACCGCAACCAAGGCTCGGGAACGCGTATACTGATCGACCAACTCCTCGGCGCGGCACGCCCGGACGGCTACTGGAACCAGCCGCGCACACATAATGCCGTGGCCGCGGCAGTGGCGCAGAAGCGCGCCGACTGGGGCGTCACCATCGCGCCGGTCGCGCGTGCGGCTGGGCTCGGTCTTATCCCGTTGACCGAAGAGCACTACGACTTCGCGCTGGTTTGCGCGCGAAAGGATCGGCCCGCAGTGCACGCGTTCCTCGAAGTTCTCCAGACCGACGAGGTGCATTCGGCGCTGGAGCGCGCGGGATTCAGCCGGCCGGGTTAGCGGCAAGCAGCGCGGCCAGCCGCTCGGCTTCGGCGAGGTCGTCGACCGTGTTGGCGTTGAAGAACGGGTCCACCGGCTCTGCCGGCCAGGACACGGTGGCAAGGCCGTAGCGGGTGGTCCACCGGTCGATCTTGCGCAGGCCCTCTTTGGTCAACGCATGCCGCAATTCATCCCGCAAGGCGACTTTCCAGAGCCCGATGACAGGATGCGCCTGACCGCCGGATGCCGCCACCGCCAAATCCGCCCGCTCGGTCATGCGCGCCCGCTGGAGCCGTGCAACGAGGTCGCGCGGCAGGAAAGGACAATCACCGGCGGCGCTGACCACCCACTCGACGTCGGGCCTGCTGTCCGCCGTCCAGTCGAGCGCGGCGAGCATGCCGGCGAGCGGCCCCGGATAACCCTCGATCGTGTCGGCAACGACGGGCAGGCCAAAACGGGCGAAGCGAACGGGGTCGCCATTGGCATTGAGAACGAGCCCGTCGCACTGCGGTCCCAGCCGTTCGATGACATGCTCGAGCATCGTGCGTCCGCCGATCACGCGCGTCGGCTTGTCGCCGCCGCCCATGCGCCGACCCAGACCGCCGGCGAGCACGACGCCCAGCGTCATGGGCCGCTCAGTCGTCATGCTCGGCACCCTTGCGGCGGTGGTGCGGCGCTTCCTCATCGACCGAAGCGATATCCTGGTCGAAGACGATCCGCTCCTGGCCTGAAAGTGCGATGAAGCGCTTGCCGCGCGCCCGGCCGACCAGCGTCAGCCCCACCTGGCGGGCCAGCGCCACGCCCCAGGCGGTGAAGCCGGAGCGCGAAACCAGTATGGGAATGCCCATCCGAACCGTCTTGATCGTCATCTCGGAGGTCAGCCGCCCAGTCGTGTAGATGATCTTGTCCCCCGGATCGATGGCGTGGCGGTACATCCAGCCGGCGATCTTATCGACGGCGTTATGGCGGCCGACGTCTTCCATATAGCAGATCGGCGTGCCCTCCCTGCAAAGGACGCAGCCATGGATGGCGCCTGCTTCCAGATAGAGCGACGGCGTGGTGTTGATCTTGCGCGTCAGCTCGTAGAGCCAGGAGGTGCGAAGCTCAGCGGGCGGGAGCGTGATGTCCTCGATCGCCTCCAGCACGTCGCCGAAGGCGGTGCCTTGGGCGCAACCCGAGGTCTGCGTTCGCTTTCGGAGCTTCTGCTCGTAGTCGGTGTTGCGCTCGGTGCGAACGACCACGACCTGGAGGTCCTCGTCATACTCGACGTCCGTCACCACATCGGTGGGCAGAAGCATGTTCTGGTTCAGCAGATAGCCGAGCGCAAGATATTCAGGGTAGTCGTTGACCGTCATCATCGTGACGATCTCCTGAGCGTTGAGATAGAGCGTCAGGGCACGTTCGATCGGTACGCGGACCTCCACCGTCGCGCCTGTATGGTCGACGCCCGCAACCAACTCCGTCAGCCGTTGGTCTTGCGGATCGGGTGTGATGATGGCGTGTTCCGGTTGGCGTAGCATCAAATGCATGGCAGTCTCCTGACGTCGTATTCTGGCTCGCGCCTGCGCTAGCTTGCCGTATCTTACAGGCTGTTCAACCGAAGCTGATTAAAAAAAGCCGGATTGATGCGATTACGAAGAAGCCGGCACGCTCGTAGAGTGAGAATATAAATGGCGCAGATCTCGGATGATTGCTTCGCTTTCGGCGGACAGATGCGGCCCATCGACGAGACTGCCGCGCTGATCGCCTCGAAACTCAGCGCCGTAAAGGAGGTAGAGACGGTCCCGCTCTTGCTGGCGGATGGGCGCGTCCTGGCAAAAAAGATGGTAGCCTCGCTGCCGCTGCCGCCCTTCACGAATTCCGCGGTCGACGGCTACGCCGTGCGAGGGGCAGACCTGCCGCAGGCTGTCGAGACGGCGTTCGCCGTTGCCGGGAGGGTTCAGGCCGGCATGGCGGCAAATGAACCTGTGCCGCCGGGCCAGACGGTACGCATCTTCACTGGCGCTCCAATGCCCGACGGGGTCGATACGGTGTTCATGCAGGAAGACGTGAGCATCGACGGCTCGGGCAGGATCCTTCTCCCGCCCGGCCTGAAAAAGGGTGCCAATGTACGCCCTGCGGGTGAAGATGTCGCATTGGGCGAGGCCGTCCTCCCGGCGGGCCACCGGATGCGGCCGCAGGATATCGCGCTCGCCGCCGCATTGGGGCTCACCGAACTCCAGGTCAGGCGCAGGATACGCGTGGCAGTGTTCTCGACCGGGGACGAAATCGTCGCGCCGGGAGACATGCGCGGACCGGCGCAGCTTTTCGACTCCAACCGTTTCATGCTGACGGCGATGCTCGCTCGACTCTGCTGCGACACCACCGATCTCGGTATCCTCGTGGATGACAGTAGCCTGATCGCTGAAAAGCTGAGCGAAGCGGCATTGAGCCATGACCTGATCCTGACTTCGGGCGGTGTGTCGACGGGCGAGGCAGATTGCGTGAAGGCCGCCGTCGAGAGTGCCGGAACCCTGGTGTTCTGGCGCGTCGCGATCAAGCCGGGCCGGCCGGTCGCCATGGGGGTGATCGATGGAACCCCGCTGATCGGACTTCCTGGCAATCCGGTGGCGAGCTTCGTCACCTTCGCGCATATTGCCCGCCCGGCAATCCTCGCCCTTGCGGGGGCCCTCCAGCAAACGCCGACTCCGATCGCGATGCGGGCCGCCTTTTCCTATAGCAAAAAGCAGGGACGGCGCGAATATGTGCGAGCAAGCGTACGCACGGCCGCGGATGGTAGCTACGAAGCGACGAAGTTTCCCAGGGAAGGCGCAGGACTGTTGTCATCGCTGGTCGCGACCGACGGTCTCGTCGAATTGGGAGAGGAGATAGTCCGTGTCGAGCCCGGTCACACGGTCCAGTTCCTCCCCTATTCCAGTCTTATGTGAGAGCCGTCGGACCGCGTCCTCGAAACGAGAGCCGCAACCCGGGCTCGATTGACGGAGCCAGGCCCTGTCGGGCATCATGCCGACCATGATAACCACGACGAAGTTGGATCTGACCGGGCTTAAGTGCCCTTTGCCAGCACTGAAGACTCGTAAGGCACTGAAAGCCTTGAAGCCAGGCGAGCGGCTCGAGGTTCACTGCACGGACCCGCTGGCGGTCATCGATATCCCCAATCTGCTCAACGAGATGGGCGAGCGACTTGAAGCGACGGAACGCGACGGCGATCGCGTCGTGTTCATGATCGAAAAGACGCAGCCCGCGACGATGTGACGAGTTGCACCCCGTCGGCGGCGGCCCCAAGATTTGCGAGGCAATGCTTGCGCTGGTCGTGCAGGGGACATGTCGTGCCTCATAGTCGACATCCTGGTCCGCGGGATATCGTTAAGAGGTAAGAGCGTTTCACTCGGGGAGGTGAGCACATGACGATCCAGGAACGACGGCCGCGTGATCGCGGACCAAAGGGCAGGCCGCTGGATGACGCCGCGCTCGCCGAGGTCCAGGCGATTCTCGGCGCGCGCCAGCGACGGCGCGACTTGCTGATCGAATTCCTCCATCTGATCCAGGACCGATATGGCTGCCTGTCGGCGCGGCATTTGCGGGCGCTGGCGCAAGATATGCGCTTGTCCCAGGCCGAGGTCTACGAGGTGGCGACCTTCTACGACCATTTCGACGTTGTGAAGGAAGGCGAGACGCCGCCCGCGCCGTTGACAATCCGCGTGTGCGATTCGGTGAGTTGCATGCTGGCGGGCGCCGACACCCTCCTGGCCGAATTGCAAGCGGGCGCCGATCCAGCGGCGATCAGGGTCATGCGCGCGCCCTGCATGGGCCGTTGCGCTGGCGCGCCTGCCGCGCGTATCGGCGATCGCGAGGTCGACCAGGCAACCGCCGAAGGCCTGAGGCGCATGGCCGCGGCAGCGGAGACCGGTGTGAGCGTGCCCGATTATGTCGGGCTGGAGGCGTATCGGCAGGCGGGCGGCTACCAGCTTTTGCAGCGGGTACGGATTGGGGCGCTGACCACGGACGAGCTCATCGCCACCCTGGGCGATGCAGGCTTGAGGGGTCTGGGCGGTGCGGGTTTTCCGGCTGGCAAGAAGTGGCAGTTCGTACGCTCCTATCCGGGCCCGCGTCTGATGTCGATCAATGGCGACGAGGGTGAGCCCGGCACCTTCAAGGACCGCATCTATCTCGAGCGAGATCCGCACCGTGCCTTTGAGGGTGCATTGATCGCGGCGCACGCCGTCGAGGCGGAACGGATCTATCTCTACATGCGTGACGAATACCCTGCGGTGCTCGCCATTCTTCGCGAGGAGATCGCCGCGCTCGAGGCCACCGGCATCGTCAAGCCCGGCTTCATCGAACTCCGCCGCGGCGCTGGCGCGTATATCTGCGGCGAGGAGAGTGCGATGCTGGAAAGCATCGAGGGCAAGCGCGGCATGCCGCGCCATCGCCCCCCCTACATCGCCGAGGTCGGCCTGTTTGGACGGCCGACGCTCAACCATAATGTCGAGACGCTCTGGTGGATCCGCGACATCGTTGAAAAGGGCGCGCAATGGTTCGCTGCGCAGGGCAGGCCCGGCCACCCCGGCATCCGCTCATGGTCCGTGTCCGGCCGGGTGAAAAGTCCCGGTGTCAAGCTGGCGCCGGCCGGCGTCACGGTGCGCGAATTGATCGACGACTATTGCGGCGGCATGGCCGACGGTCATGAGTTCAAGGCCTATTTGCCGGGTGGCGCCTCAGGCGGCATCCTGCCAGCGGCACTGGGGGACATTCCGCTCGATTTCGGCGGCGATCTGGCCAAGCAGGGGGCCTTCGTCGGCTCCCATGCTATAGTCGTGTTCTCGCGGGCCGACAATATAAAGCAGGTCACGCTCAACCTCATGAAATTCTTCAAGCATGAGAGCTGCGGGAAGTGCACGCCGTGTCGCGAGGGAACCGAGAAATTGGTGGCTATCTTGCAGGAGCAGGGCCCCATGCCAGAAGACAAGATTCGCGACCTCGAAGCGGTGATGCGCGATTCGTCGATCTGCGGCCTGGGCCAGGCGGCGCCCAATCCGATCAATCATCTGCTGACGCATTTCCGGAGTGACCTCTGATGGCCGATAGCGTGGTATTCACCCTCGATGGGCAAACCGTGAGCGCCGCCCCTGGCGAGACTATCTGGGACGTCGCCAAGCGCCAGGGCACAAAGCTTCCGCATCTGTGCCATGTCGATATGCCGGGCTATCGCCCCGACGGCAATTGCCGCGCCTGCATGGTCGACGTCGAAGGCGAGCGCGTGCTGGCTGCCTCCTGCGTTCGCCAGCCTTCCGCCGGCATGGTCGTGAAAACCGATACCGAACGCGCCCGCAAGTCGCGCGAGATGGTATTCGAGCTCCTCGCAAGCAACATGCGACCGGCGAGCGACGGTCCGGACAACCAGTCGGCGTTCTGGCAATGGGCCGGTTCGATGGGGATTTCGGGCAGCCGCTTCAATTCGAAGTTCGCCGGGGATGGCGTGGAGCCGGAATTCGACATCACCAATCCGGCCATTGCAGTCAATCTCGACGCCTGCATCACCTGCGGCGCTTGCGTGCGCGCCTGCCGCGAGGTGCAGGTCAACGACGTGATCGGCATGGCCGAGCGCGGCAATCACTCGGTTCCTGTCTTCGATATGCACGACCCGATGGGCCTGTCGACCTGTGTCACCTGCGGCGAATGCGTCCAGGCTTGCCCGACTGGTGCGCTCTACGAGAAATCGCTGATGGACGAGACCGGCAAGACACGTGTCGTCCAGGCGTTCGACAAGGTGGTCGACACGGTTTGCCCGTTTTGCGGCGTCGGCTGCCAGACGCAGGTCGCCGTCAAGGACAATAAAATCGTCCAGGTCGACGGCCGCAACGGCCCGGCGAACGAGAACCGGCTCTGCGTCAAGGGCCGCTTTGGCTTCGACTATGTGATGTCGCCCGAACGGCTGACGAAGCCGCTGATCCGGCGCGACGACGCGCCGAAAGCCGGCGACATTGATCTGCGCAGTGTCGACCCGCTGACAGTGTTCCGCGAGGCCAGTTGGGAAGAGGCGCTGGAGCGCGCCGCCAGCGGGCTGAAGCGCATCCGCGACCAGCATGGTGGCAAGGCGCTGGCTGGCTTCGGCTCGGCAAAGGGGTCGAACGAGGAGGCCTATCTCTTCCAGAAATTCGTTCGGCAGGGTTTCGGTACCAACAATATCGACCACTGCACCCGGCTCTGCCATGCCTCTTCCGTGGCCGCTCTGATGGAGGGCGTTGGCTCTGGCGCGGTCTCAGCGCCTTTCATGGACGCCATGAAGGCCGAATGCGTGATCATTATCGGGGCGCGGCCGGCGACAAACCATCCAGTGGCGGCCACCTATTTCAAGCAAGCGGCAAAGCGCGGCACCAAGCTGATCGTGATGGATCCGCGCGGCCAGGAACTGATGCGCCACTCCAGCTATGCGCTGCGCTTCAAGCCGGGCAGCGACGTGGCGATGCTCAACGCGCTGCTGCACGTCATCATAGAAGAGAGGCTCTATGACGAGCAGTACATCCAGGCCAATGTCTCCGGCTTCGAGGCGCTGAAGGCAAAGGTCAAGGATTTCTCGCCCGAGGCGATGGCTCCCGTCTGCGGTATCGAGGCCGGTGTGCTGCGCGAGGTGGCGCGCACCTATGCCAAGGCGGAACGCTCGATGATTTTTTGGGGTATGGGCATTTCGCAGCACACCCACGGCACGGACAATTCGCGCTGCCTGATCGCGCTGGCGCTGATCACCGGCCATGTCGGGCGCGCCGGCACAGGGCTGCATCCGCTGCGCGGCCAGAACAATGTCCAGGGCGCCTCGGACGCGGGCCTCATCCCGATGTATTTCCCCGACTACAAATCGGTGGAGAATGCCGACATCCGCGGCCAGTACGAGAATTTCTGGGGCCAAACGCTCGATCCCAAGCGCGGCTTGACCGTCGTCGAGATCGTCGACGCGATCCATGACGGCGAGATCCGGGGCATGTACATCATGGGCGAGAACCCGGCCATGTCCGATCCCGACCAGAGCCATGCGCGCGCCGCGCTCGCCAAACTGGAGCATCTGGTTGTTCAGGACATCTTCCTGACCGAAACAGCGTGGCATGCCGACGTGGTGCTCCCTGCCTCCGCGCATGCGGAGAAGCTCGGCACTTACACCAATACCAATCGGCAGGTGCAGATCGGCCGACCGGCCGTCAACCTGCCGGGAGAGGCGCGGCAGGACCTCGATCTCATCATCGAGCTTGCCAGACGCATGGGGCTGGGCTGGAACTACGGGCACGTTTCGGATGTCTTCGCCGAAATGGCGCAAGTAATGCCGTCGCTGAAGCACATTTCCTGGGAGCGCATCGAACGCGAGGAGTCCGTCGTCTATCCTGCCGATGGTCCTGATGTTCCTGGCAACGAGATCGTCTTCACCACCGGGTTCCCGACCGCGGATGGCCGCGGGCGCATCGTGCCCGCCGACCTCCTGCCTCCCGACGAGGTGCCCGATGACGAATATCCGCTGGTGCTAACCACCGGGCGCCTGCTGGAACACTGGCACACGGGCGCCATGACGCGCCGCGCCGGGGTGCTCAACGCCATCGAGCCCTACGGCATTGCTGCGATGAATCCCTACGAGATCAAGCGCCGCGGCCTGGCGCAGGGAGACGTTATCAACGTGGAGACGCGGCGCGGCATCGTCGAAGCCATTCTGCGGGCCGATCGAGAGGTCGCCGATGGCATGGTTTTCATGCCGTTCTGCTTTGCCGAGAGCCCGGCCAACATGCTTACCAACCCTATGCTCGATCCTTACGGCAAGATCCCGGAGTTCAAATATTGTGCCGCACGGATCGTGCCGGCATCGAGATCGGTCGAAGCTGCCGAATGATGTTTGGAAACTGCCCGCGGAGATAGTGTTGGGCGACGACTGACTTGAGGAAGTCCATTGCTCGACGGCCGCCGGAATAGTCGGGCAGGCCGTTGCGAAGGCTCGCGACAGATGGGTGGGGCTCTGTCGCCGGCCAGATGTGAGCCACGGTTGTGCGGAACGCCCTCAACTCGGCGTTCTTCTCGCGAGGTTTGATTTGGCTGAAGGCGACGCGAGACGCCATCACCGGCCAACCAGCAGCAGCCTTCCGACGAGTGCTGCTGTTAGAGTGTATCGTCAGGATAGATGCCCCAAAGGCGGGTTTGCCTGACGAAGCCTGCCAGCGAATTGACCGCGACCCTGCACCATTGCCCGTCGCAGCGCACCAGTTCGACAATTACTTCCGGCGCCAGCCAGGCGGTGACGAAGCTGGAGACCGAAGGCTTCCGGCGCAGCGCGATCTTGTCCTTGCCCCATGGGGCGGTTACAGCGGTCCTTCGCCCCGAAAGAAGCGGACCGAAGACCCAGCCGGATGTTCCCTGCCAGTCTCGCACGCGCCGCCAGTTTCCATATTCCTGGTAGATTTCAAGCGGAATCCTGGGCCGGACATAAACCCATTCGACGTCATATTGGGTGCCCGGTCCGACCCGCATATTCACAGGAGAACTCTTCAACGACGCGAAGCGGGGCAAGGCAATCCCATTGGCGGCGGCTTGAGGGCCGGCCTTTGTGACGGTTGCAACACATAGTGCAGCGATGAGGCAACAACGAAGGAGGCTACCCGTGACGAAAAAGCCGCAACCGGTGTCTTGATAAGTTGACGAGACGACGTTGCTCCGAGGCGCACGACCGCGGCGTTTCACAGGGAAGCCCCACGCGAAGGATCGAAGAGGGCTCGAGGACATCTTTCGATATTGCCGCATGGTCCTGGTGAGACGACCTCGGGAGAAGCGAGTTGCAGCGTTTGCATGGGCGTTCGGTCCCACCTACCGAGTGAGCGCGTAGCAATCGATGTTTTTGAGCGCCAGTCGCCCGCAAGCGCGCCACGCTTCCGACTTGTTGTCGAAGCCGGCATGTCTGGCGCGGTAGTACACATCGCCGTCTTTTTCGAAGGCCTCGGTAAAAGCAGGAGTATTCGCGAGCAACTTGGGCGCCTTGCGAGCCGCTAGTGAAAGAATTTCACGAGCCGCGGCCTTGCTTGGCATCGATCCAATCTGGATGATCCATTGACCTTCGTGGGTGGAAGCGGTGCTCATCGGATCGATGGCATCGGCAGACAAGGCCTGCTCCCTGGGTACATCGCCCATCGCCTCAGCGACGAAAGCGGCTCGGGAATCGGTCACCTGAGCCGGCTTCCACGTCGGAGTGGGCACCGGTGCGCTCGAAGCCGCGGAGGCCACCAATGCGCTTTCTCCGCCACGATCGATCCTGAACCGGTCGGGACCGTTGGAAGCCTTGGCCAAATAGCGGCTGATGAGACGCTTCATGCGCGCATCTCGGCTCCTGGCCGTCTGCCCGCCCATCACCACCGCGACGATGCTGCGGCCCTGCGCCTCGACGGAAGAAACCAGATTGAAGCCCGAGGCATTCGTGTATCCCGTTTTGATCCCATCCACGCCCTTCACCCGGCCGAGCAGATGGTTGTGGTTGCCGAAGCGCCGACCTTTGTATTTGAAGGATCGGGTGTTGAAGTAGGAATAGTAGCCAGGATGATGGTCCCTAAGCGCCAGGCCCAGACGTGCCATGTCGCGCGCCGTGGTCTTCTGGGCTGTATCGGGCAGTCCGTTGGCGTTCCTGAACGTGGTGGAGGTCATTCCCAACTGTCGTGCTTTTTGCGTCATGAGACGTGCAAAGCCGGCCTCCGACCCGCCGAGGAACTCGCCAATGGCCGTCGCGGCATCGTTGGCGGACTTCGTTACCAGCGCCAATATGACCTGTTCGACGGTGATCGTTTGACCTTGCTTCAGTCCGAGCTTGGAGGGGGCCTCGTTGGCGGCATTAGCCGACACCGGTATTGCCGTGCCTTTAGAGATCCTGCCGCTCTCCAGCGCGTCGAAGACGAGGTAGAGCGTCATCATCTTGGTGAGAGACGCTGGATAGCGCGGAGCGTCCGCATGATCCCTGTAGAGGGTCTTGCCGGTCTTGGCATCGATGACAATGGCTGAAAATCTGGAATTGGCCTGCACGGCGGAAGCAGAGGCGGCGCAAAACACGATGACGACCGAGATCCTCAAGGCGAATTTCAACAATGACGCCGGGAAGGCGACAAGCTTCTCCAATACCAGATACATCCGCCCGCCCGTCGCCGCTCCGTTGTAAAATGTGGCCGAGCGATCCGGCCATCGGATCACGAAGCTAGGCAGGCACCGTTACCAATTGGTTATCGCATTCTTAACGAGAGGCCGCAAATTGTCGCGGCTCTACCCCTCGATCTCGGGCTCGTATGGTGGCTTTGCCGGAGCGAGGAAATCCGATCTCACCCATTCGGCGAATTTGCCGTTTGAGATGCCGTTCTCCTTGCTGCAGTCATTGCGTCCCGATTCCACGAAGGTGGACACTCCCTTGTAGCAGCCGGCATTGGAATAGCCGGTTATGCGCGACCATTCGTGGTCCGTCTCGTAGACGATGACCGTCTCGCGATAAAACAGCATCCCGACGATGCCGCATTCCATCGATGGACAACTGCGCCGCTTGGCATTTTCGCCAGCGACCCACATCCGGTTTTCTGCTTGCACGGGTTGGACGAAAGCCACGAGGGCCGCCAACAACGTGGTCGCAACCAATACGGCCCTCCGCATCTCGGATTCAGGTCCGCCTGCTATCCGACGAGAAGTCATGCGCCCCTGCGCCAGGTCGTCCATATCGAAAGCAGCAGCATGTCCTTTGGAACGGAGGGATGCCAATAGCTGAAGAACTCTCACGCCTGCACTCCGCCAACATCGATATCGGCACTTTATCTTTGATCAGCAAGCTGTCGACCAAAATCGCGATCCGTTCGATGTTCGGAATGAAGGCACGCCCAATCCGCGGCTCCGGCGCTGGCCACCAGTGCCGCGCCAGATAAGGTCGGTCGCCGCGGCGGTTCGCGGACCTGGCGCTGCGCGGATCGAGGCAAATCGGATCAAAATCACCGATACATATATCGACTACTTGTGCTTCTCCTCAGGCTTTCATACCCAAAAGAACTGCCTCCCAGGTGTGGCCTGATATTCGAAGCCTGAAGATTCTATTCCACATCCTCACGTCCGTACCCTGAGGGCTTGCTCCAGCCTGTCGGCGATCTGTGTGACGATATAGGCAATCACCATGTAGATCACGACGGCAATCACGAAGGCTTCGAGATAGTAGAAATTCAACGCGGCGGTCAGCTGTGACTGCGCGAAGATATCGACAACCTCGATGGCGAATCCGAGTGAAAGCGCCTTCATGATAACCATCATCGAGGTTGTCAGATCGGGAATTGCTGTCAGGGCGACCTGGGGAAACAGCACCCGTCGAAACAGTTGGCCCCTTGTATAGCCAAGCGAATAGGCTGCGTCTGCCTGACCGGTGTCAAAGGCGTTGAGGGCTCCTTTGATAATCTCCGCCTGGAACGCGGCGACACAGCCGGTCACCGCAATGACAAGGATAACCCAATTGGGCGTTTGGTGGGCGTTGAAGTCTATGCCAACCAATGCCAACGGAAACTGGAGCGCGGGGGGAAGACCGAAATAGGCGAGGAAGATCACGATCACCATCGGAACGCCCTTGAAGATGACCTTGTAGGCCATGACGAGCTCTCGCAGTGCGGGAATCCGTCTATATTCCACGAACGCAAACAGGCTGCCGACCATCGTCGAGAGCAGGAAGATCGTAAGGGCCATTGCAAGCGTTACGGGTACGGCGCCCAGAATTTCCCGCGAGTCCTGGAGCAGGATATCGGTATCAAACATGGTCAAATACCCTTGTTAGGTCACACGCTCGCGATCAGTGTGTTCTTGATCTGAGCAGATGTCGTAGCCTCTGGTGCCTGCATCGGGGAACGAAGCTCGAAGAAGCGGACGATGAGCCATGCGATCAGGCACATCACCGAATAGATGACCGCCAGCACGAGATAGGTTTCGAACTGGTACTGATTATAGTCGCGCTCCATGATCAAATGCGCGGTCGCCATGACATCCGCCGCCCCGATGTACATCACCAGCGCAACGTTATGGATCAGGTAAATGACGGAGTTCCCGTAGCCCGGCAACGCGAAGTGCACTGCTTGTGGCCCGATGACCCGCGTGATTTTCTGGCGAAAGGTATATCCGAGACTGTCTGCCGCATCATGCTGGCCGCGATCGACGGCCAGATATGCAGGTCGCAGGACTTCTGACAGGTAGCCACCGTGATAAAAGCTCAATGCCACCATCGCAGCGATCGTCGGCGAGAAAAAATCTTCTGAGCCGAACAGGATTACCAACAAGGGAAGCCCGTAAAACGCAACGAACAATTGGAGGACGACGGGAACACTCCGGGCATAGGATACGTAGAGGTCCGCCAGGTGACTGATCACAGCTACCCTGCGGACCCGGAGAGTTGTCGCGAGGAGAGCGAGGCAGAACCCAGCAATGAGGGCCGTAAAAGTGATGGCCAGCGTCAGCGGCAACGCTGAGAGCAACTCGGGAATCATAGCAGACACATCCACCTTGAACACTCCTTCTTGCAGTTCGGCCTTGCCGCTAACATCCAAACGCAGTTGAGGACGCTTGTTACTTCATGTATTTCACGATGTCCTCGCCGAACCACTTCCGTGAGAGCTTGTCGATCGTGCCGTCGTCCTTCAGTTCCTTGAGCACCTTGTTGACGTCCTCGGCCAGGACCTTGTTTTCCGCTGATCGGTGAATCAGCATGTAGGTGTTGTTGCTGTAGACCGGATCGGATGCGACGATATCGAGCTTCTTATTGTCGATGACCGTCTGCTCACCGAGGTTAGACGGTAGAACCAATGCGTCGAACTTGCCGTTCTGAACTTCATCCAGGCGGTTCGGGTAGGGGATCCCGGCGCTCGATGCCGTGACCTCGAGCTTGTATTGCGGATTCTCTTTCTGCCAGTTCATGATGAACTTGTAGGTTCCGCCACCGGCCGTGGTCGGAACGATCCTCTTGCCGACCAAGTCCTTCATTTCCTTTATGCCGCTGTCTTTCTTGCTATAGATTTTCATCAGACTGGCGCCCATCGGGTTCTCTGGAATGATGAATTGCTTCTCTCGCTCGGGCGACTTGTAGTAGCCACCTACGGCGATGTCGTACTTCCCGGTGGCAAGGCCGGTTTCCTGGGCGATGTCAGAGACACCTTCCATTTCGAACTTGTACTGCGGCAGCTTCGCATTGATCGCCCTCAGAAGATCGGGCTCATAGCCTTGCGGCTCGACGCCGATCGCGCCCCAGGCCAGCGGCTTGGATTCGGCAGACGTCGCGATCTTGATCGTCCGGACGGTCTGACCATAGCCGATCCCTGCGGTTGCGAGGGCAATTGCGATGCCACCAGCGACGGCCAGGACCTGGCGGCGGGAAAAACCGGATGTGATTGCAGACATTTCTTGGGTTCCCTTCTTGTTGAGCTATTGAAAAGCGAGTTCTGACTGCAGGAATTGAGCCAGTCGTGGACTGGAAGGCGCGTCGAAGATTTCAGCCGGACTGCCGTCGGCGGCAACCACGCCACGGTCCATGAAGACGATCCGGTTCGAGATGTTCTTTGCGAATTGCATCTCGTGGGTCACAAGCAGCGACGTGATCCCTGACGACGTGACATCCTTGATCACCTTCAAAACTTCACCGACGAGTTCAGGATCCAGCGATGACGTGGGCTCATCGAAGAGCATGACGTCAGGACGCACCGCTAGCGCGCGTGCGATGCCGGTGCGCTGGAGCTGGCCGCCCGAGAGCTGGGATGGATAGCTGTCTCGCTTCGACGAGAGACCGACCCGATCGAGCTCTCTGAGCGCGATTTCCCGCGCCTCTTCCCTGGATTTGCGCTGCACCACAACGAGCGGATCCATCACGTTTTGAAGGACGGTCATGTTCTTGAAGACGTTGAACTGCTGAAAGACCATCGCGGTCCGCAACCGGATCGCCTGGACAGCGGCCTTGTCGGCACGCTGGTAATCCATCCGAACCTGATCGAACGCGATGGTTCCTGACGACGGCTTGGCCAGATAGTTGATGCATTTCAGCAGCGTGGTCTTGCCGGTGCCACTGGGGCCGATGATCGACACCACGTCACCCCGCTTTACCGAGAGATTGACGCCGTTCAGGACCTGCGTGCTTCCGTAAGACAGCTTTATATCTTTGAGTTCAAGCATTGCTGGTTGGCCCTTCGGAAAGTGTGGGACGGACTGGCTTGACCGTATGCGACGTCATCACCCGCTCTCCGCATGGCCCAGCACGTGCATCAGCCGGTTTGCCCAGCCGAAGATCGCTATGGCGTGGACAAGGTCGATGATTTCGGCATCATTCATGCCGACTGATCGCAGCGAGGCGACGTCGTCTGCCGTCGCTTCCGACGGCGCCGCCGACAGGCGGCGGGCAAAGTTGTAGATTGCCGCATCGCGCGACCCAAGCTTTTCAGGTTTGTCGAGATACAGCGCGGTGACCACTTCATCGCTCTTGGTCAGCTCTGCATGCCGGCGGGCGTGAACGACGGCACAGAATTTGCAGCCATTGACGATCGAGGCACCCAATGCGCCAAGCTCGCGGTCGGGACGGGCAAGCCCGCCCTCGACGTACATGATCGCGTTGAACAACACAGTGCGGGCAAGATAGCTCTCGGGATCATGCACAAGGGTGCGCACATATTCCGAAACTTTCTTGGCCGATGGCGTAACCTTCATCGCTTCGAGCTGTTCCGGCGTTGCCTCCGATAGCTCGACCGGTGCGATATAGGGATGCCAATTCAGCGGCTTCAGGCGCACCGAGGAAATCATGCCCGCCTCATCAATCGCAAGCCGGTCGCGACCCGGGTCTGGAAGTTGATGAAGGCAATCAATTCGGAGAGCGCAACAATCTGGGGATTGTTCAATCCGGCTTGGGCGAGCAGGGCAATGTGGCTTGCTTCCGCCTTTTTCGGCGTCAGGGTGATCAGGTCAACATGTCGGGCGATGATCGCCAGGGGTTCATTCAAATCCGTTTCCCCCCGGGCCAAGGACAGAAGCTGCTCCGTGGGACCAAGCTGAGCCAGTTGCGCATCATATTCGGCCACCAGGACGGGATCGGCGTTCAGAGCTGCCATGCGACGGGCCAGAGCGACCCGCAAATTCGGCGCCAGCCCCTGATCGTTTTCCGGCTGCAGGACGGAGAGGCGACATTCCTCGGCCCCTCGCACGAATTCGGGCTGAAACCGCCGTGCAACGAAAAGGGCATCGTCCGGTGAAAGACCTGCAGCCTTGTCCATTGCGTCGATCACAGCGCGGCCTCCTTATGCAGCAAGGGTGTTGAATCGACCCATTCGTCGCCCAGAAGTTCCGGGGTGTCGTAGGCGATCAGATTGGCGAAGTGGGTTTCGACATCTTCGGCGAACAGCGACGCGGCAATGCCGCGGACCAGACGGTCGGCACCGGCGCTGACGGCCGGGATATCGCCGGAGACCTTGCCATGGGTCAGCATGGCGGCGTCGTTGAAGCAGTGGACATGCGCCAGCATCGGGCAGGAACCGGGGACGCGCTCGCGAAATTCGAAGGCGGGGCCGAGATCAGGTGCCTCCAACATGCCTGCGCGCGGCGGCCCCATGTCCGGCGTATATCGACCATCCGACCAGGTGCGAATGTGTGGGGCAAGGGCAGCGAGTTCCGGGCGACCACTGAAGTCATTTGAAAAGCCGGTCGCAGCGATCATGAAATCGTAGCGCATCGGCCCTTGCGTGGTTTCGACCAGAAGGCCTCCGGCATCTTCCTTTACCGCGACTACGCCACAGTCGAGAAAGAAGCGGGCATTCGCATGATGAGACACGCGAAGCGTCGATGAACGCGGCGGCGGCGTCTGGGTCGAGGCGGTGTAGTCGAAGAATCTCCACTTCCAGGCGTCAGGCAAATGATACATGCCGAGGATGACACCCTGGCTGCCGATCCCGGTCAGCTTGTTGATGCGCGGCATTTCCTTGCGCCGGATCAACATGTCGACTGAACCGGCGCCCGCCTCGAGCGCCGTCGCGGCATTGTCCATCGAAGAGGCGCCGGCGCCGATAACCGCCACACGCTTGCCCTTCAGTGCATCAAAATCGATGTCGTCGGCAGAATGGGCCCAATAGGAGCGATCGATGCCCCTGAGGAAATCGGGCACGGCAAAACCGCCGAGGCCGGACCGACCGGTGGCGAGAACGAGACGACGGGTGAGAACCCGGCCGGTTTCCGCGCCCTCGACATCGATCGCAATCAGATCGCCGACGGCTGCAACGCCTGTCATGCGCACGCTGTTGCGCACTGGCAGACCAAGAACGTTCCGGTACCAGACCAGGTAGTCCATCCACTGGCCTTTGGGGATTTTGTCCAGCGACCGCCATGCCTCAACGCCCCATTGTGCCGTGAACCAGGCGCGGAATGTCAGCTGCGGCAGGCCGAGCGACGGACCGTGCAGCGTTTTCGGCGACCGGAGAGTTTGCATGCGGGCAAACGTTATCCATGGCCCTTCGAAGCCGGCCGGAGCCGCGTCATAGGCAACGACATTGGTTATCCCCGTCAGCACCAGCTTTGCGGTGGCAGCAAGTCCGCACATGCCGGCGCCGATCACAACGACGTCACGGACCGACACGCCGTCGCGCGAACGCGCGGGAACCCATGGCTTGGCCGGCAGTTCGAGAAAATCGAGGTCCTGAGCAAGTTGTGCTTCGAGCGCGGCTAGACCTCTCGGGGGGACCGAACTGGGGGTGTGCTTCATATTCCCGTTCCGTGATTTGTGCCGGAGGCAGGATCGGTCACCAATTGGCCGGCCAGGGTCGGATCGAGTTTCTTGAAGCCAACGATCGACCGTTCAGCCACCGCCTCGACCGCATCCACCAACGCCTGCGCGACTGGACGAAGGGGGCGTTTTTCGGCAGCCACAACACCCCAATAAAAGAGGACGGTTACGTCGATCGGGCGGATGACGACCCCAGGCAATCCCACGCCATAGGCGGTGAGGGGATCGATGACAGCCGCAACACCAGTCCGGCGTACGATCTGCAGCGCTCCATAGGCGGTATTCGTGCGGATTACTGGCCCGGTGTCGATGCCCCTGGCCGCCAATGCCTTGGAGACATGCAACTGGAAACGCAGCGGGTTGAGCAACGTGGCGACGCGGCGGCCGGCAAAAGCGGAAAGCGGTATGACATCTAGTTCGGCCAGCGGATCATCCTCCCGCACGGCAGCAACATCAGGCGCCGAATAGAGCCGCAGGACATCCAGACCGGGCGTATCGAGCGGTAGGCTTGAAAACCCGACCTCGGCACGTCCGCTGCGCACTTCCTGAGCGACGGTCGAGGGAAGAAACTGCCCGAGATGCGTCTCGTGCGGAAGCTCGGCACCTTGGAGTTCAGCCAAGGCCGTCGGGATCAAGCCCGTGCCGATCGCGGAGGTGGTGACGATCTGCAGGATTCGCCCTCTGCCGGCGGCGATCATCTTGGCCCGCGCCGCGAGTTCGGTGAAGGACATCAGCAGGCGTCGTGCTTCCTCCTCGAACGCGACTCCTTCTTCAGACAACTGCACTCGTCGACCGATCCGATGCAGCAATTCGAAGCCAAGTTCGGCCTCGAGCTCCTGAATGGTGCGCGTCACCGCAGGCTGGGAGCGCCCGAGCATGTCAGCCGCCCTGGTGATGCTGCCGCTGGCAGCAACCGCAAGGAAGGTCTGAAGGTCCCGGGTTTCCATGTTCCTCCTACATGCGTAATCCGTATGATTGACATCGTCTCATTCGTTTTTGATATATGTCAAGCGGAAACGAATGTTCGTTACGGGCTTTGTGCATATGCCGGCTTCAGCGCCAGAATCCGGGATCGGAGGCGGACAGGGACGCCAGACGCGGCTCCGGCTTCAGGTGAAGGCGGCAAGGATTTTCGAACCGCAAAGCCTGCGACAGGAGGAATGTCATGCGTGTGAGTATTCTGGGCGCAGGAGCAATCGCTTACGGTCTTGCTGCCTATTTGGCAGGATCGGGGCATTCGCCAATGCTTTGGTCACCGTCGGGACAGCGCACCAGGGCGTTGGCTACCGGCGAATTGTTGAAAGCGACGGGAGATATCGCGGCGAAGGTACCGGTGCGCATTGCCAAGGATTGCAAGGATGCCATCGCCAACGCGGACGTGGTGGTGATTGCGCTTCCGGCTTACGGCCACAGGATGGTGATGGATGCTGCCGCCCCCCATCTGATCGATGGAATCCCGGTCATCATCAGTTCGCATTGTTCGTTCGGGGCACTGTATCTCTCCAAGCGGTTGGCGGAGCGCAAGGTTCGCTTGCCGATCGTCCTTTGGGGCACAACACTGTTGACCGGGCGACAACTCGGACCAACCGAGGTTCATGTCACCACCATTCGCCAGAAGCTTGACGTCGCGACGCTGCCTTTCAAGGCTGAGGATGAAGGATACGGACTTTGCACGAGCTTATTCGGTGATCGTTTCGTCAAGCGCGACGGCATGCTTGCGATCGCGCTCAGCAACCTCAATCCGCAAAACCACTTGGGAATCGCCCTTCTCAATCTGACACGCATGGAAAAAGCCGAGCAATGGAGCCAGGGGGGAAACGTCACCCCTGCCGCTGGCCGCCTTATCGAGGCTCTGGATGCCGAACGGCTAGCCATCGCCGCCCATTTTGGTATCGCGGTTCGCACCGTCCAGGAGCATTTTTCATTGTCGTTTCATGTTCCGAAGGGAACCGTTTCGGAGATGAACCAGGAGATGGATCGTCAGGGCCGTGGCGGCTTTGGTCCGACAACAATCGAAAGCCGCTACATTCTCGAGGATGTTCCGTTCGGACTGCTGCCGACCGTATTGTTGGGGAAGATCGCCGAGAAACCGGCGATGCTCCACGAGTCTGGAGTTTCGATACTATCGGCGGCCTACGGTCGCGATCTCAGGGGGGATAACGATATTCTTCCCGCGCTCGGCCTCGAGGGAATAGCAAAAACGGATCTCGAAAACCTTTGCCGCATAGGGTTTTGAGTGCGTCCGCAGTCGATGCGGCGCGCAGCGTCAGGGCGATGTCGCCGCACGAGTTCGAGGCGAGGCTGAACCTCGAAAGGCAGGGAACATTCCGCCTTTCAAGGGTCGCGCACAACGATGCAGGGACAGCACTGCCGGTTTGGCCAGCCAACCTATTCACAGACAGCGATCAAAGCCGCGCCTTGGTGCTCCGGGGTGTCGCCAACAACAGGCTGGTCTCGCTGCCGGTAATGCCGGGGATCAGGCGGATGCGCCGCAGCACGGCGTCGAATTCGGTCAGTGTCTGTGTCCCCAGTTCTATCACCAGGTCCCAGCGGCCGTTGGTGGTATGGATCGTCGAAACCTCCGAGAAGCCGCCAAGGGCGCGGATCACACGATCGGCGGCATGCCCTTCGATTTCCACCATCATGATGCCGCGTACTCGCTGGTCGACGGCATCGGCTCGCAGGATGACGGTATACCCGATGATCGCGCCGGCTTTTTCAAGACGCTCCATGCGGGACCTGACCGTTGCCCGCGAGACGCCGACGTCCATGGCAAGGTCCGAGATGCTGCGCCGCGCGTCATGCCGCAAAAGCGTGATGAGCTGTTCGTCAAGCTGATCCATGGCTCAGAATGCAATCAAATCATTCCATTTTGATAGGCCATTTCGACAAATATGCCAATTTGATATGTTCATCCTGCCAGCTATCCGCGCTCCAATAGGGGATCGAAAACGCGCGCGGGGACATAGGAATGCATTGCACGATCGTCGGGGCACCGATCCAGGTCGGCTCGGGCCGGATGGGTTGCGAGATGGGCCCCAGCGCGCTCCGTACCGCAGGCCTGGCGGCCGCGCTCACGGAACTCGGGCATACGCTGGCCGATCTTGGAACCGTCGCCTCTGCCGACCTGCGCCCGATCAGCCACGGCAATGCCGCCTTGAAGGCGCTGCCGGAAATCGTCGCATGGACGGCGGCGATCACCGAGGCGGCCTATGCCGCCAGCGCCGGCGCCATGCCGATCTTCCTTGGTGGCGATCACAGCATTTCCGCCGGCACGCTGGCCGGCATCGCCCGCCGGGCGGCGGAAGCCGGCCGCCCGCTGTTCGTGCTGTGGCTCGACGCGCATCCTGATTTTCACACGCTCGACACCACGACCAGCGGCAATTTGCATGGCGTGCCGTTGGCTTATGCCAGCGGGCAACCAGGCTTCGAGGGCTACTTCCCCAGCCTGGCGGCTTGCGTGGATCCGGCCCGTATCTGCACACTGGGCATCCGCAGCGTCGATCCGGCGGAGCGCGAAGCGCTTCGCAAGGCGGGCGTCACCGTGCACGATATGCGCACGATCGACGAATATGGCATGGCCCCGCTGCTTCGCGCCTTTCTCGAGCGGGTCAGCGCTGAAAACGGCATGCTGCATGTCAGCCTCGATGTCGATTTTCTCGACCCGTCCATCGCGCCGGCCGTGGGCACTACCGTGCCCGGCGGCGCTACCTTCCGCGAGGCTCATCTGGTGATGGAGATGTTGCATGACAGCCGTCTCGTCACCAGCCTCGACCTGGTCGAGCTCAATCCCGCACTCGACGAACGCAACCGCACCGCGACCCTTCTGGTGGACCTGACCGCGAGCCTGATGGGCCGGCGGATCATGGACCGTCCCACACGGAGTTATTGAGCTGTGACCCCCAATCTGAATATCGTGCCCTTCGTCAGCGTCGATCACATGATGAAGCTGGTCCTTGCCGTCGGCATCGATCGTTTTCTCATCGATCTCGCCGCCTACATCGAAGAGGATTTCCGACGCTGGGAATTGTTCGACAAGACCCCGCGCATCGCCTCGCACAGCATCGACGGCGTCATCGAACTGATGCCGACGAGCGACGGACAGCTCTACGGCTTCAAATACGTCAACGGTCATCCAAAAAACACGCGCGACGGGCGCCAGACCGTGACGGCGTTCGGCGTGATGGCCGATGTCGGCAATGGCTATCCGATGCTGCTTTCGGAAATGACCATCCTGACCGCATTGCGCACGGCGGCGACGTCGGCCGTCGCGGCCAAATACCTCGCCCCCGATGCGGCGGACTGCATGGCAATCATCGGCAATGGCGCCCAGTCGGAATTCCAGGCCATCGCCTTCAAGGCCCTGCTCGGCATCGACAGGCTTCGCCTCTACGACATCGATCGATCGGCATCCTTGAAATGCGCGAAAAACCTTGCCGGGTTCGGTTTCGACATCGCGATCTGCGCTTCGGCGCAGGAGGCGGTGGAAGGGGCCCACATCATCACGACGGTCACCGCCGACAAACGCTCCGCGACCATCCTGACGGACAACATGGTCGGATCGGGTGTGCACATAAATGCCGTCGGCGGCGATTGCCCCGGCAAGACGGAGCTGCATCGCGACATACTGCTGCGCTCCGACATCTTCGTCGAATACCCGCCGCAATCGCGCATCGAAGGTGAAGTCCAGCAACTCGAGCCGGACCATCCCGTGACAGAGTTGTGGCAAGTGATGACCGGCAAGGCCGCTGGCCGCCGGGATGCCAGCCAGATAACCTTGTTCGATTCCGTCGGCTTTGCGATCGAGGACTTTTCCGCGCTGCGCTACGTCCGCGACCAGCTTCAGCGCACCGGCCTCTACGAGGAGCTCGATCTGCTGGCGGACCCGGACGAACCACGCGACCTCTTCGGCATGCTGCTGCGCGCCGACAAGGCCGCAGAGGTGAGGGCCATATCCGGCTGAGTTTTCGCAGAGAGCTTGCTGCCGGATGCCCACCTCGCAATATCTGCGGCGCCAAACAACCGGTTTCAGGATCGAGCAAGCCCACGACAACAAAATGCCCCGCCCGAGGGGCATGATCTGCAGGGGGCCAAGACCACAGGCTCGCACAGTGTGGCGGCTGGATGTCCCTGGCTAAAGTGACAGCTTTTGACGGAACGCCAATGGCCTCAGCCGGAAACCAGGTTTGTCAGCAGGGTTGCCGCCTCGGTGCCGGCCAAGCCGAGGTCGCGAACGCTGCTCATGTGATTGGTTGCAGGAAGGGTGGTCTGCGAGACCTGTAGTCCCTGCTCCTTCAGATGCCGCGCAAACGCCTCGGCCTGGCTGTGGAATGGCGGCGTCTCATCGGCTCCGACAGCGATCTCGACCGACACTGACGGATCGAAACGGCGGGTGAGCGGCGAGAACCTGGCTGCGTCCTCGTCGGTTATCGCGATCTCGGCGGCAAGGAAGGAGGTCTGAAGCGGCTTCAAGTCGTAGAGCCCGCCAAGCAGCAACGCACCTTTGATTGTCGATGTCCGGCCGCCGTCATTGAAAAGCATCGTCGCAAGCTGGGCGCCGGCTGAATGTCCGCTCACGGTCAGGCGCTCGGTATCGCCGCCGCGATTGCCGATATGGTCGAGCACCCAGCCTTTGGCGCGGCGCACCTGGTCGACGATCGTGGCCATCCTCACTGCCGGCATCAGGGCATAATCGACGATGACCGCGATCGCGCCGGCGCGCGTCACCGTCTCGGCGACATAGGAATAGTCGCGCTTGGAGAACATGCGCCAGTAGCCGCCATGGATGAACATATGGACCGGCAAGCGGTCGCGTTTGCCCTCCGGAAAGAACAGGTCGATGGTCTCGGTGGCATGCGCTCCATAGGCGACATCGGCAACCATCGGTATTGTCGCGCGCACCTCCGCGCTGCGACGAACGATCTCGGCGACGATATCGTCGAACTCGGCGACGTGGTCGCGGATGCGGAAAGGATCATCCTGCATTGGCTGCCCGTTCACATGGTCACGGCGATGTACTTCGCCTCCATGAACTCGGCAATGCCGTGCTTCTGTCCGCCTTCGCGGCCAAGGCCGCTCTGCTTGACGCCGCCGAAAGGTGCCGCCGGATCCGACATCAGGCCGCGATTGAGCGCGACCATACCCGTTTCGATTTTCGACGCCACGTGCATGCCCCTGGCGAGATCCCGCGTATAGATATAGGCGGCAAGACCGTATTCGGTGTCGTTGGCGCGCGCGATGACTTCGTCCTCGTTCTCGAAGCGGCTGATCGGGGCCACCGGACCGAATATCTCCTCTTGGGCCATTTCGGCATTGGCGGGCACGTCCCGAAGGACGGTCGGCGGATAGAAATAGCCCTTGTCGTCGGCGACCACGCCGCCGCACAGGATCCTGGCGCCGCGGGCGACCGCGTCCTTGACCAACCGATCGATCTTGTCGACGGCCTTCCTGGTAATCATCGGACCGCATTCGGTGTCCGGGTCGGTGCCTGAACCGAGCTTGAGCGCGGCCATGCGTTCGCGCAGACCTTCGGCAAACGCGTCGTGGATGCCGGCCTGTGCGTAGATGCGGTTGGCTGCCGTGCAGGCCTCGCCGGCGTTTCGCATCTTGGCGACCATGGCGCCGTCGAGGGCCGCGTCCAGATCGGCGTCATCGAAGACGATGAACGGGGCGTTGCCGCCGAGTTCCATCGAGCATGAGATGACGTGCTTGGCCGCTTCGGCCAGCAGAACGCGACCCACGCCGGTCGAACCGGTGAAGGATAGCTTGCGGACGCGCGGGTCGGCGAGCATGGCGGCGGTCACCGGTCCGGGGTTCGAGGTGGTGAGCACGTTGACGACGCCGGGGGGCACGCCCGCCTCCTCGTACAGCGCGGCGAGCGCGTAGGCGGTCAAGGGCGTCTCGCTGGCGGGCTTCAGGATGACGGTGCAGCCGGCGGCCAGCGCCGGCGCGATCTTGCGTGTGGCCATGGCGGCGGGGAAATTCCAGGGCGTTATGAGCACGCAGATGCCGATCGGATGATAATCGACGACGATCCGGTTGGCGCCTGACGGCGCCATGCCGAACTCGCCGCTGATGCGGACTGCTTCCTCGGCATTCCAGCGGAAGAATTCAGCCGCGTAGGCGACCTCGCCGCGTGCGTCGCGCAGCGCCTTGCCGTTCTCCAGCGAGATCAGCGCCGCCAGCGTATCGGACCGCTCGACCATCAATTCGAAACAACGCCGCAGGATTTCCGAACGCTTGCGCGGCGCGGTTGCGCGCCAGCCCGCAGCCGCCTTCGCGGCTGCCTCGACGGCAGCGGCGGCATCGGCAATCGTTGCGTCCGGGACAGCCGCAATCACAGCTTCCGTGGAGGGATCGATCACCTCAATGAGGCGGCCGTCGGACGCCTGTCGCCAGTGTCCGTCGATGTAGAGGCCGTGCGAGAATGTGGTGTAGTCGAACATGTCCGGATCTTCGTTGAGTTGCCCTTGGGGTACGTTCATCTCATCACCTCTGGTCAGACTGAGCTTGCGGCCATGTCGCCGTCATAGGCGGCGCTCACCAGCCGCCGCATCCCGGCGATGTCGAAAGGACGAGGGTTGTTCTTGATCAGCCGATCGATGCCGAGCGCCTGCTCGGCGGTCCAGTCGATCTTGTCGTGTGGAAGACCCAGATCGGCCAGCGTGCGGGTGATGCCGATCGCCCCGAACAGCCGGGCCACTTCATCGATGGTGGCGCGCGCGGTCGCCTCGGCGCTCTTTGTCTCCGTCACCCCCAGAGCGGCGCCGACCGCCGCGATTTCGTTGGTCGCGGCGGGCAGGTTGTAGCTCATCACGTAGGGAAGCATCGTCGCCACGCCCAATCCGTGCGGCGTGTGGGTAAGCGCACCGACGGGATATTGCACGGCGTGGGCAGCCGCCGTTCCGGCCGTGCCGAAAGCGCAGCCGGCCGCCAGCGCCCCCATCATGACATCGGCGCGTGCGTCTTCGTCCGAGCCGTCCCGGTAGGCTTTTTCGAGACTGCGGCCCAGGAGCTGAATGGCCAGCAGCGCGAAATGATCGGTCAGGGCGCTCTTGCCGACAAAGACATGCCGCTGCGGCAATTGCGGATCGGTACCGCGTTTGGCGGACGTGAAAGCTTCGATCGCGTGGGTGAGCGCGTCGGCTCCGGCAATCGCCGTGAGGGAGGGCGGGCATGTCGCGGTGAGTTCCGGATCGCAGAGCGCGACCGCGGCAATGAGATGGGGACTGGAAATGCCGACCTTCAGGGTTCGCTCCGGATCGGAGATCACCGCCACCGGCGTCACTTCCGAGCCGGTGCCGGCGGTGGTCGGCACCGCGATTACCGGGAGCGTAGGGCCGGGCACCTTGAATTCCCCGTAGTAGTCCTGAAGCCGCCCGCCGTGACTGATCAGCAGCGCGGCGCTTTTGGCCATGTCCAGGCAACTGCCGCCACCGATCCCGATCACCATGTCCGGCTTGAAGTCCTTCGCATGGGCGGCGCAGACGGCAACGCTGTCACGGGGGACATCCGGGAGGATGCGATCGTAGACGAGCGTTTCGATCGAGCCTGCTCTCAGTGCCGCGCTGATTTGCGCGAACATTGGCGTTCCGGCGAAACGCTCATCCGTGCAGATGAATGCGCGCCGGCCATATTTGGCGGCAACATCAGGCAGCGCGTGGCGCTGGCCTTTGCCGAAAAGAATCTCACGCGGCAACCGGGCTGCTGCAAATAGCGTCATGAACTGTGTCCTTCGAATATGGATTGGCGAGCGGGGGATCGGAGATCATCGCTTGCCCAGCGTGCGTGGCGTGGTTCGGGCAAGGCACGGGCCAGAGCCGTCGTCGAGTTTTCCTGCCTCACGAAATATCCTCTATAAAATCGTATAGGATATAGGATTGAATTGAGCAAAGCATCGTGTTAGAGGTCGCTCCTGTCAAGAGGCAAAACATGCAGAATCCAGACCTTACCGCCGACAACGACGCCCGGTTGACGGGCCGCATCCAGCGCGCCAACAGCCTGTCGGGCGATGTCTACGAGGCGATCTTCCAGCAGTTGATGTCGCTGAAGATAGCTCCGGGCTCGCGGATCACCGTCGACAACTTGGTCAAGGAGTTCAACGTCTCGCATACGCCCATCCGCGAAGCTCTTGGGCGGCTGGAAGGCGAGGGCCTGGTGGTGAAAACCCATCTGATCGGGTACCGGGCCGCCCCCCAGATCACACGGCGCCGTTTCGACGAGCTCTATGAACTGCGCCTGCTGCTTGAACCCGCAGCCGCCGCCAAGGCAGCCGCTGCGCTGGATGAAGCCCGGCTGATGATTTTGCAGGAGGCGGCTGGCGTGATGGCCAGGCGGGTGGGCAAGGACGAACGCCTGCGTTATTCGAACTTCGCCCGCCAGGATGCCATCTTCCACGACAAGGTCATGGAGTTCGCGCAGAACGAGCTCATCCGCGAGACGCTGAACCACCAGCACACCCACTTCCACATCTTCCGGCTGATGTATCACTCGCGGGTCACCGAGGAGGCACTCGACGAGCACGAGGCCATACTTGCCGCTTTCGCCGCCGGCGATCCCGTTGCCGCCGAAAAGGCGATGCGCGTGCACATAGAGAATTCGCGGGACAGGCTCCTGCCTGCATTCGAGTAGGCCGCGATGTCCGTTGCCAATCGCATCGACGGAAGCGTCACCACCTTGCCGCCGGAGCCCCAACCGGCTGTGGCCCCGGTGCTGCGCGCGGAAGGCCTTTGCAAACAATACGGCCCCGTGACCGTGTTGTCGGACATCACGCTGGATATTTTCCCTGGCGAAATCCATGCCGTCATCGGCGAGAATGGCGCCGGCAAGTCGACGTTCATGCGCTTGCTTTCCGGTTACATCGAACCGACAGCCGGCGGCTTGTCCATGGCCGGTGACCGCGTGAGTTTCAAGACGCCGCACCAGGCGCAGGCGGCCGGCATCGCGCTGGTGCATCAGGAAATCCTCCTGGCCGAAGCGCTTACGGTGACCGACAATCTTTTTCTCGGCCGCGAGCTCTCCAGGCGCGGGATCGTCGATGATGGCGCCATGCGCCGCATCGCGGCCGCGAAACTGGCCGAGATCGGGTGCGAGGTGTCGCCGACCGCGCTCGTCCGCGACATCTCGCTGGCGGATCGCCAGCTGGTGCAGATCGCCCGCGCGTTGCTCGACGACCACCGGGTCGTCATCTTCGACGAGCCGACGGCGGTGCTGACCGGCGAGGAGGTCGAGCGTTTGCTCGCCATCATATTCGGGCTCAGGGCGCGCGGTATCGCCGTTCTCTACATCAGCCATCGACTCGACGAGGTGCAGCGGCTGGCGGACAAGGTCACGGTCCTGCGCGACGGCAAGATGATTGGCACCTATCCCGGCCATGCATTGAGCCAGGCCGACATGGCGCGGCTTATGGTCGGGCGCGAACTCGCCGCGCTCTACCCTCACAAGCGCGAGGTCCGGACGAGCCGGCCCATGCTGACCGTCCGAAACGCGACTGTTCCAGGTTATGCACGGGACGTGTCCTTTACCGTCCACAAAGGCGAGATTCTCGGCTTCGCCGGCATGATCGGGGCGGGGCGAACCGAGTTGTTCGAAGGCATTGTGGGGCTCAGGCCGGCGACGGCGACGATCGAGCTCAACGGGTCGCCGATACAGATACGCTCGCAGCGCGAGGCCATAGAGGCGGGCATCGGCTATCTGACGGAAGATCGCAAGGGCAAGGGCCTGCTTTTGCAGGAGCGGCTGGCGCCGAACCTGACCCTCTCGTCGCTTGGCCTTCTGCATCCGGGACTGCTGGTTCTGCGCGGTCGCGAATCCGAGGCGCTCGCCCGGGCCGTCTCCAGCTACGACATCCGGGTGAAGAGCCCGAACGCCAGGGCGGGACAGCTTTCGGGCGGAAACCAGCAGAAACTTCTGCTGGCCAAGGTGCTTCTGACCAATCCTTCGGTCGTGATCATCGATGAGCCGACGCGCGGGATCGACATCGCCAACAAGGCGCAGATCTACGCCTTCATCCAGGAACTCGTGGGCCAAGGCAAAGCCTGCATCGTCATCTCCTCGGAGATGCAGGAACTTGTCGGCATCTGCGACCGCATCCTGGTCATGCGCGAAGGCAGGATCAGCGGCGAGGTCTCGGGCGATACGATGATCGAAAGCAACATCGCGCTGCTGGCGACCAGCGACAAAGGCCATGGCGCGGCCCAAGGAGGAAGACAGTGACGGCGCTTACCCATTCCATGTCTGCCCGAAGTGGCAGGCAGCACCATTTCTCGTGGACGGATGCCGGCCCTTTCCTTGCACTGTTCGCACTGCTGGTGGCGGGATTCCTCATCAATCCGGATTTTCTTTCCGCGACAAACCTGGGCAACGTGATCACGCGCAGCGCTTATGTCGCCATCATAGCCGTCGGCGCCACATTCGTGATCTCATCGGGCGGGCTCGACCTTTCGGTCGGCTCGATGGTCGCCTTCATCGCCGGCGTCACGATCATGTTCATGAACATGATGGCCCCCAGCCTCGGTCTTTGGGCCATTCCGGCAGGCATGGTGATAGCGGTCGTCGCGGGGCTTCTATGCGGCCTCGCGAACGGTCTCATCGTCACGGTCGGAAGGATCGAGCCGTTCATTGCCACGCTCGGGACGATGGGTATCTTCCGCGCACTGATCACCTACATGACCGATGGCGGCACGATCCCGATCGATCGCTCGCTGCGGGACGCGTACCGGCCGGTCTATTTCGGCACCGTCGCGGGCATTCCGGTGCCGATCCTGCTGTCGGCGCTCGTTGCGGTGGTCGGCGCATTTGTCCTTTACAAGACCAAATATGGCCGCAAATGCGCGGCGGTGGGCGCCAATGAGGACGTCGCCCGCTATTCGGGCATCTCCGTCGTCAAGACGCGCACCATTGCCTATGTGATCCAGGGCGCATGCGTGGCGGTCGCCGCCATCTGTTACGTGCCTCGTCTCGGAGCCGCCACCCCGACCACCGGACAGCTGTGGGAGCTGCAGGTGATAACGGCCGTCGTCATTGGCGGAACGGCGCTGCGCGGCGGCAAGGGCCGCATCTGGGGCACCATCGCCGGTGCGGTGATCCTGGAGCTGATCGCCAACCTGATGGTGCTGTCGGATTTCGTTTCCGAATACCTCGTCGCCGCGGTGCAGGGCGTCATCATCATCATCGCCATGCTCGTGCAAAGGTTTTCGAAATAGCCCGTCGTCGGACCGGACGGGCGCCTGTTGTGTGGTCCATATCTCTGGGAGGTATTTATGTTGAGCAGAAAATGGGTTGCCGTCGCGGCAGCCGGCGCACTGATGGTGGCCGGCCAGGCGCTTGCAGCCGACAAGAAGGTGGTCGCGGTGTCGATCCCGGCGGCGGATCATGGCTGGACGGCCGGCATCGTCTATCACGCGCAGGCCGCCGCAAAGGAAATCAACGCGGCCTTCCCGGATGTGGAAGTGGTCGTGAAGACGTCGCCCTCGGCGGCCGACCAGGTAAGCGCGCTTGAGGATCTGTCGGCCAGCCGCAAGCTGGATGCGCTGGTGATCCTGCCCTACACCTCGGAGGAATTGACCCAGCCGGTGAAGGCCATCAAGGACATGGGCACGTTCATCACCGTCGTCGACAGGGGATTGACCGATCCTTCCGTCCAGGACCTGTATCTTGCCGGCGACAACATCGCGGTTGGCACCAATACGGCAAAATTCATGATCGACAAACTGGACGGCAAAGGTGACGTCGTCGTGCTGCGCGGCATTCCCACTGTCATCGACGACGAGCGCATCAAGGGCTTCGAGGACACCATCAAGGGCACCGGCCTGAAGGTGCTCGACATGCAGTATGCCCACTGGAACAGCGACGAGGCCTTCAAGCTCATGCAGGATTACCTGGCCAAGCACCCGCACATCGATGCGGTCTGGGCCAATGACGACGACATGCTTCTCGGTGTGCTCGAGGCCGTCAAGCAGTCCGGCCGAACCGACATCAAGCTGGCGCTCGGCGGCAACGGCATGAAGGACATCGTGAAGAAGGTGATAGACGGGGATGCGATGACACCGGTCGAAACGCCGTATCCGCCGGCGATGATCAAGACCGCGATCTACATGACCGTGGCCAACTTGATCGGCCAGGCTCCGGTTCGCGGTGCCGTCAAACTTGATGCGCCGCTCATAACCCAGGCCAACGCCAAGGAATATTACTTCCCCGACTCCCCGTTCTGAGGCCGCAATCCGAACGAGGCAAGGCGCGTGACGCGCCTTGCCTGCCAACAACAGAGAGGAAGAGCTATGCCAGGCAAGAAGATACTGATGCTGACCGGTGAGTTCACCGAGGAATACGAGATTTTTGTTTACCAGCAAGCGATGGAAGCCGTCGGTCACACGGTCCACGTCGTCTGCCCCGACAAGAATGCGGGCGACCTGATCAAGACCTCGCTGCACGATTTCGAGGGCGACCAGACCTACACCGAAAAGCTCGGGCACTACGCGCTGATCAACAAGACGTTCTCGGATGCGGAAAAGCAACTCGACCAGTACCACGCGGTCTACTGCGCGGGCGGACGCGGACCGGAATACATCCGCACCGACAAGCGTGTGCAGACGATCGTTCGACACTTTCACGAGACCAAGAAGCCGATCTTCACGATCTGCCATGGCGTGCAGATCCTGATCGCGGTCGACGGTGTCGTGCGCGGCAAGAAGGTCGGTGCGCTGGGCGCTTGCGAGCCGGAAGTCACTCTCGCGGGCGGAACCTATATCGACCTCTCGCCGACGGAAGCCTATGTCGATGGTACGATGGTGTCGGCCAAGGGATGGACGGCGCTGGCCGCCTTCATCCGTGAGTGCCTGAAGGTGCTCGGCACGGAAATCCGCCACAACTGAGCCACGAACCAAGGCGGAGGCCGGCGCGCTGGCGTGTCGGTCTCCACCAGTCATGCCGCGTGCTTCGCCGATGCGGACGATGATATCGACCGTCGTCGCCGGGCGCGCCAGATGCGGCGGACAGGCCAAAACACGCTATAGCGCTTTGAGCGCCCGCTCATGTATGCTTGCGATCAGACTTTCTGATATATAGCGCATATGAGCAGTTTGCATGAGACGCAGTTTCCTGAACGTGACGCCGGATAACGGTGTCCCGGTCCTCAAAGGACTGGCATCCCCGGTCCGCATGCGCATTCTCCAGCTTCTCCACAAGTCGGGAAAGTTGAATGTGAACGAGATCAGCAAGGAGCTCGGACTCCCTCAATCCACCGTCGCCACGAATATTCAGATGCTGGAAGAGGCCGGCCTGGTCGATACCTACCCGATCAAGGCCAAGAAAGGTCACCAGAAGATCTGCGCACCCAAATACGACGAGATCATCCTCCGCTTCGATTCAGGAGAAGAGCGCCGCAAGGACAATCAGATCGAGGTTGCGATGCCCCTCGGACTGTTCACGGGCTGCGAGGTCAACGCTCCGTGTGGTCTTTGTTCGACCGAAGGAGTGATCGGTCTGCTCGATGTACCGGACTTCTTCCTCGATCCAGGACGCGTCCAGGCTGCCCTTGTCTGGTTTGGGCGTGGTTTTGTCGAATACAAGTTTCCCAACAACGCCAAACTTGTGAACTCACGTGTCGAGGCCTTGGAATTCTCGATGGAGCTCTCATCCGAGGTGCCGGGGACCAATCTCGATTGGCCCTCCGACATCACGCTCTGGGTGAACGACCACCGCATCGGCACATGGACTTCGCCCGGCGATTTCGGTGACAAGCGCGGCGTCTATACGCCGAACTGGTGGAAGCTCGAAGGCTCGCAATACGGCAAGCTCAAGACCTGGCGTATCAACAAATCCGGCTCCTTCATTGACGGCATCTCGATCTCCGGCGTGACCGTAGCCGATATCGGCCTTGCGGAGCATCACTCAATAAGGATGAGGATCGGCATCGACGACAATGCCCGACATCCCGGCGGCGTGAACATCTTTGGCCGTGGCTTCGGCAATTACGACCAGGACATCGTCATGCGCCTTCACCTTGCCCGGTAAGGCTCGTCTTCCCGACCTATTCCGTCATTTCGATGTGTCGAACCGCACGACGGTCCAGGACGCCGGCTCAAGCTTGATGCTAATTCGATCTTTCGTCGCTTCGATGGAACTGAATTCAGTCGGTTTGACCTCGTCCGACCTCTCCTTCGTGTTGAGGGCGAGGAGATCGTTGTGTCGCAGTTCATGGGCCAGGCGCTTCGTCAACGTGCCGAAGCCGGTTGCCTCGATGCTCACGTCGATGCCATCGGAAAGGTTGCGGTTAAGCATGAACAGCGTCACCGTGCGGTCAGCCTCGGAGTGAACCACGGAAAGCTTGAGAAACGGCACGGCTTCGATCTTGTCGTAAAGCTCTTCGGTCCGCGTCGGGTCGTAGTAGCGAGCGGAATAGGTCGGCACATCCACATATGTGCGCAGCACGCGTCCGCGGCCCAGATTGCTGAAGTCGGCAAAGGGCCAGAAGATCGTCTGGCGCCAAGCTGGTCCGCCCGTTTCGGTCATGATAGGGGCGATAGCGTTGACGAGTTGGGCCAGACATCCAGCCTTGACCCTGTCGGCATGATTGAGCAGTGAGATGCAGGCGCCTCCGAAGGCCAGTGCGTCCTGCATGTTGTATTTCTCCTCGAGGATGGCCGGCGCGACCGGCCATCCGGTCTGAATGCGGTTGTCGTCGCCGCGCCGCGTCCGATACCAGACGTTCCATTCGTCAAAGCTCAGCATGATGCGCTTCGATGACCTGCGCCGTGCCGCCACGGAATCGGCGATAGCGACGACCTCCTCGATGAAACTGTCCATCAGGTCGGGGCTGGCGAGGAAGGAGGGCGTGTCGTCGGCATAGTTGTTGAGATAGGTGTGGAGCGAGATGTACTCGACATGATCGAGCGTGTGTTCCAGAACGACCCTTTCCCATTCCCCGTAGGTCGACATCTTACGTCCCGACGAACCGCAGGCGGCAAGTTCGATCGACGGGTCCGTCAGCTTCATCATCTTCGCCGCTTCGGCTGCAATCCGCCCATATTCCTGGGCGGTCTTGGCGCCCATTTGCCAGGTACCGTCCATTTCGTTGCCGAGGCACCAGAATTTAACGTCATGCGGCTTGTCCCAGCCGTGCGACCGGCGAAGGTCGGAAAGCGTGGTGCCGGAGGGGTGATTGCAGTATTCGAGATAGTGCCTTGCCTCGTCCGGCCCGCGCGTGCCGAGATTCACGGCCAGCATCGGTTCGATGTCGGCAAGCCGGCACCAGTCGATGAATTCATTGGTCCCGAACTGGTTGGTCTCGATCGATTTCCAGGCGAGATCCATTCTGCGAGGGCGCTTTTCGACAGGGCCGACGCCATCTTCCCAATCGTATCCCGAGACAAAATTGCCGCCGGGATAGCGCATGATTGTGGGTGCCAGTTCCTTCACCAGCTCGAGGACGTCGCGGCGGAAGCCGTTCTTGTCCGCCGTGGGATGGCCGGGCTCGAAGATGCCGCCATAGACGCATCGCCCGAGATGCTCGACAAAAGCGCCGAACAGACGTTTGTCCGTCTCGCCGATGATGAAGTCTCTGTCGAAGCGCACTTGTGCCTTTTGCATGGTCCTACCGCTCTGTTTCCTGGTGGATGAATGCGTACGAAATTCACTCGATCCGGACAGCGCCTGCCTCCGGTTTGGGATTGCCGGCATCGGCGCGTACCTGCTGCGCGGCCACGCCGGAACCGGTAAGCACGCCCGTTCCCGAGGGATCCGGCGACAGAAGGGAGTCCTTGAGAAGCTGCGAATATGGGTGCTGCGGATGGTCGAGGATCTCCTTTGCAGGGCCGCTCTCGACAATCTCGCCCTTGCGCATGATGATGATCCGGTCGCTGATTTGATAGGCGGTGGCCAGATCGTGCGTGATGTAGATGATCGACACGCCGAGATCGTCGCGCAGTGTCCTGAACAGGTTGACGATCGACATGCGCAGCGACGCATCGACCATCGACACGGGTTCGTCTGCGACGATCAGCGAGGGCTCGGAAACGAGCGCGCGGGCGATCGCGACGCGCTGAAGTTGTCCCCCGGACAATTCGTGCGGGAAGCGCCCGCGGATTTCCGCCAGGGAGAGCCCAACTTTTTCTAGGGCGGTGTTGGCGGACTCCTCACGCCGGGCACGTGACCTGGCCCCCATGAAGTTCTTTGCCGATATCAGCAGATATCGATCCACGCGCTTCAACGGATTGAACGCTTCGAACGGATTCTGGAAGATGGGCTGGACCTGCTTCATGAAGGCAAGTCGCGCCGAACGCCTTCGTAGCGCCGTTAGATCCCTGTCCTTGAATCGTATGCTGCCGGCCGTCGGCGTAATCATGTTCAGGATCATGCGGGCGAGGGTCGTCTTGCCGCTTCCCGACTCGCCGATGATGGCGAACACCTCTGGTCGCCCGGCTGGCAGCGTGAAACTCACGTCGCTTACGGCGTCGAAGCTCTGCCTCCCAAGGATGCCACCGCGAGCGTAGGACTTGGTGAGGTGGCTGACCTCGAGAAGGCTGGTCCCGGTCATGCGCCTTCCTCTGCGATCTCTTCGGCAGTCTCCGTGTCGGCCGTATCCGGGCGAACCTCGGTGCTGGCTGCAAAGCAGGCAACGCGGTGGTCCGGCGCGAGCCGGGTCAGGGCGGGAACCTCGCGCCGGCATATGTCCATCGCCAAGGGGCAACGGGGATGAAACCGGCATCCGGCCGGCGGCTCGGCCAGGTTGGGAGGCGCTCCTGGCAGCGCCGGCCGCGCGGTGGCGTCGCCGATCCTGGGAAGGCTTGCCACCAGATGTGCGGTATAGGGGTGCAGCGGATTGGCAAAGACGGCCGCCGTCGGGCCCTCCTCGACGAGGCGCCCGGCATACATGATGCCAAGCCGATCGGCGATGTTGGCATGCACGGTCAAATCGTGCGTCACGAAGATCATCGAAGATCCGAACTGACGCTGCGTTTCCCGGATCATGGTCAGGACGTCCTTCTGGACGACGACATCGAGTGCGGTGGTGGGCTCGTCGGCGATGATGAAATCGGGCCGACAGACCGTCGCCAGTGCAATGCAGACGCGCTGGCGCATGCCGCCCGAAAGTTCATGCGGATAGGCCTGGAGGATATCGGGGGATAGGCGGAGGCGTGCAAGATGGGTTTTCACCGCCTCCAGGAATGCATCTTTTTGCAGGCCCATATGCCGGAAGGCAAAGTCCTCGAAGGTCCGCCGGACCCGGCGAACAGGATTGAGGACGCTCATCGAGCCCTGCATGATGTATGACAGATGCCGCCAGCGAATGGCGTCGCGTTGCTCGGGCGCCAGCGCATAGATGTCGCGGTCGAGAAAGCTGTAGCGGATGGAGCCGCCGATCACGTTGAGAGGCGGCTGGATCGCGGCGGCGATGGTCTTGATGAACGTCGTCTTGCCGCAACTGGACTCGCCCGCCAGCCCATAGATCTCGTTGCGGCGGACATGCATGGTGATCGAATCGACGGCGCGGACTTCGCGGTCGATACCGAAATAGCTCATTTGGTAATAGGCCCGCAGGTTCTTGGTGCGCAGCACCGCGTCCCTGGCGTCGCCATCCGCGAGACCCCGGTCCGACATCAGCCGTTCCCCATCCGGCTCAGCCGGCTGCGTGGGTCGATATACTCGTTCATCGAGATCGACAGCAGGAACAGGCCGATGAATGTCAGGGTGATGAAGAAGGTCGGGAACAGGTACCACCACCATGTGCCCGAAACCATGGCGCTATGCTGGTTGGCCCAGAAGATCATGCTGCCGATGGTAGGGGTGTCCACGTCGGTGAAGCCGAGCACGGCCAGCGTGACCTCGAGGCCGATGGACCAGTTCATGTTGTTCATGAAAGTCGAGAATACGATCGGCAGCACATAGGGCAGATGTTCTTCGGCGACGATGCGCGGCGTCGACATGCCCGAGAAGACGGCGGCATTGGTGAACTCGCGGGTTTTCAGGCTGATCATCACGGAGCGTATCAGCCGGGCGTCATAGGCCCAGCCGAGGCAAGACATCACCAGCGCCAGCATGATCCATGTCATTTCGTCACGCAGGACGAAGTAGAGCAGGACAAGAAGCGGAAAGAGCGGGATGACGATAAAGGTATCGTTGATCGACATGAGCACGCGATCGACCATGCCGCCGAGATAGCCCGAAAGGAGGCCGACGATGAGAGAAAGCACGCGGCTGATGAAAGCCACCACAAAGCCAAAGGCCAGCGTGTTGCGGAGGGCGAAAGTGAGCTGCCAGAAGACATCCTGGCCGCGCGAATTTGTGCCGAACCAATAGGGTTCCGATGGTGGCACATCCATTGGGACGAGGTAGGAATCGATTGGTGAGTAGGGCGAGAAAAAAGACGCGAGAGACATCGCCACCACCGCCAGCATGATGATGGCGCCGATCGCGAACTCGCCATTGTAGCGGAACAGATCCCTTACGGTCTGGATCATGCCTTCACCTGCACGCGCGGATCGATCAGCGGGTAAATGATGTCGATCAGGAAAACGGCGGCCGACACCGAGATAATCGAAATCGAGGCGATGCCGAGGACAAGTGAGTAGTCGGCCGCGTGAACGGCATCGACCAGCAGCCGCCCGATACCGGGGTAGCCGAACACCTGCTCAGTGATGATGGCGCCGTTGAAGATCGATCCGATAGAGATCGCCAAACCAGTGATCTGGGGCATGAAGGCGTTGCGCATCACGTAGGAAGCGAGGATGCGGCCTCGCGGCACGCCCGCCAGTTCCGCATAGACGACGTAGTCGTCCGTGACGATGTTGGAAACGAGTGCGCGCATGCCCATGAACCAGCCGCCGATGCCGACGAGGATCAGTGAGAGTGCTGGGAGAATTGAGTGCATGAAGACGCTGCCGATGAAGCGGGGCGTGAAGCCGGGCGTGAGATTCATCTCATATCCGCCGCCACTGGGCAGGATCGGCAAGAGGAAGGTGAAGACAATGAGCAGGACGAAGGCAACGATGTAATAGGGTACCGGGTGCATCCCCATCGCGATCACCCCGATCGCCTTGAGCAGCCGGTTCTTCCGGTAATAGCCGGCGAGGCCGCCCAGCAGGTTGCCGAGGAACCAGCTCAACAGAGTCGAGATCGCGAGCAGGCCGATCGTCCACGGAAGCGCGCGCCCGATCAGCACGCCGACAGGAGTGGGAAAGGCCGAAAGGGACGGTCCGAAATCCAGTACCGCAACTCGTTTCAGGAAGTTGAGATATTGCAGCCCGAGATCGTCGCCCACGCCGTACATCTCGCGCAGGGAGGTGCGCAGGAGTTCGATCGATTCAGGACTGGAGAAGCCGAACGAACTAACCTGCGCCACCGCATGCTCGACCGGGTCGACTGGGGTCAGATGCGTGATGAAGAAAGTGATCGTGATGCCGATGTAGACAACCAGGATGAATTGCCCGAGACGCTTGAGAACATGGATGGCGTAGGCTTGCATCGGTCGCTCTGGTCGGTTTGGCGGCTTGCCCTGCGGTGGGGGGCGCACCATGCGTGCGCCTCCGCCCGCCCTGAGGATGATGGGTCTGCTGCTAGCCTGCCTTGGTGGATTTGAGCTTCACCATCATGTACTTGGTATTGGCCCAGTTCGGCACCGGGTCGGTGTAGGGCGCGTTCTCTGCGTTGGGGAAACCGGTCCAGTAGGTCGTGTCCATCACGGTGAACACATTGTAGGACATCAGAGGTATCGTGGGCATCTCTTCGGTCGCGAGCTTCAGATATTCAAGACCGAGCTCCACGCCCCGGGGGGCATCGAAGTCGATCGTCCTGATCTCCTCGATGATCTTGTCGAGACGCGGCTCCTTCCACCGTTGCCAGTTGCGCGGCGGCTGCACCTTGCCGGGCTCTGCCACGAACTGCGAGTGCCAGCTGTCGAGGAAGAAGGAGAGATCGGGGTGGCCGCCCCAGGTCTCCACGCTCCACCCGATGAAGGTTTCGAAGTCGCCGACGCCGCGACGGTCGATCAAAGTGCCTTGCGCGACGTCGATCTGGGCGTCGATGCCGAACTGCCGCCACAACTGCACGATCAGCGAGCCCGCCCGCGTCATGACCGGGCGAAGGTCGCCCTCGACCATGACTTTGACCGAGAAGCGCTTGCCGTCGGGTTGGTACCATTCGTCGCCTTTTTTGGTGAAGCCTGCCTTCTCCAGCAGCTCGGCGGCAGCCTGCTGGTCGCGCTTCCACCAGCCGCGCCCGATGGCGGTCGCGATGTCTTCAGGTTTCGATGGCACCTTGTCTCCCATCGAGGGCCGCAGCATCTCCGCGATCTGCTGGCCCATTGTCGGGTCGTAAGGCTTGATCTTTCGCTTGCCGGTATCGACCTCGAAGCTGGTCAGCCATTCTTCCATGGGCTCGAAATAGTATTTTGGATAAAGTCCCGTCGGTGGAACACCGATCGCCGAGATCGTTGCCGCGCCACGATACGAGGCCATGTCGAGGGCCTTGATGTCGATCAGCAAGGCCAACGCCCAGCGCACGTCCTTGTTCTGGAACTTCTCGATCTGGTGATTGAAAATGACGGCCGGCAGTGTCGGGTCCGGATGAGCGTAAGGGAAGCCCTTGAACCAGCTGGTCGAGGACGGGGATTCCTTGGCCAGCGTGAACATGCCTTCCGGCGAAGTGTCGTGGATGACATCCAACTGATGGTTGCGCTGCTCGATCACCCGCTTTTCCGGTGGCCCCGGATCGATATAGGCCAGATATGTCGGGCCGGGTTCGCCGAAACGGGCGACGCTGGTGCGTTTCCAGTCATCGCGCTTTTGCCAGATGAACCATTTGCCGCCCTGGTCGTAGTTCCTCAGCTTGTAGGCGCCGAGCGACACTGGTGGGTTGAAGTCGAATTTGAGCACGTCGCCGGCCTTTTCGAAGACGTGCTTCGGCATCATCCACATCGCGTTCCAGCGGACCGTAAACAGCGCATGGAAGCGTGAGTTCGGCTTTTTCAGTTTGAAGAGAATCTCGGTCGGACTTTTCTTCTCGACTGAGGCGACATTGATCTGGATGGGCGCGCTCCACCGTAGACCCCTGGTCCTCATGTGGGTTTCCACCGTGTAGATCACGTCGTCGGCTGTGAATTCGACGCCGTCGCTCCAGAAGATGCCGGACCGCAGCTTCACGGTCATTTCAGTGAAATCCGAATTGTACCGGGGCTTGTCCGAAGCAAGGGAGTTGTCCCAGACACCGTCGATCCCATGGTCGGCATCGATATACCAGAACGTATCCATCGCCTGCTGGTGCAGACCCGTCGACTGACCGCCGGCGTTGATGGCCCAGATGTTGAACCATCCCGCGTTCTTGATCGTGCCTTCCGGGTTTTCGAGTATCAGAAGCTGGTCGCGTGGAATGTCCGAAGTCGGTATTTGCGCCTGCGCGTAGGCTTTCCTGCTGGCGAGGGCCGTCCCTGCGAGCAGAATGAAAGTTCTCCTCGATAACATGCCGTATCCTCCCGTTGCGGCTGCTCTCAAGGGCATGCCGCTAGGTCAGGCATCTTCGATTAGACCATAGGTCATGTCAACGCATTATCTGGACTGTATCAGAAGTCCTGATATTGAGGAGAGGCGGGGCTGCGGGCAGGACGGAGATCATCATGTCTGTCGTGCCGGCGGCGAATAATTGACGGTTGAGCCGCATCACCCGCGGCAGGGTGATCGGCTTTCGCCATGCCAGGAGGCATTGTCGAATTCACGCGACGGACAGTGTGGGCTCAGCGGCCGACAGGATCGCCGAACAGGTCCCGCTTTTTCCTTACGCAATCGCGAGCGGAAAACGTTACGCACCTTTCCTGGAATTGCTTTAACGCGCGGCGGCAATCCAGTCGGCAAGGCTGCGGGCGAAGCTTCGCGGCACGATCAGGTCGCAGCTGCTCTCGCCGGTTCGCAGATAGAGCGCCGGCACATGATGGACGGACGTCTGTACGGCACGGCCGGCGGCCGAAGCGGCGGACGACCAGTCGACCGGCATGCAGGCAGAGAGAATGTCCCGAAGACGCGCACCCTCCATCCTGAACCGCAGCCGGCCTTCGCCGAGCGGAACCGAGCAGCCCAATTCCGGATCGATTGCAATGGCGGGCGGTTCCGCACCGCTCTCGACGATCAGCCAAAGACGGCGGGGGGCGATCCTGACGATGAGAGCGCCGGCATGCCGAACCGTCTCGCCGACGCTGGCAGGAAGCGTCGCGCCCAAGGCCTGCGAGACGCTCGCTTCGAATCTCGCCAGCGTTCCTTCCCAGCTCTCGATTTGCACGATCGGACAATCCGACGAGTACAGATTGAAGTCCTTCGAAAGCACAGGTTCAACCATGCATGCGCTCTCCCTTGGGATCGAGGAAGACGGAGGGCACGATGCGGGCGCGAACGGTCTCTGTCCGCATCGGATAGGCCGCGATGACTTCGTCCCCTTCGGCCGCGGCATTGCCCGCGAACAGCGCCAGTCCGACATAGTGGCCGAGTTCCGGGCTGAAGGTGACCGAGGTGATCCGGCCGCGCCCGTGGCCGGTGACCGCATCGCCAGGCAGGAACAATATGGCGCCTCCGCGCAGGCGCTTGCCGTCCTCGATGCATTCCAGCCCGATGAGGCGCTGGCGGTCGGGCGCCTGAAACGCCGGGCGGCGACGCAGGACGTCGCCGACGAATCCGCCGCGTTTGCCGACCATGCGGCCGAGGCCGAGATCGTCGAGCGTGGTGCGGCCATCGATCTCGGGCCCGGCAACGTGGCCTTTTTCGATGCGCAGCGCACCAAGCGCCTCGACGCCATAGGGCTTGAGGCCGAACGGCGCGCCTGCTTCGATGAGACGGCTCCAGGCCTGCTCGCCGGCGCTGGCGCCGACATAGATTTCGTAGGCGCGCTCGCCGGAATAGCTGAGGCGGATGATGCGCAGGGCCCGTCCCTCGAACCCGGCTTCGATGACGCCCATATGCGGCAGCGTCTCGTTGGAGACATCGAGCGCGGGAAAGGCGGCGGCGAGGACATCGCGGCTTCCTGGCCCGGCGACCGACATCGCCGCCCACTCGTCGCTTACCGATGAGACCGCGACACGCAAATCTGGCCAGGCGGTGTCGAGCAGGAATTCCAGCCGTGACAGGACATCGGCGGCCCTTGCGGTAGAGGTGGTCATGAAGAAGCGATTTTGCGACAAGCGCGTGGTGGTGCCGTCGTCGAAGACGATGCCGTCGTCGCGCAGCATGACGCCGTAGCGCGCGCGGCCAACGGGAAGCTTGGCGAAACCGTTGGCGTAGACGCGGTCGAGGAAGATGGCCGCGTCCGGTCCCTGCACGTCGATCTTGCCGAGGGTGGAAATGTCCATCAGCCCGGCGCCGCCTCGCACCATGCGCATCTCCGCGACATAGGCTTCATTCACATCGCATCCGGCGCCGCGGTAGAAATAGGGCCGCATCCAGAGGCCGACCTCGAGCATCTCGGCATCGTTTGCCAGGTGCCAGTCGTGCATCGGCGTGCGGCGGACCGGCTTGAAATGACGACCGACGGCACGGCCGGCCAGCGCGCCGATCGCGACCGCCGCATAGGGCGGGCGAAAGGTCGTGGTTCCGGTTTGCGGGATCGTCGCCCGGCGCAACGCCGCCATGGCCGAAAGCGCGGCGAAATTGCTGGTCTTGCCCTGGTCGGTTCCCATGCCGAGCGTGGTGTAGCGCTTCAGGTGTTCGACCGATTCGTAGCCCTCGCGATGGGCGAGCTCGATGTCCTTCGTGGTCACATCCATCTGGAGATCGACGAAGGCCTTGCCGCGCCCCGCGAAAGAGATCGCACGAAAGGGAGCGGCCGGGGCCTCTTCGAGATCGAGTTCATACGGCGCCGGCGACGCCGTTGACTTTCCGCAGAAGCATGCCGCTTCGACGCCGGCGCGGTGGCCGTCCTCGATTGCGCCGGCGATCGAGAAGCGCCCCATCATCGCGCCGGCGCCGAACTGGCCTGCCGGAAAGCCGCCCGGAACGAAGCCGTCGATGTCGTCGCGATAGACGGGCCTGACGCCAAGATGCGAGGTGAGATGCACGGTCGGCGACCAGCCGCCGGAGACGCAGACGAAATCGCAGGCGATTTCCGATTTGCCGTTCGGCCCGGCAAGCTGTGCTGCCTTCACCGCATGGCTGCCGCGCAGGTCGGCGATCCGGGTTCCGGAGCGGATCTCTACGTTCAGGCGTCCGGCTTCCGCCGCCAGACCGGCGGGCGGAGCGCCGCGCTGGTCCGCGATCGTCACTTGCGCGCCGGCGGCGGCGAGGTCGAAAGCAGCGCGATAGGCGCCGTCATTCATCGTTGCAACGAGGATGTTTTTCCCCGGCAGCACGGCAAAGCGGTTGAGATAGGTCCGGGTGGCGGACGCCAGCATGACGCCCGGCCGATCGTTGTTGGAGAACACCAGCGGCCGCTCGATGGCTCCGGCTGCAAAGACGATCGAGCGGGCGCGCAGCATGGTGAAGACCTGCCGAGCAGCGTCTTGCGCGACTTGGCCGTCATGCCTCTCGATCAGCCCCAGCGTGTTGCCGTCATAGGTGCCGAACGCCGTCGTCTTGCGCATCACGGTGACGTTGGGCTGGCCTGCAAGTTCCGTCTCGATCTTTGTCAGCCAAGCTGCCGCCTCACCATCGGGGCGCTCGGCAAGAAGCTGGCCACCGAGCAGAAAATCCCGCTCGACGAGGACGACCCTGGCGCCGCTGGCTGCCGCGGCGCGCGCCGCCGACAGGCCGGCAGGGCCGCCGCCGACGACTGCAATATCGGCAAATGCATGCCGGGTCTCGTAACGGTCGGGATCGGGTTCGGTGCCGGCCCGGCCCAATCCCGCGGCTTTGCGGATGAAATGCTCGTAAAACATCCAGGCGCGGCGGGTCGGACCCATGAAGGTCTTGTAGTAGAAGCCGGCGGAAAGGAGGGGCGCAAACAGGCCGTTGACGCTCTGCATGTCGAAGGCAAGCGACGGCCAGCGGTTCTGGCTTTCGGCAGCCATACCTTCAGCCAGTTCCAGTGTCGTGGCGGGCAAGTTCGGTTCGCGCCGTCCGCCGCTTCCGAGCGTGACTAGCGCGTTGGGTTCTTCCGGGCCGGCCGAGAAGATGCCGCGCGGGCGATGGTATTTGAAGCTGCGGCCTGTCAGCATGACCCGATTGGCAAGCAGCGCGGAAGCAAGCGTATCACCTCGATAGCCGCCCAGCTCGCGGCCGTCGAATGTGAAGCGGAGCGGCTGCGTGAGGTCGATGCGGCCGCCGGCGGCCAGACGATTTCCAATCATTTTCATGCTGGCATTTTCCTGGCGAAGCCGACCGATGCGATAGCGTGGTTTCTCGTGTCGCGCTCGATGACCAGCCATTGCCGGCAGCCGGTCACATGCTGCCAGAATTCCCGGTGCAGCCCCGCCGCGTTCTTGCGCACATAGACATAGCGGTACCACGCCTCCGGATCGGGATCGTCATGCGCCGGACGCACCGCGGAAGCGTCGCCGCCATAGCGGAACTCGTCATGGTCGCGCGGGCCGCAGCATGGGCAGTCGATACGAAGCATTTCTCTCGCTCTCTATTGCAGCCAGGCCGAGGGGCCGGCGCCGGCCTCGTCGAGCGTGTGGCCGGTCCGGAAACGGTCGAGCGCGTAGGCGGCGGTCAGCGGATGCGGCTTGCCGGTGGCAAGCATATGGGCAAAGCACCAGCCGGAAGCCGGCGTCGCCTTGAAGCCGCCATAGCACCAGCCGCCATTGAGATAGAGCCCTTCTATCGGGGTCGGGCAGATGATCGGACTGGCGTCCGGCGTCATGTCCATGACGCCGCCCCAGTGGCGCAGCAGCCTGACACGCGAGATGCAGGGCATCAGGGCTATCGCGGCCTCCGCCACTTCGCGTACGACGCCGAGATTGCCGCGCTGGGCGTAGGAATTGTAGCCGTCGAGATTGCCGCCGAAGACCAGCCCGCCCTTGTCGGACTGGCTGACATAGAAATGATCTGCGCCATAAGCGACGACGTGATCGACCAGCGGCTTGAGCGGCTCGGTGACGAAAGCCTGGAGCACGTGGCTTTCGATTGGCAGTTCCAGGCCGGCCTTGGCGGCAAGGAGCGAAGTATGGCCGGCAACCGCGAGGCCGACCTTGCCGGCGCCGATCCGGCCCTTGCTGGTCTCGACGCCGACGATCCTTTCGCCGTCGCGGACAAAGCCGGTCACCTCGCAGTTCTGGATGATGTCGACGCCGTGGCCGTCGGCAGCGCGCGCATAGCCCCAGGCGACGGCATCATGTCGGGCGGTGCCAGCGCGGCCCTGCAGGATCGCACCATGGATCGGAAATCGCGCGGTTTCGGAGAAATCGAGATAGGGCACCATCCGGCGCACCGCGTCGCGGTCGAGAATGTCGGCGTCGATGCCGTTCAGGCGCATGATATTGGCGCGATGGCTGAATGTGTCGAGCTGATCGGCCGAATGGGCGGTGACGATCTGGCCGCGCTGCGAAAACATCACATTGAAGTTCAGCGCCCGCGACAGGCCTTCCCACAGCTTGACCGAGAATTCGTAGAACTGGGTGTTGCCGTCGAGCAGGTAGTTGGAGCGGATGACCGTGGTGTTGCGGCCGACATTGCCGCCGCCGACATAGCCCTTCTCCAGAACGGCGACATTGCGGATGCCGTGGTTCTCGGCGAGGTAGAAAGCCGTCGCGAGGCCATGCCCGCCGCCGCCCACGACAATCACGTCATAGGCGGGCTTCGGCTCGGCCGCGCGCCAGGCGCGTTGCCAATTCTTCTGGCCGGAAAGGGCATTGCGGAAAATCGAAAACGCCGAATAGCGCGCCATCTTCATGGTCTAGCGGACGATCAGGCCGGCTGGGGTGCGGGTCAGCACTTCGGCCCCCACATCGGTCAGCAGCACGGTGTTGGAGATGAAATGGTCGCCGCGGCCGGTTCCCATCAGCCAGGACAGGATGTGGAAGCTCATCCCGGTCTCGATTTCGAGATCGGAATCGTGCCTGAGGCCCGTCACCGAATTGCCGCCGGTCCATGAGGGCGGCTGGCCAATGCCGACGAGATAGCCGCAATGATGGCGACGATAATGGGAGAGGCCGGCCTCGTCGGCGACACCTTGCCAGGCGGCGTAGACATCGCGCGCCCTGGCGCCGGGCTCGAGCGCCTTGACGACGGCATCGAATGCCTTGGCAGTGACCTCGGCCATGGCTGCGTCTTCGTCCTTGATGTTGCCGATGCGGATCAGCCGGCCAAGCGGTGCGTGATAGCGCGAGACGCAGCCCGACAGTTCGACGAAGACCGGCTCGCCGCTGCGATAGATGCCGTCGCCCCAGGTCGTGTGCTCCTCGCCGAGCCGGGCGGCGGGCCGGATGAACGGGCCGAAGCCCGGCGCGTGGCCGCCGGCGCGCACCATCGCCGCCACGCATTGAGCGGCAACCTCCTGCTCGGCGGCGCCATCGGAGATGGCAGCGATCGCGGCACCTGCCGCGGCATCCGTGACCTTGGCGGCGCGGCGCATCAACACCTGTTCCTCGGCGCTCTTCACCAGCCGCATCTTGTCGACCAGTCCCGAGACGTCGCTCCATTTGGCGTCGGCCCGCGCCTCGAGCTTCAGGGCGAGGCCGTGGCTGAGGCCGGAGGTCCAGTGTTCGAGGCCTATTCGTTTGCCTGCCAAGCCGAGTTCGGAAATGATGCGCGCGGCGAGGTCGGCCGCGGTCTCGCTGTCGGAATGGCCACGGAATTCCGCTGCCTTCACCTGGTTCTCGATCGTCACTTTCTCCATCGACCGGGTGACCAGGATGGGGCGCCGGTCGAGCGTGACGATCAGGAGGTGCGGCGCGAAATAACCCCAATGGTCGAGGCCGGTGAGGTAGAAAGCAGTCTCCGGCGAGGCGAAGACGGCGGCATCGAGCTCGCGCTCTACCAATGCCGTGCGAACTTTCGACAAGCGGCCGGCGATCTCGGCTTCGGAAAAGGGATTGCGGTCCATTGAGGTGTCCTTGAGTTGCCGGTCCTGGGCTGATGGTCAGTCAATGACGATGGGATCGCGGGCCACGTCGCAGAGCCGCTCGCCGCCGCCTTCGGTGACGCTGGGATCCTGGCAGATGGTGAGATCGAAGCCGGCCTTTGCCATGCGTTTGCCTCACGTCGGCCAGTCGCTGCACGTATTCCGCCTTGCTGAACCCGCCCGACACGTCCAAAGCCGTTTTCCTTCCTGTCTCATCCAAATACGGTTCGTATCTGCATCGAGAAAGTACACCTTAATTGTGCACAACTTGCGCATCGCCAAGCCGCCAAATCGAGATCTACGGCGATTTTTCGAGATTCGTACAGTGCGTCTTGCGATATGTCCAGATGAGTTGTATACCTCTTAGTGTGCTTGACACGATGGTGGAGAAACGTCGTTGGAGCCGGAAATTATCGAAGAAGAAAAGGGGAATGCATGTTCACGTCACAGATATCCCGCCGCGCGCTCGTGAAGGCCGCCGCCTGTCTTGCGCTCGCCTCGACCGCATTCACGTCACTGCCGGCCCATGCCGAAACGACGCTCGAACGCGCCAAGAAGGACGGCTATATCCGCGTCGGCTTCGCCAATGAGGCGCCGTTCGGTTTCGCCACGCCTGACGGCAAATTGACCGGCGAAGCGCCGGAAGTCGCCAAGGCGGTGCTCGCCAAGATGGGCATTGCGCAGGTCGACGGCGTGCTGACCGAATTCGGCTCGCTCATTCCGGGTCTCAAGGCCGGCCGCTTCGACATCATCGCCGCCGGCATGTTCATCAATCCCAAGCGCTGCGCCGAGATCAATTTTTCCGAACCGTCCTACGGCATTGGCCAGGCCATGCTGGTCGCGAAGGGCAATCCGAAAGGCGTGAAGGACTATTCGAGCATCAAGGACAATCCCGATCTCAAGCTCGCCGTGATGGCGGGCGCCGTCGAGGGGGGATATGCGAAGGACGCCGGCGTTGCCCAAGGACAAGTCGTTTCCTTGCCCGACCAATCCAGCCTGGTCGCGGCCGTCCAGTCTGGCCGTGCCGATGCTGCCGCGCTAACCGCGCTCTCGATCGCCGATATGGCCAAGAAGGCCGATGGCGTCGAATCGACCAAGCCCTTCGGTGAAGTTGCCGGCAAGTCGGTGAAGGGCCATGGCGGCTTCGGCTTCCGCAAGGAGGACACCGACCTGCAGGAAGCGTTCAATGCCGAACTGAAGAAATTTCTCGGTACGCCGGAGCATATCGCGCTGGTCGAGCCGCTCGGCTTCGGCAAGGACTATCTGCCGAACAAGACGACTGCGGAGCTCTGCAAGGGCGAATAAATTCCCAACTGCTGGGCGGCGTGAAAGCGCCGCCCTCTTTTTTCCTCGGAGAAGCAGATGGGTATCCGCACGCTCGTTGCCATGCTGGTCGTTTCGCTGGCCGTGATCGCGGCGCTGGCGACGCAGGAGACATACAGGCTGTTCCTACCGGGACTATTGCAGGGCGCCGTCCTGACGATCGAGATCGCTGTCCTCGGCAGCCTGCTGGCGGTCGTCATGGGCGTGCTCGCCGCGCTGGCGCGCATGTATGGTCCGGCGCCGCTCAGATGGCTGGCGACTGTCTATGTCGAAGTCTTTCGCGGCACCTCGGCGCTCGTGCAATTGTTCTGGCTGTTTTTCGTGCTGCCGCAATTCGGCGTCACGCTCGACGCGTTTCCCGTCGCGGTGCTGGCGCTTGGCCTGAATGTTGGCGCCTACGGATCCGAATGCGTGCGCGGCGCCATCCAGTCGGTCGCGCGCGGCCAATGGGAGGCGGGAACGGCGCTCAACATGAGCCGCGCGCAAATGCTGCGCCGGATCATCCTGCCGCAGGCCTTCATCGCCATGATCCCGCCCTGGGGCAATCTTTTCATCGAGCTTTTGAAATCGACGGCGCTGGTTTCGCTGATCACGCTCTCCGATCTTGCCTTCAAGGCGCAGCAGATGAACCAGAACACCTTCAAGACCATTCCCATCTTCACGCTGGTGCTGCTGATGTATCTCGCCATGTCACTGGTTGTTTCCATCGGCATGCGGCTTCTCGAAAGGCGGGCCTCGCTCGGCCTGGCGCGGGGGAGGGCGGCATGATCTGGGATTGGAGTTTTGCCGCGGAGATCCTCCCGGTGCTGGCACGCGCCGCCGTCGTCTCGATCGAGGCGACGCTGCTCGGCTTCGTCATCGCGGCTTTGCTCGGCCTGGTCCTCGCGGTAATCCGTATCGCAGTGCCCTGGACCGGCTGGACGATCTCGGTGCTCGTCGAACTGATCCGCTCGACGCCTCTGCTCATCCAGATCTTCTTTCTCTATTTCGTCTTTCCGAAATTCGGCGTCGTGCTCGACGCATTCACGGCCGGTGTTCTGGCCATCGGCATCCACTACGCCGCCTATTGCTCGGAAGTCTACCGCGCGGGCTTCGACAACATCCATCGCGGCCAGTGGGAAGCCTCGATCGCGCTCAACCTCTCCTCCTGGACGACCTTTCGCGACATCATCATCCCGCAGGCGATACCGCCGATCGTGCCGGCGCTCGGCAACTATCTCGTCGCGCTGTTCAAGGAGACGCCGCTGCTGTCGGCCATCGCCGTGCTGGAACTCATGCAGACGGCCAAGATCATTGGCTCCGAAACCTTCCGCTACACCGAACCGATCACGCTGGTCGGCCTGTTCTTCCTGGCCATGAGCCTGGTTTCGGCCGCGCTCATCCGTGCCCTCGAACGCCTGCTCAACCGGAGGACCGCGCGATGACCGAACAACCGATGGTCCGTTTCGACAATGTCTCGAAGCGTTACGGCGCGCTCACCGTGCTCGACGGGCTGAACCTCGAAATCGCGCGCGGCGAGAAGGTTTCCGTCATCGGGCCGTCCGGCTCCGGCAAGACCACGGTCCTGCGCATGCTGATGACGCTGGAGACGATCAATGACGGCGTCATCTGGGTGGAAGGCGAGCCACTGACGCATATGAAGCAAGGCGGAAAGCTGGTGCCCGCCAATCTCGCCCATATCCGCCGCATCCGGGCGAAGATCGGCATGGTGTTCCAGTCCTTCAACCTGTTTCCACACATGACGGCGATGGCCAATTGCATCGAGGCGCCGATGACCGTGCTTGGCATGAAGCGGGCCGATGCCGAGGCACGGGCGGCCGAGCTTCTCGACATGGTCGGGCTGTCGCAAAAGAAGGATCACTACCCTTCCCAGCTTTCCGGCGGCCAGCAACAGCGCGTCGCCATTGCCAGGGCGCTGGCGATGCGGCCCAAGATAATGCTGTTCGACGAGGTGACGTCCGCGCTCGATCCGGAACTTGTCGGCGAAGTGCTGCAAGTGATAAGGCAAATCGGCCGCGAGCATGATTTGACGATGCTCATGGTCACCCACCAGATGGGCTTCGCCAAGGAATTTTCCGATCGCGTCTGCTTCTTCTACCAGGGCAAAATTTGCGAGCAGGGGCCGCCAGCAGAGCTTTTCGGCGCACCCAAGAATGAGCGGACGCGGCAGTTCCTGCACGCTGTCCTGGAGGCTGGATGACGCTTGATACGGATGCCTCGGCCAAGACTGTGCCGCCTTCGCGTCCGCTCTCGGCGCGGGAACGGTTCGAACGCATCTACCTGATCCTGCGCGACCGTATCTGCCTGCTCGACTACCCGCCGGGAAGCCGGCTCTCCGAGGAAGAACTCGCCCAGGAATTCGAGATCAGCCGCACACCGGTCCGACGCGTGCTGGCGCGGCTCGAGGCCGAAGGCCTTGTGCAATCGGTCCACGGCGTCGGCACCCTCGTCACGGACGTCGACATCGAGGAGTTGCAACAGGTCTATCATCTGCGACTGGAACTCGCGCTGCTGGTCGGCAAGCTTTCGCCAATTCCCCGAACGGCGGTCGACCTCGATCGCATTCGAGCGCTCATCGCGCGCTGCGATTCCGATATGCTCAACCCGGATCAGCGTGCCTTCCTGCAATTGAATATGGACTTCTTCACTGAACTGTCCGGCATGACCGGCAACCAGCCTCTGCGCGAAATAAGCGAAAGGCTGTATTTTCAGGTGGCGCGCGTAGTCCTTAAGATGATGCCGCAGCTCGGCCTGGTGGAGGAGTTCACGGCCTTCCGGCGCGAAATGGAGGAAGTGCTGGCCGCCGCGGAAATCGGGGATTGGGAATCGATCGGGCACATCAGGCGAGCCCATATCTCGATGAGCTTTCGGCGCATGATGCGCCATGCCGGCCGATATGATGAATTTGACGGCAAGACCTGACGGTCGTCCTTTGTCACGGTGACGTAGCTTGTCATGCCGGCGGCGAGAAGCGCTGCTGCTCCCTCCTTTTATTCGGGGTGCCGCCGTTCAGCCACGGCATCAGGCACCACCACCAGCTTGCCGACGAAGTCCTTGGCGATGAAATCGGCTTGGGCGTGGTGGAAATCGGAAAGCCTGTAGACGCCGCCGACCAGCGGCCGGATCTTGCCTTCCTCGATATACCGCACGATACGGCGGAAATCCGCACGTGTGCCCTGGCTCGAGCCGTGGAGTTGGAGCTGCTTGAGATACATGGTCCTGAGATCGAGCTGGACGACCGGGCCGGCGATCGCGCCGGCGGTGGTGTAGCGGCCCTCGGGCCTCAGGATACGCAATAAGTCATTGAAGATCGCGCCGCCGACAAGGTCGGCCACGACGTCGACGGGCTGGCCGCCGGTCGCCTTGGCCACGGCGTGCGGCAGGTCGGCCACGCCACGGGTGATGACGGCCTCGGCGCCGATGTCGAGCACCGCCTGCTCCTTGCCCTTGCCGACGACGGCATAGGGAATGGCTCCGCGCGCCCGCGCCAATTGCACGATGCCGGAGCCGACGCCGCCCGAGGCGCCGGTGACCAGCACGCGTTCGCCGGCCTTGAGCCCTGCACGTTCCAGCATCTGCTCGCCGGTGAGATAGGCGCAGCAGAAGGTGGCGAGTTCGACGTCGCTCAAGTCGGTGTCGACGACATGGGCGTTCTCGGCCGGCACAGCCTGGTATTCGGCGTAACCGCCGTCGCGGCCGTGGCCCATATAGTCGATGTCGGCGAGCGAATCGTCCTCGCGATTGTAGATCGAGAAATCGACCATCACTCGCTCGCCGATGCGATCAGGCGAGACCCCTGCGCCAACGGCAGCGACGGTTCCGACCGTGTCGGTGCCCTGGATGCGGGGGAAGGTCAGCGTGTTGCCCTGACGCCGCCATGTCGACACGGCCCCTGCGTCCTCCTCCGTGCCATAGGCGCCCTGGCGAACCCAGACGTCGGTGTTGTTCATGCCGCAGGCGCTGACCTTGACCAGCACTTCGCCGGCGGCGGGCACAGGCACTTTCACATCAGTGCGGTAGACAAGCTTTTCCGGGCCGCCGTGGCCGGTAAGCTGCACGGCCGCCATGGTGGCGGGGAGGGTGGGATGAGAGGTCATCGCGTTCACTTCCGAATACTTGGTAGGTTGGCGCTGCCTCTCACCTTTACCCTCTCTCCGTGAACGACGAGGATGTGCAGGCGGATGAGGGGCAGCGCCGATCATCGACAATTAGAGACTGGCGAACACGCTCCTTACGGCATCGGCGGTCTTGGCCACCACGGTGTCAGCCTCTTCGCGCGTCAGGCAGAGCGGCGGCGCGAAGCCCAGAATATCGCCCTGCGGCATGGCGCGGCCGATGATCCCGCTTGCGGCGAGGGCCGTGGCGATCTGCGGTCCGATCTTCTGCGCCGGATCGAAGAACACACGATCGTCCTTGTCGGCGACGAACTCGACCGCCGCCAGCATGCCGTCACCGCGCACCTCGCCGACGTTTTTGTGGCCGCTGACGGCCTTGGCCAATTCGGCGCGGAAATAGGCGCCGGTCTCGCCGGCATTCCTCACCAGATCCATCTCATCGATCAGTTCGAGGTTGGCCACACCCGCGGCGACGCAGATCGGATGCGCCGAATAGGTCCAGCCGTGCCCGAGCGAGCCGAGCTTGTCGGAGCCCTGCACCAGCACCTGCCACATCTTGTCGGCGACGATGACGCCCGACAGCGGCGCGTAGGCGGAAGTCAGGCCCTTGGCGATGGTGATCAGGTCCGGCTTGATGCCGTAATGGTCGGAGCCGAACATGGTGCCCAACCGGCCAAAGCCCGTCACCACTTCGTCGGCGACCAGCAGCACGTCGTATTTCTTCAGCACCGCCTGGATTTTCTCCCAATAGCCGGCGGGCGGCGGTACGATGCCGCCGGTGCCGAGAATCGGCTCACCGATAAAGGCGGCGACGGTCTCGGGGCCTTCGGCCAGGATCATTTCTTCCAGCTTGTCGGCGCAGTGCTGCGAGAACTGCTCCTCGCTCATCGAGCGGTCGGCACGGCGGAAATAATAGGGCGCTTCGGTGTGCAGGATCGGCGCGCGCGGCAGGTCGAAGGCATTGTGGAAAAGATCGAGCCCGGTCAGCGACCCCGTCATGATGCCGGAACCGTGATAGCCGCGCCAGCGCGAGATGATCTTCTTCTTCTCCGGGCGACCAAGGACGTTGTTGTAATACCAGATCAGCTTGATGTTGGTTTCGTTGGCATCTGAACCGGAGAGGCCGAAATAGACCCTCGACATGCCCTTCGGCGCACGGTCGATGATCATCTTCGACAGCGTGATCGAGGCTTCGGTGCCGTGGCCCACATAGGCGTGATAATAGGCGAGGTTCTTGGCTTGTGCGGCGATGGCATCGGCGATCTTCTGGCGGCCGTAGCCGACATTGACGCAATAGAGGCCAGCAAAGGCATCGATGCTCTTCTTGCCATTGTTGTCCCAGACGGTGACGCCTTCACCGCCGGCCATGATCCGCGTGGGCGATTCACCGCGCGCATGCGTGCCCATATGGGTCGAAGGATGGAAGAAGTGGTCGCGGTCCCAAGCGGCGAGTTCGTTGGACTGGTCGAGCATTTTTTGACTCCTTGAGGGATGGCCGGACGAAGCTATGCGACATCCAGGCAGAGATACTTCAGATCGGTGAAAGCTTCGAGCCCGTGACGCGAACCCTCGCGGCCGATGCCGGACTGCTTGACGCCGCCGAACGGGATCGGCGCGCCGGTGATCTTGACGCGGTTGATGGCGACCATGCCGTAGTCCAGCGCTCGGCCCATGCGCTGCTGGCGCGCGCCGTTCTCGGTCACGACATAGGCGACCAGGCCATATTCGGAGGCGTTGGCGCGCGCGGTCACCTCGTCCTCGCTGTCGAACGGTGTCACGGCTGCGACCGGACCAAACGTTTCTTCGCGCATGATCAGTGCCTCGTCAGATACGTCGGCCAGCAGCGTCGGCTGGTAGAACAACGGGCCGGCCTGGTGCCTTCTGCCGCCGACGAGGCAGCGGGCGCCATGGGCGAGCGCGTCGGCGACCTGCTCCTCGACCTTCTTGACGGCGCGCTCATGCATTAGCGGGCCGATGTCGCTTTCGCCGGCAAGGCCATTGCCGGTCCGCATCGCCTCGATGCGCTTGGCGAAGGCGGCACAGAAACGGTCGTAGATGGGCCGCTGGACATAGATGCGGTTGGCCGCGAGGCAGTCCTGGCCGGACGTGGCGAATTTGGCGTCGACGGCGATGCGCACAGCTTTGTCGAGGTCGGCGTCGGCAAAGACGACCAACGGCGCGTGGCCGCCAAGCTCCATAACCAGCCGCTTCATCGTCGGCGCGCTCTGGGCCGCGATCAGCCTGCCGATCTCGGTCGAACCGGTGAAGCTCATCGCGCGCACGCGAGGGTCCTCGCACATTCGCCCGACAATGATCGACGCCTTGCCTGTGACGACGTTGAAGACGCCGGCGGGCAGGCCGGCGCGCTCGCCGAGTTCGGCCAGCGCCAGCGCCGAGAGCGGCGTTTCCGAAGAGGGGTGAGCGACGATGGTGCAACCGGCGGCAAGGGCCGCGGCCGCCTTGCGGGTCAGCATGGCGGACGGGAAGTTCCACGGCGTCACGACGCCGACGACGCCGAGCGGCTCGCGCCGCACCGTCATTTCCGCGTTCGCCAGATGGCTGGTTACGCTTCCGGCATTGAGGCGCTTTGCTTCCTCGGCATACCATTCGACGAAGGAAGCGGCATAATCGATCTCGCCGAGCGATTCCTTCAAGGGCTTACCCTGTTCCAGCGTCATCAGCAGAGCGAGATCGTCTTTCGCGGCGATGATGAGGTCGAACCATTTGCGCAGGATTTTCGAGCGCTCCTGCGGCAACAGCGCCCGCCAGGCGGGGAAAGCGCGCGCCGCCGCGTCGACCGCTCCTGTCGTCTGGCGGCCATCGAGCGCGGCGACGAAGGCCACCGTGGCGCCGGTCGCGGGATCGGTGACCTCGAAGCTCTCCGCCGCCTCGCTTGCCGTCCAGTGCCCGTCGACATAGGCAAGCTCGCGCAGCAGCCGGCGGTCGGCGAGGCGGTCGAGCGCTTCATGGCGGTGCGAACGGGCAAAATGCGCTGACATCATCGATTGCTCCCGATTGGGGTGATGCCGCAAGACTAGGGGCGTCGGCGCGAAGGATGAGGCTGTTTAGGTGCAGCTATATAGAGAGATTCTCTCTATTCGGCTGGAGAGCAGGACGATCTGTCTAGCCACAGGGGTGGGGCGGGTGCTTTCGCGCATTCTCCGAGCGTTTCGTTCTCAGGCCTGCACCGGCAAAAGATCGGCAAGCGGCAGTACGGTCTCGTCCTTCACCGTCTTGATCACGATATAGGTGAAGTAGCGGTCGATGCCGATTTCGCGGTCGAGCAAGGCATCGACCAGCCGCTGATAGGTATCGATATCGCGCGCCATCACCTTCAGAACATAGTCGACGCCGCCGCCCACCGACCAGCAGGCCACAATCTCGGGTATGTCGCGGATGACGCGCTCAAAGCGGTCGAAATCGGCCTGGCGGTGGCTGGCCAAAGTCACCTCCATCAGCACGGTGGCGACGGGTGCGACAACGCGCATGGCAATCGAGGCATGATAGCCGGAGACGATACCGGCCTTTTCGAGCTTGCGCAGCCGCATCCAGCACGGTGTCGGCGACAGGCCGACCTTGTCGGCCAGCGCCAGCTTGGTGATGCGCCCGTCACGCTGGATGGCGTCGAGGATTCTGAGGTCGATCGGGTCGAGTTTCGCGGCGGCCATCTGTGTCCACTTTTTGGTCCGCTGTACCATGACGGCGCATTATTTCGATTGTCAATTGCACTGATTTCGATCTCTAATAAGTCATGACATTGTGGCAACCCGATCCCGCGCTCATCCGGCGGCCGGCCTACCAGTCGCTGGCCGACCAGTTCGCGCGCGCCATTCATGACGGGCGGCTCGCCAACGGCGCGCGGCTGCCGACGCATCGCCGGCTGGCCGACGAGTTGAAACTATCGGTGCAGACGGTCAGTCGCGCCTATGAGGAACTGATTCGCCGGGGCCTGATCTCGGGCGAGATCGGCCGCGGCAGCTTCGTCCAGACGCAGCGGCGCGAGCCGGAACCGCCCTATCTGCCGGAGCGACTGGGCGAGGTGATCGATCTCTCGATCCTGAAGCCGGTCTGCGAGCCGATGCATCTGGAGCGGCTGAAGCAGGCGTTGGGCTGGCTGGCCGAGAACCTGCCGTCGAGCTCGGCGCTGTCGTTCCGGCCCAACATGGTGTTTCCCCGCCACCGCGCCGTGGCGGTCGAGTGGCTGAAACTGTGCGGCCTCGATGCCTCGCCCCAGAATATCAGCCTGACCAATGGCGCCACCGCCGGCATGACGGTGGCGCTGATGAGCGTGGCCCCGCCCGGCTCGACCGTCGCTACCGAGGCGATCGGCCACCATACGCTGGTGCCGCTCGCCCGCTATCTCGGCTTCAACCTCGAAGGCCTGCCGATAGACGGCAATGGCCTGATCCCGGAAGCGCTGGACGAGGCCTGCCGGATCTCCGACATCCGGGCCGTGTTCGTGCAGCCTTCGGTGATCAACCCGACGGCGACGCTGATGGATGCGGCGCGGCGCGAGCAGATTGCGGCGGTTGCCCGCAGGCACGACATAGCCATCATCGAGAACGATGTGCTGGGGCCGCTGGTCGAGGACCGGCCGCCGCCGGTCGCCGCCTTCGCGCCTGAGCGCACGCTCTACGTCACGTCTTTCACCAAGATCGTGGTGCCGGGCCTGCGCATCGGTTATCTCGCCGCGCCCGACCGCTATGTCGCCGCGGTTGCCAACCGCCATCTGGTTTCCAACTGGATGGCGACGCCGCTGGTGGCGGAGATCGCCACCAAATGGGTGACCGACGGCACCGCGATGGAACTCGTGCGCTGGCAGCGCACAGCATTGCGGCGACGCCAGGACATCGTCGCCGAGGTGCTGGCCGGCGTCGACTATCGCACCCGGCGCGACGGACTGCATGTCTGGTTGCAGTTGCCGGCCGACCGTGCCGAGGAGAGCTTCGTCGCCCAGGCGCGCCTGCAAGGCGTGGCGATCGCGCCCGGCGCCTCCTTCCGTATCTCGCAAGCGCCTTGGCAACCGGCGGTGCGCATCTCGCTGGGCTCAACCACCGAAGGGGAACTGCGCGCCGGCCTCGGCGTTGTCACCAAGCTGCTGCTTGGCGACCCCGAGCATCTGCTGCTCGCAATCTAGCGAGATGTGCCGCTATCCAGACGATTGGCCGACCCGCCAAAGGCGTCCCCGTGCCGTCATTTCGGCTCGACTTGATCTCGATCCCGGCACATTGCTAGGCGCTGAATGCCCAAGAATTGTGCGGGATCAGAATAATTGTCATGATATTATTTTCCCGATTGACATGATTTGGCGGGTTCCGCATCGTTAAGGGCATAGGCTTCTCCAGCACGGGAAATTCGTTTGTCCGCATCCGCGCCTATCATCAAGGTCGATGGCATTTCGAAAAGCTTCGGCACCTTCAAGGTGCTGGATGGCCTGTCCATGCAGGTCATGCCCGGCGAGAAGCTGGCGCTGATCGGCCCGTCCGGCTCGGGCAAGACGACGATCCTGCGCATCCTGATGACGCTGGAGCGGATCGATGGCGGCCACATCCAGATCGATGGCGAGCATCTCTATCACATGGAGCGAAACGGCCAGCTGCTGGCCGCCGACGAGCGGCATCTGGCCAGGATGCGCCAGAAGATCGGCATGGTCTTCCAGCTGTTCAATCTGTTCCCGCACAAATGCGTCATCGATAACGTTACCCTGGCGCCGATGCTGACCAAGGGCACGCCGCGCGCCGCCGCCGAGAAGCGGGCGATGGAATTGCTCGACATGGTCGGCATGGCCGACAAGGCCAAGGCCATGCCGGCGCAGCTTTCGGGCGGCCAGAAGCAGCGTGTCGCGATTGCCCGCGCGCTGGCACTGTCGCCCCGGATCATGCTGTTCGACGAGGTCACCTCGGCGCTCGATCCCGAACTGGTCGAGGAGGTGCTTAATGTGATGCGCAAGCTCGCTGCCGAAACCGACATGACGATGCTGCTCGTCACCCATGAAATGGGCTTTGCCCACGACTTCGCCGACCGGGTGCTGTTCTTCGACCGCGGCCGCATCGTCGAGGAGGGCAAACCCGACGAGATTTTCCGCCATCCCAAACAGGAGCGCACGCAAGGTTTCCTGAAGAAGATCATCGCGGCCGGACATCGCGTCTGACCGCCATGCCCGAGGCGGCGATACCGTCCGCAAGGGCGGCATTGCCGTCCTGAGATCACTGCAACCAAGAACACAAACATGGAGTTGGGAACAATGAAAAAACTTGGCATTCTGGCCGGCGTCGCCGGTCTTGCGCTGACCGCGGTGCTCGCCGCCTCGAACATCGGATCGGCCGACGACAGCAAGCTCGAGCAGTTGAAGGCGCAAGGCTTCGCCCGCCTCGCCATCGCCAACGAGCCACCCTACACGGCGGTCGCTGCCGACGGCAAGGTTTCGGGCGCCGCGCCCGACGTGGCGCGGGAAATCTTCAAGCGGCTGGGCGTCGCCGATGTCGCCGCCTCGATCTCGGAATATGGCGCCATGATCCCCGGCCTGCAGGCCGGCCGCTTCGACGTCGTCACTGCCGGCCTGTTCATGAAGCCGGAGCGTTGTGCGGCGGTAGCCTATTCCGAGCCGGTGCTGTGCGACGCCGAGGCGATGCTGGTGAAGAAGGGCAATCCGAAGGGCTTCAAGAGCTATGAGGATGTCGCCAAGGACACCTCCGCCACCATCGGCGCGCCCGGCGGCGGCACCGAGGAGAAGCTCGCGCTCAACGCCGGCGTGCCGCGTGACCGCGTCATCGTCGTGCCCGACGGCCAGAGCGGGCTGAAGATGGTGCAGGACGGCCGCATCGACGCCTATTCGCTCCCCGTCCTGTCGATCAACGATCTGATGAAGAAGGCCAATGACCCGAGCCTCGAAGTCATAGCACCCGTGCAGGGCGCGCCTGTCTATTGCGACGGCGCCGCCTTCAAGAAGGGCGACGAAGCACTGCGCGACGCCTTCGATGTCGAGCTCGCCAAGATGAAGAAGTCGGGCGAGTTCGCCAAGATCATCGAGCCCTACGGCTTCTCGGCTGCGGCGGCGATGTCGACGACGCGCGATAAGCTCTGCGCCGCGAAATAAGGCCTTTTCCCTTCCCCCCGTCCGCGGGGGAAGGGAGCCCGAAGGGCCGGATGAGAGCAGCGCGCGTTTTTGCGAGCTGGAGCCGCGCCTCATCCGCCTGCCCGTCCTTCGCGGCAGCTGTGCTGCGGCTAAGGAGGGTGAACCTGCATCTTCTCCTCGTGAGAGGGGAGAAGATGCTAAAACCAAATGTTGGAAGCCTCTGATAAATGACCCAGTGGTCCGGCTATCTCGGCCTGATATTGCAGGGAGCGCTTGTCACCATCGAGCTGACGCTGATGGGGTCGGTGCTGGCCCTCGTCATGGCCTTCCTGGCCGGCATGGGGCGGCTGTCGCGCTTCTTCGCGCTGCGGGCGCTCGCCACCGCCTATATCGAATTCTTCCGCGGCACATCGATTTTCGTTCAGCTGTTCTGGGCCTATTTCGTGTTGCCCCTGGCCGGCGTCGAACTCACTCCGCTGCAAGCCGGCGTGCTGGCGCTGGGCCTCAATGTCGGCGCCTATGCGGCGGAAGTGGTGCGCGGCGCCATCCAGTCGGTCGGCGCCGAGCAATATGAAGCCTGCACGGCGCTCAATCTCGGCCGCTGGCAAGGCATGCGCCATGTCATCCTGCCCCAGGCGCTTCTGGTGATGCTGCCGACCTTCGGCAACAACGCCATCGAACTGCTCAAGGCGACATCCGTCGTCTCGCTGATTTCACTCGCCGATCTCACCTTCCAGGCACAGGTGGTGCGTTCGCAGACCGGCAGCACGCTGATGCCGTTCACCACCATCCTGGTGATCTATTTCGTGCTCGCGCTCGTCATTTCGTGGGGCGTGCGGTCGCTGGAGCGCCGCATGGCGCGCGGCCTCGACGGAGTGCGCGTCTGATGGATGGGGCCCTGTAATGGATTGGGACTGGGATTTCGTCCGGCAGATCCTGCCGACGCTGATCGAGGGGGTGAAGATCACCATCCTGGCGACGGTGCTCGGCTCGGTGCTGGCGGCGATCGTCGGGCTGGGCATCGCACTGGCCCGCCGCTCGCCGAACAAGATGATGTCGCGCACGGTCGCCTGGGCGGCCGAATTCATCCGCGGCACGCCGCTGCTGGTGCAGCTCTACTTCATCTTCTACGTGCTGCCCGATTTCGGCATCCTGCTGCCGCCGCTTGTGGCCGGCGTCATCGGGCTTGGGCTGCACTACGGGACCTATACGGCGGAGGTCTATCGCGCCGGCATCGAAAACGTGCCGCGCGGCCAGTGGGAGGCGGCCAAAGCCTGCAATCTCAGCGCTCGCCAGACCTGGACCCACATCGTCATACCGCAGGCGATCCCGCCGATGATCCCGGCGCTGGCCAATTATTTCATCGCCATGTTCAAGGAGACGCCGCTGCTGTCGGCAATCACTGTGCTGGAGCTGATGAACCAGGCCAAGAGCGTCGCCAACACCTATTACCGCTATGTCGAGCCGATGACGCTGGTCGGCGCCTTCTTCCTGATCATCAGCCTTTTCTCGGTTATGCTGCTGCGCTGGCTGGAACATCGCTACGGCAAGATCGAAAGGTAGTTCCCATGAAGCCGCTTCCCGAAATCAGGCTGATGCCGACAAGGCCCGCACTCGAGGCGCGCCCGTTGGAAAAGCGCGTCGGCCTGATCATCCTGGCCACCGACCACACCAGCGAGCCGGACTTCCGCCGCATGGTGGCGAGTGAGAGGATCGGCATCTATGTAGCCCGCATCCCCTATAAGAATCCGACCACACCGCAGAATCTGCGCAAGATGCAGCCCGAACTGACGGCAGGCGCGGCGCTGATCCTGCCGGACGAACCGCTCGATGCCATCTGCTACTCCTGCACGTCGGCCTCCGTGGTGATCGGCGACGCCGAGATCGAGGCGGCGATCCAGGCGGCCAAGCCTGGCGTGCCCGTGGTCACGCCGCCGATGGCGGGCGTGCGCGGACTGAGGGCTCTGGGCGCGAAGAGGATCAGCATTCTCACCCCCTACACCGTCGAGACCAGCCGGCCGATGGCGGCCTATTTCGCCGAACGCGGCTTCGAGATCGCCAGCTTCACCTGTCTCGGCTTCGAGGACGACCGCGAGATGGCGCGCATTGCGCCGGCGGCTCTCGTCGAGCTGGCGCGCGAGGCGACTGACCCGCAGGCCGAGGCGTTGTTCGTGTCCTGCACGGCGCTGCGCTCGGCGCTGGCGGTTGCCGCGATGGAACAGGCTATCGGCCGTCCGGTCGTCACCAGCAACCAGGCGAGCGCGTGGAATTGCCTGCGACTGTGCGGCGATGATGTGCCGCGTCCGGAGTTCGGGCGGCTGACGACCTTGCCGCTTGGACAGTAAGGTTATGTCCTGCATGCACGAGCGACCCATGACGCACGCCGTCGCCCTTTCAGACATCCGCGCCGCGCGCCAACGCATCATCGGCAAGGTCGAGCCGACACCGGTCGTGCCGTCCGAGAGCCTGTCGGAGCGGCACGGCTTTCCTGTTCACCTCAAGCTGGAACACCGCCAGACCACGGGCAGCTTTAAGCTGCGTGGCGCCTCGAACGCCATTGCTTCGCTCAATGCCGAGCAGCGGGCACGCGGTGTCGTCGCGGCTTCGACCGGCAATCACGGCCGCGCACTCGCCCATGCCGCCAGGCTCGAAGGCATGCGCGCGGTGATCTGCATGTCGCGGCTGGTGCCTCGGAACAAGCTCGATGCCATCCGCCGCCTCGGCGCGGAAATCCGCATTGTCGGCGACAGCCAGGACGACGCGCAACAGGAGGTCGAGCGGCTGGCGGCGCAAGAGGGTCTGGTGATGCTGCCACCCTTCGACCATCCCGACATCATCGCCGGGCAGGGCACGCTCGGGCTGGAGATCATGGAGCAGGTTCCTGACGCCGCTCTGGTGCTGGTGCAGCTCTCCGGCGGCGGGTTGGCCTCCGGGATTGCCGCGGCGGTCAAGGGCGTCAGGCCGAGCACAAAGGTCGTCGGCATCTCGATGGCGCGCGGTGCGGCGATGAAGGCCAGCCTCGATGCGGGGCGTCCGGTGCAAGTGGAGGAACTGCCGACGCTGGCGGATTCGCTCGGCGGCGGCATTGGCCTCGACAACCGGCTGACCTTTTCCATGTGCCGAGACCTGCTCGACGACGTCGTGCTGCTTTCCGAGGATGAGATCGCCGCCGGCATCCGCCATGCCTATGAACAGGAGCGCGAGGTTGTCGAGGGCGCCGGCGCGGTCGGTATCGCGGCGCTCGTCGCCGGCAAGGTGAAGCCAAACGGACCGGTGGTCGTTCTGCTTTCGGGTCGCAATATCGATATGAGCCTGCACAGAAAGATCGTTTGCGGCGAAGTCGTTGCGGAGCGCGCCTGATGAGCCGGATGACCATCCTTACCGAGAAACAACTGCGCGAAATCGTAGCTCTCGATCTCGACGCCGTCGCCTGTGTCGAGAACGCCTTCCGGGCGCTCGCTACCCTGCCGGTGGCGATGCCGCCGATCCTGCGGCTCGACATCCCTGAGCATCGCGGCGAGGTCGACGTGAAGACCGCCTATGTGCCCGGCATCGACGGCTTCGCCATCAAGATCAGCCCCGGCTTCTTCGACAATCCCAAGCTCGGCCTGCCCAGCGTCAACGGCATGATGGTGCTGCTGTCGGCAAAAACCGGTCTCGTCGAGGCGTTGCTGCTCGACAATGGCTACCTGACCGACGTCCGCACCGCCGCAGCCGGGGCAGTCGCGGCAAAACATCTGTCGCGGCCGGATTCGTCCGTTGCCGCGATCTTCGGCGCCGGCGTGCAGGCCGGATTGCAGCTCGAGGCGCTGCGCCTGGTGCGACCGATCGAAGAAGCTCGCATCTGGGCGCGCGACACGGCCAAGGCGCAAGCCGCGGCCAGCGCCTTGAGCGAAAGACTGGGCATCGTGGTGCACGCAGAAACGGATGCGGCCAAGGCGGTCGCCGGCGCCGACATCATCGTCACCACCACGCCCTCGACCGAACCATTGATCAAGGCCGGCTTCGTCTCGGCGGGCCAGCACATCACCGCCATGGGCTCGGATGCCGAGCACAAGAACGAGATCGCGCCGGCAATCCTGCGCATGGCCGATCTCTATGTCGCCGACAGCGCAAGGCAGGCGCGCCGGCTCGGCGAATTGCACCATGCCATCTCCGCCGGCGTGATGGCGGCGGAGGCGGAGGTGACCGAACTCGGCCAGATCATCGCCGGCGAACGGCATGGCCGGCGCGCGGCGGACGACATCACCATCGCCGACCTGACCGGCACCGGCGTGCAGGACACGGCGATCGCCACGCTCGCCCGTGACCGGGCCCGGACTGCGAAAGCCGGAACCATTTTTGAAAGTTGATGCTGGCCGCAAGAGCATGATCCGGAAAAGTGGGAACCGGTTTTTCGAGGAGATCATGCTCAAACAAAAAATCACCTGGAGCCAGATTCAACGGAAGTCGAAGCGGGTTCCAGGGCCCAACAAACGAGGACCAACAAAATGCAACCGAACTTGAAATTCTCGCGAAGCGAATATGCGGATCGCCTCGCCAAGACGCGGAAAGCCATGGCCGTGAAAGGCGTCGATCTGCTTATTGTCAGCGACCCCTCCAACATGGCCTGGCTCACCGGTTATGACGGCTGGTCCTTTTATGTGCATCAGGCGGTCATCGTGCCTCCATCGGGCGAGCCGGTCTGGTATGGCCGCGGCCAGGATGCCAACGGCGCCAAGCGCACCGCCTATCTCGCGCACGACAACATCGTCGGCTATGCCGATCACTATGTGCAGTCGACCGAGCGCCATCCGATGGATTTCCTGTCGAGCGTGCTTGCCGATCGCGGCTGGGGCAAGCTGACCGTCGGCGTCGAGATGGACAATTACTGGTTCTCGGCCGCCGCCTTCGCCTCTTTGCAGAAGCACCTGCCCAATGCCCGTTTCGTCGACGCCACCGCGCTGGTCAACTGGCAGCGTGCGGTGAAGAGTCCTATCGAGATCGACTATATGCGCAAGGCCGCCCGCATCGTCGAGGCGATGCACCAGCGCATCGTCGACAAGATAGAGGTCGGCATGCGCAAATGCGATCTCGTCGCCGAGATCTATGATGCCGGCACGCGCGGCGTCGACGGCATTGGCGGCGACTATCCAGCGATCGTGCCGCTGCTGCCGTCGGGCGCCGACGCCTCGGCGCCGCACCTGACCTGGGACGACAAGCCGATGAAGTCGGGCGAGGGCACGTTCTTCGAAATCGCCGGGTGCTACAACAGGTATCATTGCCCGCTGTCGCGAACAGTGTTCCTCGGCAAGCCGACACAGGAATTCCTCGATGCGGAGAAGGCGACGCTCGAAGGCATGGACGCGGGGCTCGCGGCAGCCAAGCCCGGCAACACGTGCGAAGACATCGCCAACGCCTTCTTCGCGGTGTTGAAGAAATATGGCATCGTCAAGGACAACCGCACCGGCTACCCGATCGGCCTTTCCTATCCGCCGGACTGGGGCGAACGCACGATGAGCCTGCGCCCCGGCGACCGCACCGAGCTGAAGCCCGGCATGACCTTCCATTTCATGACCGGCCTGTGGCTGGAGACGATGGGGCTGGAAATCACCGAATCCATCCTGATCACCGAGACGGGCGTCGAGTGCCTGGCCAATGTGCCGCGCAAGCTGGTGGTGAAGAATTGAAACCGATGTCCGATCTTCGACCGTCGCCGGTCTCGCCCTCGGTCGATTTCGATCGCGACGGCGCCCAGCACGGTTTCCTGCGCCTGCCCTACAGCCGCGACGATTCAGCGTGGGGCTCGGTGATGATCCCGATCTGCGTCCTGCGCAACGGCAAGGGGCCGACGGCCTTGCTGACCGGCGGCAATCATGGCGACGAATATGAAGGGCCGCTGGCGCTCTATGATCTGGCGCGCACGCTTGATCCCGCCCAGGTCAGCGGCACGGTCATCATCGTGCCGGCGATGAACTATCCCGCCTTCCGCGCCGGCACACGCACCTCGCCGATCGACAAGGGCAACATGAACCGCAGCTTTCCAGGCAGGCCGGACGGTACGGTGACGGAAAAGATCGCCGATTATTTCCAGCGGGAGCTGCTTCCCCGCGCGGATATCGTGTTCGACTTCCATTCCGGCGGCAGGACGCTGGACTTCGTACCGTTCTGCGCCGCCCATACGCTGCCCGACAAGGCCCTGGAACAAAGGGCCTTCGCGGCGGTCGAAGCCTTCGCGGCGCCATTCTCGATGCGCATGATCGAGATCGATGCCGTCGGCATGTACGATACCGCCGCCGAGGACATGGGCAAGGTGTTCGTCACCACCGAGCTCGGCGGTGGGGGCACGTCCAGAGCCGAGACGGTGCGGATCGCCCGGCGCGGCATGCTCAACGTGCTGCGGCATGCCGGCATCGTCGCCGGTGCGGTCGAGAAGACGCCAACCCGATGGCTCGACATGCCGTCAGGCGATTGCTTTGCCTTCGCCGAGGACGACGGCATGGTCGAGACGATGGTCGATCTCGGCGAGCCCGTCGAGAAGGGCGCGGTGCTGGCGCGCATCCATTCCACTGGCCGAACCGGCATCGCCCCCCAGGAGATCCGCGCAAAAATGTCGGGCATGTTGGCGGCGCGACATTTCCCCGGCCTGGTCAAGGCCGGCGACTGCGTCTCGGTGGTTGCCGCATTGGTCGATTGACGGAAGGGCCCGGCCTGCACGGCAGGCAGGTTCGGGCCTGCCGTGCATTCTTCCACCCTGGATCCAGATAGCGGCCGGCAAGCCAGCCCGGCTGCGCTCACGGCTCCGGCCGGCGCGCCGCGACGGCGCGTGCCTTGCCATTGCCTCAGACCTCCAAAGCCATCCTCGTCGAAGAGGCAATGGCGCGACGACTTGTTCCGGCGCGAACTCGGGTATCAAAGAGTATGACTTTGCTGCCATACTCGCGATAAAGAGGGTGTCGGAATGCAACAAAAATGGGATTTCTGGATCGACCGCGGCGGCACGTTCACCGATGTCATCGGCCGTGATCCCGAGGGCGGCCTGCATCCGCGCAAGCTTCTGTCCGAAAATCCCGAGGCCTATGCCGACGCCGCCATCCAGGGCATTCGCGACCTTCTCGGCCTGCGCCTCGGCGAGCCTATCCCCGCCGGGCTGATAGGCGACGTAAAGATGGGCACAACGGTCGCCACCAATGCGCTGCTGGAGCGCAAGGGCGACCGCGTGCTTTTGCTCATCACCAAGGGATTTCGCGATGCGTTGAGGATCGCCTATCAGGCGCGCCCCGACATCTTCGCCAAGGAGATCATCCTCCCCGAACAGCTCTACGAGCGCGTCATCGAGGTCAACGAGCGCGTGCTTGCCGACGGCTGCGTCGAACGGCTGCTCGACATCGCGGCCTGTCGCCGGGCGATCGAACAGGCAAAGGCGGACGGCATCGACGCGGTCGCTATTGTCTTCATGCATGCGTGGAAATATCCCGAGCACGAAAAGGCCGTCGCAAAGGTTTGCCGCAAGCTCGGTTTCGGGCAGGTTTCGGTCAGCCACGAGGTATCGCCGTTGATCAAGCTGGTCGGCCGCGGCGACACCACCGTGGTCGACGCCTATCTGTCGCCGATCCTGTCGAGATATGTGCAAAGGGTAGCGGAGGAGTTGGGCACGGCGCCAATCTCCCCCACCGGCGACGAGATCGGCCAATCGCCCCGCCTCATGTTCATGATGTCTTCCGGCGGGCTGACCGCCGCCGATCTGTTCCAGGGCAAGGATGCGCTGCTGTCTGGCCCGGCCGGTGGGGTCGTCGGCATGGTCGAGACGGCCAGGCTCGCCGGCTTCGAAAAGGTCATCGGTTTCGACATGGGCGGCACCTCCACCGATGTGGCCCATTATGACGGCGAGTATGAGCGCGCCTTCGATACAGAGGTCGCAGGCGTGCGCGTGCGCGCGCCGATGATGCGCATCCACACCGTGGCGGCCGGCGGCGGCTCGGTCCTGCATTACGAGGCAGGCCGCTTTCGCGCCGGCCCGGACTCCGCCGGCGCCAATCCAGGCCCCGCCGCCTACAGGCGCGGCGGCCCGCTCGCCGTCACCGACGCCAACGTCATGCTCGGCAAGCTGCAGCCGGATTTTTTTCCCGCCATCTTCGGCCCCGGCCAGAACGAGCCGCTCGATGTGGACACCGTTCGCCAGAAATTCACCGCGCTCGCCGCCGAGATCGGCGACGGCCGCTCGGCTGAAGCGGTCGCCGAAGGTTTCGTCACCATCGCTGTCGAAAACATGGCCAACGCGATCAAGAAGATCTCGGTGCAGCGCGGCTACGACGTCACCGAATATCTGCTGAACTGTTTTGGCGGCGCAGGCGGCCAGCACGCCTGCCTGGTCGCCGACGCTCTCGGCATGGAGGCGGTGCTGATCCATCCGTTTTCCGGCTTGCTGTCGGCCTACGGCATCGGCCTGTCCTCGGTCTTTGCCTCACGCCAGCAGGCCTTGCTTGCACCGCTGGCAGAAGAATCCAGGCCGGCAATCGAAGGCCTGATCGCGGCCTTGCGAACCGCCGTTGTCGCGGAACTCGCCGCGCAAGGCATCGCCGAGGACGCGGTTGCGGCCAGGCCGGCGCTGCAGATCCGCTATGACGGCACCGACACCGCACTTCCGGTGCATTTCGAGCATGGCTCGATGCTGCGCGCGAGGGCCGATTTCGAGGCCGCCCACAAGGCGCAATTCGGTTTCGTCTATGAGGACAAGCCGATGATCGTCGAGGCGGTGAGCGTCGAGGGCATGGAGGCAGGCGGCGAGCAGGCTGCCGAAGCCTATGCTCCGGCGGGGCAGCCATCAAAAGCCAGGGCCGAAGAGGCCCGGCGGATCTACACGGAAGGAAAATGGCACGAAGCCGGCGTCTGCCGGCGCGAGGCGTTGCGGCCGTCCGATCGGGTCGCCGGCCCCGCACTGATCATCGAGCCCAACCAGACCATCGTCGTGGAGCCGGGCTGGCAGGCCGAGATCACGGCCAGGAACCATGTGCTGATGCGACGCACCAGCAAGAAACGCCGGCAGGCGGCACTTGGCACCGAGGCCGATCCGGTGATGCTGGAAGTGTTCAACAATTTGTTCATGTCGATCGCCGAGCAGATGGGCGTGACGCTGCAGAACACCGCCTATTCCGTCAACATCAAGGAAAGGCTGGATTTCTCCTGCGCCGTCTTCGACCGGAATGGCGCGCTGGTCGCCAACGCGCCGCATATGCCAGTGCATCTTGGCTCGATGGATCGCTCGGTCGAGACCATCATCCGGCTCAATTCAGGCGACATCCATCCCGGCGATGTCTTTGCGCTCAACGCCCCCTATAATGGCGGCACGCATCTGCCTGATATTACTGTCGTGACGCCGGTGTTCGATGACCCCCAGCAGAAAATCCTCTTCTGGGTAGCCTCGCGCGGGCACCACGCGGATATCGGCGGCACCGCGCCGGGCTCGATGACCCCACTTGCCACCACGGTGGACGAGGAAGGCGTGTTGTTCGACAATTTCCGCATCGTCGATCGCGGAAAGTTCCGCGAAAATGAGCTGGGGGCGCTGCTCACCGATCACCGCTATCCCGCCCGCAATCCGCACCAGAATATCGCCGATCTCAAGGCGCAGCTCGCCGCCAACGAAAAGGGCGTGGCGGAGCTGCGCAAGATGGTAGCGCATTTCGGGCTCGATGTCGTGGAGGCCTATATGGGCCATGTGCAGGACAATGCGGCCGAGAGCGTGCGGCGCGTGATCGAGCGGCTGCCGGATACATCGGCCTATGAATATCCCACCGACACCGGCCAGGTGATCAGGGTGAAGATATCGGTCGACCGGCAAAAGCGCGAGGCGACGGTCGACTTCACCGGCACGTCGCCGGTGATGAAGAACAATTTCAACGCGCCGGAGCCTGTCGCCCGGGCAGCGGTGCTTTATGCCTTCCGCGTCATGGTCGAGGACATGATCCCGATGAATGCCGGTTGCCTGAGGCCGATCAACATCATCATCCCCGACGGCTCGATGCTGAAACCCGCTTATCCCGCCGCCGTCGTCGCCGGCAATGTCGAGACCTCGCAGCACGTCACCAACGCGCTGTTCGGCGCCATGGGCGCCATGGCCAATGCGCAAGGCACCATGAACAATTTGACCTTCGGCAACAGCAAGTACCAGTATTACGAAACGATCTGTTCCGGTTCGCCCGCCGGCCAGATGAATTCCGGCCGCGGCTTTGCCGGCACTTCGGGCGTTCACACCCATATGACCAATTCGCGCCTCACCGACCCGGAAATACTGGAGCTGCGCTTTCCTGTGATGCTGGAGGATTTCCACATCCGCGAGGGCTCCGGCGGCAAGGGCAGGTGGAATGCCGGCGACGGCACGAAGCGCACCATCCGCTTCCTGGAGAAGATGGAATGCGCCATCCTCTCCTCGCATCGCAACCGTCCGCCGCAAGGGCTGGCCGGTGGTGGCGATGGCGAGGCCGGCTCGACCAAGGTGCGCCGCAAGGACGGCACGGTCGAGATGCTGAAAGCCTGCGACCAGACGGTGCTTCAGCCCGGCGACGCCGTCATCGTGACGACGCCGACGCCCGGGGCGTTCGGGGGGCCGGAGCCAGGGCCGTCCAACGTTTGATAGAATCGCGCAACCGCTCTATCCGTTTTTCGAATTCGCATTTCCCTTGCCTTTCACACCGGGTCTTTCGCTATGCCAAGCAAATCCCCATTGAAGACACTGGCGCCCGATGGACTCGGGCCGACCGTCACCGTCGGTGAGATCCTGGTGGAGATCATGGCCACCAGCCGTGGCAACGGCTTCCTCGAGCCCATGGAGCTGACCGGACCCTATCCGAGCGGGGCGCCGGCAATCTTCATCGACCAATGCGCCAGGCTTGGCGGGCGGGCCGGCATCATCGCCTGCGTCGGCAACGATGATTTCGGCAGGATCAACGTTGAGCGCCTGCGCCGGGACGGTGCGGATGTCTCGGCCATCGCCGTCAGTTCAGACTATCCGACGGGCAGCGCCTTCGTGCGCTACCGCGAGGACGGTTCGCGCGACTTCGTCTACAATATCGGCAAATCGGCGGCGGCGCTGGTCGGGTTGACCCCCGAGGCCAGGGCGCTGCTGGCGCGTTCGGGCCATCTGCACGTCATGGGCACCGCGCTCAGCATTCCCGCCATTTGGGAGGTGCTCGACCATGCCATCGATGCCGTCAAGGCGCGTGGCGGAAGCATCTCGCTCGATCCCAACCTCCGCAAGGAACTGCTCGGCCATGGCCAGACGCGCGAGCGCTTCGCGCGGCTTCTCGACATTGCGGATCTGATCCTGCCGTCGGGTGAGGAACTCCACACCGCTTCGGGCAACGACAATGAAGCCGACGCGCTCGTCTCGCTGTTTGCCCGCGGTGCCGGCGAGGTCGTCGTCAAGCGCGGCGCGCTCGGCGCGTCCCTGTTCGGCGCTGACGGCAGCCGCGTCGAGGCGCCCGGCTTCCTGGTCGAGGAGATCGATCCGACCGGCGCGGGCGACTGTTTCGGCGGCGCCTACATCGCCTGCCGCAGGCTCGGCATGCCTGCCGTGACCGCGCTCGATTATGCGAATGCGGCAGGGGCGCGCAACGTCACGCGGCAAGGTCCGATGGAAGGGGCCGGCACGCGTGCCGAACTCGATCTGTTCATTGCCAACACGCCGAGGCGACGCCCGTGACCGATCCATTGCTGAAACTTGCTACGTCCCGGCGTCAGGGGGTGGCGGAAGGCATCACCTCCGTCTGCTCGTCCCATCCGGTCGTGATCCGGGCCGCGGCGCGTGACGCCGTGCTGTTCTCCCGGCCGCTGCTGATCGAGGCAACCTGCAACCAGGTCAACCAGTTCGGCGGCTATACCGGCATGCAGCCCGCTGACTTCGTCGCGGCGGTGACCGCTATTGCCGGCTCCGAAGGCCTTGCGCCCGAGCGGGTCATCTTCGGCGGGGATCATCTCGGTCCCAATCCATGGCGAAAGGAAGATGCCGGCGCGGCGATGGCGAAGGCCGAGGACATGGTGTCCGCCTATGTCCGGGCCGGTTTCCGCAAGATCCATCTCGATGCCTCCATGGGATGTGCGGGCGAGCCGGCGGCGCTGGATGACGCTACGATTGCCAGGCGCGCCGCGCGCCTGGCGCGCAAGGCCGAGGACGTCGCCAGCGGCCCCGACCGGCCGCTTTACGTGATCGGCACCGAGGTTCCGCCGCCAGGCGGAGCGGATCATCTCATTGGCGAAATCAGCCCCACAAGCCTGTCCGCGGTCCGGCACACATTGGCGGTGCATCGGCAGGTCTTCCACGAGAACGGCCTCGCTGACGCCTTCTCGCGGGTCATCGCCGTGGTCGTGCAGCCGGGCGTGGAGTTCGGCAACGAGAACGTGGTCTTCTACGATCGCGCCAAGGCGCTGCATCTGCGCGCGCTGCTCGAACAGGAAGCCGGCCTGGTCTACGAGGCACATTCCACCGACTATCAGACGCAAGCGGCCCTGCGCGAACTGGTCGAGGACGGCTTTGCCATCCTCAAGGTGGGGCCGCAACTGACCTTCGTCCTGCGCGAAGCGCTCTACGGGCTGGACCTGATCGCCTCCGATCTGTTGCCTGATTACGGCGCGCGCCCGCTTTATCAGACCATGGAAGCGCTGATGACGGCCGATGCCAAGGACTGGCACAGCCACTACCACGGCTCTGCGGCGCAACAGCGCGTGCAGCGGCACTATTCGCTGTCGGACCGCATACGTTACTACTGGAACCATCAGGAGGCGATGGACGCTGTCCAGCAATTGATGACCGCTTTGTCGGGCAAGGCCGTGCCGGCGACGCTGTTCCATCAGCATCTGCCCGCGCTCGACCGCTTTGCCGGACAGCCGCTCGATCCGGAGGCGGTGTTGGTGGCCGCGGTTCAGCAGGCGCTGGAGGGCTACCGCTTCGCCTCCAGCGGTTGAGCGGCCGATAGCCAGGGGACGCAGTTCGGTCATTTCGACGGCTTGTCGGCTTCCTCGCTTGAGGTGTGCCTGCACCGGAGTAATAGTCGCGACGGAATGGCGAGGAGGAGGATATGACGCTGAACTTCGACCCGAGGGCAAAGGCCGCGACGCTCTATCATGGCGAATTCCGGCCGATGTTCATCGGCGGTAAGTGGGTCGCGGCGCAGTCCGGGCAGGAGATGCAGGCGCTCAACCCGGCGACGGGCGAATTGCTGGCGACGGTGCCGCGCGGAGGCGCCGCCGACGTCGAAGCGGCGGTGGCGGCTGCGCGCATCGCTTTCCAAGGTCCGTGGTCCGGATTTTCCCCTTACGAACGGCAGTGCGTGCTGCTCAGGATCGCAGATCTCTTCGAGAAGAACTGGGAAGAGCTCTGCGTCTCCGACACGCTCGACATGGGGCTGCCGATCACGCGCACGCTCGCCAACCGGCGCCGGGTCATCGGCATGCTGCGCTTCTATGCCGGCATGGCGACCGCCCTGCATGGCGAATCAATCGACAATTCGATCCCGGGCGAGATCGTCACCTTCACAAGACGCGAGCCGGTGGGCGTGGTCGGCGCCATCATTCCCTGGAACGCGCCGACCGCCGCCTCGATCTGGAAGATCGCGCCGGCGCTCGCCACCGGCTGTACCATCGTGCTGAAACCCTCCGAGGATGCATCGCTGACGCCGCTTTTGATCGCGCGGCTGATGCAGGAAGCCGGCGTTCCCGACGGCGTCGTCAACGTCGTCACCGGAACCGGGGCCGAAGCCGGCGCGCGGCTTGCCGAACATCCCGACGTCAACAAGATCGTCTTCACCGGCTCGACGCTCACCGGCCAGGCGATCGCCCGGGCGGGTGTTGCCAATCTAAAGCGCGTTTCATTGGAACTCGGCGGCAAGTCGCCGCTCATCGTATGCCGCGACGCCGATATCGATAAGGCCGTTCCGATCGCGGCGATGGCCGTCTTCGTGCATTCGGGCCAGGTCTGCATCGCCGGTTCGCGGCTGTTCGTGGCACGCGAAATCCATGACGAGTTCGTGCGCCGGCTCGCCGATTTCGCCGGCAGGTTGCGCATCGGCCACGGCATCGAGGCCGAAACCGAAATAGGGCCGCTCATCAATGCGAGGCAGGCCGGCAAGGTCGAGGGTTACATCAAGGCCGGCAGCGAGGAGGGCGCGGAACTGGTCGCCGGGGGATCGCGGCTGACCGGCGACCTCTATGACGGCGGCAATTTCATCGCCCCAACCGTCTTCGGCGCGGTGTCCGACACGATGACCATAGCGCGTGAAGAGATATTCGGGCCCGTTATCTCGGCAATGCCCTTCGATACGCTTGACGAAGCCGTCGCCCGCGCGAATACGACGCCCTATGGGCTGGCTGCCGGCATCTTCACCACCCATCTCGGCACGGCGCACAAGCTCGCCCGCCGGGTCAAGGCGGGTTCCGTCTGGGTCAACATGTACCACGCCATCGACCCCGCCGTGCCGTTCGGCGGCATGAAGATGTCGGGCTACGGCCGCGAGGGCGGCATCGAACATCTGCACGAATATCTCGAGACCAAGTCGGTGTGGATCCAGACCGACTGAGGCTTTTGTCGGTTGTCAGCCGAGCCGGCCTGCGCCGCCGGTTCTCAGGCTGCCGCTCATGCACGCCGGCTGCAAATCAACCGGCGCCCATTCTCAGGAACTTTTCTTTGTCCGGCGATTTTTGGGTATAAGATGAACTCCGGTTGGCTAGGAAGGTGTTGTCGATGACGACGAAACGCTTTGCGATCTGCGCTCTCGCCCTTGTGATGGGCTGCGGCATCGTCTCTTCGGCATCCGCCGGGGCCAGGCACCGCCACCACCAAGGCGAACCCGAACGCTATGTTCCCGCTGACGGCGATATTATCGACATACTGTTCGGCGGCCCGCGCTACTATGACCGGCAGCTTGTTACGACGGCCGCCGGCGCCTGCTCCTACCACCGGGTGGGGCCGGATGCGAATGCGTTGAACAAGATCAACGACCACCATTGCGGAAAGTAGGCGGCGGACCTTGGCGATCGTCGCGTCAGGTCTGCCATACACGCGTGCCATGCGGGCGCAAACGAGCGCCGCCTATTCGCGGCAACCGGATCATGGCGAACTCAGCAGTGAAAAGTGCTCGATTTCAACGGGTTGCGGCAGGATTCGCCAGTTCGGCGCGAATCTCCGCATCGTGTTCGCCGCGTGCCGGGCTTTTCGCCGGTGTCCGCTCCGTTCTTCCGGAGAAACGCGGGGCGGCGGCCGCCTGAAGGGCGCCGTCCACCGTCAGCCAGGAGCCGCGTGCGGCCATGTGCGGATGCAGCGCCGCCTCATGCGGGCTGAGCACAGGCCCGACGCAGGCATCCGTTCCTTCGAACAATTTCATCCACTCGTCTCGGGATTTTTCGGCAAAGATCGTTTCCAGCCGGCTGCCAAGCTCAGGCCAGAGGCTGCGGTCGAACTGAGCGGCGAACTGCGGATCGCCGCCCAGGCCAAGCCTGTCGAGGAACAGCGCATAGAATTTCGGCTCGACGCACTGGACGCTGATGAAGCCGCCATCTGACGTACGGTAGACGCGGCACCAATGCGGTCCGTCCAGAAGGCTCCGGCCACGCTCGGCGGCAAGCGCGCCGGATTGTGCGAGCGACATCAACAGGTTCATCATATGGGCCGAGCCGTCGACGATCGCCGCGTCGACGACCGTGCCTTCACCACCGGCGCGGGCGTTCATGACGGCGGCCAGCATGCCGATCACCAGATAGAGCGCGCCGCCGCCTATGTCGCCGACCAGCGTCGGCGGCGCCATTGGCGGCTCGCCCGGCAGGGAGGCATACCAGAGTGCGCCCGACACGCCGGTATAGTTCATGTCGTGGCCGGCGGTGCGGGCGAGCGGGCCTTCCTGCCCCCAGCCGGTCATGCGGCCATAAGCCAGGCGAGGGTTGGCGGCCAGACACACATCTGGACCAAGCCCGAGACGCTCCATCACGCCCGGCCGGAAGCCCTCGATCAGGCCGTCGGCGGCGGCGATCAGGCGCATCAGCACGGCAACGTCCTCGGCATTCCTGAGGTCGAGCGCGATAGAGCGCTTGCCGCGATCGAGCAGCGAACGCTCGGGAAGGCCCGACACGGATGCATGCTTGCGGTGGACGACGATCACATCGGCGCCGAGATCGGCGAGCAGCATGCCGGCAAAGGGCACCGGCCCCAACGCCTCGATCTCGACGATGCGGATTCCCCTGAGCATCCTACCCTCCACGGCATTCAAATTTTCGGTAAGGCGCACTTTTGGTGTCACGCAGGGGCGACGGTGTGTAACCCTGCTCTTTTGGCATTGAAGCACGTGCTGGTCGCATATACGTCATGCCGATGAAAAAAATCGGTTTCCTGTCATTCGGGCACTGGACGCCCTCGTCGCAATCGCAGGTGCGCTCGGCATCGGACGCGCTGTTGCAATCCATTGATCTCGCCGTCGCGGCCGAGCAACTCGGCGCCGACGGCGCGTATTTCCGCGTCCACCATTTTGCCCGCCAGCTGGCGTCGCCATTCCCGCTTTTGGCGGCGGTGGGCGCCAAGACCAGCCGCATCGAGATCGGCACGGCGGTCATCGACATGCGTTACGAGAATCCGCTCTACATGGCGGAGGACGCGGGTGCCGCCGACATCATCGCCGGCGGACGCTTGCAACTCGGCATCAGCCGGGGCTCGCCCGAACAGGTCATCGATGGCTGGCGCTATTTCGGCTACGCGCCGCAGGAAGGCAAAAGCGACGCCGACATGGCGCGGCATCACGCCGAGGTCTTCCTCGACACGCTGCGCGGCGAAGGCTTCGCCCAACCCAATCCGCGGCCGATGTTTCCCAACCCGCCCGGCCTGCTTCGGCTCGAGCCGCATTCGGAGGGCCTGCGCGAGCGCATCTGGTGGGGTGCCGCCACCAACGCCACTTCGGAGTGGGCAGCCAAGCTCGGCATGAATTTGCAGAGCTCGACCCTCAAATTCGACGAGAGCGGCAAGCCCTTCCACATCCAGCAGGCCGAGCAGATCCGGATCTATCGCGAGGCCTGGAGGGCCGCCGGCCACGCGCGCGAGCCGCGCGTCTCGGTCAGCCGCAGCATCTTCGCGCTGATCGACCACCGCGACCGCGCCTATTTCGGCCGCGGCAATGAGAGCCGCGACCAGATCGGCTTCATAGAGGAAAACACGCGGGCGATCTTCGGGCGCAGCTATGCCGCCGAGCCTGACGTGCTGATCAAGGAGTTGGCCGAGGACGAGGCGATCGCCGAGGCCGACACGCTGCTGCTCACCGTGCCCAACCAGCTCGGCGTCGACTACAACGCCCATGTCATCGAGGCGATCCTGACCCATGTCGCGCCGGCGCTGGGCTGGCGCTGAAAGCCGCGCCGTGTAACCATCGACCGCAGCGGGCGATTCAGGAGGTTCACGGCATGGCGAAGAAGGCGTTGATTGCCTGGGGCGGCTGGGAAGGTCACACGCCGGAACGCAGCGCCAAGGTCGTGCGCGACATGCTGGAGCGCAATGGCTTCACCGTCACGCTGGGCGAGGGCACGGCGATGTTCGCCGATCCGGAACTCGGTTCCTTCGATCTCATCGTGCCTGTCATCACCATGTCGACGATCGAGAAGGCCGAACTGCAGAACCTGACGCGTGCGGTTCGCGAGGGAAGCGGGCTCGGCGGCTTCCACGGCACGATGGGCGACAGTTTCCGCAACGAGCCGGACTACCAGTTCATGACGGGCGGCCAATGGGTCGCGCATCCCGGCGATATTATCGACTATAAGGTCGTCATCACCCAGCCGGACGACCCGATCATGAGCGGCGTCGGCGATTTCGCCTACCGGTCGGAGCAGTATTACATGCATGTCGATCCGAGCAACGACGTGCTGGCGACGACCATCTTCACCGACGCGCATTTCCCGGGGATCGGCGGCGTCGTCATGCCGGTCGTCTGGAAGCGCCGGCATGGCGCGGGCAAGGTCTTCTACAGTTCGCTTGGGCATACGGCGGACGAGTTCGCGGTGCCGGAAATGGCGCTGATTGTCGAGCGTGGTTTGCTCTGGGCCGCGCGGGGCTAGTTCCCACTGAAACCGCGACAGCCTACCAATCGGCGACGCGGTCGCCGCCGGTGAATTGCGCGCTCATGCCGGTGTATTCGAACAGTTCGATCTTCACGCCGTTGGGATCGCGCAGCCAGGCCTGGTATGTGTCGTCGCAGGCGAGTTTTTTCGCGGTGACCTCCACACCCCTGGATGCAATATGCGCGATCGCGGCGTCGATATCCTCCACTTCCAGGCAGAAATGGTTGATCTGGTTCGTCTCGCCGAACCGCGCGCCCTCTTTCTGAAAAACCTCGATATGGCTGCGGCCGCCGCAATTGAAGTAGAAACCGAAAATCTCGCGATCGCGCAGGAAATTGAATTGGATATCCATGCCAAGGACATTTTCGTAGAAGCGCCGTGTCTCGTCCAGATCGTTGGCGAAGATGCAGAAATGGGCGAGTTGTTTGACTTTGATCATGGCTGGCTCCTCATAATTCCCCGGTTCACATAGCGAGCCCGGCGCGAAATTGGCCCGCGCGGGCTCATCGTCATCCAATCCCGCCGGTGACCACATAGACGCCCGCGCTGCATCCATCCCGCAGCCGCATCACCGCCGTGACGATCGAGCCGTAGGGGCCGCGCCAGACGCTGTGGATCCGTTGATGCTCCGCGGCCGGGACAAACGCCCGGCCGGTCAAAAGCGCGCCGGCCCGCTGCATCGCGATGGCCTCGCCGTTGACGTGCACCTTGATGCTGGCGCGCTCCGTCTCGGTTGCGTCGACGGGGAGGTCGAGCGTGATGACGATCTCGTCCTGATCGCCGGTGCCGCGCGCCTCGGCCGCTAGCTTGATTGCGGGCGCAGGCGCCTTGCCATTGCCGGGTTGGGCGGACCGGCTCGAAAACACATCATCGGCGAGTTCCGGCGTGCGTGGCGGGCGCGTGCGGCGCTGCGTGGAGCGTTCGAAGTCGCCGGCCATGCGCAGCAGCTTTACATCGTCATAGGCCTTGCCGGCGAAGGTCAGGCCGACCGGCATGCCGATATCGGCCATCGTGCCCATCGGCACGGTGACGGTCGGGATGCCGAAATGCCGCCACACCAGATTGCCGTTGGCGACCCAGGTGCCGTTGCGCCAGGCGAGCGCGGCGGAGGCCTCGTTGATGTCGGCATTCGCCGGCCCGACATCGGCGACGGCGGGCAGCACGACGGCGTCGAGCCTGTTGGCGTCCAGCCAGTCCTCGAAATCGAGCCGCCGTGTCGTTTCCAGCCCTTTCAGCCCGTCCTCCATCGTCGGAATGTCCCGGAACGGCGTGACGCCGGATTTCGCGCGCTCGACATACTTCGCCAGGTCGAAACCGCCTTCATAGCGGTCGGGCAGCGTGCCCGGTGGCTGCGGAAAAATCTTCGGACCGTCGACCGAAGCGAGATCGGGGATGTTCGGATCGGCGTTCGCGCGCAAAAAATCGTCCCAAGCTGAAATGCAGAGGTCCCAGATTTCACGGTCGGCGAACTCCCGTGGCACCAGGCCGCGCTCGACCATGGTGCGCGCGCCGGGGCGATCGCGCTCATAGTTGGAGACGAGGGGAAAATCGATCTCCACCACTTCGGCCCCAAGCCGTCTGAGGTCCGCCGCCGCCTGCTCCCAGAGATGAAGCACGGAGGCGCGGGTTTCGATGGGCCGATCGGCGCCGCTGTCGCGGCCGATATACATTCCGGGCACGCCAAGCCGCATCCCTTTCAACGACCCCGCAAGCGTCAGATCGGTGTAGCGCGGCGGCCGGATTTCGGAACTCTTCGGCAGTGCGACCCAGGGCTGCGCGCGCCAGAAATCGCCCCGTGTCTCGGGATCGTCGGCGACGATCACATCCAGCAATTCGAGCATATCGGGCACGCTGCGCGTGTGCGGCACGACCACATCCATGGTCGGCACCAGGGGCCAGTTGCCGCGCACCGAAATGACGCCGCGCGAGGGCGTGTAGGCGACCAGCGCGTTGTTGGTGGCCGGCGCACGGCCGGACGACCAGGTCTCCTCGCCAAGCCCGAAGGCGCAGAAGCTCGCCGCCGTCGCGGTGCCCGAGCCGTTCGAGGAGCCGGACGCGAAGGCGGCAGTCAGGTAATCGGCATTGTAAGGGCTTTCGGCGCGGCCATAGACGCCGCGCTGCATACCGCCATTGGCCATCGGAGGCATGTTGGTGAGGCCGATCAGCACCGCCCCGCCGGCGCGCAGCCGGCCGACGGTGAAGGCGTCCTCGTTGGCGATGAGATGCTCGAAGGCGGGCGAGCCGGCGGCGACAGTCAAGCCAGATACCTTGTAGCTGTCCTTGGCGGTGTAGGGGATGCCATCGAGCGGGCCGAGCGTCTTGCGCTGGCTGCGGCGTCGGTCCGATGCTGCGGCCTCCTCGAACATATCAGGATTGAGAACCGGCACCGCATTGAGGCTGATGCCGTGCCGGTCGAAATGCGCAATGCGCCTGAGATAGGCTCCCACCAGTTCGACGCTGGTGACAGTGCCCTCATCGAGGGCACAGCGCAATTGTTCGATCGTCGCTTCGACGAGATGAAAGCTGGCATCGGTCATCGGCTGGTCTCGGACTGTCATTGGCACGCGCCATGGATGAGCGAGGCCGCCCGCTTCGGCAAGGGCCAATCGCGATTGTCCGTGGTCCTCGTGGGAAGTGTTGCTGTTGCAGTCGTCTTCTGGCGGGGGTCGGACGCCTGCGCCCGTCTCCTTCATCCGCTCGATGATTTCGGCGATCAGCGCCAGGTCGCGGCGCGAGTCGGCGAGGTCGGTCAGGGGCGACCTATACCCCATCAGGACGTGGTCCGGCACGTCTGGGCGTGCCGTGGATCTAAATATCGTGATCGGCAAAAGGCAGCTGACCTATGCAACTTCCGATCGATCGTTGCGTTCGGGAACGGCCAGGCTGGTTCCGGCAACGAGGAGTTGCGTCGTTGGTGTCGTCGTTGGGCAACTATCCGCCAAATAGTGAATATCGTCCCTCTCGAACGACTTGCACCCTTAAGCTAAAGCTCGCAGAAGTTGTGGCAAAGGAACGCGTTAGAGAAAACGTATGTCGTCACCCCAGCATGAAAGGGAGATCATGCCTGACCAGACTGCCCGGATCCGCGCTGCCATCGGACGGTTGCTCTCCGAAAAAACCGGGGTTGCCGCCATTTCGATGAGGGAAAGCATTGACGAACTGGTGGCGCGAACCGGCGAGGCGCTTACCGAGGACAGCGTGCAGGACCTGCTGCTCGAGATGGCCGAGGCCCGTGGAATAATGGTCGTTCTGGACGTCTAGCGAAGCCGTTCCGCCACAGCCCAGCGTCTGGCGCGCCCCGATCGGCCATTTGGCAGCTCTCATCCCAGCAAATTGCGCGCCGTGCGCATGAAGATCCTCGATCCGATGGGGATCAAATCGTCGGGGAAATCATAGTCCGGATTGTGCAGGGCAGGGTGGCGTTCGCCGGCGCCGAGGAAGAACATGGCCGACGTCGCGCTGTGGCCGAACAGGCCGAAATCCTCCGAGGCGCGCATCGGCAGCGCTTCCTCCGAGTGCGCGACGCCCTCTTCCTGGAGGGCTCGCTGGAGATGCCCCACCGCGTCGGGCGCGTTGACGCTGGCGACGAAGATCTCGTGATAATCCCAGCTTGCGGACAGGCGATGCTGGCCGGCGATCTTCGTGACCAGCGCTTGCGCGGCGGCGCACAGATCCGCCATGCGCTCGTCGCGCCGGGTGCGCAGCGTCGCCCAGACCTCGGCGTGGGCCGGCGCGATGCCGAACACGGCTTCGCCCATCTCGGCGTGGGTGACGGTGACCATGGCGAAATCGTCGTCGGCGAAAGTTCCGCGCCCGAGCGCGGGCAGGGCAGGCATCAGCTCGCTGATCGCCGGCATCGGCGAGATTCCGGTCTCGGGCATGGAGGAATGCGCGGTCTTGCCCTCCAGCACGATGCGCATGCCGCGCGAGGCGCAGTTGACCACGCCGGGCTTGAGCCGCACCTCGCCGAACGGCACGCCGGGCAGATTGTGCAGCGAGAAGGCGAAATCGGGCGCGATCTCGCCGAAACGGGGATCGGCGACGACGCCGGCGGCGCCATTGCCGGTTTCCTCCGCCGGCTGGAACATCAGCACGACGCGGCCGCTGGCGGGCCGCTCGCGCCCCAACTGGCGGCCCAGCGCCGCCAGGATCGCGGTGTGTCCGTCATGGCCGCACATATGCGACTTGCCGGGCACTTGCGAGGCATGCGGCACGCCGGACAGTTCTTCGATGGGCAAGGCGTCGAGTTCCGAACGAAACAGGACGGTTGGTCCGTTTTTGCCGCTGTCGTAGACTGCCGCCACGCCATGGCCGCCCAATCCGGTCAGCACCTTGTCGGGACCCGTGTCGGCGAGGAAGTCGACGACGGCTTTCGCCGTCTTTTCCTCCTCGTTGGATATTTCCGGCTGCTGGTGCAGCTTGCGCCGCCACTCGGTCAGCTCGACGATGTCCCGGTTGGTGAGAGTCATGATTTTGGCCTCCGCTGTATCGCTCGCGACGCGCCCGGTCGACCGGGCGCGTCGGACCAATTGCTAGCGGCAAACCGCGGAAACCGCCACCGTCTGGCCTATTGATTGATCTCGGGTTCGACCAGCTTCGCCAGGTTCCTGAGCGATTCCTGCCAGCCGAGATAGCAGGCCTCCACCGGGATGACATCGGGAATGCCGGCCTGGGTGATGTCGAGCTCGGTGCCGACAGAGACTTTTTTCAGGGTTACGGTCACCTGGATTTCGCCCGGCAGATTGGGGTCGTCGAACCTGTCGGTGTAGCGCAGGCGCTCACCGGGAACGAGTTCGAGATACTCGCCGCCGAAGGCATGGCTGTCGCCGGTGGTGAAGTTGCGGAACGACATCTTGAACGTGCCGCCCACCTTGCCCTCGAAGTGATGAACCGTGCAGGTGAAGCCGTTCGGCGGCAGCCACTTCGCCAGCGCGTCGGCTTCGACGAAGGCGCGATAGACTTTTTCCGGGCTGGTGGTGAGAACACGGTGCAAACGTACGGTGCCGGGCATATCATATCCTTTCATAATGCCTGTTCGATGCCCCAAGGACGAGCGGGGCCCGGCCAGTCCGACACCGGCTCCCGGATTTTTTCCAGAGCCTCGGCCGCGGCCTGCGGGACTGGCTTACGCCAGTTCAGCCTGGGTTGGGACTCGATTTTGCGGCGGCTGGCCCAATCGTCGAAAATGACGAACCGGATAGCCATTATGAGGAGACTGTTTATAACGGTCGCTGAGATCGCTGTGACCAAGGGGAGACGATGCGCTACATACGTCCACTTTCAATCGAAGATGCCGTTGGCCATTTGGCCGGGTCGGCCGGAACGGCGGCCATTCTCGCCGGAGGCAGCGACCTGCTGGTGAGGATGAAGGGCGGCTTCATCGAACCCGAACTGATCGTCGACATCAAGGCGATCGCTGCCTTGAGCGAAATCAGGGTGACGGCCGACGGCTTCAGCATCGGTGCGGCGGTTCCTTGCGCGGTGCTGGGCGAGAACGCGGCCCTGAAGAAGGCCTGGCCAGGCGTCGTCGAGGCGGCCAAGCTGATCGGCTCGAAGCAGGTGCAGGGCCGCTGCACCATCGTCGGCAATTTGTGCAACGCCTCGCCGGCCGCGGACAGCGTGCCGGCGCTGGTGGCGGCCGGCGCCAAGGCGGTGATCGTCGGGCCCGCGGGCAGGCGCACCATTGCCGTGGAGGCCGTGCCGACCGGACCGGGCAAGACCTCGCTCGCCAAGGGCGAGATCATCGAGGCGATCCTGCTCGACAAGCGCGCCGCGCGCTCGGGCGACGCCTATCTCAGGTTCATCCCCCGCACCGAGATGGATATCGCGGTGGTCAGCGCCGGCGTGAACCTGACGCTCGACGCGCAAGGCGTCGTCCAGGCGGCCCGCGTGGCGCTGGGCGCCGCCGCGCCCACGGTGCTTCTGGTGCAGGAGGCCGCCGAGGCCCTCATCGGCAGGAAACTGGACGAAGCAGCCCTCGAGCGGCTCGCCAAGGTCTGCTCCGGGGCCTGCCGGCCCATCGACGACAAGCGGGGCACGATCGAATTCAGACGGAAAGTCGCAGGCGTGCTGGCCAGGCGGGCCGCCACGTCAGCCTATAAGCGTGCAGGAGGCAAGTGATGGCCGGTGTAGCAGTTTCAACCACGATCAACGGCGACAGCGTCGAATACCTTTGCCAGCCCGACGAGACGCTGCTCGACGTGCTGCGCGACCGGCTCGGGCTGACCGGCGCCAAGGAAGGCTGCGGCACGGGCGACTGCGGCGCCTGCAGCGTCATCCTCGACGACCGGCTGGTGTGCTCGTGCCTGGTGCTGGGCGCGGAGGCGCAAGGGCGCCGCGTCGAGACCGTCGAGGGCATGGCGCATGGCGACCGGTTGCATCCGCTCCAGCAGAAGTTCCTGGAGCACGCCGCCCTGCAATGCGGCGTCTGCACGCCGGGCTTCCTGATCGCGGCGAAGGACCTTCTGGCCAAGAACCCCGACCCGACCGAGGAGGAGATCCGCTTCGGGCTGGCCGGGAATCTCTGCCGCTGCACCGGCTATGACAAGATCGTGCGCGCCGTCCAGGACGCGGCAAGCGTGATGAAGGGAGCCTGACGATGAATTTCGATCCGCGTTTTTCCAATCGCAATTTCGCCTCCGTCGGCACGCGTCCCATCCGTCCCGACGGCGTCGACAAGGTGACCGGCCGCGCCCGCTACGGCGCCGACTTCAACATGGCCGGCCAGCTGGTCGGGCGCGTGCTGCGCAGCCCGCACGCACACGCCAAAATCAGGAAGATCGACACTTCGAAGGCGGAAAAGCTCGCCGGCGTGAAGGCGGTGATCACCGCGGCCGACCTGCCGGACCTCACCGACGGCGATGCCGCCATGTACGACATCCTCGACAATTGCATGGCGCGCAACAAGGCGCTCTATGACGGCCATGCGGTGGCCGCTGTCGCCGCGATCGACGCCCGCACCGCCAGGCAGGCGCTGAAGCTGATCGAGGTCGACTACGAGGTGCTGCCGCATGTCACCGATGTCGACGAGGCGATGCAGCACCACGCGCCGCTGATCAACGACGCCGTCTTCACCGAGGGGCTGGAGGAAAAGCCGGTCAAGCCGTCCAACGTCACCAAGCGCAGCCAGTTCGGCCATGGCGACGTCCATCAGGGTTTTGGGCAGGCCGACTTCATCGTCGAGCGCTCCTTCAAGACCGAGCAGACGCACCAGGGCTATATCGAGCCGCATGCCTGCGTGGCCAATGTCAGCTCCGACGGCACGGCGGACCTGTGGGTCTGCACGCAGGGCCATTTCGTCTACCGCCAGCATTGCGCCCAGTTGCTGGGCATGGACGCCTCGAAGCTGCGCGTCACCTCCTCCGAGATCGGCGGCGGCTTCGGCGGCAAGACCCATGTCTGGGCCGAGCCGGTGGCGCTGGCCCTGTCGCGCAAGGCCGGCCGCCCGGTGAAGCTGGTGATGACCCGCGACGAGGTGTTCCGCGCCTCGGGCCCGACCAGCGCCACCTCGATCGACGTCAAGATCGGCGCCCGCAAGGACGGCACGATCACCGCCGCCGAAGCGACCTTGCGCTACACCAGCGGCCCCTATGCCGGCACCTGGGCCGAGATCGGCGCCATGACGGCGTTTGCCTGCTACCGGCTGGAGAACGTCAAGACCGTCGGCTACGAAGTGCTGGTCAACCGGCCGAAGACCGCGGCCTACCGCGCGCCCTCGGCGCCGATGGCGGCCTTCGCGGTGGAAAGCGCCGTCGACGAGCTCGCCAAGGAGCTCGGCATGGACCCGGTCGACTTCCGCATCAGGAACGCCGCGCAGGAAGGCACGCGCTCTTCCTACGGCCCGGTCTACGGCCCGATCGGCATCGGCCCGACGCTGGAGGCGGTCAAGAACCATGCGCACATGAAGGCGCCGCTCGGCCCGAACCAGGGGCGCGGCATGGCCTGCGGCTTCTGGTTCAACTTCGGCGGCCAGACCTGCACCGACCTCAACATCGGCATGGACGGCTCGGTGTCGCTGGCCGTCGGCACCGTCGACGTCGGTGGGTCGCGCGCGTCGCTGTCGCTGGTGGCGGCGGAGGAGCTCGGCATCGACTATTCGCAGGTCAAGGCCGTCGTCGCCGACACGTCCAGCCTCGGCTACAACGACATGACCGACGGCAGCCGCGGCACCTTCTCCTCCTCCATGGCGACCATCTCGGCCGCCCGCAATGCGATCAAGATCCTGCGCGAGCGCGCCGCCCAGATGTGGGATATTTCTGTCGACGACGTGGTCTGGGAACAGGGCCATGCGGTGGCCAAGGGCGAGAAGCACGGCAATCTCGGCAAGCTGTCGCTGAAGGAGATCGCGGCGCAATCCGGCAAGACCGGCGGGCCGATCGCCGGCCATAGCGAGCTCGTCGCCGACGGCGCCGGCGTCTCCTTCGCTACCCATATATGCGACATCGAGGTCGATCCCGAGACCGGCTCGACCAGGGTGATCCGCTACACGGTGGTGCAGGATGCCGGCAAGGCGGTGCACCCGACCTATGTCGAGGGCCAGTACCAGGGCGGTGCCGCGCAAGGCATCGGCTGGGCGCTCAACGAGGAGTATATTTACGGCAAGGACGGCCGGCTGCAGAACGCCGGCTTCCTCGACTATCGCATCCCGGTCTGCTCCGACCTGCCGATGATCGACACGCAGATCCTGGAAATCCCCAACCCCAACCACCCCTATGGCGTGCGCGGCGTCGGCGAGACCTCGATCGTACCGCCGCTGGCGGCGATCGCCAACGCGGTGTCGAACGCCGCCGGCGTGCGCATGACGCACATCCCGATGTCGCCGCCGCGCATCCTGGCGGCGATCGAGGCGGAACGGGAGGGCTGATGGTGCAAGTGACGCTCTGGGGGGCGCTTGCCGCGACCGCCGGAGGCCAGAGCAAGGTCGAGGTCGAGGCCAAGGACATAAGGGAGCTGTTCAGGAAACTGGCTGAACAGTATCCCGGCCTTGAGCCGCTGATCGATCGGGGGATCGCGGTGGCGATCGACGGGGTGATCTATCGGGATACGTGGGGGAAGAAGCTGCCGCCGGGGGCGGAGATTTTTCTGCTGCCCCGGCTGGCTGGGGGGTGATTGGCAGATCGCCACAATGCTACTATTGCTGAAATCATTCATCGCCCCATGATTTGATGATTTTGCTTTCAATGGCGCCTCGGGGAAGTATGTTCATGCATAGACGATGCGTCATAGTCTTTGTGTTGATCGCAACTAATTGTTGGTTCGACAAGGCTCTCGCCCTCGACTTTGCGTGCATGGACTTTCGCCCCACTTTTCAAGACCGGCAATTGGAGCGCCCTAAGCCACCAGACTGTGTCGCCGGCTTTGGGCAATTCAACGATGAGTTCGAGTTCGAGCGATGCCGTTCGGAGATGACCGAATATCAAACCGAGCTACGCAGGTATGGCGAATGTCTCGTAAGCGAGCAGAACGAGGCCATCGGAGAATACAACGAGACTGTACGGCAATTTAACAACAAAGCATCATCGCAGTAGCCCTCCAGCATTGGCTTGCCTATAAATCTCTGTTGCACGACTAATTGCCTCCATCAGGCAGCGCCTAGTAAATAAGGGCCCCTAAGGTACTTCCCTTGGCAGCATTCCTGTTATAAACCCGCATTGGGGTACAGCTGCTGGGTGATTGGGGTTGTGGAATGACGAGCAACGTTAGCTTGGCCGTTTGGTGCAAGCCCAAGCAGCAAACAGCCACAACAACGATCGAGGCGCATTTCAACTATTGGCGAATCGCCGGTGATGCAAATTTTCGCAGGAGCGATACGCAATCGACTTCCGATTTCATTGAAGTCGGTATCTTGGTGGACGATCCCACGCAGATCGACTCCATTCGGGTCTTTATCCCTTTCGAGGTAGAGAGGACGGCAGTAACCGACTGCTCGACTTACTTCACCACGGCCGACATTGCTCAGGGGATTTTCAACGAATTGCTTCGCGGGGTAGGAGTAGCCAACTCGGGGCCGAGAAGTGTTGAACTGTTGAGGGGAGATAATTCGGTCTTCGCACGGGTCCACAGCTTCACTAAGTCCAATTCTGGCATCGTTACAAAAGAGCTCGACCTAGAGAAACGTGACAACGGAACGCTACTGACAATCTCAGATCACGTTCTCAATGACGCCTCTGCTTTGTACGGCCATGGACCGTCGCCGGCGTACTTTCGCCTGCGCATTGAGATCAGGGATGTCGAGAGCAACCCACTTATCCGAGTGATATCTACGCCGGATAGGCTTCTTCAAAGCAGTTATGATCAAATTGAATACTTGGATTTTCGCCTAAACGAGGCCCGCACTCTTCCTGACCCTCTCGAATTGGACATGCGCAAGGAGAGAGGGGCAGGTGTTAAAATGCGCCTTGTGGCTTTTTTGACTGCGATTCCAGTGCAATCTGAAATTTCAATTTCAAATACTGCTTCCCACAAGATGCGTTTGCTTGAACACGATTTGTGGAACGCATATATGCCTGGAGGAATTCCAGAAGGCATGGTGGTGTACCACTGGAAGCGCACCACAAGCGTACCCAGTGATCCTACCTTGGCGAGCGAGTTCACCGGCGAGATTGGCGACTTTACCGCGTTTGTGAAACTCAGGACGCGCCGGTCAAGTGTCCAGATCTGGGTGGCCTATCTCCTTGTCGCATTTGTATTCGGCGTACTGGGCAATCTAGCTGCCAATCTCATCCAAAGCTGCATCGATGGCCGGTGGTGAACCCTCGAAAATCGACCGTAGCAGCCTCAATCGCTGGGGTTTAGGCATAGTGCTCGAATTGGGGCGTGTGGCTCTACCGTCGGCGCGGCAAAACGTGTAGGAAGCGAACGATGATGACGCAGACGATACCTCTTGAGCATTCCTACCAAGCCGAAAGGGCCGGCATCATCCTGTTGCCATCAGAAGCCGAGGCCTTGCGCTTTCTTCTTCCGCTGTCGAACGATTATCCAGGCATCGATCGATGGTTTGCAACAAAGGTCGTACCCGGTTTGCGCGTTGGGTCTCGGACTCTCCTTCGCATCGAACGCGACGGCGATCTAGTGGGGCTCGGTATTGCAAAAAAGGAAGATAACGAGCGAAAGATTTGTACCGTCCGAATAGCGCCTTCCCACGCCGGAAAAGGCATCGGGGTTCGTATTTTCGACAGGCTTCTGATGTGGCTTGACGACGATAAGCCGCATTTAACAGTAAGTAGCGAAAAGCTCCCGCTCTTCGAGCGGATTTTTGACTATTATGGCTTTGATTTAACTTCCAAAAATCACGGTCTTTACTTGCCTAGATCGGTGGAGTTGGGTTATAATGAATTTACTACTTCTGACTCAGTTGGGCATTGATCTGCTCACTAAGACGGTCAATCGCGGGTCGCAAATCATATTGAGGCCCAGTAACGGCGTCCATTATTAAGGGCTTACCAAGTGCCTTAGCATAAGAAGCGACTGCTGCTCGTTCTGCCCGAGCCTCATCGCCAATCTGTGCGACTGAACGCTGGGGGCGAGGGCGAGGTGCCTCCTCCCTACGTCGTTTGATCGTCGCCGGAGCGGCCTCGAGCAAGATAAAGCCGTCAGGCTCAAGGGCCATTATAATATCAAGCGGCACTTCCACGAAGACGGTGTCGTTGTCTATCACCGCATGGGAATCAAGAAGTATCGTTCGGCTTGGGTCGGCTTTCCGAAGTGCCTCTACGACCGGTGGAAGGGCGGCTTGGTTTTCAATTACCGCAGATGCGGCTCCGGTGCGTAGCGCTTCAACAGGAATTCCGTGGGCTTTCTGAAGGATTGCGCTAGCGCGATCGTACAGATAGTTGGGGTGGGTGCTCACATAGCCTAAACAGGCTGTCGTTTTGCCCACCCCTGAAATACCGAATACCATGATCAAGGCGGCACGTTCCATTAGAGCAACCGAAGCTGTTGCTGACGCCGAATGTCCTCTCCTCTCCCGGCAATATACATGTAAGATTGCGGGGGTGTGAATTCTTCAATAACATCAGCAGGGATAATGGGCTCGCTAAAGATGCGCAGTTCTCCAATTCTAAGCGCATATGCTTTCTCTCGGCCGGCGAAATAAGCGTCAAAGTATCCCTTGGTAATTCCGGACCCATTCTTTGTTGACATCCACAAGTGTTCCGGATCATCTTCGATTATATCGGCAATATCGAATTCAGCGACAAACCGCCCAACAGGCTTTGTTGAGTAAATTAGAACTGTATTTATGTCTCTTCGTGAAAAAATTCTCCGGCGAAACTCAAAAATCTTAATTCCGTTTAAGATATTTGCGACGTGCACAGGTTTAATCGACAATAAGACGCGCATTTACTTCTCCGGCAGCGAGAATGTGTGTGAGCTGACCTAAGGTCAGGGCGCGCAAATCCCATCTGGGTTGAACGGACAATATGTCCTCCTCAATGAGGCGGCCTCGGGTCGTCCTCCGATTGAAGGCCGCATTATAGGTCATTTTAGCCACACTCAGCCGGTGCCGAGTTCTGAATTGATCTCGCAGTTCTTCCTCGCTAAAAACACTTCTCGGTTTGGTGTAATTTAGAAAATCGTCGATATCGGCGAAGTCGCGTTTTGTTTTTACCTCCTCTACTATACAAATCGATGTTACCACAGACCGATAATGGGCATGGCCTGGTCTGTCAGTAGTTCGATAAAATACCACCACGTCTCCTGGTGACATCCTTTGAAGAGAAAGGCCAGATATATAAACTTTGTGAATCGTGTTTGTGTGTGAAACGTCTTGGACAATTTCTCGCGATTCGTTTCGCAAGATCGAATCTGGAAGTAAGCGCGTATGATACTCAGGGTAAATCGCTAAGAGCCAGTACGATTGGCCAGCGGTATGAATAAAGGGGTAGTCCCTAACGGGGTGGCCCGAAAGATCTGTTAGAGATCGTGTCAGAACAAGTTCGGTTCCGTTTCGAGTTGTCTTCGTTGCGGTCTGCTGAAAGCCATAGCGTTCAAAGAGCTCGATTAGACTGTCATGCACTTCAAAAATTGTAACGTAAATCCCCTCAGCCCCTCTATCGAGTGCTGTGTCGAAAATCTTCTTGATGACCCTTTCGCCGAGCTTCGTGCCTCTTGGGACTATCTTGAGCGTGCCAACTTTGAGCCAGGCCTTCACCGGCAGCGGAGGCTCGACGTCACTTACAGCGCCGTCCTCCCGCTTTAGGTAGATCATTCCACTGAGTTCTGCACCGTCATCAACGACGTATAGTTCTTCGCTAGCTTTGCTGAGAAACCAATCGGCAAATTCAGCATAACCCGCCTTCAGGCTATCGAAGAACGGATCGTCAATTGACAGATCCTGAAATTTGGTAAGTCGCAAACGTCTCGACATGCCCCCTCCAGCCGATACGTCTCCACTATCATTCGACTTATAATCTTGAATCGATCTTGACTGATTCTGTCAATGCCGATTGGCGTTTTGCCATCGATGGTCGGTTGAAGGGCTCAGGCCAACACCCATGCCTTCCAACCTCACAGCAAGAACATCTGCCTCGCCCTCAACGTCGCCGTGATCGCGCCAATCCCCTCTTCAATCTCGCGCCTGCCCCGCCAAGATCGTATCCCCCGCCACACCTTTCAGCACCGAGCGCAGCAGCTCCGCCTGGCCGACCAGCACCGCGTCCTTCTCCGCCAGCTTCGCGAGCGTGCTTCAGGCGCTGGGCCATGTGGCCCCTTTCGGCACCCGCTGGTGGCGGGTCAGGCGCTTCCAGCGCGCCGACCTCGCGGCCGTCCCCGACCTTGCCCTACGCCCCAACCACCCCCGCGTCCCGCGCGCACTTAAGCCAACCCCGCCACCGCTAATTCCCCCACGGCCATCCCCGGAACACGAACGCGGTGGTCTCACCCGTGCTCTGTCGCCCCACAAAGTCGCCGCAGACCAGGCCTGTTAGGTCGCCGGCGACCAGCGCGGGTCGACCATCGGTTTGGGCATCTTTTCTCCTGTTCGAGGTCGTCGACAACGATGCGGCCGAAGCGGCGCATGGTTTCGGGCAGCCAGGGCAGTGCGCGGTCGGTGATGGCGGTGAAGCTTCCCGGTTTCAGCCAGTTCGCGTCGAGGAACCGTTCGGGTTCGGGAACCAGGGCCACCGTCGTCACCACAATGTCGGCGCCCTCCACAGCGGCCCTTGCCGTGTCGCTGGGGATCGCTTCCAGGCCGCGTGCCCGCGTCATAGCTGGCGATCTCGGCGAGCGGCCTGGGCTGCCCGGCCGGTGTTGAACTGGCTTTGCCCATCCCGATGCTCCCCTCCGCCTGGTGTCCAGCGAAACTCTAGCCGAATCTGGGAGGGCTTGTCTGTAGCCGTGGTCAGCCGGCGCGTTTCCAGCAGTCGATGATATGGCCCGGCTCGACCTTCTTGGCTATGGGTCCGCCTGATGGCGGTGGATGAGGATTTGGGCCGTGCGAGTTGCCGGTTCAGACTGCGGACCGCTTGTAACGCAACGCGTACAACGCGATGCCGCATTAGAATGCCTGCTTTTGGGCAATCAATGTCGTTGTGGCCGACTTGCGCCGCATCCTGTCCCTCCAGCCTTCAACTGACGAGGAGCAATCACCCGCATTGGGTCCACCCAAATTCGCAGGCCATTGCGTGATGCCGCTCGGTGCGCTTCTATCCGTGCTAGGCCATTGGGGGGTAATCATTTGTCTGCCAGGAACCAAACGTCGACCGGCCACGAAGCGAGCGAGGCCGGGTGGCTCGATCTTCATTTCGAATCGTCGCGGCCCGAATATGAGGCGGCCTTGCTCGATGCCGGCATCCGCCCGGGCTGGCGCGTGCTCGATGCCGGTTGCGGCAGCGGCGGCTTCCTGCCGCTCATCGCGAGCGCCGTCGGCCCCTCCGGCTTCATCGCCGCGCTCGACCTCGCGCCCGAAAACATCGCCCGGGTCAAGGCGCTCGCGGGCACGCTGTCCGAGCCGCCGGAGATTGCCACGCATGTCGGCAGCATCCTGTCGCTGCCATTCGCCGACGCATCGTTCGATTGCGTCTGGTCCGGCAATGTCATGCAGTATCTGACACCGGCCGAGTTCGAGCTTGCCGTCGGCGAGGCCAGGCGCGTCTTGAAGCCGGGCGGCATCTTCGCGGTCAAGGATTTCGATTCGACCATCCTGCAGATCCTGCCCATGGACCGGGCGCTGCTGGCGCGCTTCATGGCGGCCAGGCTGCAGGGGTTTCGCGAGCGGGGCGTGCTCGGCACCGATTGCGGTTCGACGCTTCCGGCGCGCCTGCGGCAGGCTGGCCTGGAGATCGTCAGCCGCAAGGGCTGGCTGGTCGAGCGCTGGGCGCCCGCGCCTCGCTTCACGCGCGACTATGTTCGCGACCTGCTGGCCTATTTTGCCAGCGTCGCGCCGGGTTACGCCCTGCCTGACGCCGACCAGGCCTATTGGCGGGACCTGAAGGAGCGCCCGGATCGCCTGCTCGACGATCCGGACTTCTGCTACCGCGAGTTCTTCGTCACGGCGGTTTGCCGGATTTAGCGCTTCGCCGCGACGGCCGAAGCGTGGCGCTGCGCGAGGCCGCAGGCAAACCCGCTTCCGAGATCGAGGTTGAGCCAAGGCGCATTCGCCAGCCCTCCGCTCAAATGGCCGGCTTTCGAGCGAATTTCTTCGCGAACCGTTAATTCGGCCGTGCTGTTAATAAGCATCTGCTAATGAACTGGTTCGCGCGGGGGTACGCAATGACCAAGAATCTCGGCAATGCACGCTACGTGCCGCCAAAGGAACAGCAAAGCTCTGTCTTCGGCAAGGTCGCGCCGGCCTTGTTCCCGCTGGCCGTGGTGGCGCTCGGCTACCTGATCGGCAGGCAGTTCTTCGGCCTTTAGGCTCCGCCATCAGGCGCCGGTTTCGGCGGCGATCTCGGCCCTCGCTTCGGCGCGGATGCGGTCGCTGGCCAGTAGCACGACCGGGCAGGCGACGGCGGCCAGCACCGCGGTCGCTGTGTCGCCGAAGAACAGTTCTTCGCCCGGCCGTTGCGCGACGCCCATGACGACCATCGCGGCACCCTTGGCCACTTCCCTGGCGATCGCTTTGTCGGGCGTGGCGCGGGCGCGGATCGCGGTGTCGACGGCGACGCCATAGCGGTCGGCGAGATCGACGACATCCTTGAGCACCGCCTCCTCGCGGCGGTGCGAGACCGAGCTCGACCGGCTGCCTTTCCTGGCCTGCGAGACATAGAGGGCCTTGACCCGCGCCCGGTGCGGCCGCGCCAGGGCGAGCGCGAGATCGACGGCGCGGCGCGAGACTTCCGTGCCGTTGACCGGGACCAGTATGGTCGCGCCGGCTTTCAGCATCGGCATCTTTCCGGCGGATCTGGCGCCGTTCAGCACCAGGCATAGCGGGCCGTCGAAGCCGCTGGTCATGTCGTTGAGCGCTTCGGTGAACGAGCCCTTGGCGGTCAGCGCATTCTCCAGCCCGACCAGCAGCAGGCCGTAGCCCTTGCGGGCTTCCTCGGCGATCGTCTCGGCGGTGGCCTGGGGCTCGGTGCGGGCGATCAGGTGCACCTTGTCGACCGGCGTGTCCTCGGCCTTGCTGACGGCCCTGGCGCTCTTTTGCGCGCCGCGCTTGACCTCCTTCGAGGCGCGTTCCGGCCCCTTGGTGCCGGCCGGGCCGGCGATCTTGCCATCGGGCAGGTGGAGAAGCGTGGTCGGCATGCCGCTGCCGCCGCCGACAAGCCCGGCGAGATGCGCGGCCAGCTTGCCGACCGGGCTGTCGTCGACCAGCAGCAGCAGCCGTTCCAGCTTGGAGACGAAGCCGCGCTCGTCGAGCAGCTCGCGGTCGACGCGCTGCTTTTCGGCATCGCCGACCGGCAAGCGTCCAAGCGCCCAGCGCAGCATCGGCGGCATGGCGAGCGTGGTGATGACCGCCATGGTGACGATCATGGTGAACAGGTTGTGGGAGAGGATGTTCATCGACAGGCCGATCGAGGCGACGATCACCTCCGTCGAGCCGCGCGCGTTCATGGCGCTGCCGACGGCGGTCGCCTCTTTCAGCGTCATGCCGGCGAACCGGCCGCCGATGAAGGCGCCGCCGAACTTGCCGATGCTGGCGATGACGACCAGCAGCAGCGTCAGCAGCGCCAGGGTTGGATCGACGAGCACGGTGAGGTCGGCCGAAAGGCCCGCCATGCCGAAGAAGATCGGCATGAAAAGCGCCGTGATGACGCCGCGCAGCTGACTCTCGATGTGGCTGGAGAGGATCGGCGATTCGCCGACCAATATGCCGGCGACGAAAGCGCCGAGCACGGTGTGGACGCCGATCAGGTTGGTGATCAGCGCCATAACGCCCATGATGATCAGGATGACCGATATGACGGCGTATTCGCTGCGGAAGGAATCGTTGCTCCAGCGGATCAGCGTGAACACCAGCCGGCGGCCGATGGTGAAGGAGAACACCATGAACAGCGCCACTTCGGCCACCGTTACCACCAAGGGCACGATTTGCAGGCTGCCATTGGTGGCGATGCCGAAGGTGACGGCGATGATCAGCCAGCCGATCGTGTCCTCGATGATGGCCGAGGAGATGATGACCTGGCCGAGGTTGCGGCGCATGAAGTTCATCTCGCGCACCACCATGGCGACGATCTTGACCGAGGAGATCGACAGGGCCGTGCCGAGGAAAAGCCCGGCGACGACGCGCTCGCCGGGGTTTGGCAGCAGCGTGTCGGGCAGGACTTGCGCCAGCGCGAAACCGCAGGCAAAGGGCACGAGGATGCCGGTGACCGAGATCGAAAAACACGCCGCGCCCACCCGACGCACCAGGCGCAGGTCCGTCTCCATGCCGGTGAGCAGCAGAAGCAGCAGGACACCGAGCTGGGAGACCGCCTCGATCATGCTCTTCTGCGCCGGGTCGGTCGAGAAGATCAGCTGCTGCGCACCGGGCCAGAGCCAGCCGAACAGCGAAGGCCCAAGCAGGATGCCGCCGATCAACTGGCCCATGATCGCCGGCTGGCCGTAGCGCTGGAAGATTTCGCCCAGGCCACGCCCGACCAGAAGCAGAAGCACGATCTCGGCGACGAACAGGCCCTCCGCCGAGCCGCCCATGCCCGCGGCATGGCCGTTCGCCTGCGCGGCCCAGACGGGGTGCGCCAAGGCGCTCGCGGCAATGGTCAAGACGGCCAGGAGAGATGTCGTTTGCAGGCGCTGCCGGTCCATCCAGCCCTCAACAGATGATTTCCGGAACACTGTTCCCGTTCGGCAGGATGCGGGCTGGCCTGTTCCGGCAGGATCGGATCAGGTCCGCACGCATCGCTGCTATAAACGTGCAAGGCTGCGCAAGGTTGCGCGACACATCCTAGCCCGACCGCTTCGGACCGGCTGCTGGAAAGGGCTGCGCCAGCGACGCCGGGGCGGGCGGCGGCTCCGGGCCGAAGACGCTGCGGCCGCCGAGCAGGTGCGACTGATCGAACTCGCCGGCGACGATCTCCTTCAGGCTCGGGCCGGTGACGTAGCGCTCCAGCCGCCGCGCCTGGCCGTCGAGCCGCTGCAAGGCGGCAAGCTCCTCCTCGCGGCCGAGCTTCGCCTTGCTGACCGCCGACTTCATGACGGCGATGGTCTCGTCATAGACCTTCAGCGGCACCGGGAAGGGATGCCGGTCCTTGCCGCCATGCGCCAGCGAGAAGCGCGCCGGGTCGGAAAAGCGGCACGGCGCGCCATGCACCACCTCCGCCACCATCGCCAGCGCCCGCACGGTGCGGGCGCCGACGCCCGGCACCAGCAGCAATTCGGGAAAATCCGCCGGGCCGCTCTCGATGGCGGCGGAGATGTTGCCGTGCAGCCGGCGCATGACGATGTCGCTTTCGCGCACGTCATGGTGCGCCGGCATGACCAGATTGGGCAGCATTGGCTGTGCGCTCTCGCGCTTTGCCGAAGGCTCGTCCGCCATGGGCTCGATGGCGGCGAATTCACGCACGATCCGGTCGGGACCGAGCTGGCGCAGAACGTCGAGCTGGCCGCTGCGCGAAGCCTCGGCGCGATGGTCGGTGAGGTTGATGATCTCGCCCTGCCGCTCGCCCTCGATCGCCGCGTGCGGCTGGTCGACGAAACTCCTCAAGCCTTCCGACAGCCAGTGGTAGCGGCGCGCCTGCCTCCTGTCGCCGTTCATGCCTTGCTGGACGACCACCCAGCGGCTGTCGTCGGTGACGATGAAGCCATGCAGATAGAGGTCGAAACCGTCCTGCACGGCGGCGCTGTCGACCTTGGCGACCAGGCGGCTGGCGGTGGCAAGCGCCGCCCCGTCGAAGCCGACGCGTTCGCCGATCATTTCCAGCTCATGCGGCGTCTTGCGCGAATGGGCGCCGCGGCCGCCGCAGACATGGATGCCGAGCTCGCCCGACAGCGGCGTCAGCCCGCGCTTCAGCGCCCCGATGACGCTGGTGGTGATGCCGGACGAATGCCAGTCCATGCCCATCACCGCACCGAAGGACTGGAACCAGAAGGGATGCGCCAGCCGGCGCAGCAGCTCGTCGCGGCCGTAATGGTGGATGATCGCCTCGCACAGTACGGCGCCGAGCCGCGTCATGCGGTCGCCCAGCCATTTCGGGACCCGTCCGCCATGCAGCGGCAGGTCGGCGCTGCCGCTTCGCTGCGTCACTTGTTTCGATGCTCCGTGGCCGGCCGCTCGAGAACCGGCTCTCTGCGCATCTAGATGGCATCCATGCTGCCATTTTCCAAGAGTCACGTAGACCACGGTTCGCATCTTGAATCAGAATGGCGCACTACCCGATTGTTCAAAAAGGGTTTTCATACGTCGGCTGGCGCTAGACATGCACGTCGCCGAAGGAGAGTTCGCCATTGTCGTCGGGCGTCAGTAAGGCGGCCGCCAGCAGACCGGCATAGAGGATCGCGACCAGCGTGACGATGGCCACGCCGGGCACGGGACCCAGGGCGGCGGCGTTGACGGCCTCGCGCAATGTGCCGACGAAACCGACCGGCGCGGCCTGGTCGAGCAGGCTGGGCGTCGACAGTTTGAGGATCCAGGCGAGCAGCAGTATCAGCATCATGTGGATGTAGTTGCGGCGCAGACGGCGTGCCAGCGCCACCCGCTGCGAGACCAGGAATTTCGGCGTGCGCAGGCTTTCTCCGACGATCAGCAGCCAGTCCGAGGCGAAGTCCGGCTGCGGCGAGAAGATCTGCGCGAAATAGTGGCGCTCGAACTGGCGTACGCGGGCGCGGTAGACGTCGAAGAAGCGGTAGCGCCGCGCCTCGATCCACAGCAACAGCAGCACCAGCAGCATGGCGAACAGGAGCACGCCGTGATGGGCGCTGGCCGTCGACAGCGACACCGACAGCATCGCGGCGACAACGGTGATCGCCCAGTTGCTGGTCCTGTCGATGCGGTCGCGCCATCCCGCCATGCGCGCAATCTCGGCGCGATGGAAATGCGACATCACGGTGACCATTTCGCCAGGCGAAAGCGTCCTGCCGACGGGCGTTGCCGGCGCATCGTTCATAGTTCCCTCCCAACCCAATGAAACGTGTCGAAGGCGATCTCGTTCCGCCGACGGCGGCCTGGGGTTCGGCAGCGGCCTGGATTGCCTCGCTGAAGACATACTGCGCCAATAAAAGGCCAGGCCAACGGCACTATTTCGGAGAATATGTTTGAATCTCGTTGTCAGGCGTCCAGTCGCCCAGGCTTCAATTCGCGGGCATGGACAAGCCGGACTTGCCTATCGCGCGGATATTGACGGGCTGCGTGCCTTGGCGATCGTTCCGGTGGTGCTGTACCACACCGGCATTCCGGGTTTTGGTGGCGGCTTCGTCGGCGTCGACGTGTTCTTCGTCATCTCCGGCTTTCTCATGGCGTCGCTGATTTCGAGGGAGATCACTTGCGGTGATTTCAGCTTGCTGCGTTTTTACGAGCGTCGCATCCGACGGATCTTTCCGGCGCTCTTTGCAGTTCTGGCGGCTTCGTCGATAGCCGCATGGTTCCTGCTGATGCCCACCGAACTGGAATACTTCGCCCGCAGCCTGAAAGCCGCAGCCTTGTTCACATCGAATATCGAGTTCGAGAAGGAAAGCGGCTACTTCGATGTCGGTGCGCAGATGAAGCCGCTGATGCACACATGGTCGCTTGCAGTCGAGGAGCAGTTCTACATTCTGTTTCCGCTGCTGCTGGTCGCAATCAACCGGTTCGCGCGGCGACACACGGTGTCCATCCTGGTCGGGTTACTGACCGTCTCGTTTGTGGCGAGCGCATGGACGGTCTTCCGTTCGCCGGTCGCGGCGTTCTATCTCCTGGAGTTTCGCGCCTGGGAACTGCTCGTTGGCGCGCTGCTTGCCTTCGGCGCGATACCGACGCCGACGCGGCCGCCCATGCGGGCAGGCTTGGCAGCCGGCGGCATTTTGCTGATCGCCTTAGCCGTGTTCGGATTCAACGATCACACTCTCTTTCCCGGCCCGGCGGCACTGCTGCCCTGCCTCGGCGCCGCGCTGGTGATCCATGCACGCGACGAGCAAGGGCCGGTCAGCCACATCCTGCGATCGAAGCCGGTTGTGTTCATAGGCTTGATCTCCTACTCGCTCTATCTGTGGCATTGGCCCGTCATCGTGTTCAGCAGGGCGATGGCCGACCGTGAATTTTCCGTGCTTCACGGCAGCCTGATCGTCCTGACGTCGCTCGCAATCGCCGTTTTTTCGTGGCGGTTTATCGAACGGCCCTTCCGCGGCAGCAATGCCTGGGTCGGCCGGCGTTCGTTGTTTGCCGGAGCGGCCCTGATGGTTGCTGTGGCCGTCGGCTTTGGAACCGATGTGATCCGCGACAAGGGCGTTCCATCCCGTGTTCCTGTCGATGTTCGCAAGGTCTACGCCGCGACCTACGATGAAAGCCGGTTCAGCGTGCCGCCCTGTTTCGCCGATTTCGATGCAACGGGACCGACGCCGGCCGACATACGCGCAGGCAAGCTCTGCCCGCTCGGCATCGAGCATTCGAACAATCCCGCCTTCCTCGTGTGGGGAGACTCCCACGCCGGCGCAATGGCTCCGGCCATCGATGCAGCCGCCACCCGGACCGGCGTTGCTGGTCTCTTTGCAGGACATGCTTCATGTCCGCCTTTGCCGGGCGTTCAGTTGACGCGGCGTGGCCATACCGAACAGTGTGGCGATTTCAATGGAGCAGTGCGCGATCTGATCGCGTCCAGGCACATCCCGCTCGTCTTCCTGCTGGCCTACTGGCCCAAATACGTGCACGATTCCGAACTGCCGAACCAGGGCGTTTATTTCGATCCGTCGGTGCCGCCGCCGCTTGAAGACAAATCCGCCTCGGTCGTCGAAACGCTCGACCGCCTGATGGGGGAGTTGGCGCAACAAGGTACCAAGGTCGTTTTGGTCATGGACGTCCCGGAGATGGGACATTATATGCCGGAAGCCGTCGCCAGGGCGATGATAGCAGGACGTTCCACGGATGTGGCCCCGCCATGGGATTATGTCGCGAAGCGGCAAGCGCTCTCGCGCGCGATCTTGACGCGTCTTGCCGCAAAATACGGCGCTGCCATTGTCGATCCGCTTCCGGCGTTCTGCAGCAATGGCCACTGCGACTCGGTTCAAAACGGGCTGCCGATCTACAAGGATGCCGATCACATCACCGCAACCATGGCGAGGAGCCTGGCCTCTCTGTATGTCCCCTTGCTGTCAACGGCTCGTCGGTCGCCGGCGACGACCAATCCCTGAACATCCAGTTGCGTTTGGTGGCTGGCGGATCCCAACTGTGCGATTAACAGGCCGTTCAAATAGAACGCCGAGCGACATCGTGAGGGATCTGCTCATTGGCGAGCATGTATACGGTGTCATGGCAGCGGCCTCCTTCAAGGGTTTAGTTGAGCCGGCTGAGATATTGAGTTGGTGGGTTTGGCATGTCGGAAGCATTTCGGCATCGGCGATGTCGGCGCCGCCCCTTGAGAATCCCTGCGCCTTCGGCAAGATGTCGGTGACGGCCGAGATGCGAACATGAACAAACCGATCCCCACCGCGCCGCCACTCAAAGCGGCGATGGCGCTGACGGAGGCGCTGGTCGCCCGCACCTTGCGCGCGGTCGAGGATGCCGGGCCGACGCCGGGCATGGTCTACATGACCGACGCCGACTATGCGCGTTTCAGCGACGAAATCCTGGCCGATGCGCCGGCCGGGCCGCTGAAACTGTTCGCCTATGGCTCGCTGCTGTGGAAGCCGGCGGGCGAGGTGAGGGGAGGCGAGCGCGCGGTGGCGACCGGCTGGCACCGCTCCTTCTGCTTCACCGTGCAGCGGTTTCGCGGCACGATCGAGCAGCCAGGCCTGATGATGGCGCTCGACCGTGGTGGCCAATGCCAGGGCATGGTGTTCGAGATCGCGGAGCCGGTCGCCGACAATCTCGAGGCGCTGCTGCGCCGCGAGATGACCATCCTGCCCGCCGTCAACGTGCCGCGCTGGCTGCGGGTCAGGACGGAGGGCGGCATGTGCCGCGCGCTCGGCTTCGTCGTCGATCCCGCCAATGCGCGCTATGTCGGCAGGCTCGACAAACGGGCGGTCGCGTCGACGCTGGCCCGGGCCGCTGGCCATTGGGGCTCGGGCGCGCAATATCTGTTCGAGACCATCCGCCACCTCGATGCCTGCGGCATTCGCGATCGCAACCTGTGGCAGTTGCAGGCGCTGGTGGCCGAGGAGATCAACCGCGTCCACGCCACGGTTTAGCGATCGGCGTTCCCAGCGCAGCGCGACCCGGAAGATTCCGGACGCTTTTCCCCCTCCAAATCTTCGCTTGACGAATACATATCCCGGTGGTTATACGTCCATCAATAGCCAACGGGTTATCGATTAAATGCCGGATGCTCATGATGCGCTCTTCAGGACGCTTGCCGACCCGACGCGGCGCGCCATCTTCGAACGACTGTGCCGCCAGGGAGAGCAGACGGTGGGAGCGCTGACGATCCAGTCGGGGGTCTCGCAGCCGGCAGTGTCGAAGCATCTTGGCGTGCTGAAGCAGGCCGGGCTGGTGCGCGACCGCCATGAAGGCCGCCAGACGCATTACAGCGCACAGCTCGGCGCACTGGCGCCGCTGATGGACTGGACACGGGAGATGGCCGGGTTCTGGGAAAGCCGGTTCGACGATCTCGAGGATCTGCTCAAAAGGATGGACCAGTGAACGACAGTGCCGCCGGGACCCGCACTGTCGTCGTCGAGCGGCAGATTTCCCATCCGCCCGAAAAGCTCTGGCGCGCGCTGACGCAACCGCATCTGATCGAGGAGTGGCTGATGAAGAACGATTTGAATCCGGTCGTGGGCCATCGCTTCAACATCAGCACCGCCTGGGGCGGCGTGCTGGATTGCGAGGTGCTTGCCGTCGAGCCGCACAAGACGCTGTCCTATACCTGGAACCTCGCGCACCAGGACCCGGCCTTCGATCTCAGGAGCGTGGTGACCTTCACGCTCACCCCGACGCCTGCCGGAACCCATCTGCGCATGGAGCAGTCCGGTTTCCGGCCCGAGCAAAGGCGGGCCTATGGCGGCGCCAAGATGGGATGGCCGAAATTCCTGGAGAAGCTGGAAGAGCTCCTGGCGCGGACGGACTGAAATCCGCCGGCCGGGGTTCATGGCGAGGCCGTTCGAGGGCGGCCCGCCGCAAACGAAACCTATGGAGGACATGCGATGAAGATCAAATTGACCCGCGTCTATGTGGACGATCAGGAGAAGGCACTTGCCTTCTACACCGACGTGCTGGGCTTCACCAGGAAGGCCGATTTCAGCAACGGTCCGTTTCGCTGGCTGACCGTCGCCTCGCCGGAGGAGCCTGAGGGAACCGAGCTGCAGCTTGCGCTGAACGATAACCCGGCGGCCAAGGCCTACCAGCAGGCCCTGTTCAAGCAGGGCCAGCCGGCGCTGATGCTCTTCACCGACGACATCAAGGGCGATCACGAGCGCATCAAGGCGCGGGGCGCGGCCTTCGCCATGGCGCCGACGGAGGTGACCGGTTCGACCATCGCGCAGCTCAACGACAGCTGCGGCAACCTCATCCAGATCACGCAGCTGGCGCGCTGGTAGGGCCCCGATTTCAACGCATATTGCAAAGGAGGCAGCATTGGACTGGAGCAAGTGGATCAGGCAAATTCACCGCTGGTTGTCGATCATCTTCACGGCAACCGTGGCCGCGAACTTCATCACCATGGCGTTCGGGCAGCCGCCCGCCTGGGTGGTCTATTCACCGCTCCTGCCACTGTTCCTCCTGCTGTTCAGCGGCCTCTACATGTTCGTACTGCCCTATGTCGCAAAGACACGCGACGTTCAGCGCGCCAATGGATAGGAACGGATGGCGAAATCGACCAAACCCGCTACTGAGGCTCCTTCCGTAAAGTTGCTGTCCGGCGGCAACCCGCAGATCGCCAAGGGCTATGGCGATGCGCCGGTGCAGGCCTATATCGCGGCCATGCCGGACTGGAAGCGCGAGGTTGGCCAGCGCATCGACACGCTGATCGAGCAGGCTGTCCCGGGCGTGCATAAGGCGGTCAAATGGAACTCACCCTTCTATGGCATGGAAGGCGAGGGCTGGTTCCTCAGCTTTCATTGCTTCACGAAATACATAAAGGTGGCCTTCTTCCGCGGCATGTCGCTGCGCCCGGTGCCGCCTGGCCAGTCCAAGAGCAAGGACACGCGTTACCTTGATATTCATGAGGACGAGTTCGACGAGGCCCAGTTCACCGACTGGGTGAAGCAGGCGAGCCGATTGCCCGGCGAACGGATGTGAGATTTGCGCGCCGGGGCCCGGATTTGCCGCGCGCAACAGAGCGCCTATGATCGGGCGGACGGGGCGGTGATCGCCCTCAAGCTTGAAGGAGAACGGACATGACGAAGAGCGGGTCGCCAGAGGAAAGGTCTCCTTCGCAGCTCATAGACGGCAGGATCGAGGAGCTCGGCGACTGGCGCGGCGAGATGCTGAGCCGGCTGCGCGGCCTGATCAGGCAGGCCGACCCCGAGATCGTCGAGGAGTGGAAGTGGCGAGGGGTCCCGGTGTGGGAGCATGCCGGAATGATCTGCACCGGCGAGACCTACAAGAACGTCGTCAAGCTGACCTTCGCCAAAGGTGCGGCGCTGCCCGATCCATCGCACCTGTTCAACTCCAGCCTGGAAGGGAACACCAGGCGCGCCATCGATTTCCAAGAGGGCGAGGAGGTCGACGAGGACGCGTTCAAGGCGCTTATCCGAGCCGCCGTCGCTCTGAACAAGTCAAAGGCCCGGCGATAGGCTCCATGTGACTGGCACCGAAGAACGCGGCGGGCAGAACGAAGGCTGTCGCCTTCATCGCGCGCCGTTCTGGCCTCCCCCGTCCCTCAGCCACACCAGCATCTCGCCGGGCTCGCGGTTGTCCCAGGCGAAATAGGGGATCGCGGTCAGCCGCGTCTGTGTGGCAGCGGGCGGATCGGTGCGGTAGAGCCCGTTTTGCCAGCCCTCATCGGTATCGGCCAGTGCCGCGGCCGAAAGCGTCACCACGCCGCCCAGCAGATCCGGCTCGTCATGCGCCTCGATGCTTGCGATGCGCGGCAATACGATGCGATGCAGGCTGCCATCATTGTCGGTCGCCTCGACGCAGTAGATCAGCGGGCCGCGCGACAGCGCCACGCGGCCGGCGTCCTGACGCACCTGCGGGTTGGCGTAGAGCCGTTCGATCGGCATTTCGAGATCGAGGCGGACGCTATCGCCTTTCTTCCATGTGCGCCGGATCGCTGCGTAACCCTCGCTGGTGACGTCCTCGAGCTTCACCGTCTCGTCATTGACCTTGAGCGTCGCGCCGGTGCTCCAGGCCGGCACGCGCAGATGCAGGGTGAAGGCGACCGGCGCCTGCGGCTCGATGGTGATGGCGACCGCGCCGTCCCAGGGGTAGCGGCTCGCCTGCGTCAGTGCTACCGGCACGCCCGCTATGTCGAAACGAGCGGTGGAATCGCCATAGAGATGGACGGCAAGCGCATCGTCCGCCAGGCTGTAGAAATAGCCGCCGATCGAGGCCACCATGCGCCCGATATTGGGCGGGCAGCACGGGCAGCGGTGCCATTTCCATCTGTTGTGCCGCCCCCGGCTTTCCAGCGGGTTTTCGTAGAAGAACAGCGAGCCGTCGAGCGACAGGCCCGAGATCGAGCCGTTGTAGAGCGCCCGTTCCATGATGTCGGCGTAGCGGGCGTTCGGCCCCATGCCGAGCATGCGGCTGGCCCAGAACACCAGGCCGACGGCGGCACAGGTCTCGGCGTAGGCGCTTTCATTGGGCAGGTCGAAGTCGCTGGTGAAACCCTCATTGTGCGCCGACGGACCGAGCCCGCCGGTGATGTAGAGATTCTTGCTGGTAAGATCGTCCCACAGCCGGTCGAGTGCCATCCGCAAGCTGTCGTCGCCATATTCGGTGGCGATGTCGGCCATGCCGGAATAGAGATACATCGCCCTTACCGCATGGCCCACGACCTTGTCCTGCTCGCGCACCGGAATGTGCGACTGGCTGTATTCATAGGTCTTGAAATGATAGGCCTTGGGATCGGCGCCGCGGGCGCGCGCCTCCTCGTCGAAATAATGCGGTTGCTGCCCGCGCTGGTCGATGAAATATTTCGCCAGCTCCATGTATTTGTTCTCGCCCGTCACGCGCGCGAGCTTCACCAGTGCAAGCTCGATCTCCTCATGGCCGCAATAGCCCTTCTTCTTGCCGGGCTCGGGCCCGAGCACCGAGGCAATATGGTCGGCATAGCGGCACATGACGTCGAGCAGCTTGCGCTTTCCGGTCGCCTGGTAATAGGCGACGGCGCCCTCGATCAGGTGGCCGGCGCAATAGAGCTCGTGGCAGTCGCGCAGATTGGTCCAGCGCAGGCCGGGCTGGATGCGCTGGTACCAGCTCGAGAGATAGCCGTCCGGCTGCTGCAGCTTTTCGTAGAGGTCGATGACGGCGTCGATCTTCTTCTCCAGCTCCGGGTTCTTGGCGCGGTAGAGCGAATAGGCCGCCGTCTCGATCGTCTTGCCCCAGTCGGAGTCCCAGAACATCTGCGTCGTCACCGTCGAGCCGGTGAAGCCGGGGGAAGCCGCCTCGTCGGGCGAAGGGGAATGGAACGGGATGACCACGCCGGGCGAGGGCCGGTCCGGATCGATCTGCTCCAGCATGCCCGCCTCGACGCAGCGGTCGTAGAGGATATCGGCGGTGCGCGCGGCGACGGCGTCGGCACGGTCGCCCCAGAAGCCGTGCACGTCGACCTGCGGCACCGGCAGCGGCCGGAAGGCGAGTTTGGGCCTGGAGGCGCTGGCAGGCTTGGCGGATGACGATGCGGTCATGAACTTACTCCATTCGATCGATTACTTGACGGCCCCGGCCATCAGGCCGCGGATGTAGAAGCGCTGCAAAGCCAGGAACAGGATCAGGCACGGCACCATCATCACCGTGACGCCCGCCTGCACCGCGCCCCAGTCGATGGCGCCGAAGCGGCCGGACTGGAGTGCGGTCATCATCACCGGCAGCGTGAATTTGGACTGGTCGGTCATCAGCACCAGAGCGGCGAGGAACTCGTTCCAGGCGCCGAGGAAGGCGAACAGCGCGATGGTGACGACGCCCGGCCAGACCAGCGGCAGCATCACCTTCAACAGCATGGTGGCGTTTCCGGCGCCGTCCATGCGCGCGGCCTCCTCGATCTCGCGCGGCACCGCGTCGAAGGCGTTGCGCATCATGAAGATCGAGAACGGCAGTTGCAGCGTGACATAGACGCCGACCAGCCCGGTCAGCGTGTTGTGCAGGCCGAGCTTGGTCAGCACCAGGAAGATCGGCGTCAGGATCGACTGGAACGGAATCATGATCGTCGACAGGATGAGGACGAAGAACAGGTCCTTGAGCGGAAATCGGAAGCGCGAGAAACCATAGCCGGCGAGCACGGAGACGACGACCGAGACCAGCACGGTCATGACAGAGACGTAGATGCTGTTCTGCGCCGAGACCCAGAGCCCGTCGCCGAACGTGTTGAGGGTGGCGTAGTTCTCCAGCGAGAAGCCTGTCGTCGGCCAGGGCGGCAACGGCGGCTGGCGCGCCTCCTGCGCCGGCTTGAAGGCCGACAGCGCGGCCCACACGATCGGCGCCACGAACAGCACCGAGGCGATGATGCCGGTAGAGTGCCTGGCGACGCTGGCAGCGAGCTTGCCTTGAGTGGACATTGCCTGCGCCATCAGTCGAGGCCCTCGGGCTTCCTCAGCAGCCAGAGCTGCACGAGGCTGAGCGCAACAAGGATTACCAGCAGCACCATGGAGAGTGCCGCGCCATAGCCGAGCTTGAACGACACGAAAGACTGGTTGAAAATCCAGTACACCGCCGTCAGCGTCTGGTTGCGCGGGCCGCCGCGCAGGATGATGTAGAACTGGTCGAAGGCGAGGACCGAACCGGCCACCGACAGGATCAGGGCCAGCGCCAGGGTGCGGCGCATCAGCGGCAAGGTGATGGCCCGGAATCTTGCGAACGGGCCGGCGCCGTCGATGACGGCCGCTTCCTGCAAATCCTGCGGGATCGATTGCAGGCCGGTCATCAGGATGATCATGGTGAAGCCGGCGACCTTCCACACCACCATGGCGATGATCGACCAGAAGGCGGGCTGGAAGGTGGCCAGAAGATTGAATTTCCTGTCGATCAGGCCGAGGTTGTAGGCGGCCGGGCTGAACAGGCCGGAATCGACGTTGAGCAGCCATGACCAGAGCAGGCTCGCCGAGGCGAAACCGACCACGGCCGGCATGAAGAAGGCGGTGCGGTAGAGATTGGTCAGCCGGCGCGGCCGTTCGATGAAGATGGCCAGCGGGAAGGCGACGGCGAAGATCGCGATGGTGACGATCACCGTGTAGTAGCCGGTGAATTTCAGTGCATTCCAGAACCTGGTGTCGCGCAGGATCGCCACGTAATTGTCGAGGCCGATGAAGGAGTGCTCGCCCATCAGAGGCCAATTGTGCAGCGACATCCACGCCGTCATGCCGAGCGGAATGACGAAAAACACCATGACCAGCGCCACGGCCGGCGCGACGTAGATGAGACCGATCCATTGCCGGCGCCCGGCGCCGACCAGTTTTCGGGCGCGGGACGGTGCGGTGGTGGCGGCTGTGATGGTGGTCATGGCCGCTCGCTCTCCTCCGGTTGGGGTGACAATTCCAGCTTGGGTTCCTCTCCCCCACTTCGCGAGGGCGGGGAACCCAAGCTGGATAGGCCGGGCAGATGTCTCGAAGCTTCCATGTGGATTAGCCCTGCCGTTGGCGATGCGAATTCCGGCCACCCGCCCAGGGAGACAGGCAGGCGGCCGGCAGGCGCCTATTTCTGCGGCGCCTGGTCGATGATCGACTGCATGGTCTCCTGGGCGTTGGCGATGGCGCCGTCGACGTCGTCGCCGAAGAAGACCTCGTTGATCATCTGCGTCCACGGACCGTTGGCGGAGTTGATCAGGTCGTTGAACACTACCGAATAGGGCGTCTTGCCCTTGGCCATCGCCTCGGCCGCGACCTGGTAGCGCGGGTCGAGGTCCTTCAGCGCGTCCTTGGCGATGTCGCCGCGCACCGGCAGGCTGCCATATTTGGCCAGGATCGTCTGGCCTTCCAGCGAATAGGCGAAGTCGAGGAACTCCTTCACCACATCGATCTTCTTGGTGCCCTTGGTGACGACGAAATTATCGCCGCCGGCAAAGGACGACCAGCCGCCATCCTTGCCCGGCAGGAAGGTGATGCCGTAGTCGATGTCGGGGTACTGGGTGTTGAGCGCGCCGATGGCGAAGGCGCCCGACGGCGAGATGCCGATGTTGCCGCCGGCGAAGGCGGCGAAGAAATTGGCGCCGGTATCGGTCTGGGCGCCTTCCGGCACCAGGCCCTTCTTGACCATCGAGCGGTAGAGGTCGATGGCGCCGCGTAGCTGCGGGCTGTCCAGCGTCGCCTTGGAGCCGTCCTGCGAGAGGATGTCGCCGCCGGAGGCCCAGACCAGCGGCGTAAAGGTGAAGATATTGCAGCCACCGCAATTGCCGGAGAAGTAGAAGCCCTTGATGTTGCCGCCGAGCGCATTGACCTTTTCGGCGTCGGCTTCGATCTCGGCCCAATTGGCCGGGCCCTTTTCGGGGTCGAGGCCGGCCTGCTTGAACAGCTTCTTGTTCCAGATCAGCACGGAGGCGTCGGCGGAGAAGGGCAGGCCGTAGATGCGGTCCTTGTACGTGCCGGTCTTCACATGAGCCGGTGACAGGCTGGCGAAATAAGGCAGGGATTTCGCCCAGTCGGTGATGTCCTCCAACTGGCCGGCGGCGGCGAAGGAGGGCGTGTAGATCAGGTCTAGCGACAGCGCGTCGGGCGCAGTGCCGCCGGCGGCGGCGGCACCATATTTCGGAATGATCTCGGCATTGGGGATGATGTCGAGCTTGATCTGGTTGGTGTGGCCCTTGTTGTAGGCATCGACGATGCGCGGCATGAAGTTCGAGCCGTCGGCGCGCACCCAGATGTTGGCGGTCTCGGCGGCGGCAAATTGCAGCCCGCAGCCGAGTACGGCGGCCGTCAAGGCCAGTCTGGCAATCAAAGTCCTCATGTTCTCCTCCTCCACGTTTTTGCCGCGACGCGCGGCTTGCCGCCGATTGCGGCCTTTTGGTTCTTCAGCCGTCTTTCTCACCATCTGGCAGGCGGCCGCATGACTGACGCACCACCAGCCGGCACGGCAGTTTCCGGATGCCTGGCGCGGCGGGCTTGCCGCCGACCAGGGAAAGCAAGGTCAGCCCCGCTTCGCGGCCGAGCGCAGCCAGGTTCATGTCGATCGAGGTCAACGGTGGGCGCGTCGCCTCGGCCACGATCTCCCAATTGTCGAAACCGATGACGCCGACATCGCCGGGCACGTCGAGACCGCGTTCGCGCAACGCATCGATGACGCCGCGCGCGATCTGGTCGTTGCCGCAGAAGACGGCGTCCGGCCTTTCGCTTGCGCCGTCGGCCGCGCCGTCGAACAGCCTCGCCACGGCTTCGTGTCCCCAGGCCTCCGACCACGAGCCGAGCAGCGGCTCGGTAACTGACAGGCCGTTCTCGGTCAGAACATCGCGATAGGCCTGGGCGCGGGCGTGCACCACGGCAAAGGTCGCCGGACCCGAGACATGGGCGATGCGCCTGCGGCCGAGTCGACAGAAATGCTCCACCGCCAGCCGCGCGCCCCCGGCGTCGTCGGAGACGAAGGCGACGGCGTCGGGATCGGGCTGGGTGAAGGCATAGATCACCGGGATGCGCAGATTGGACAGGTCGACCGGCAGATGGCGGTCGATGCGCTTGCCGGTGGCGATGATGCCGTCGACACGCTTATCGAGCATAGCCTCGACATGGAGCTGGCCGAGACGCGGATCCTCCTCGACATTGCACAGGAACACCGAGACGCCGGCGTCGACCAGCGCGTCTGATATGCCCGACATCAGCGGCAGCGAGAAGCGGCCATAGGTATCGTTGGTGAGCAGGCCGACGGTGAAGGAGCGCCGCCGCAGCAGGCTCTGCGCCAGGCTGTTAGGCCGGAAGCCGAGGCGCTGCGCAGTCTCGCGGATGCGTTCGCGGGTTTCGGCGGTCATGCGGCCCTGGTCGTTGAGCGCCTTCGAGGCGGTGGCGACGCTGACGCCAGCCTCGGCCGCCACGTCACGCAAGGTGACGGGCTTGGGAAAGGCTGGCTGATCGTCCAATGCCATCGCGGCGAGAATCCCGATTGGGAAAAGGTTTTCTCTTGCAGGCCGGAATGAGGCCCGGCCAATGGCCGAGCCCGATCGGAAATGTTTGGAAAAACCTTTTCTCAACCCAAACTAAGCGAGATCGAGAGACTGTTCAAGGGAAAAAGTGGCTGGTCCTCCGGTGGCGCGAGCCGGCCGCCGGAGGGCGGGCTCACAGGCCTTGCGCCCGGCGAGTTCATCAGGCGAATTCCTGGCAGCCGTCAGTGCTAGCACGGCGCGGGCCGCCAAAGCGATCGGCGACATGTCTATAAACGACTCTTCGGACTTAACGCTTCCGCAAATATTATCGGTTAGTTCGCTAGTCATGGCCTCGTGGCGGAGCGGCTACGCTGGAGACGGCAAATCTCTGAAGCCTCGGTTCGATCCCGAGGCGAGGCCTCCAAAATCATATAGCGTAGAGCATGCGTCGGACCATCGAGGGCGATGGGCCTTGCCAGCTTGCATTTGTTGCTTGGGCCGGACATTTCCCTGTCCTCGTCTTGGTTGTGACGGCGACGCGCCCGTTGCCCAGGCGACTTGCGCGCTTTCAGTCATTGGCGCATCTGACGATCGAGGTCAGGAAGGGCATGCGGCCGGTGTTAAAGCAGCCTATTTGCATTTGGCATGCAGGGCTCTCGCCAAAAGAGTGCTATGGGAGCGCGCGCTTGCCGCTCCGACTTTCCCCGACATTCGAGGCCATTTTTCGTGCGTGAACCGTCGCTGTTGCCCGTCTTTGGAAAACTTGGCGCCAAGGGACCCCTTGCCGTCGCGATAGAGTCGGTCCCGCCGGCAGGTATCGCCCCGCGGCTGCGGGAGGCTCTGGCCGCGCATGGCGGCATGGTGCTGAAGCTTTCGGCTGTCGCCTGGACGGTATCGGTCCTGGGCATGGTCTTCATGCTGCAGGGCTGAGGCTCATGGCCAACCGCTACGCACTGCGCATGGATCTGCCCCAAAGCTGGGCCATCATCGACGTCTTCACCGGCCAGCCCGTCGTCGTCAGGCAAAGGGCGATAGTCGGCATGAGCCCGCGCGACGCCAACGCCATGGTCGATCAGATGAATGTCCGGGACGTCAAGCGCCGGGAGAAGGCGGAGCGTAAATCCTGATCCGGTGCCGACCGCGTGTGTCGTCTCAGCGGAAGTCTTCAGCCGTCAGCACATACATGCTCTTGCGCGTGCGGTCATAGGCCTTTGACGCTACGTCGCGGATGACACTGCTCTCGGTGTCGAAGGTGGCGAGATAGCCGGCTTCATTGGCTGCCGTCGCCGGCTGCATCCTGGTCATCGCATCGGCGGCGACCGAGAAGGAAATCTGGAACATGCCGTCATAGCCGACGAAACGGATGCGCTTGCCGGCTTCGTCATAGCTGCGGCTGCGGTTGGGGAAGGTCAGGCTCATGATTTTGCCTCCGTCGTTTTCTTCACCGCGCGTTTCTTCTTCGGCGTCGGGTTCAGGGCCTCGGCCAGGCGGTCGGCCTCTTCCTTGGCCAGCCGCAATTGCCTCAGCCTTGCCGTCTTGATTTCCCTGGCCCTCGCTTCGGACATATATTCGGCGGTTGCCTTGTTGCGCTCCGCCGTCTTCTTCTGCTTGTCGACAAAGCGGGCTTCAGCTTTTTCCATGATCGTCTGGTTGCCGTCGGCCATCGAGGAAATCTCCCTTGCGTCTGAAATCGTGAAAATGAACTCGTCGGATAAATAGGGACTCGGCCGGGAAAATTCAAATTTTTGAAATATTTGGTGGGTTTCCGCTACCACGAAACCGGGCGCCGAATAATACTTTTGATTATTTAATATCAGCGCGGAATAAATTTTGGCACTCCTATCTATCGAGTGCCAAACCGCCTGTATGAATGCAGCGGCCGCCTATGCCGGCCCCAGAAAGAAGTCTCATGAAATTTCGGCCACTCCACGACCGCGTCGTCATCCGGCGCGCCGACGGCGATATCAAATCCAAGGGCGGCATCATCATTCCCGACAATGCCAAGGAAAAGCCGCAGGAAGGCGAAGTGATCGCGGTTGGTCCCGGCGCCCGCGACGAAAACGGCGCGCTTGTTCCGCTCGACGTCAAGGCCGGCGACTTGATCCTGTTCGGCAAATGGTCGGGCACGGAGGTCAAGATCGACGGCGAGGACCTCCTGATCATGAAGGAAGCCGACATTATGGGCGTCATCGAAGAAAGCGCCGAAGCCAAGAAGGCCGCCTGACTGAAGCACCGCGCCTCTGCGCGGTGTCGGCTCACCCCAAATGCGAACTGGATAAAATCATGTCTGCCAAGGAAATCAAATTCTCCACCGATGCGCGACGACGCCGGCGGCGATCCTGATCTTGCGGCTTTCGGATCGGTTGGATTTCACGCTAGTATGCCCTGTGGTCGTTTGTGCAGAGAGCTTGCGGAAAACGGAACCGCGATTCTCACTTCGGAGACAAGCCATGTTTGCCGCCAAGGCTATCGACATCTCGGACAAGGCCGCGTTCTACCGCGACCTCGCCGCGCAACTGAAGGCGCTGCTCGAGGGCGAGGGCGACTCGATCGCCAATGCCGCCAACACGGCGGCGCTGATCTTCCAGATGGTGCCTGATCTCAACTGGGCGGGCTTCTATTTCCTGGCCTCCGACGAGGAATTGGTGCTGGGTCCGTTCCAGGGCAAGCCGGCTTGCGTGCGTATCGCCGTCGGCAAGGGCGTGTGCGGCACGGCGGTCGAACTCGGCACCTCGATGCTGATCAAGGACGTGCACGATTTCCCCGGCCACATCGCCTGCGACGTCGATTCGCGTTCGGAACTGGTCGTGCTCCTGGAAGACGATGACGGCGTCTTCGGCGTGCTTGATCTCGACAGCCCGCTGCCCGGTCGCTTCGACAAGGCAGACCAGGCGGGAATCGAGACATTGGCGGCGATCTATGTCGCGGCGAGTTCGTTCGCGGATTAGGCAAAAAGCCTGTGGTTTCGCGACACTGAGCTCTAGTAGCTGAGTTTCGGATACCAGTCCGTTCCGCGTCCACCCGGCGTAAGGTCCAGGATTGACCAGAGGGAGGCGATGTCCGGTGCGTCTCGCGGATCCTGGCCGGGATCAGCCATTTCCGCCGACATCTCGCTCGCCCAAAAAAGGCGCACGCGCTCGCCGTCGCGCTTGAACACCACCAGAGCCGGGTTCTCGCTGCCATCGGCGTTGATCAGTCCGAGGTCGTTGGCATAGGTGTCGCCCACCGTCTGGACAAAATCCAGATCGCGCCACCCCCGTTCCTGCGCGAATGCGATCTGCCGCTCGACCGGGCTGCGTCCAAGGATCTTCAGGGCGATGCGCTGCTTGATGTCAGCAGCGTTTCCATTCACCGCACCCAACCAGTTGGTGCACATTGGACATGGGCGTGCGCGCTCGGGTCCGAACATCCAAAAATAGGTCACGAGTGCATCCTTGTCCCCGAACAGTTCGAAAAGCCCGAGATCCGCGCCATTGGCGTCCCTGAAGCGATAATCTGTCTCGATGACGGGTCCGTCCGGAAGGTGTCGGCGCCGTTCCGTGACCTCGGTCATGTGTCTGCGAAATTCGATCTCGTCCTTCAGCAGTGCCTGGCGGGCTTTCCGGTACTCATCGCTCGCGCCGGGAAAGGGTGTCCGCGCTTTTTCCGCCAGCTTCTCGGCGGCCGTGGGTGTAATGATGTTCATCGGAAATCCTCCAAATGGCATCCGTACTACCACAGCAAAGTTGGGCAATAGGCCCAGAAGTCAACAACCCTCCTGAAGCGGAGCCGAACACTGCCACGTCAACGCGGTAGGCCCGCGGATGAGGTTTGCTGTTCGTGCCGGTGCGATCTGAATTGCAGCAAGGCTCAGGCGAACTTCACCAGCATCAGGCTGAAGCCGCCGATGAACAGGAAGGCCGAGAAGGCGAGTGCCAGCGGGCGCAGGCCGCGTGAGCGCAGCTGCGAAATATCGGCCTGCAGGCCCATGGCGGCGAGCCCCATGGTCAGCATGATGGTGGTGGCGAGTGCCATCGCCGACTTCACGCCGGCGGGCATCGTGACAAGGCTGTTCAGAGCCGCGACAGCGACGAAGGCGGCGACGAACAATGGCATGGGCGGGCGCGCCGCCTGCTGGTCGCTGCTGCCCTTGCGGCGCGCCGTCAGGCCCAGCGCGATGACCATCGGCGCCAGCATGGCGACGCGGGTGAGCTTGGCGACGGTGGCGATCTCGCCCGACTGGGTGCCGTTCTGGAAGCCGGCGCCGATGACTTGCGCCACCTCGTGGATCGAGGCGCCCGCCCACAGGCCGAAAGCATGCTGGTCGAGGCCGAGCAGCGGCGCCAGCAGCGGGAAGCCGAGCATGGCGACGGTGCCGAACAAGGTGATCGAGGCGACGGCGTAGGTGACGTCCTCGTCGCGCGCGTCGGTGACAATGTTGGTTGCCACGATTGCCGAGGCGCCGCAGATCGAGGTGCCGGCGGCGATCAGCTGCGCCAGCTTGGCGTCGACGCCGATCAGCCGGCCGAGCGCGAGGGTGAAGAGGAAGGTGGCGCCAAGCGTGGCCGCGACAATGCCGATGCCGCCCGCGCCGATCGAGACGACCTGGCCGAGCGTCAGCTGGAAGCCGAGCAGCACGATGGCGAAGCGCAGCAGGCGCTTTTGCGAGAATGCGATGCCGGCCTTGGCGTGCGCCGGCGTGCCGAGCACGTTGGAGTAGATCATGCCGGCGACGACGGCCAGGATCATCGGGCTGAACAGGGCGAAGCCGGAGACGTTGCGGGCCGAGAAGGCCACCGCGGTGATCATCGCGACCAATATCACACCGGGCATGGGGCCGGCCCTGGTCGAGTCGAGCGCCTTGCGGCCCTGCGCAGGTTCGGCGGAAATCAGGCCTTTTGGAATATCGTTCGCAATGTGGGATAAGGAAGACAACATCATGCTCCAGGCAACTTCGCTTGGGGAATGTCATTCCCCAACTAATCTTTCCAATGAATTATTTTCGTTAGAATGATCGATTTTCCAGGACGGTCTCCAAGTTTGCGTAACCAAAATGCCAAGGCTGATGAAGCAGCGCGGCAAAGAGGCTGGGCGCCGCCAGAAGGCGGCTTGGCATTGGCTTGACGGGCCACTCATGCTGCGTCAGCTTGGCGCCATGTTCGTTTTTCCCCGCGCCAATGTCATGCGATGCCGAACCTGTACACCGCGAGGCGGCATGCTGATTGCGCGACGACGAGAGCTGGCCCATTAATTCCGGTTCGTTCTTCCTAGCCCCGCCCGCGAAACCGCCGGCGGGTTTTTCATGTCTGGAGCCTCTCGATGAGCATCAATCCTTCCATCCAGTTCCGGCAGGCCGAGCCCGCCGACGCCGCCGCCATCCGCGACATCGTGCGCGCGGCCTATGCCAAATGGGTGCCGCTGATCGGCCGCGAGCCGCTGCCCATGCGCGCCGACTATGACATAGCCGTTGCCGAGCATGAGTTCGACCTTGCGATCGAGGAGGGCGAAATCGTCGGCGCGATCGAAACCATGCCGGCCGATGATCATGTCTGGATCGAGAATGTCTGCGTGGCGCCGCATGCGCAGGGAAGGGGGATCGGCCGGCTGTTGCTGGGGCGGGCCGAACGCAAGGCGGCCGAGGCGGGACGCAGCGAACTTCGCCTGCTGACCAATGGCGCCTTTGCGGCCAATGTGTCGCTTTACAAGAGACACGGCTATAGGATCGACCGGGAGGAGCCGTTCATGAACGGCACGACTGTTTATATGAGCAAGAGGCTTGCCGGGTAGACCGCAATCGGAGTTCGACAATGGCTGTCAGAATCAGGCTCAAGCAACTGCCGGGACTCTACGCGATTTCGCGGCTCGAGCCTGGAGCAGGCATTCCCGGTTGGGCGGACGGGCCAGGCTTCGTCAGCATCACCAGAACCGAGGATGAACTTTCGATCACCTGTCTGCAGGATCGCGTTCCAGATTCCGTCAAGCGGGATGACGAGTGGGTCGCCTTCAAGCTCCAAGGGCCTTTCGCTTTCGATGAAACCGGCATCGTGTTGTCGGTCATCAGGCCACTGTCGGAAAACGAGCTGGGCATTTTCGTGGTGTCGACTTTCGACGGCGATCACCTGCTGGTGAAAGCCGCCGATCGCGTGGCGGCGATACGGCTTCTGGGCGAAGCCGGGCATACTCTGCTGTAATTCGTTCTGCTCGAGCTATCGCCGCCCGCCTGGCTCAATCGCCGGCGAACTGGCTCAACCGGTCGGGGGTTGCGTTTGACGTCGCCATTCGCACATCGTTATTTCTAACCAGATATCACGGCCGGAACGGCCACACGGCGCGCCCTCAAGGAGAAATCATGTCACACACTTTGCAGTTCTACATCGACGGCGCGTGGGTCGATCCTGTCGTGCCCAATACGCTCGACGTCATCGATCCCTCGAGCGAAGATGCCTTCGCGCAGATTTCGCTGGGCTCCAAGGCTGATGTCGACAAGGCGGTGGCCGCCGCGAAGCGGGCCTTCGGCACATTCGGCTTTACCTCGGTCGAGGAACGGCTCGACATCCTCAACCGCGTCATCGAAGTCTACAAGGAGCGCAGCCAGGACTTGGCGCTCGCCGTGTCGCGCGAGATGGGCGCGCCGCGCCGGATGGCGCTCGACAGCCAGGTCGGCATCGGGCTTGCGCATCTGGTCAAGATGGCGGAAGTGCTGAAGAGCTTCCAGTTCCGGCAGGTCAAGGGCTCCTCGCTGATCGTCAAGGAGCCGATCGGCGTCGTCGGCTTGATCACACCATGGAACTGGCCGCTGAACCAGATCACCTGCAAGGTGGGTCCGGCACTTGCCGCCGGCTGCACCATGGTGCTGAAGCCGTCCGAGATCGCGCCGCTCGATGCCATCATCTTCGCCGAGATCATTGACGAGGCCGGCGTGCCGAAGGGCGTGTTCAACCTCGTCAATGGCGACGGCCCCGGCGTCGGCCAGGCGCTGTCCAGCCATCCCGATATCGACATGATGTCGTTCACCGGCTCCACCCGGGCCGGCATATTGGTGGCCAAGGCCGCCGCCGATACGGTCAAGCGCGTGCACCAGGAGCTTGGCGGCAAGTCGGCCAACATCCTGTTCCCGGACGTCGACCTCGCCACCGCCGTGGCCAAAGGCGTCGCCGGCTGCTTCAGCAACAGCGGCCAGTCCTGCAACGCGCCGACGCGCATGTTCGTGCCGCGCGACCGTCATGACGAGGCGGCTTCTCATGCCAAGGCGGCGGCGGAAAAGTTCGTGGTCGGTCCGGCGGACGCTCCCGGCACCAAGCTCGGCCCTGTCATTAGCCAAGCCCAGTTCGACAAGGTTCAGGACATGATCCAGAGCGGCATAGACGAGGGCGCCACGCTGGTCGCGGGCGGCCCCGGCCGGCCGGCCGAACTCAACCGCGGCTACTATGTCACGCCGACCGTGTTCGCCGATGTCACCCACGACATGCGTATCGCGCGCGAGGAGATTTTCGGGCCGGTGCTGGCGATCGTGCCCTATGATACGGTCGAACAGGCGGTCGAGCAGGCCAACGACACCGTCTACGGCCTTGCCTCCTACATCCAGGCCAAGGACATCCAGAAGGCGCGCGACGTCGCGGCGCGCATGCGCTCCGGCAGCGTCTATATCAACTATCCCCAATGGGACGCCGGCCTGCCCTTTGGCGGCTACAAGCAGTCGGGCAATGGCCGCGAATACGCCGAATACGGGCTGGAGGATTTCCTCGAGATCAAGGGGATCGCCGGGTACGAGGCGGCGCAGTAAGGCACTGGCCAATCGCCCGAAGCCGGCGCCCCTGACCTGTCTGCCGGCATCCTCTCCCCGTATAGTGACGGGAGAGGGGACGCTGTCATCGCCGGTTCGGTGATTTGGTTGCGACGCTCCTTGCCAATTGGCAAATGCATGCTATATCTATGCCAATAGCGGGAGCCGAAAATGCAGCTTCAGTCCATCGTCACCACGCCGGCCGCGGTCGGCAGCGCCATCTCTGATGAAGAGGCCGGCGCCTTGGCGCGCACCACGGTCAATCTGTTCAAGGCGTGGGGCCTCACCGACCTTGAGGCCTGCATCCTGCTCGGCGGCATGTCGGCGCGCACCTGGGCGCGCTGGAAGGAAGGCGGCATCGGCAGGATCGACCGTGACCTGCGCACCCGCATGGCGCATCTGATGGGCATCCACAAGGGCCTGCGCTACCTCTTCACCGAGCCGGCGCGCGGCTATGCCTGGATCCGCAAGCCCAACGCGACCTTCGGTGGCCAGTCGGCGCTCGACCTGATGCTGCGCGGCGAAATCTCCGACCTTGCAGCGATGCGCGAATGGCTCGACGCGGAGCGTGGTGCATGGTGAGTGGGCTCGCGGTCCGGCGCCGCGTCCACTGGCCCAAGACCTTCCGCATCATTCGCTCCATTCATCCGCCGATTGACCTCTTCGAGGACATTGCCGACCCGCGCGACTGGGAGGCCCTGGCCGCCGTCGAGGAGAAGACCAATCCGCGCATCCGGCTGGAACTCGGCGATCTCGGCAAGGTGCCGGCCGCAAGGCGGGTATCCGGACCCGGCGCAAGCTTCGTGATGGCGCCCTTCGTGCATTGCTCGACGCTGCGGCCCGGCCGTTTCTCGGATGGCAGCTACGGCATCTACTATGCCGGCGACAGCGAGGAGGTGGCGCTGGCCGAAACCATCCACCACCACCAGAATTTCATGCGCGCCACCAAGGAGGAGCCGGGCTGGACGGCGGATTTCCGCGTGCTGATCGGCAGCGTCGACCGCGACCTCGATGACGTCAACGCGGTGCCCGGCGCGCTCGACCCGGACGACTACACCGCCTCGCAGGCCGAAGGCCGCGCCTTGCGTGCGGCCGGCAGCGACGGGCTGGTGTGGAACAGCGTGCGCATGCCAAGCGGGCAGTGCATCGGCATTTTCTGGCCGGATGCGATTTCAGTACCGGTGCAAGGCCGCCACTACAGCTATCACTGGAACGGCGGCCGCGTGGATTTCGTGCGCCAGCACGATACGGGAAAGGTGCTGGCGGTCACTTGAAGGCGGCAGCGCCGGTCAGTGCCGCAGGATCTTGCTCAGGAAGGCGCGGCTGCGGTCGGTCCTGGGATGCGAGAAGAACTCGTCGGGCGTGCCGCTTTCGACGATGGCGCCGGCGTCCATGAACACCACGCGCTGGGCGACCTTGCGGGCAAAGCCCATCTCATGTGTCACCACCATCATGGTCATGCCTTCCTCGGCGACCGCGACCATGACGTCGAGCACTTCCGAAATCATCTCGGGGTCGAGGGCGGAGGTCGGCTCGTCGAACAGCATGATCTTGGGGCGCATGCCGAGACAACGGGCGATCGCCACGCGCTGTTGCTGACCGCCTGAAAGCTGCGCAGGATAGGCGTTGACCTTGTCGGCAAGCCCGACCTTGGCCAGCAGTTCGCGGCCGGCCTGCTCGGCCTCGACGCGCGGAATCTTGCGGACATGGATCGGCGCCAGCGTGACGTTTTCGAGCGCGGTCTTGTGCGGGTAGAGGTTGAAGGACTGGAAGACGAAGCCGATCTCGGTGCGCAGCTTCGTCATGTTGGTGGCGGGGTCGCCGAGGCGCTGGCCGTCGACGACGAGGTCGCCGTCCTTGATCGTCTCCAGGCCGTTGATGCAGCGGATCAGCGTGCTTTTGCCCGAGCCGCTCGGGCCGCAGACGACGACCACTTCGCGCGGCTCGACGCTGAGCGTGATGTCCCTCAGGACGTTGAGCGTGCCGAACCATTTGTTGACGCCGCGAAAATCGATCATGCCCGTTTTGGTCATGTGGTCGGCACCTTTGGGTTCGATGTCATATCTGCACCTCGCCATGGGCGGCACCGATGCGTCGTTCGAGCCGGCGGGCGAGCATGATCAGCGGATAGCAGACGATGAAATAGCCGACGCCGACGAGGAAGAACACCAGCAGGCCGTTCGGCACGCGCTGCACCACCAGCCAGCCGACGCGGGTGAGGTCGGTCAGGCCGATCGCCGAGACGACGGAAGAATCCTTGATCAGCAGCACATATTGCCCGACCAGCGGCGGCAGCACGATGCGCATCGCCTGCGGCAGCACCACCTGGCGCATGCGCTGCCAGCGCGACAGGCCGGACGCCAGCGCCGCCTCGACCTGGCCTGTCGGCACCGAGCGGATACCGGCGGCGACGATCTCGCAGATGAAGCAGGCGGCAAGATTGGTCAGCGCGATGATGCCGGCGGTGAAGGCGTCGAGCTCGATGCCCAACTCGGGCAAGATGAAGAAGATCAGGAATATCTGCACCAGGAACGGCGTACCCCGGATGAGGTCTACCCAGGCACCGATGACGCCGGCGATCAACCGGTTGCCGCCGGTCCGCAGGATGCCGAGGCCGAAGCCCAGCAGGGTGCCCAGCACCAGGCTGATCAGCGACAGCACCACGGTCATGCCGAGGCCGCGCAGCGCCAGCGGATAGCTGCCGGCAAGGCTCTGCAACTGTTGCCAGATCATGTGCGCGCTCCCGCCGAGCCGAGCCAGCGGCCGGAGAGAACCGCCAGCCCTTTGAGGCCGTAATAGAGCAGGAGGTAGAACGCGGCGATGGTGAGAAATCCTTCCGCCGGCATGAAGCGGTCGGAGGCCAGCAACTGGCCGGCGCGCGTCAATTCGGCAACCGAGATCAGCGACAGGAGGGCGGAATCCTTGACCAGCACGATCGCCTGGCCGAGCAGGGGCGGGATCGTCACCTTGAACGCCTGCGGCAGCACGATCAGGCGCATGCGCTGGACATAGGTCATGCCTGAAGCGGCGCTGGCCTCGACCTGGCCGCGCGGGATCGACAGGATGCCGGCGCGAATGATTTCAGCGACATAGGCGCCGCTGTTCAGTGACAGCGCGAGGATGCCGACGACGAGTTCGGGCAGCACGAAACCGAGGCGCGGCAGGCCGAAATAAAGAAAATAGAGCTGCGCCAGCAAGGGCGTGGCGCGTACGGCGTCGATATAGGCCTTGGCCGGCACCCGAAACAGCCAGCCGCGCTGCAGGTTCATCGCGCATAACAGAATGCCGACCGCGAGCGCGCCGACAAAGGACAGCGCCGACAGCCACACGGTCGTGACCAGGCCCTGCCCGAACAGGGGCAGGTATTCGACGATGGTGCGGAAGCTGAAATTTTCGAGCATGGGCGGTGAATGGTGATTAGGGAATAGCGAGTAGGCAGTAGGCAGTAGGCAGTAGGGAAGCGTGTCCGGAATTCCCTACTGCCTATCCCTACTCCCTACTCCCTAATTTCTAATCCCTAATCAGTGATCTTTCTTCCAGTCTTCCGAATTGACCCAGTAGTCGAGGTTCTTCTGCAGGCGACCGTCGATGGTGACCTGGTTGAGGAACAGGTTCATCCAGATCAGGAGGTCCGGCTCGTCATAGCGGGTGGCGAAGGCAAGCGGTTCCTTCGACAGCAGGTCCGGCATGATGGTGAAGGTGCCGGCCGGATAGGCCGTCGACTGGCCCTTGACCGCCGAGACGTCGTTGACGCCGCAATCGGCCTGGCCGTTGTTGACGGCGTCGAGCAGCAGCGGACCGCCGCCCTTGTAGCTCTTGATGTCGGCATCGGGGAAGGCGGCCTTGGCTTCCTTCTCGCCGGTGGCGCCGAGCAGCACGGCGATCTTGGTGCCCTTGGCCTTGCAGTCCTCTGTGGTCTTGAACTTGCCGTCGGCCTTGGTGAAGACGGTGCTGCCCGTGTACATGTAAGGCGTGGTGAAGGCGACCTTCATGCCGCGCGCCAGCGTCGGCGTCATGTCGGCGACCAGAAGGTCGGCCTTGCCCGAAAGCAGCGCCGGGATCAGGCCGTCCCAGTCGAAGTCGAGGAAGGTGATCTTGACGCCCATTTCCTTGGCCATCAGTTCGGCCAGTTCCACCGAGCTGCCGGTGCGTTCGCCATTGGCGCCGACCAGCGAGAAGGGCGGTCCCTGCGTCTGCACCGCGACACGCAGTTCGCCGCGCTTGGTGATGTCGTCGAGCGCTCCGGCGCTGGCGGCGGCGGTAAGGCCGGCCAGTGCGACGCCGGCGATGAAAAGCTTGGCAATGTTCATTGGTTTCATTGGGCATTCCTCCTTTTTGTCGTCTTGTTGTCTACCCTACAGGGTGCTTTTTGAGCGGCGGTGCCGTTGCCGGCGGCGGCCACCGTTCGAAAATCCGTCTCCTCAGTGCCGTGCCACCGTTTCGGCGACCGTGACGCCGCGCCTGGCCAACGCGTCGACGAAAGCCGCGTCCGGCACATGCAGCAGCGAGTTGAACAGGCCGAGGCCCCCGAAAGCCGCTATCCTCATGCCGGCTCCTTGCGAATGCTGTCGTCCGACCAGCAGCCTTCCGGCAGGCTGACCCATTTGTTGCAGGACGCCATGACCACGAAGGTCTCGCTGCGCACTACCTCGCCCGGCTCGCCGGCGCCCGGTATCAACTCGCTGGTGACGCGGTAGAGATCGGCTACGTCGCCGGCCACCGTCACGTCGACGATGATGTCGAAGCGCCCGGTGACGACCGAGGCCGAGTTGACGAAGGGCAGTTCGGAAATGCGTTGCGCCAGCTCGCGGGCGCGGCCGCGCCCTTGCGCGTTGATGCCGACGATGGCCGAGATCAGTTCGGGCCGCTCGGTCAGGTTCAAGAGCCCGACGATCTTGAGCAGGTTGCGGTCGAGCAGGTTGCGCAGCCGCGTGCGCACCGTCGGCACCGAGATCGCCAGAATCTCGGCGAGGCGGTTGATGCCCGGCTGCGCGTCCTGCGACAACTGTTTGACCAGCCGCCGATCGGTCAGATCGAGATGTTCCCGCAAGTCCCCCGTCTTTCATAAAACGAAAAAAGCTAGGCGATTTTTTTGCCTATGTGCAAACAAGCTATTTCATGGATTCCTTAAAGGCAAGGCATGATTCCACGCGAATTCAGCATGTGGGCGGCGGCTTCACACCAGTGCGGCCACCAGCAGCTTGGCCTGCGGCGTCAACTTGTCGAAGCGGCGGGCGCAGAGATTGAGTTGACGCGTCGCCCATTCATCGGTCAGCCGCAGGCTGCGCAGGTTTCGCGCCGAGCGGCGGGCGGCGCTTTCCGGCACGATGGCGATGCCGACGCCTTGCGCTACGAGCCGGCAGACATTGTCGAGGCCAGGCACGCGAATGCGAAAATGCAGATGACCGCCAAGGCGCGCCGCCTGCCGGTTGATGTGTTCCTGCAGCGGATGGCCGGCCGCGAGTCCAACGAAAGATTCGCCCAGGACGTCGGCGAGGCCGGCCGCGCGGCCTTCGAGGCCGGGGCGGTTGCGCGCGGCGATCACCACCAGCCTATCGACGAAGAACGGTTTCTGGTCGAGATGCGAAAGGCCGGCCCAGGTCGCGGCAATGCCAAGATCGGCGGCGCCGCTGGCCACCGCCTCGGCGATCTCGTTGCTGGGGCGCTCATCGAGCTCTACGTCGATGCCGGGATGCGCGACCAGAAAGGCCGGCAGCCTGTCGCGCAGAAGCTCGCTGGTGGCGGCCGTGTTGGCGAGCAGGCGGACCCGCGCACGCAGGCCGGTGGCATAGGCGCCAAGCTCGCCGGCCATCGCCTCGATCTGGTTCTGCACCGCGCGCGCGTGGTGCAGCAGTGCCTGGCCGGCGGCCGTCGGCACCACGCCGCGCCGGCGGCGCTCCAGCAGCGGCGCGCCGAGCCTGTCCTCCATGCCCTTGATGCGGGCGCTGGCCGAGGCCAGCGCGAGGCCCGCGAGCTCGGCGCCATGGGTGATGCTGCCGCGCTCGGCAACCAGCAGGAACAGCCGGAGATCGACGAGGTCGAAGCGCATCTTTTTCCTCCCGCAAGACAGCCCGGGCACACGCGATCGACGGCGCATCCGGCCTATCGCTTTCAGCGCCAGCCTTCGCCTCAACCGAAGGCTGGAGCCGTAAATTCCACATTGTGGGTGACGGCGAATTTCGTCAAACAGTTTCGGTGGAGGTCCATGATGAGAAAACCAGCATCGAACCGGCAAGGGCTCGGCATTGCTGAAGGCGCGGCGATGCTGCTGGCGGTCGCCGTTGCTGTTCTGGCCATGGCGCGCACGGATTCCGGCATGCCAGGATGCGCCATGACATCCGCCCCTGTCAGCAGCGCCGCCGCCGGACTGGCGGCAGCCGGGACCGACGCTGCCGACATGCTGCTCCATGATTGAGCCGCTGAGCGCCGCCGCCGTCGCCTGGGTCTGCGCCGTCTTCCTTGCCGCCGGCTTCGTCAAGGGCGTGGTCGGGATGGGCCTGCCGACGGTGGCGATGGGCCTGCTGGCGGTGACCATGGCGCCGGCCGAGGCGGCCACGCTCCTGCTGATCCCGTCGCTGGTTACCAATCTGTGGCAATTGTCCACCGGTCCTTCGTTCGGCGGGCTCGTCAGGCGGCTATGGACGATGATGGCCGGCGTGGTGATCGGCACCGCTGCCGGCGCCGGCCTGCTCACCGGCGCGCATACGGCGGCCGCGTCCGGCGCGCTCGGCGTGGCACTGATGCTCTACGCCTTTCTCGGCCTCGCCAAGGCTGGCTTTTCGACGCCGCCACGTCACGAGGCCTTGCTGTCGCCGCTGGTCGGGGTGGCGACCGGCCTGGTCACCGGCGCCACCGGCGTCTTCGTCATTCCGGCGATGCCCTACCTGCAATCGCTGCGGCTGGGCAGGGAAGAGCTGATCCAGGCGCTCGGCCTGTCCTTCACCGTGTCGACGGCGGCGCTGGCCATCGGGCTGTTCAGGGCAGGCGCCCTGGCGTCGCCGACGGCCGGGCTGGCGGGCTCGGGCGCGGCGCTGGTGCCTGCGCTCGCCGGCATGGCTGTCGGCCAGGCGCTGCGCCAGCGCATGAGCGTCGAGACTTTTCGCAAAGTGTTCTTCGCGGGGCTCTTGGCGCTTGGATTTTATCTGGTGGCCGAGGCGGCGTTCTGAGCGCCGCTTGCAGGGCGCCGACCCGGCCTACCGTACCACCAGGACCGGGATTTCGCTGTAGGACACGACTTCCGCCGTCTGGCTTCCCAGGAGCAGCCTGCCCAGTCCGCGGCGGCCGTGCGAGGCCATGACGATCAGGTCGCAGCGTTCGGTCTGCGACAGTTCCAGGATCGCCTCGGCGGGCCTTCTGTCCTCGATGTGCACGACCTTGGCCGACACGCCCAGCCCCTCGGCGGAAGCCTTGCATTTGTCGAGCACTTCCTTGCCGTATTTGCGGGCTTCTTCCTGATAGGCGGCCAGCTCATCGCCCGCGGCGTAGCCGGCCATGGCGCCGCCCCAGGCGAAGATCGGGAATTGTTCCGAGACGGTGACAAAGGTCACGGTGGCGCCGAGGCCCTTTGCCAGCCCGAGGCCGTGGGCAACGCCCTTGTCGGCCAGTTCCGACCCGTCGGTGGCGATGAGCAGATGTTTGTACATGATGATCGTGACCTATCGTGCTTGGTGAACTATGGACCACAGATAGTTATGCCCGGCGTCCAGTCATTGTGCCAATGCGGCGGGGATCAGGGCCAGGGAATGTGGTGGGCATTGTGTGGACCGCACCCAAACGGGCGTTCCACCCCGAACTTTCGCGCCAGCTGGATTCCCCTTCGCCGCATCGTCCTCTAAGGTGCGGCAACTTCGAAAGGGCCGTCATGAGCAGTGCGTTTCCTCAAATCCATCTGGTCCGGCATGGCGAGACGGCGTGGAGCCTTTCGGGCCAGCACACCGGCCGCACCGACATGCCGCTGACGGCGGCCGGCGAGGCCGCCGCGCGGGGCGTGGCGGATCGGCTGAAAGGCCTGCCGTTTTCGGCCGTATGGTCGAGCCCCTCGCAGCGCGCCTACAACACCAGCCTGCTTGCCGGTTTCGGGGCGCAAAGCATCAAGATGGACGACCTGCAGGAATGGGACTACGGCGCCTATGAAGGGCGAACCACCAGGGAGATCCTGGCCGAACGGCCGGGCTGGAACGTCTTTCGCGACGGCTGCCCGCAAGGCGAAACGGCGGCCGATGTGGGCGCCCGCGCCGACAGGATCATCGATCGCCTGCGCGAGGCAAATGCCGACATGCTGATCTTTTCCAGCGCGCACTTCCTGCGCGTGCTCACCGCCCGCTGGCTCGGCTTGCCGCCGGAGGACGGCGCGCTGTTCGTGCTCGATACGGCCAGCATCAGCGTGCTCGGCTACGAGCATGACCTCGGCGAGCCGGTGGTGCGCAAGTGGAACGGGAAGTAGGGCGGCCTAGCTGTCGAATTTCCGGATCGCCTCGGCGGTTACCGGCGTGAAGAAATTCACCAGATTGCAGTCGGGGTCGCGGAACAGCAGCGAGCGGTTGCCCCAAGGCATGGTGGTGGGCTCCTGGACAATTGCGCCCTTGATGGTTTCCGCCAGCCTGGCGAATTCGGCATCGACGTCGCCGACCCGGAATTCGATGATGGCCGTGCGGTTGTCGGCTGGGCGGGCGATGTCGCTGCCGAACAGCATCAGGGTGCGCGTGCTGCCGATCGCCAGCGTGCAGGCCGGTGTCGCCAGTTCGGCGAAGTCCTCCGTGTACATCGTCACCGGCATGCCGGTGATCTCGCCATAAAAGCGCACGAGGCGCTGGACATCGGACGTGATGATGCGGACAGAGACGAAATTCATCGCATTGGCTCCTTGATCGTCGAAGCCGCGGCTGGGCTCCCGGCCTTCTATAGGCCGGGGCTCCTGACAGCTTTCCGTCAGGAGACGGAAGTGCCGGCGCGATTTCAGATCTGCCGAACGAAGTGCCGACCCTGCGCCTATTCACCCCGCCAGCAGCGCCAATTCGTCGGGCGTCAAATGCCTCGCCGTACCCTTGGCGAGATCGCCGAGCGGCAAGCGGCCAATGGCGACGCGGATCAGGCGCTTGACCTCGATGCCGTGGGCGGCGAGCAGGCGCCGGATGTGGCGGTTGCGGCCCTCGTCGAGCACGATCTCCAGCCAGGCGGTGCGGCCGCCGCTGCGCAGCAGCTCGATCGAATTGGCGCTCAAGGTCTCGCCGTCGACACGCACGCCGGCGCGCAGCGCTTCCAGCACCGCCGCGTCGGGCACCGTGCCGATCTGGACATGGTAGGTCTTGGGTAGATGCGAGGCCGGGTCCATCAGCCGGTTGGCAAAGCGGGTGTCGTTGGTCATCAGCAGCAGGCCTTCGCTCGCCTTGTCCAGCCGGCCGACGGGGGAGACGAAAGGCAGGTCGAGCCCTTCGAGGCAGGCATAGACGGTGTCGCGTTCGAGCGGGTCGTCGCGGGTCGTGACCAGCCCGCGCGGCTTGTTGAGCATGAGATAGACCTTGCGCTCGGCAAATATTTCTTCGCCGTCGACGACGATGCGGTCGCGCTTCATGTCGACACGCAGGGAGGCGTTGCGTGCGATCTTGCCGCCGACGCGCACGCGGCCGTCGGCAATCAGCCGCTCGGCCTGCGTGCGCGAGCACAGGCCGAGCTTCGACAGCGCGCGGTTGAGGCTGACGCCGGTGCTTGCCGGTCTGTCGGTGTTTTCTGTCCGCCGTGGTGTCATCTTGCAGTCGCCGGTTCGGTCGACTGATGGCATGGGCGACGCTGGCTTCGCAAGCCGGCGGAGGGAGTTTCAGCACCCGCTGTCGCGCTCTACGGCGCCGCCCTCTGTCCTGCCGGACATCTCCCCCACGAGTGGGGAGATTGGCCGTCATCACGGCCTTCGCCAATCTTCGACGTTGCAGAAATAGAGAGCCGACGATCAAGCTGCCGATCTCCCCCCAAGTGGGGGAGATGTCCGGCAGGACAGAGGGGGGCGCCGTAGAATGCCATGCTTTGACCGTTCCCCGCTCTGTCGCCAGATCACGGCATGGTCGCCTCAGGCCGCTTGGTGGGTCTCGTCCGCGATCCCGTTCAGCACGGCAAGCGCGTCGGCCGGCAGCTCCAGCTCCGCCGCCGCCATGTTTTGCCTGAGATGCGCGACGGACGAGGTGCCGGGGATGAGCAGGATGTTGGGCGAGCGCTGCAACAGCCAGGCAAGCGCCACCTGCATCGGCGTGGCGCCGAGTTTTTGCGCGACATCGGCCAGCGTGCTGGATTGCAGCGGCGTGAAGCCGCCGAGCGGGAAAAACGGCACATAGGCAATGCCGTCGGCGGCAAGCTCGTCGATCAGCGCGTCGTCCTCGCGATGCGCGATGTTGTACTGGTTCTGCACGCAGACAATGTCGGCGATGCCACGTCCCTGCGCGATCTGGGCGCGGGTGACGTTGCTCATGCCGATATGGCGCACCAGGCCCTGATGCTGCAATTCGGCGAGCGTGTTCAACTGCGGCTCGAGCGAACCTTCGGCGGGCCCGTGGATGCCATGCATGGAGCGCAGGTTCACCACCTCGATCACGTCCAGGCCGAGATTGCGGAGATTGTCGTGCACGGCCTGCGTCAGTTCCTGCGGCGACATTGCGGGGATCCATGATGCATCCGCGCCACGCCGGGCACTGATCTTGGTGACGATGGTGAGATTGGCGGGGTAGGGGTGCAGCGCCTCGCGGATGATCTGGTTGGTGATGTGCGGGCCGTAGAAATCGCTGGTGTCGATGTGGTCGACGCCGCTCGCCACCGCCTCGCGCAGCATGGCGAGTGCCGCATCGCGGTCCTTCGGCGGGCCGAACACGCCGGGTCCGGCCAGTTGCATGGCGCCATAGCCGAGGCGCTTCACGGTGCGGTCGCCGAGCTTGAAGGTTCCGGCCTTGCTGATGTCAGTCATGGTCTCATCTCCTGTGGATCGGCCCAGATATAGACAATGCACGCTTGCGCGATAATATGGTGCAATCGGCACAGGCTGTGCGGAAAGGCGAACAATGGCGGATCTGAGCGACCTGCAGGCATTCATGGCGGTGGCGCGCGCCGGCGGTTTTCGCGAGGCGGCCAGGGTCAGTGGCGTCAGCGCCTCCAGCCTCAGCGAAACGGTGCGGCGGCTGGAGGCCGGGCTCGGCGTGCGGCTCCTCAACCGCACCACGCGCAGCGTCGCCCCGACCGAGGCCGGCGCGCGCCTGCTGGAGCGGCTGGGCCCCGCGATCGGCGAGGTCGAGGCAGCGCTCGATGTCGTCAACGGCTTTCGCGGCCGCCCAGCCGGCACGCTGCGGCTCAACGTGCCTGTCGTGGCGGCGAAACTGGTGCTGCCGCGCCTTCTGCCGCCCTTCCTTGCCGCCTATCCCGACATAAGACTGGAGGTGACCGCCGAGGACAGTTTCGTCGACATACTGGCGAGCGGCTGCGATGCCGGCATCCGCTATGACGAGCGGCTGGAGCAGGACATGATCGCCGTACCGATCGGCCCGCGCCGGCAGCGCTTCGCCACCGCTGCCGCAACGGCCTATCTCGACCGGCGTGGCCGGCCCGACCATCCGCGCGACCTCCTCGATCACGCATGCCTGCGCGGCCGCTTCGCCAGCGGCCTGACGCCGCCTTGGGAGTTCGAGCGCGACGGCGAGATAGTGAGCGTCGAGCCGGCCGGGCCGCTGCTGGTCAGCACCGGCACGGCTATGGCGCTTGCGCTCGATGTGGCGGTCGCCGGCGGCGGCATCGTCTCGCTGTTCGAGGACTGGCTGCGCCCCTGTTTCGACGATGGCCGGCTCGAGCCGGTACTGGAGCCCTGGTGGCAGGAGTTTTCCGGCCCGTTTCTCTACTACCCCGGCCGCCGTCTCATCCCGGCGCCGCTGCGGGCATTCATCGACTTTGTCGCCGGGATGCGGTGGTGAGGCGCCGCGATGACGGTTTCATGGGACGCATCGTCGGCCGCAACCCGCCGCGCATTTCCGGAATGTTCCAGGAAGAGCAGGGATCATCGCGGCAAGTCCAATGACACCTTGGCGCGCTTCGCCAGCTCGCGAATCTGCTCCGCGACCGCGTTGTCGACCGGATTGTAGACGGTCAGGCTCAGATCCGGGCGGCCGTCGACCGCGAACCCCGAATATTCCAGCTCGATATCGCCGAGCACCGGGTGCTTCAGCCGCTTGGTTCCGTCGCCATGGCTGAGCACGTCGTTCTCGCGCCACAGGGCGGCGAATTCGGGGCTGGCGCTGCACAGTTCGTCGACGAGTTCGCGTACCTCGGACACGGCGCCGGCACGCGCCGCGTCGGCGCGGAAGGCGCCCACCACGAAACGGGCGAGGCTTTCCCAGTCGTGCTGCTTTTCGCGGATGGCCGGGCTGCGGAACATGAAGCGCAAAATGTTGCGCTGGTCGGCGGGCAGGGCGCTGTAATCGGTCAGCACGACCTGGGCGGCGCGATTCCAGGCAACGACATCCCAGGTGGCGGTCCTGACCAAGGCGGGGCTCGCTTCAAGCGTGTCGAGGAGGCGCTGCAGCCGGGGGCTGATGCCTTCCGCGCCGATATAGCGGACTTCGGGCGGGCGTCCGAGCCCGAGCATGAAAAGATGCTCGCGCTCGGCCTCGGTCAGCATCAGCCCCTTGGCGATGCGGTTCAGCACATCGGCCGAAGGCGCGCCGCCACGACCCTGCTCCAGCCATGTGTACCAGGTAGGGCTGATGTTGGCGCGCTGGGCCACCTCTTCCCGGCGCAGCCCCGGCGTGCGCCGGCGCCCTGAAAATCCGAACGAGGCCGGATCGAGCCGGGTGCGCCGGTCTCTCAGAAACGCCGCGAGCGAACCGGCGGAATTGGTGGGCATCCTGTTAGCCATTATACCACGATAAGATCACTACTTTAATGGAATAATAGACCGGCGATACTGCGCAGGCAATCGTGCAGGAGAATTCGCATGCGTATCTTTTTGACCGGCGCGACCGGTTTCATCGGCTCGGCGCTCGTTGCCGAGCTCATCAAGGCGGGCCATCAGGTGGTCGGCGTCACTCGCTCCGAAGTGGGGGCCGAAGCGCTGACGGCGGCGGGCGCCGAAGTGCATAGGGGAACGCTCGAGGATCCCGAGGGCCTGCGCGACGGCGCGGCGAAGGCGGAAGCGGTGATCCACACGGCCTTCGACCATGATTTCTCCCGCTTTGTCGAGAATTGCGAGAAGGATAGCCGTGCCATCGCGGCACTCGGCCAGGCATTGGCCGGATCCGACCGGCCGCTGGTGATCACTTCCGGCGTCGGCGTGGGCAGCCCCGGACATGGCGAGCTTGCCAGCGAAGACGTCTTCAACGCCAGCCATCCCAATCCGCGCATCGCCTCGGAGCTCGCCGGCAATGCCTTGCTGGAAGCCGGCGTCAACGTCTCGGTGGTGCGGCTGCCGCAGGTTCACGACCCGGTCAAGCAAGGGCTCATCACGCCGCTCATCGAAATCGTGCGCCAGAAAGGCGTTTCGGCCTATGTCGGCGAGGGCCGCAACCGCTATGCGGCGGGCCATCTCCTGGACGCGGCGCGCCTCTACCGGCTGGCGGTGGAAAAGCGGCAGCCCGGCGCGCGCTATCACGCGGTCGGCGAGGAAGGCGTCGAAGTACGCGCTATCGCCGAGGTGATCGGGCGGGGCCTCAACGTGCCGGTGGTTTCGATCGCGCCGGAACAGGCGGCGGAGCATTTCGGCTGGATGGCGATGTTCGCCCCGATGGATCTGCCGGCCTCCAGCGCGCTGACCCAGGCGCGGCTCGGCTGGCAGCCGACCGGCCCGACGCTGATCGCCGATCTCAAGGCCATGCGGTACGACGCTTGACGCGCCGATAAAGCGTCGTCAGCCAACGGTGTAGCGCAAATGGACGAGCCCGTGGGCAAGGGCTTCGCAGCTTTTGAGCGACAGTTGCATCTTGCCCGCGAGGCCGGTCTCGCCGAATTCGACGAAACCCTGGTTCGCCGCCCGCCCGTCAAGGGCGGGAGCCACGAGAAGGCTGAGCTCATCGACAAGGCCGGCCGCGAAGAAGGAACCGTTGATGCCGGCGCCGCCCTCGAGCAGCAGCCGGCGAATGGCGAATTCGCGGTTGAGAACTTCGAGCATCCGGCCGAGATCCATGTCGGCCGTTTCCGCCACGATATAGGACACGCCGTCGGCAGCGAGTTCGGCCAGGTGGCTGTCGGCGACATCGTGCCCAAGCAGCACCACGACATGGTCGCCGCCGATGTCGGGTTTGGAAAAGTGGAGCTTGCCCGAGGGATCGAGCGCCACCGCATAGCTGCCCGTACCGGTTTGCGCGACATGATAGGGTCGGTCGACCCTGCCCGCATCGGCGGGCGGGTGCGCGCCGGCCTTGCTCATCTCGGCCATGGTGACGCGGCCGACGATCCAGCCGTCGCCCGCAAGATCATTATGGATGTGCTCGTAAAGGCTCGACCATTCGGCCCGGGTGCCATCGGGACTGGCCGTGTAGCGGCTCGGGTGAAGACTGCCGTCCAGCGATGCGATCATATGGCAGATGATGTGCGGTTTCATGCGGGTGTCTCCGGGGAATGGGCTCAGGCGCGGTTCAAACTAGGGCCAGCGCCGGAGAATGGAAGCTGGGCACCCGGCTCATCCAAATTCCGACCATTGCCGTCTGGCCCTGTTATATCGATGTTGCACAAATGGTTGAGCCTGGGCTAGCATCCGTTTGCTGGTGCCGACGGGAGGCAGTTTTTGCAACGGCGATCAGCTGGAGCGGCATGCGTTAGCAAACGCAAGGAGGATGCTCCAACACTTTGAACCGACGCATGATCCTTCCTGAAACCGTCCCGGTTTCCGGGGCCGTGCGTTCTTGTGGAGGAGGATCCCATGAACAGACGTGAATTCCTGATGACGTCCGTGGCCGCGGGCGCCATGGTGCTTGCCGCGCCCTCGGCATTTGCGCAGGACAAGCTCACCATTCTCGGCTCGGTGCCCAGTCTCGGCTTTCCGTTCTTCGTGCACATGCTGAACGAGATCAAGGCGGAAGCCGCCACGCAAGGCGTCAACCTGACCGAGAGCGATGGCCAGAACTCGGCCACCAAGCAGACCGCCGACATCGAGGCGGCCCTGGTGCAGAAGGTCAACGCCATCGTGATCTCGCCGCTCGACGTCAACGCGCTGGCGCCGGCCATCGAGGAAGCGGTCAAGGCGGGCGTTCCCGTGGTCACGATCGATCGCCGCGTCGACGGTGTCGAGGGCATTCTCGCCCATGTCGGCGCCGACAACGTCAAGGGTGGCGAGGCGGAAGCTCAGGCCGTGGTGGCGGCATTCCCCAACGGCGCCAAATTGTTCCATCTGCAGGGCCAGCCCGGCGCCGGGCCGGCGATCGACCGCAACAAGGGCGTGCACAATGTGCTCGATCCCTTGAAGGACAAATACCAGATCGTCTTCGAGCAGACCGCCAATTTCGCCCGTGCCGAGGCGCTGTCGGTGACGGAAGCCGGACTTGCCGCCAACGGCAAGCCGGACGCCATCATTTGCGCCAATGACGACATGGCGCTGGGCGCCATGGAGGCTTGTGCCGCGCGCAACTTCACCGACGTCAAGATCTACGGCTTCGACGCGCTGCCGGAAGCGCTGGTCGCGGTCCGCGACGGCAAGCTCGCCGGCACGGTCGAACAGTTCCCGGGCCAGCAGTCGCGCACCGCCGTGCAGATCGCCGTCGCTTACGCCAGGGACAAGAAAGAGCCGAAGGAGAAGCTGGTGCTGTTGACGCCGATCGTCATCGGTAAGGACAATCTCGACAAGGCCGAGAGGTTGAACGAGACGAAGTGAGGACTGGATTGGCAAGGCTGGCGGGGCGCGCCCCCCTCTGGCCTGCCGGCCATCTCCCCCTCAAGGGGGGAGATCGGCTGTTTGCTCTGTTTTCGCCAATTCTTCTATGCTGCAAGAAAAGGCGATGCCCGTGACACCGCCGATCTTCCCCCTTGAGGGGGAGATGTCCGGCAGGACAGAGGGGGGCGTTCAAGCGCTGACGGAGCCCGGATGAACTTCACTAAGGAAGCCACCCTTGCCAGCTGAAGCCGCACCCGTCCTGCTCGCCGTCGAGGGCGTCACCAAGCATTTCGCAGGCGTCACCGCGCTCAGCGAGGTCTCGCTCGATGTCAGGCCCGGCGAAATCCTCGGCCTGCTGGGCGAAAACGGCGCGGGCAAGTCGACGCTGCTGAAAATCCTGTCGGGCGTCATGCCGCCCTCCGGCGGCCACATCATTTTCGACGGCGCCGACTACCGGCCGTCGAGCCCGCAGGATGCCAAGCGGCTCGGCATCGTCACCATCTACCAGGAACTCAGCCTGATCCCGACGCTGACGGTGGCGGAGAACATCTTCATAGGCCGTGCCCCGACCGGTCCGCTCGGCCTTGTCTCCTGGCGCAAGATGGAGCAGGACTCCCGCACGATCATCGCCCGCGTCGGCCTCACGATCGATCCGATGACGCCGGTCTCGGCGCTTTCGGTGGCCGAGCAGCAACTCGTCGAGATTGCACGAGCGCTGTCGCTGAAGAGCCGGCTGATCATCATGGACGAGCCGACCTCGGCGCTGACCGAGACAGAGGTGCAGCGGCTGCTGTCGATCATGGACAGGCTGCGCAAGGACCATGTCGCCATCATGTTCGTCACCCATCGGCTGGAGGAGGCCGCCGCCATCTGCGACCGCATGACGGTGCTGCGCGACGGCAGGTTGGCCGGCAATCTCGACCGCGAAGGCGGGCCGATCCGATTGCCGCGCATCATCGAGAAAATGGTCGGCCGCGCGGCGTCCGAACTCTATGCGCGGCCGGCGCAGCGCACGGTGGCCGGCGACGTCGTGCTGTCGGTGCGCGGATTGCGCACGGTGCGCGACCCCGAAGCGCCGCACGCCATCGTGCTCGACGGCGTGGACATCGACCTGAAGGCCGGCGAGATCCTCGGTGTCGCCGGCCTGGTCGGCTCGGGCCGAACGGAGTTGGCGCGCGCCATCTTCGGCGCCGACCGGATCGCGGGCGGCACGATAACGCTCGACGGCAGACCCATCGCGCCGGCCTCGCCGGCGGATGCCATAGCGCTCGGGATCGGCCTTGTGCCTGAGGACCGCAAGCATCAGGCGATCTTCGCCGCGCTCGGCATCCTGCCGAATTTCTCCGTCGCCTCGCTCGGGCGGTTCAGCAATGGCTTCGGCTTCATGGCCGAGCGGCGCGAGCGCGATGCGCTGGCGGGGTTCCGGAAAATGCTGTCGATCCGCATGGCGTCGGCCGAGCAGGCGATCGAGGGCCTGTCGGGCGGCAACCAGCAGAAGGTGATCCTGGCGCGCTGGCTGGCGCGGGATCCCAAGGTGCTGATCGTCGACGAGCCGACGCGCGGCGTCGATGTCGGCGCCAAGGCCGAGGTGCACCAGATCCTGGTGCAATTGGCAGCGCGCGGCATAGCGGTGATGATGATCTCGTCCGAGCTGCCCGAAGTGCTGGCTGTGTCGGACCGGATCGTGACCATGCGCAAGGGACGCATCACCGGGCAGATGCCGGGCATCGAGGCAAGCGAGGAAAAACTGATGGAACTGATGGCGCTTGACCAGCCGGGAGCGGTTGAGGAGGAGGCACGATGAGCGTGGCCGAGGAGCAGAGCCGGCGTGGCGGCATCAGCATTGCGCGGCTGTTGATGAATTTCGGGCCGCTGCTGTTCCTGGCGGCGCTCGTGGTCGTCTTCACCGTGCTGAAGCCGAGCTTCATCGATCCGATCAATCTGTTCAACATCACCCGCCAGATATCGATCACCGGGCTGATCGCGCTCGGCATGACCTTCGTCATCCTCACCGCCGGCATCGATCTCTCGGTCGGGTCGCTGCTCGCTTTCTGCGGCATGGTGGCGGCCGTGGTCGCCAAGGGCGGTACTGCCAACACGCTGTCGCTGTCGACGTCGGGAACGCAGGGCTATGGCTGGTTCGCGGCGCTGCTCGCCGCCGTGGTGGTGGGGGCGGTGGCCGGCGGCGTGCAGGGCTTTGCCATCACCAGGCTGAAAGTGCCGCCCTTCGTCGTCACTCTGGGCGGGCTCACCGTGTTTCGCGGCCTGACGCTGACCATCTCCAATGGCGGCCCGATCTCGGGTTTCGACGCCTCGATGCGCTGGTTCGGCACCGGGCTGATCGGCCCCGTGCCGGTGCCGGCGCTCATCTTCGCGGTGGCCGCCATCCTGTGCCACATCGTGCTGCGCTATACGCGCTATGGACGCGCCGTCTACGCCGTCGGCGGCAATGCCGAGGCCGCACGGCTGTCGGGCCTGCGTGTCGACCGCATCCTGGTCTCGGTCTATGTCATCGTTGGCTTCTTCGCCGGGCTCGCCGCCTTCGTGCTGTCGGCCAGGCTGAATTCGTCCGAAGCGGTGGCCGGCATCGGCTACGAGCTGACGGTGATTTCCGCCGTCGTCATCGGCGGCACCTCGCTGTTCGGCGGCATCGGCTCGGTCGGCGGCACGGTGGTGGGCGCGGCGCTGATCGGCGTGCTGCAGAACGGGCTCCAGTTCAACAACGTCTCGTCCTACACGCAAAGCATCGTCATCGGCCTTATCCTGATCCTGGCGGTGGCGTTCGATCGCTGGCTGAAGTCGCGGGTGAGAAGGTAGGACGGTTTTTGCCTTCTCCCCTTGTGGGAGAAGGTGGCCTCGCGAAGCGAGGTCGGATGAGGGGTGTTCCAGGGAACATCAACGTCTCATTCCGCTGGAACACCCCTCATCCGTCTCGGCGCCAACGCGCCGATCCACCTTCTCCCACAAGGGGCCTGTTGCGTTATTAGGGTCGGAGCGCAAGAGGAGAAGTAAGGGCCAATGCGGGGTG
>NZ_VFWA01000008.1:0-234226 GCF_006442295.1 Mesorhizobium sp. B2-3-2 | reverse complement strand
TCGCTCTACACGCAACCAGCAACCGACCTCGGCCCTCTCCAAGTAACAGTGACATGTAACCCCATGTAACATGCTCTTGACACTTGCGACCGCTATGTTCGGGACAGGACGCGGTGTGGTTCGACGGGAGATGGGGGCATCACTCGTACGGCCCGGGCTCAGGCAAGCTACCGCGTCCGCACGCTTTCCATGTAGGCCGTTCCTGCCCGTTCGGGGCGCTCCCGCCGCAGCTGCTCGATCTCTTTCATGTCGCAGTAGCAGATCTTGCTTTTCAAGTGTATTGCACAGGGATCGTCGGGCAATAGTCGGCACGATCAAGCAGCCGAAGCATCGAGTTGATTGACCGTGCCGACCATATCTGGCACGAGGGTGGGCCTAATTACCCGGCCCATATGATACTGCACAATGGCATTGCTACAATTACGCCTGATGGCGTTTGTCTTCCAAAGCGAAATCTTGGAACTGGCCTCCAAGTGGCACATTACCCCTATGAGCGGTCGATTCCCAAGGACAGGTCCGCCGCCTCGCCCCAATAGGCGGCGGACGAGCAACTAGGCGCCTATGGGGACAAGCTTCGCAAATAATGCGACGTCGCGCGGATAAGATCGAGGCGAACGCCGTCCTTGCGCCGGTGCGACGAGCACTCAAAGCCAGCCAGGAAAAGATTGGCGAACGGCGACGTGCCCGCAATCGAAGTCAAGCCATCGCTATCTTTGTGCTGCTTCGCTCATGCGGTAACCCCTTCTCATTTGCCATGCTGCATCATCGTCCAGGGTATTACTGGGAGCCAAACCCGGATGGTCGAGCCTTTGTTCCGATCGAGCCCACCGAGCCTGTGAGCAGATAGCAGCCAGGGAACAAGGTGCGCCGAGGCAAGTTCGGGACCGAGCCGTCATCGATTGTCCGGCGGTTACAACGGAGGCAGGGAACAGTATGACCGTTCAGATTCGACTTTCCGACATCGACCATGCCAGGCGCGAGGATCGTGGCGACGGCGTCTGGAGCATCGCGCCGGATTTGGCCTATTTGCGGCTGACAATCGTGAATGTCGTGTTCTTCGGCGCTCCCGGCAGCGGAGATCGAAACTGGGTCCTCATCGATGCGGGTTTGCCGACGTCCCGAAGCAGCATCCTGGCGGTCGCGGAAAAGCGCTTTGGAGCCGGCGCGCGGCCAGCCGCGATCATCTTGACCCATGGCCATTTCGACCATGTGGGAACGGTTGTGGATCTGGCCGGCACATGGGATGCGCCCGTTTTCGCGCACCCGCTCGAGCGTCCCTATTTGGACGGGACCGAAGCCTATCCACCACCTGATCCTTGGGTGGGGGGAGGCCTGATGGCGCTGCTTTCGCCAATCTTTCCTCGTGGCCCAATCGATCTCGGAGATCGCCTGCAACTCTTGCCGGTCGACGGATCGGTCCCCGGCATGCCCGGATGGCGCTGGCTGCACACGCCCGGGCATGCGCCGGGGCATGTCTCTCTCTGGCGCGAAGAAGACCGTTCGCTGATCGCTGGGGACGCCTTCATCACCACGGGTCAGGAGTCGGTCTATGAAGTCGCCGTTCAGGACTTGGAGATGCATGGTCCACCGCGCTACTTCACACCGGATTGGGATGCGGCGGAAAAATCCGTGAAACAACTGGCTGCGCTGAAGCCGCAGATGGTGATCAGCGGACACGGAGCGCCAGCTGCGGGAGTTGGCATGCGCCAAGCCCTTGACAGACTGGCTGAGCAGTTCACGGCATTCGCCGTGCCGCTGCGGATGAAGTTCGTGCGTGAGCCAGCCACTGTTTCAGATGGCGGAGCTTAGCGGAGCGCCAGGAGCTGTATTGCCGCTCTAAGTTGCCTTGCAGCTTGTCTCGGCTGACTGAACAACCTCGTAGCGCCAGTGGGGCATGTTCCGTTGCGGACGTCAAAGCCTTGCCGAATTGGCGCCAACGGTATCTCAGCGACAATTTCGAACACAGCCCATGTCATAGGTCAATGCATTGCTCCGCAGGCTTCCCTATGGGCGGCATAACTGCGGGCTCGATTGTGCGGCGGTCCAACTCACGTCGGGAGCTGCATACGCAGGCCCCGCAGAACCGGCCCGTTCTCCGCCGCCGCTCTGTAATGTCACGGAACTTTCAGCGCGAATGCAAGTTCGATAAATAACATAAGCTAGGTAGCCAATTTGTCTCCCACCTCATCCTCGGATGTACTTATCCGCAAGCTTCAGAGCATCTCGGATGTTCGACAGACCGACATCGACGTTTTGAAGAGCATCCCGATCCAGGAGAAGGATTTTTTGGCCAACTATGACCTGGTGCGTGAGGGGGACCGTCCTGTTAGTTCGTTTGTCGTTTTGGATGGCCTGCTCGGTTCCACCAAACATACCGGCGACGGGAAACGGCAGATCACATCCTTCTTTGTGGCTGGTGACATTCCGGATCTGCACGGCGTGCATCTGTCGGTCATGGATTGTAACTTTTCGACCCTCACGCCGGCCAGACTGGGCTTCATACGGCATGACGCTCTTCGCGCCATTTGCGAACGGCATCCTCGAATCGCGACGGCTTTTTGGCGGTCGACCCTGATCGATGCAGCGATTTACAGGGAATGGGTCACTAATGTGGGAAGACGCGAGGCATACACGCGCATGGCTCACATATTGTGCGAACTGATTTTTCGCTTGCGCTCGGTTGGACGCATCCAGGATCACGTCGCGGATCTTCCCATTACCCAGGCGGCCCTTGGCGATGCATTGGGCTTGTCCACAGTCCACGTCAACCGAATGCTTCAGGAACTTCGACGTAGAGGCCTCATCGCCACTACGGGGTCAAGAGTTCATGCTCTTGATTGGCCTGGCCTCACTCGTGCAGGTGATTTCGACACGACCTACCTGCACCAAAGGAACCCCGCAGCTTAATGGTGACGGAAACTCTCGGATGGCACGGTTTTTCTTTGATAGTGGCGAACACGATGTGGTCATCAAGGACCAAATCGGCATCGATTGTGCCGGCTTGGAGGAGGTGCGCCGCGTGGGCTTCGAGGGCCTTATCGACCTTACGAGAGATGCACTCACTGAGGTGGACGGGCAGCAGGTGTTTGTTGAAGTGCGGAACGAAAACGGCGACAGGATTCTGAGGCTGAGCATCTCGCTTCAGATCAAGTTGATGAGGTGAAGTGCGCACCGGACTTGCTGCGTCAGAAAGCTGCCGAGCGACGGCACATCGAATGGCATGAACGGAGAGGAAACCCGAACGCCGCGTGATCGGACAGTCGCGCGAAGATGCCGCCGCCATTTGCGACCTCAGGCAAGCTTCGGTTCCCCACAGGAAGAAATCGGCAAGGCACAGCAGAAGGCCATGGCCCGTCCCATACTTGGCCCAACCCGAGTGATTTTAATCGGTGTCGCGTATTTTTTGATTGAAGTTCTGGAACGCGCACTTTCGGCGCTCGTTCATGTTGTCTCAGCAGTGGGTGTCGAAGTGCTAACGAAAAGCGAACGAAGCAAGCCGGGTAGCGAAAGGCCAGGAACTTGAGCTCGAACATCTGGTCCAGCTCACGGACATTGACCCCAAGCAAGCCCGAACGCTGCTTCGCAAGCACGGCGCCGATTGGCCGAAGCTCAAAGATGAGGCGGAAGCTCTGAAGAAGGAAGACTAATCGTCACCTTCCCAGCGGTTGGCGAGAAAGCTGTTCTAGCTCATCCTCATCCGTGATCCCCGCTTGGTAGTAGGCCAGAATACTTGATGCGCGGCGTTCCCTCTCGGTTGCGGTTTCGTTTTTTTGATTTTGCTGCGTGCGAAGACGCGACTGAGTAGGGCAAGTTCTGATGGCGTGAAGGCGGCTCTATGCATCGCATCTCAACTCCGCTCGCCGCCCGTCTCGAGAGGGGCCGAGGCGGGTGGTTGCAACCTTTGATGCCGGCCAGCAAGAGATCGCAGAACAGGTCGTCCGGCGCGCGCTAACGCTGGACGAGAAAGAATGTTCCACGTGTTCTCGGGAGGCAAACAAAATGGCGTCCGCTCGAACCAGCAACGGCCTTTTATCGGTCTACGGCGTGATCTGCCTCAACTACATCCGGAAAGCTCTTCCTAGATCGAAAGCCCGCCCCGGACAAAGCCGAGACGGGCCGAAGCTGCTTCGGCAGCCTCAAGGCCCAGACAAGGAGGGAGGATTGTAGGCCTGCAGCCAAACCTCGTGCCCCAGTGAATGTTCCGCGGCTGGAACTGTTGGCGGGATCATCTGCTGCGATTGCAGGACGCGGCAACTTCTTGTCGGCCGGGGTCGAGACGTTCCGATGCGCCGTCAAGCGGCCGACATCCCGATCAGCCGCGTGTTTTCATGTTCATTGAGAAGGCTGATCTGCAAATCCAGTCTGCTCGGCGCCAGCTCCCTATGGGCATGCGACGCGGCAATGGCAGCCTGTCCAAAACCGATGGCTATCTGGTTCAACGCGTTGACAGCGTCACCGGTGGCGTACATGCCATGGATGGAAGTCTGCTGATGCTCGTCGACTGTGACATAGCCGTCTTCATAGCATCTTGCGCCAACGGCCTCGGCGAGTTGAGAACGAACCTTGCATCCCAGTGCCAGATAAATGGCATCGAAGCGGTATGACGTCCCATCTTTCAAAATCGCCTCGCAGCCGTCTGCTGCCGGACAGAGCGTGTCGAGAGGTCACCGATGACTATGCCTCTTGCCCTCGCCGCACGATGAGTGCTGATCGGAAGGTCGGATGCGTCGCTCCCAAGCATGTTATGAGCGGTGTAAAACCGACTGAGAAAAATGGCCTCTTTCAAGGCTCTCACGTCGTGCCCGACGACTGCAATCTTCTGGTCGATCGCCTCCCATCGCATACTGGGCAGAGTCGAATGACACCTGCGGCAATTGCCTCGCGTAGACGCGGAATGACGGGTGTCGTGTCGGTGATCCCTGTCGCCAAAAACACCTTGCGTGTCCGGATTGCGCCAATCGAGGTCTCAGTGACGACCCCCCCTTAGGCGGGGGCGGGGGAATAGACCTGCCCTCCAACCAGAGTGGCTCCATACAAGGTGGCGTGACGTCGAAGGCGATCCAGAATATCGGCTCCACTTATTCCTTCGGGAAAGCCAGGACAGTTATGGCTCGTTGGGATCAAGGCGGCACGAGGATCGCCGGCATCGATCACCAGCACGCGATGGCGAAAACGGGCAAGATATTGAGCGGCGGTCAGTCCTGCCGGCCCGCCTCCGACGACCCTGGGTGAGCTTTGGCTCGGCCAATTTGGATGAGCGTTCCTTGCGCCTCAACGATGAGGCACTCTGAATGTCTACGGCATGGAATTCGCGCGGACGCAAATAGACGTTTTCAACGAGGACCTGAAACGATCAAGGCAGGTCAGTGTGGAAGAATGGCAAGCTCGTCCGCTAAGCGAAAAGGTCACCGACGACTTTGCGAGAAGGCTTCGCTCCCAGCTTTAATGGCGAGGTGCGGAGATGCAAAGTCCCCGCGGTTGATCGCCATTGGTATTGATAGACGCTCTTGGTCGAAATTAAACGCCGCGCCGTGGTTCTGCACAGATGTGGAGGGCCTAAAATACTTCAATCACCTTACGGCTTCTCTTTTTGAGAGCCTGGATGGATTCGCGATGAATTTGCGGTTGCGCCGGCGACGACTCCACCAGGTGCTGTGCAAGCCTTGCTTGTCTCAGCCGCGCCGTCTTCTCAGCGCGCTCCGCTCGTTCAGCGTCCAGCATCTCTTGGCTGATACGCTTGGCGCGGTCGTATCTTTCCTTGTCGTGATTGCGAGTCACGGACACCTCCTAGCCAGCAACAAAAATCCTGCGACCCTTTTTGGTGACACGCGGCCTGCGTTCGATGGGGCCGCGCGTGATGGCTTGTGCGAGGCGCGCTTCCTTCAATCGGCCCGTCTTGGCGGCGCGCTCAGCACGTCCTTGTCGACAACAAGTGCTGCAGCCAATGTGTTCTTCTCGTTACGACCGTCATCATTAGTCCGCGGCATCTCAGCGCCTCGCCTTAATTCTTATCGCCCGCAGTGCGCCATTTTGTACCTGGGTCGTGCTCTAACCTGGTCTATCGTCCTCTTGGCGGCTTTTGCCTGCATGAGCCGGCTTCTTGCGCAGGTGATTATGGTTGTGGGATGGCCATCTCGGTCTCCTATGCGGGCCTAACTTCGAAATGGCGGAAGTGTTCCCAGGCAGCTCGCAAGCTGCTGGGCTATTTTCGGTTGCAGCGGCGGATCCCAAGACATGCGATCCGGGATTGGCGTCGTTGCCAACTCGCGTCCAGCGATTGATAACGGCCCACCTTGCAGGTGGGCTGGGCAGCGGGACTGCTCGAGGCAGGTTCATAGCTGATTTCACGCTTGGAACCTGGAAGACAGCCTGAACTTTCAGGGGTTCACATGGCCGGCCGCTTCATTTGGTCTTTTGCGCATCCGGCGCAAACACGGCCTGCCCCGCCAACTTCGCATACAATGTGCGGGCCAGGTCAAGATGTTCCAGCACTGTCGGCAGCTTTTCGGAGGCGAAGCGCTGAAGCGCTGCATCCTCGCCCGAGCCTATCTCCCACGCCAGGAGTTGCGCCGTCTTTTGGTGATCAACGATCTGCGCCCCCAGGTAAGCCAGCTCGAACGCGGTGCCGTCGAGTTTTTCGAGATCGGAACGGATTTTTTTGTGATCTGGGTCGAGCCCTTCGGGAAGTGGAATTTTGCTTTTATCTGCCACGGATTTCAGCTGCTCATTGGCCTTGTCATGATCATCGACCATCCGATTTGCAAATTCCCGGACGTCATCGTGACTTGTCTTTCCAGCCGCGAGCCGACCTAGCTCTATCTCGGACCTGCCGCCTACCGTAATCAGCTGGGCGAAAAGCCGATCCTGATAATTCGTCTGTTGCGGTGCTGGAACTCCAGGCTTCTGCATGCTCGTATCGGGAGCAAGGCCGGCTGGATTGCCGATTTGCGCCAGCGCACAGCAGGGCGACAATGCCAGGGCTACTGTCATTACGGCGGCACGCATGATGTCCTCCATTCAGTACCGAATTAACCCTTCGGCCGCGGTTTCCCCGGTGTTCTAGAGCGTGAGCAGATAGGCCACCAATGCATCCTTTTCCGCTTGGTCGAGCTTCGTTCCGAGCACCAGGTTGAAGAACTCTACGGTATCGCCCAGCGTCATTAGGCGGCCGTCATGAAGATAGGGCGGAGAATCCTTGATCCCGCGCAACGTGAAGGTCTTGATCGGTCCATCTGGTATGGCAACCTGATCGTTGAACGTCTGGCCAACTTTGTAGAATCGCTCAAGCTTCAGATCGTGCATGTTGTTGTCCATGAAGGACAGACCTGGAACATGACATTCGCCGCAGCGGCCCTTTCCCATGAACACCTGCTCGCCCTTGATCTCCAGCGCATTGGCGGCAGCCGGGTCAAGCCGTCCGAACGCGTCGAGCTTCGGTGCCGGCGGAAAATCGACGATGTTCTGCATTTGCGCCATCATCGCAACCTGGTTGGGCCGATCCGGCAGATTCACCCCTTTGCGGGTGGCGCTCACGTGATCGCCGTTGAAATAGGCGGTGCGCTGTTCGAACTCCGTAAAGTCCTCCACGGAACGCAGCGAGCGTTTGGATCCGTGGATCTGCTGGTTGAACAAGCCACGCAGACTGGTTGTGTCGAGCCGGAAGCGCTCGGCTTGCGGCCGCACGTCCGGGGTGAGGTGAAACGCCGCGTTGGTGTGGAAATTGGAATGGCAATCGAGGCACGCCACACCCGTGCTTTGCATCGCTACCTTCCTGTCCTCGGTCTGATTGAATTCCTCCTGCGGAAATGGCGTCAGCAGCAGACGAAGCCCTTCCATCTGCACGGGCGTGATGATGCCGTTCATGTATTCGTAGAAGTTGCGTATCGTGAGCAGATCACCTCGCGACACATCGCCTAGCTCCGGGTGCGTGGTGAGAAATATTGGAGGTGGAAATTCCGGCGTAAGATAATCCGGCAGGTCGAAATCGACATCGAAGCGACGCAAATCCCGTCCTTCATCAGCGCCGATCTCTCTAATCTGACTTTCAGGAAAGACCTGACCTCCAGTGGCCTGCTTGACGTGCGGCAACGGCAGGAAACCTTGCGGCAACAGACCACGATCACGAATTTCCTGAGGAGTTTTCGCTGCCAGGTTGCTCCAGGTTTCGCCTGCCGGCAGTTTCACTCGCGAGCCTTCTTGTACAGCTTTGCGCCCACCCGACATCATGACGCCCCGCATCGGCCGGTCAGCCAGATCGTAACGTCTCTCAAGCAGGCCGCGTTGCCGTTGTGTCACTGCCGGTTTTTGCGCTTCGTCAGTCTCCTTGACCGCGGAAAAAGGCAAGCTTGGCAATGGACGATACGTCAAATCCGGCGGCAGCGGGTCCGAAGCAACATTGAGCGCGAACGTCGCAGCCCCAAGCAGGACTGACAAACCAAGATTGAAGATACGCGACATATCTCCTCCCCACAGCGTTGAATTTGGCCCCAACCAGTGTGCGCCAGCTTTGTTCCCGAGCTTTAGAAAAAGCCGATCAGCCGCCCGGACAACGCAGCGCATGATCGTCCCACGCTCGGCTTCTCGGGATCACCGGTGTCGCTGTTTTGGAGGGTGCGTCGATCTGCGTGCCTGAACGCGGACCACGATTGTGCTGCTCGAACTATTGCCCGCGATCCGTTCTCGCCTTTTTCTGGCTGATGACTGCACGTCCGCCGATCGACTGGTGCCTTGTAACCCTGCGAAGCTATTCTATCCCGACAGTTCGGCTTGTATAACCTCATCGGTTGGCGACCCATCAGAAGTGACTGCGCTTTTGATCTGGTCCATCCCGAACTGAGCGACCTGAATCATCATAGCCTTGGCGTTTGCGATGAGTTCGTCGTCGGGAAGACTATGCCCGGCCTGCAGGGTGCTGTAACACACTCGCCCTCCCTGCGGAATTCCACGACCGGAGCCCGGTCTCGGCTGACGACAATTTCCATCATCTGCATAAGAACCTCCTCGTCGCTTCGACTGTAGCGGCCAGCCGAAACTAAACGCACGGCCGTCTAATCCTTGACATAAGCCCCAGGCTGACGACCGCCCCTGGGCGCCTTGGCGTCTTTCGAACGCTCGGCGACCGCAGGACCTGCTCCAGAGGTGTTCTCTGCGGCCGGTGAAGGTGTCGCCTGCTTTGGCGGGGGCGGGGTGATATGCCAACTGAAGAGTTGTCTGAAGAAGTCATGGCTCGTTTCCTTGGCAGCGAATTCCATTACCAACCTGACAAACGCCGTGACGTTCCATTGCAACTCGTGCGTGCAAACAAGATCTCCGCTGGTGAACCTGGGGCCTCGCTGAGCCAACGGGCTGTTTTCGCAAGACAACGGTAAATGCCAGACAGCTCGGGCAAACAGAGCTTAGCCTGAGACATGGCAGCGTGGCAGCAGAATACGAGCCGACACGAAACTCGTAGAGATACCCATCGCCGAACGCGGTGACGGCAGCAGCTTCGGTCATTCCGCAGAACCGTTTCAGCGCCGCGGCAATGGCCCATCGCCCGAGGTCCAGGAGCCTGAATCCAGCGCGACCAGCAAAAGGCTGGCGATACAGGCCGAGTCCGCAGCTCAACCGATGAGGAACAATATCTCCCTTTGAAAGTTCTGGCCGACCCGTGAAGGAGAATGAAAAATGTCAGAATCGCGCGAATGGCTTGTGCAATGGCTTAGGGATGCTCACGCTATGGAGGAGCAGGCCGAGACCATGTTGAATGGGCAGCTGAACCGAATTGAGAACTATCCTGAGCTCAGCGACCGGATTCGCCAGCACGTCCAGGAGACCAGGCAGCAGGCTGCTCGGCTGGAAACTTGTCTCGACCGCATCGGACAAGGATCTTCCACATTGAAGGATGCCGGCGGCAAGCTGACGGCAATGGCGCAGTCGCTCAGTGGGGTCTTCGCCGGTGACGAAGTGATGAAAGGATCGCTTGCAAGCTACACGTTCGAGCACATGGAAATCGCCTCCTACACAATCCTTATCGCCGCTGCTAAATCGCTAGGTGAAGCAGAGGTCGCCCAGGTCTGCGACGAGAACCTGCGTGAGGAAGTCGCGATGGCGGACTGGCTGAAAAGCCATATTCCAGCGACAACCGAACAATTCCTCGCGCGGACCGACTCCGAGAGTGAGAACGCCAAGCGTTGATCGGTCGGTAGAGTCATTTGTCGAATAAGAGATCGCGCGTTGCGCCGAGCTCGGCACAACGCGCATTGAGGTCGAGGCGTTACCGGTGTCAAAGGCACTTCGAAGTAAAGGCAGTTTTCGTCAGTTTCTCCGTGCCGCGATTCATCATCCCGACATGCAGGTCGAGCCAAGGACATCTCCATCTAGCTCAAGAGCCAGGCGAAGCACGTCATGTGCGGCAAGATGTTGAGGGCCGGAATTGAACATTGAAATTCCGGACGGAATTCTCTGCCATGGGACCGTTCCTTGAGAGCCCGCCGAACTGCCGTTTACTTCGATTGTTCCTATTGCTCGCTGTTTTGCGACAGTTCCCCATCCCCAACCATCTCCGCCAGCCGGCTGAGGAAGTCCATCAAAGCAGCTTGCGGCTCGTCGATTTCGCCGCCGACGACCGAAATGCCCCAACGCCCAAGAACGGCCTCCTCCACAGGGTTTCGGCTGGTCATGAGGATGAACGAGGGCGGGCGATCTTTCTCATAGCCGGACCGATGCCACGTCTGCCAGAGACGGTGCAACAGCAACCGAATGTTTGGGTCGGAAAGGCTATAGCCAATGAAGAGGATCGTGCTGCCGAGTGCATCCGAGCGAAAACGCACGTCCAGCGGAGAATTGAAGGACAGGCGATCGAGGTAGTCCGTTTCGGTGAGGACGAGGGACGAATCCTCGTCGAAATCACCATGGAACTTGACGATGTGGGTAACGCCTCGGCGGGCCTGCGCTACATCGCGTGCATTGGCCACTTTCACGTAGTCCCGGCCGTATATCTCATAAGCCAGTTCTAGGTTCCGGTCATAATTAGTTGTGTAGATGACAGGGAAGTCGAGCCTCACGATGAGACGATGCAACTCGGATTTCTCGATCCGGTCCTTGGGGACGGACCAGTTTCTGTCCATCCAACTGCGAAGTGGCCCGATGCTGCCATGCTTGATCCGATAGTACTCGGCCAAGGTTTGAAAACGATCGCGCCGCGTGGAAAATTCGTCGTCGACGCCGAGCTCCTTTGCCATTCGCTCTATCAGCTTCTCCCAGGAGGGTAGTCCAACACTGATCGACACCCCTGCCCCAACAAACAGAATTGCGCTGCGATGGCGAATTGCGTTGGCGAGCGAATCTACAGGGTCATCGTTCATCAAGTCTTTCGAGGCCAGCCGCGCAGGTCGACCTTCCTCCCTCACATCTGGTCGTTGTTAGGCTGCTTGGTGATCCCCACCTGCCTGGCCAGCTCGGAAAACGGTGGCACACTCGCTTCGAACTGCTTGGTGTTAGCCAGCCGCAAAAGACGCAAATGGAAACACACTGCGTCGCGGTTAGCCGGCGACATGTCCTCGAAGAGGCGCTCCTCAACCGTGAACGAGGCTTCCGCGTTTTTCAACGCCGTGCCGATATCATCGACAGAGAGAAGGCCTCTGCGGACCAAGGCGTTATTGACGGCCGCGACCGCCATAAGCAAACCTTCCAATTGCAGGTTGGCGACGTTCATGGGCCACGTCCTTCATATCGTTGGAAGCCCGTCGATAGATAATCCTGCTCCGGAGGCCTTGTGCCGTGCCGGTGATGGGGTTGCCGCTTGCCAAAGCGTTTCGGCTGCGCGGCGGCGCCGCGATTGGCCTCTGGTGGCGCCATGGCTTGGATCTCCGCTGGGCTGCTGGACAACTCTCCACATGGATCGAGGTTCCGGATCGCCATGGCTGCAAGATAGAGGCAAGGCTTCAGCGGGAGCCACCCAGCGTGTCTGCCGGCCAGCCATGGGCGGGAAATCTCGCGGATGGAACCGGAATACCATATCGGAACTCAGGGCTGTTGAAGTAGCGTTCACCGTAACCACGCGCAGGGGCCACTGGGTGCCGTTCGATAGCGCTGACTTCCGGAAGCGCGAATGGGTGTGCAATTCGGGCTGGCTGATCACCTACGAAACCTCGCTGTCCTACTACCGTCGGGCGCACGAGGTGATCGAGGTTTGGTCTTCAGACTACGATTCAACAAGCGCGTTACATGGTTCTCCGCGAGCGCGAGCCGCCTTTCGGCAGAAGATCCAGGCCGCGTCCCGCTCGTAGCCAAAAGCAACCGTCTGCAACGCGTTCGGCAACTTTAGAGCTCCAACTGTGCCTCCTAGATGGGCCATATAGAAACGACCAACCTGATGCCTGCTACAGGTCTCGGGATCTCGTTTTGTCGGCGACATTAGGCTGCCGCGCTTGGCAGGTCAGCAGATCCGATGGATGGGAACAACCCGGCACGGTGATGGTTCGGTGGCATCAAAGGTGACAGAGAAAAACAGGTAAAAAGCCCAAACGGCACACAGAAGCCACGGCGGATCATGAAAAAGCGATCGAAGCCTCTACTTTGCGCGCAAGTGCGGCCTCACCAAAGAAGAGGCACTCAAGATGTTCAGGGAAGCCTAAATCAGGATCGATCGATGATGGACCCAAAGGCGCTCCGGCCACCGAACTTAGAAGCGATCGTCGAGCGCTCGGCTCAGCCAGCGGCGGCGCATGATCTTCTTCACCTCCGACACGCATTTCAACGATCCCCGCATTCTGCGGCTCGACCCTCGCCCCTTCGGTTCATTGGCGGCACATGACCAGGCACTGACTGAACTTTGGAACGAGACTGTTGCTCCAAATGACGAGGTTTGGCACCTCGGCGACTTCGCCAAGGGATCGGCCGAGACAGTGTCTTCGCTGGTGTCGTGCCTCCACGGCACCAAGCACCTGATCATCGGCAACAACGACGGCGTGGTAACGCTCCGCGCTTCGGCTTGGGCTAGCGTGCAACACTACAAGGAGCTAACTGTCGAGGGCCGTTTCTTGGTTCTTTGCCACTACCCGTTCCGCACCTGGAACCAGATCGGCAAGAAATCGATAAACCTGCACGGCCATTCTGATGGCCGGCTGAAGCCAATGACGCGCCAGCACGACGTCGGCGTGGACGCCTGGGATTTTCGCCAGTCACTTTTGTTGCCATAGAGGCCAGGCGGCGCCGCCGAGGTTAGCGCATCAGATGATCGAACGATCGACGTCTTTACGTGGTGATGCTAGCCGCAAATAGGAATCCAGAAATCCTGCCCCTGGGGTATTGCAGCCTTGCCTGGAACGCACCTCGAGTGAACCGGGACCGAGGAGCGTCCCACCCGTCTGCCGCCGTCACAACCTTTGGGACAGGCGCCGACCCCCGTCGTCACCACGGCCACCTCGCTTGAAACGAGCTTCAATCGCCGTCCTTGGCGACCTCAGTGCCACATTCTCCCTCTAAGCCACTTAAGAAACCTGTTCCCTCCGATCGACCGGCGGACTCTAGCGGCAGCCCACTGCCCTCTGAACGTGGTTCCGACGTGGCAACTGCAGACGATGTCATGCAACTCACCGTCAGACAGTTCGAAGAAGCGCTTTGCTTCCCCATAGGTGTCATCCTTCAGGCCTAACGCACGCAGTAGCGGGTCCTCGAAGGCCACTGTAATTGGCGAGCCCTCACCGCGTGCTGCGTCGCGGGCTTCCCGCTTCAGATACTCAGTGCCGGCAAGGGCTCTCAGGCGTCGCTCGGGATGTTGTTCCAGCAACTCTGCCCAGCGCTCAATGCGCTGTTGCCGGGTCATGATCGGGTATGTCGACAGGGGTTCTACTTCTGCAATTGTCTGCAGTTGGCTTAGAGTTTGGTGTTCCATCGTCGGCTCCTTTGATCGAAGTCCCTTCCCCACAAAAACTATCGCGCGCCTACGCGCTAACAAGAGCCGGTAAGGCGGCCACTTGCCCGACATGGAGGCCACTGTAATGCGGCGCTTATCGGCCGCAACGCAACCGCCGTTCAAGGCAGCAAGCGCCGGCTTGACATTCTCGTGGCGTCCGCGGGCGTCGTCGAGATTGAATGTTTGGCCCGGTCAATGCCGAGAGCTATCAACGTACGCGGCCTGCTGAACGCCTGCCACAAGGCGTTGCCGCTAAATGACGAATGCCGGATCCATCATTATTGGTCAGCTCTATCCCCGCGTTCATGAGCTTCCCCGGCTACACGACCTACAGCGCGACCAAGGCTGCGGTCCGCTCCTTTGCGCGAACCTGGACGGCCGCGCTGAGGGACCGGGGCACGGATATTGCAGCGAACGTCCGCAATAGGACGGACAGTATCGTCGGCAAAAAGAGCGACCGAATAGGGCTTCGGCGGCTCCGTCGTGGGAACGAAAAAAGAAGAGAAGCAGAACTTTCGTGTGCCATTCTTGCACAGGTTCTCCCGTAACTGTCTGATATTACTAACTTATCTGCCCCATCCATCATTGGGCCGGTTCCGTAACCCTCTTGGCCGCGGACGACAGGCAGAGCCGGCAGCAGACCGCGCACGGGAAGATGCGCGGCACCATCGCCGGTCCGCCAGCCCTTTCTGGCCTGTTTCTCAAACCCTTGGTCTCAAGGGCTGTACAAGATCGCTCCCGGCAATTCGATCGGCCAGTTGCTGGCGGCAACGACCGGAAATCCAAGTCAAGTTCATGACCCAGGGCAGCTTCGCCCATGGCCTTTGGTGATAGCGTCCACGAGGCGGTCCCACACACCTGCTTTCCGCCATCGGACGAAGCGATTGTAACAGGTGGTGCGTGGACCGTACCGCTCTGGTAGATCCCGCCAAGGCGCACCGGATCGCAGCAGCCAGAAGATGCCGTTTAGCACGCGCCGATCATCGACACGCGGCACCCCTCGTGGCCTTTTGGGCAAAAGTGGTTCGATCACGTGCCATTCGAAGTCGGTCAGGTCATATCGGCTCATGCAGAGTCTGGAAACAGATTCCGCTGCAATAGGAAAGCCGCCAGTCGACAATCGACCTCTTAGCGGACGTATTTGATCAATTCACAGGTGGCCGTTTTGGGAGTGCCGCAGCCACGAAGTCTTCACCTCGGAATTGCAGTGCCATTGGGTTTCAGCCGCCAGCACCCTCGTCGATGGCAAGGGAACTCGAGAGCTCGCGATAGGCATCGATCTGCTGCTGCAGAATGGCAATCTTCTGCTCTGCCGTGGCAATGGCGTCGGCACCGGCAAGGAAACGCTGGGGCAGCACGTCCTCAGCCGTGAGCGTGATTAGGGCGCGCGCAAGCTTGGCGGGATCACCCCCCTGCTTGCCGTTCTGAGAACGCCAGAAGGCGATCTGCGCCGTCCGCCGCTCATGGTAGTCCTCAACGGAGGGCGCGGCATAGTTGGTCGACTCTTCCGTGAGAAGCTCGGTGCGGAAGAAGCCCGGGTTCACGATCATCGTCTCGATGCCGAACGGCACGACTTCGGTCTGCAGCGCCTCCATCCAGCCGTCGAGGCCGAACTTCGAGGCTGAATAGGCCGTGCAGAACTCGAAACCCATTAGCCCGGCCGTCGAGGAGATCGAAATGACCCTGCCCGACCGCTGCTTGCGCATCGCTGGCAGAAAGGCCCGCGTCACGTTCATGGGACCGACGAGGCTGGTGCTGAGCTGCAGTTGCATCTGTTCGGCGGTCAACTCTTCGAAGTACCCGGCAAAGAAACTCGCCGCATTGTTGACCAGCACGTCGATGCGGCCAAACCGGTCAAGCGTGGCATGGGCAGCGGCTTCGGCGTCGGCCGCGCTCGTCACGTCCAGCTTGACAATAAGGAGGTTCTCGGACTTTCCCACGGCCCTTGCGACCTTTTCCGTGTTGCGGCCGGTTGCCACCACCTTGTGGCCCGCCGCCAATGCGGCCTTGGCGATATCCACACCGAGGCCCCGGCCTGCGCCGGTGATGAACCAAACACTCATATTGGGCTCCTGTTCTCTAGGCCGCAGCTCGGCCTCGAATTCGGACGCGATGGCCAGCAGGGACTGACGCCATGCTGGTATCCATCCGCCAGCGGACTGCGTCACTGCGGAAGGCCGGCGCCTTCGGTGATGATGCGAAATCCTTCGGTCGACTTGGTGAAAAACTGCCGGGCCGCCGTGTATTCCGGCGAGTCGTAGTAGCGCTGGGCGTCAGCAAGGCTCGGGAACTCGGCGACGGCGATCACCGATCTCGAGCTTCCTTCGATGGCAGTGACATTGGGATTGTAGACGATCACGCGGCCGCCATACTTGGTGACGAGCGGCGAGGCGGCTTCGATGTACTGCTGAAACACCGCCTGATCCTTGATGTCATAGCTGCCGATCATGTAGGCGCGGGGGGCGGCGCCCGTCGGTTCCTGAGCAAAGGCGGCCGGGCTCACGACCATGGTGAGGGCGGCGAGCGCGCCGACGATTACCTTCTTCATTTTGTTCTCCTTCAGTGGGCCAGTTGGACGGTAGGCATTGGGCGGAGAGTTGCTCCGGTGGACCGTCTGGCCTTGAGTCAGGAAGTTAGCTCCTTTAGCGGCATGCAATTAGATGGTATAATCTGCATGGGCTTAGAAATGGGATTGATGAATGCGTCGCGACAGTCTGGATGACTTCCTGACCTTCATCGCCGTCGCCCGCGAGCGCAGCTTCACCAAGGCGGCCGCCAAGCTCGGCCTGTCGCAGTCGGCTCTGAGCTATTCGATCCGCACGATGGAAGAGCGCCTCGGCGTTAGGCTGCTGACCCGCACGACCCGCAGCGTTTCGCTCACCGAAGCGGGGGATCGCCTGTTTCGAAGCATCGCTCCCAACTTCGATGAGATTGCAAGCGAGATTGCCGCCCTCAGCGCCCTGCGCGACAAGCCGGCCGGCACAGTCCGGATCACCACCGTGGAGCATGCCGGCGAGACCATCATCTGGCCTGCCATGGTCGGGCTCATGCGCGACTATCCCGACATCAGGGTCGAGATTATCCATGACTACGGCTTAGCAGACATTGCGGCCGATCGCTTCGACGCGGGTGTACGGCTTGGCGAACAGGTGGACAAGGACATGATCTCGGCGCGGATTGGGCCAGACTTCCGCATGGGGGTTGTTGTAGCGCCTTCATACTTCGTAAGCCGCTCCCGTCCGGTCACTCCTGAAGACCTTGCCGATCACGCGTGCATACCCCTGCGACTGCCCACAGGCGGCTTTGCACCGTGGGAGTTTCGCAAGCAGGGGCGGGAGTTGAAGGTGCGCGTTCAAGGACACGCCGCGTTCAACACCCTCGCGATGATCCGTCAGGCCAGCCTTGAGGGATTCGGGCTCGCCTATCTGCCCGAGGATCTGGTGGCCTACCCTCTTGAAGAGGGTCGCCTAGTGCGTGTTCTTGAGGACTGGTGCCCCGTCCGGCCGGGATATCACCTGTATTATCCAAGCCGGCGCCAACTCTCGCCGGCTTTCGCACTCGTACTGGAAACGCTGCGCTACCGCGACTGAGTGCGGTTGAAATAAGGATCGTCAGACCTTGGCGACCATTGGCGCCTGTCCAAGCCGCTCAGTACAGGAGTCGGCGTCCGTTTCCCACCGATCCCGGTCTCCCCAATTTATGAGTTCACGGCCTAGCCTTCCGCAAGCTCGGCCAGCGGCGGCTTGAGATCAAAAGACCTTACCCCCGGCTCGATCCTGCCCTTGAGCATGCGCTCCATCAGAATGGGCGCGTTGTCGGCCCCGACACACGGGAACCTTCCATCGCTCAATCTTCGAATAAAGCGATATGAACGCCCAACACTCGTGATGGAAAGAAGTAGCTCGCGCGTGCTAGCCACGCATCGGCAGATGGCTAGCTGTCGCGCTCCCATCCTTGTCGTGACGGCTCCATATAGGTCCGGAGAGTTTTAATGTCTGACCACGGTTATAATAGCGGACGGCTCGACCTTCCCTTCGTAGGGCTAAGCACGTTTGGCAAGCGACCCGTCTGCCTCGATTGGGATGAGATCGACGCAGATGTCGCGATCCTGGGCGTCCCATTCGACATGGGCACCCAATACCGCTCCGGCGCGCGTTTTGGGCCGCGAGCGATCCGCGAGGCCTCGACGCTTTTTTCCTTCGGTCATGGCGGCGCTTACGATCATGAGGACGACAAGATCTACCTAGCGCTCGACAAGGTCCGAATAGTCGACGTTGGCGATGCTGACATGGTGCACACCGATACCGCAGCCAGTCACGCGAATGCGGAAAAGGCAGTCCGCAAGATACTCGAGAGAGGCGCCCTGCCGGTCGTGCTGGGTGGTGACCACGCCATCAACATTCCATGCATCAGGGCATTCAGCGATCATGGTCCGATCCACATCGTGCAGATCGACGCGCATCTCGATTTTGTCGACGTGCGCCATGGGGTGCGCGAAGGGCACGGCAATCCCATGCGTCGCGCATCGGAGCAGCCATATGTCAGCGGCCTCAGCCAGATCGGCATCCGCAACGTCTCCTCGACGGCACGGGAGGGCTATGAGGACGCGCGGAAACGCGGCTCAACCATCCTTTCCGTCCGTCAGGCGCGCAGGCTCGGCGCCGAGGGCGTGCTAGCGACCATTCCCGCGGGAGTCCGCTATTATGTGACGATCGACATCGACGGCTTCGATCCATCCATCGCACCCGGCACAGGAACTCCCAGCCACGGAGGTTTCCTGTACTATGAAGTCATGGAGATTCTCCAAGGCTTGGTGAAACAAGGCGATGTCGTCGGCATCGATCTGGTTGAGGTCGCCCCGGCCTATGATCCCTCTGGGATCACCGGCTTCCTGGCGGCACAGGTTCTGTTGAACTTCCTTGGCTATATATTCGCGGAACGCGAAGCCCCGAGGCGCTGAAAGAAAGGGCGGCAGATGCAAAGCAGGGACCATAGGGGCCGAACTCATTTGATTCCCGCACGCAAGGGCGTTGCGGCAGGCGTCATGCAGGGGCAGGTCGTAACCGTCATCAACACCCACGGCAGCCAAGTGGTGGACACCTGGGCCTTTCGCGCCGACGACATGGCGGAATTCATGTCGATGGAGCATAGCCGCGGCGCGATGCTAAAGGTTAATCCCCGTGCGGGCGACACGCTGCTCAGCAACAAGCGGCGTCCGATGCTAACCATCCTGGAGGACACCTCAGGCGGCGTACACGATACGCTGATCGCTGCCTGCGACCGCTATCGCTATGAGCAGCTCGGACACGTTGGCCACCACGACAACTGCACGGACAACCTAGCCGGGGCTCTTGCGGCACTCGGGCTTGCGCATTCGAAAACGCCGTCACCGCTCAACCTGTTTATGAACATTCCGATCGACGGCAAAGGTTCGATCTCCTTCGACACGCCAGTCTCCACGCCCGGCTCCTACGTCAGCCTGCGTGCGGAAATGGACCTCGTGATCGCGTTCTCGGCCTGCCCCCAGGACCTCGTTCCGGTGAACGGGGCGGCCTGTGTGCCCACAGACACGCATTTTCGCATAGACGGGCCGGCCGGCCATAGCCAGGCATCCGGCCATTAAGTCTTATCCTTCTTTGACGCCACTGCGGGTTTCGCTTGGGTGGATTCCCCGGCCGCTATCCTCTTGCGCAGTTCCTGCAGGAAGATGCGTTGAGACAGCGAAGCTTTCTTGTGTTTCGGCGAGATAATGACGAATGGCGACCGTATCTGCGCTTCGGGGATCAGCAGCGCCTTCAGTCGATTCTTCTCCCTGAAGATGGACGCCATGTGATCAGGCAGGTAGCCGATATAATGGCCACTCAGGATATACATGGCCTGCGCTTCGATGTTCGAGGCGTAGGCTCCCACCTTGGCGTTCGGAATGTGCTGCAGTTCTGTTTTGTTCGCGTAGGGTCGCACCACGACAACGGCGGCCTCGACGTCCGCTTTCGTCACGATTTTCTTCGGGAACAGCGGATGTCGTTCGCTGCAATATAACGAGTTCATCTCATGATGGAATTCGGTTTGCGAATAACCCGGCAGCAGTTTGATGCGCGGAGAAATCGCGCAATCGATGCCATCCTTGGCAATGTCGGCGATGAGCTGCTCAGGTGAGCCGATCGTGACGCGCAGATCGACCTCGCTGGCTTTCCTGACGAACTGATCGATCACGTCGTCGATGCCAAGCACCGAATCTGTAACGGTCGAATCGACGATGCCAATGCGCAGGGTGCCGGTTGCGCGCAGGCGAAGCTCGCCCAATTGCTGCTCGAACGAGGAAAGGGCCGATGTCAGTGAATGGGAGTAATCGTAAACGGCCCGGCCTCTGTCGGTCAGTTCGAAGCCGCGACGGCCGCGTTGGCACAGGGAAAAGCCCAGCCGCTGCTCCAGCGCGGTAATCTGGAAACTGATGGTCGACTGGCTCATTGCCAGCGCAAGCTGCGCTCCGCTGAAACCGCCGTGCTCAACGACCGACCGGAAAACCCGCACTGCCCTAATATCGGAGGCGGACATGCGCATCTGGAAAATCCTCTAAATCGCCATGCCACTCGGCTAACAGAGTTCATATCGTGAATCTCGATGTATAGTCTATTCCTTCCATATTTATTAGAGAGTCAATCCTGACATGCTGGGCTAGGCGTAGCGGCGCCAAATTGGCCACAAGCTGCCGACGGAGTAATCCTTTTTGGCCCATGACCGTGGGGGAAAAGGGCCCTGTGATCGGGAAGCGGCAGGGCTGTGGTTCCATTGCATGTCGCGACGCAGGAACGGGAGGAATTCATGCGGTCTGTTTTGAAATCGTACTTGCCTGCATTGCTTGTTGCTTCGCTGTCGCTTGTGGCGGCTAGCGGGGCCCCGGCGGCCGACCTTCTTGACCGGATCAAGGAGAAGGGGCAGATCGTGATCGCTTCCGAAGCCAGGTATCCGCCGTTCGAATACGTCGAGAACGGCAGCATTGTCGGCTACGGCGTGGACCTGTTCAACGAGGTCATGAAAGCCCTTCCCGGTGTCAAGATAGACCGGCTTGACCTGCCGTTCCAAGGTCTGTTGCCGGGGCTTCAGACTGAGAAGTTCGACGCCATCATAACGTCGGTGACCGTCAACAAGCAGCGGTACGATACCTACCGCCTGTCCCTGCCGATCGCCGATGCATCCTTCACTTACGTCAAACGCAAAGGCGATTCCTCGCTCAAGACACCCGACGACCTCAGCGGAAAAAGCGTCGGTACCCAAGCCGGCTCCGCCCAGCTGAAAGCCACCGAGGCCTTATCCGAACAGCTCAAGTCAAAGGGCTTGGCGCCGATCACGAACATCCAGACCTATGTGGACTTCAACGAGGCCTATGCCGATCTGGCAGCCGGACGCACCGACGCGGTGGTCAATTCGCTGCCGAACTTGCTCTATCTGCAAACGCAGCGTGGCGACGCGTTCGAGACCGTGAAGACGACATTCGGAGCGCCGACCTACTTCAGCTGGGCCTTCCGGAAGGACGACGACAGCAAGTCGCTGGCCGACTTCTTCGACGACCAGTTCCGAAAGCTGGCCGCCGACGGAACGATGGCCAAGCTGCAGGAGAAATGGTTCGGCTTCACCATGAAGCTGCCGACCGACGCCTTGCCTGTACCGAAGGATTGAGGAGGCGTCTCCCCCACATCCCGTCCAGCTCTCTGGTACGTCTCTAGGTGAAGCCGTTGACCACGCTTGCCCTTATCCAAGACAACCTGCGCGTGATGCTGTGGGGCGCCGGCATGACCGTCCTGGTCTCCGGGATCGCCATCATCCTCGGCATGCCGTTGGGACTGGTCCTTTGCTTCGGTGTGTCGTCGTCCAACAGATGGGTGAGCCGGTTCTCACGCGCCTATCAAAGCGTCTGGCGCGGCACGCCGATCCTCGTGCAGTTGCTGATCATCTATTACCTGCTCCCGCTGGTCGGCATCAACGTGCCGCCCATCCTGGCCGCCATCGTCGCCCTGACGCTGAACACCATCGCCTTCCAGGCCGAGATATTCCGCGGCGGGCTCCTGGCCATTCCGCCGGGACAGATGGAAGCCGCCCGCATGGTCGGGATCCGAAAATGGGCCGCGCGCCGTACCATCCTGGTGCCGCAGATGCTCAGGCTGGTCATCCCTTCGCTCGTCAATGAGACTGTCAGCATCCTGAAGAACTCGTCGCTGGTTTCGGTCATCGCGGTGACCGAGTTGATGCGGGTAAGCCAGCAGATCGTGGCGACGACCTATCGGCCGTTTGAAACCTACATCACCGCCGGGATCATCTATATCGTTATTAATTTCCTCCTTTCGCTTGCTGGTCGCTCGGCAGAGCGGCGACTGGCGCGGGGAGGCTGAGCCCATGACACAGTTCCTCGATCTTTGGGTCCAATATGCACCTTTGATGTTGGCCGGACTGGTCACCACAGCCTGGATTTGTGCGCTGGCGACGGTACTCGGGATTGTGGTCGGTCTTGTCCTTGCCTGTCTCGACGGCATAGCGTTCGAGCCGCTGCGCTGGGCGGTTCGCGTTTATGTCGAGTTTATGCGCGGCCTGCCGATCCTGATCCTTCTGTTCGTGCTCTACTACGGCGGACCGAGCATCGGTCTCAGACTGGGAGCGCAGACGGTCGGTGTGCTCGGACTCGGCTTCTATGGCGGCGCATATTTCGCTGAAATTTTCCGATCCGGTTTCCAGTCGATCCCCAAGGGTCAGATCGAGGCGGCCCGCATCGCCGGCCTCACTGGCACGCAGATCATCCGCCATATCAAGTTGCCGCAGATGTTAGTGCTGATCACGCCGGCTATCGTGAACCAGATCATCATCCTCATAAAGGAATCGGCGGTGCTGTCGATTATCACTGTGGCGGAATTGACGAAGAATACGACCCAGTTCGTCAATGAGACCTATGCGGTCATCCAGCCCTATGTCGCAGCCGCGGTGTTGTATTGGCTGCTGGTTGAAGCCGTCGCCCAGCTCGGCAAGCTCGTCGAGCGGCGCGTGAAGTTCTAACGATCCCAGCCTGGCAACTCAACGAACGATCGGACAGACGCGATGGCCACCCTATCCCCTCAACCGATTATCGGGATCCGGGACCTGACGAAGGATTTCGGCAAGTTCCAGGCGTTGTCGGGCATCTCGCTGGACATCAACCCCTCGGAGGTCGTCTGCATCATCGGACCGTCCGGCTCCGGCAAGAGTACGCTGCTGCGCTGTACTTCCTTCTTGGAGGATTACACCAGTGGCGAGGTCGAGATCGAAGGACGCCTGCTCGGCTACCGTCGTACCGGGACTGCGCTGGTGCGTGAAAGCGAACAGAATATCGCCGCGGTGCGCCGCAACGTCGGTATGGTGTTCCAGCATTTCAACCTGTGGCCGCACATGACGGTGCTGGACAATGTCACACTCGGGCCACGCCTGACCAAGCGCATTCGCGCAGCCAAGGCTCGGGAACAGGGCCTGCATGCGCTCGCCAAAGTGGGCCTGAGGAGCTTTGCGGAGCGGTATCCTTCCCAACTCTCCGGCGGTCAGCAACAGCGCGTCGGTATCGCGCGCGCGCTCGCCATGGAACCGCATGTCATCCTTTTCGATGAGCCGACATCGGCGCTCGATCCGCAACTTGTCGGCGAGGTCCTCGACACCATGAAGCAATTGGCCCAGGAAGGCATCACCATGGTCGTCGTTACCCATGAAATGGGTTTTGCAGCCCAGGTGGCCGATCGCGTCGTGTTCATGGACCAGGGCAAAGTGGTCGAGCAGGGGCCGCCTGCAAGACTTTTCAGTGCGCCGCAGAGTCCGCGCCTGCGGGAATTCCTCGATACCTGGAGGTCTCGCAACATGCTCTTCCAGAACGATGGGCCGGGAACCGGGACAAGTGCAGAAGGAGCACGGCCATGAGCGAAGCCCTCAGCCCACTCGGCGTTCCGCGCATCTATGGCGACGTTCCGCCGTTCATGGCCTTTCCTCATGTCCGCGACCTGGCTTCTTTCGTCGCCGATGCCGTTGTGGTCGGCATGCCCTATGACGGGCTTGCCACCTTCCGCGGCGGCGCGACGCGGCGCGCGCCCCAGGAAATCCGCAAGTACTCCCTCCTGTATGGCACCTACTCTTTCGATTGGGACATGGACCTTTCAAGCCATATCGCTGTGGCCGACGCCGGTGATATCGATGTGGTGCCGGGGGACAACGCCGAAAGCTATGCTCGTCTCGGAGCCCGGCTTGGCGCGATTCAGTCCACGGGGGCGATCCCGGTGACGATCGGCGGGGACCACGGCATCAGCTATCCGGCTGTACGCGCCGTGGCCGAGGCCGGCGACGCGCCAGTCGGGTTAATCGTCTTCGACACCCATCTCGATCTCAGTGAATCCTTCGCCGGCGATCGCCTGACGCGCGCATCCCCACTGCTGCGCATCGCGGAACTGGATAAGGTCGATCCGCGGCGCATCGTGGTGATCGGGGCGCGCGGACCGCGCAACCTCCCGGAGTGGACGCCGCTCTATCGGCAGCTCGGAATCACGGTGTTCTCGATGGCTGAAGTGGAACGCCTTGGCATTGATGTTGTTGCCGAACGTGCGCGGAAGATCGCGATCGCGGACGGCGCACGCCTCTACATCAGCCTCGACATAGATGGCGTCGATCCGGCCTACGCACCGGCCACCAACAGCCCCGAATCCGGCGGTCTGACTTCACGCGAGATCATTCGCGGGGTCCGCATCGCGGCCCGTGACGGATTTTCTGGCTTTGATCTCGTCGAAGTGTCGCCGGATTTCGATTCCGCCAGCGGGACGACCTGCATTCTCGCAGCACGCCTGCTCGCAGAGGCGCTGTTCTGCCTCGCCGCAAATAAGGGCGGGAAGCAGGACGCTTGGCGCCATGCTCATGCGACAGAACGGATGAATTACAGCGGCATTTAAGCTGCGCACAGAATGCGACGGCTGCATGCGCGGAAAGGAAGGCACGATCATGAGCGATACGGAGTTCCAACCCCTCGATTCCGGCAAGGTTCCGCGCTTCGCCGGCCTCTCGACATTCATGCGCCTTCCCATGGCCCGTCCCGACCAGGTCGACATAGCACTTGTGGGCATCCCCTTCGACGGCGGCACCACCAACCGCTCGGGCGCTCGGCACGGTCCGCGCGAGATCCGCAATCAGTCCAGCTTGGTGCGGCGTGTCCATCACGTCACCGGACTTTCTCCGTTCGATCAATTGCGCGCCGGTGACTGCGGCGACGTACCGGTAAGCCCGCTTGATCTTCACGACGCGCTGGACACAATCACGGAGTTCTTCACGAAAGTTCGCGACGCCGGCGCTCGGCCGCTGGCGGTGGGCGGCGATCATTTAATCAGTCTGCCCATTCTGCGCGCCGTAGCTAACGAGCCGCTGGGCCTTGTCCATTTCGACGCCCATTCGGATACCTACGACGAGTTCTTCGGCAACCGTTACAATCACGGCACGCCGTTTCGCCGTGCGGTCGAGGAAGGTCTTCTCGACCCGAAACGAATGGTCCAGATCGGCATCAGGGGGTCAATCTCGGATGCTGGAAACTATGATTTCGCCACGCAGGCGGGCGTCCGCATCATCTTCATCGAAGAATTAATGGCGCGCGGCGTAGAGGCGGTGATTGCCGAGGCACGCTCCGTCGTCGGCGCAGCCCCCGTCTACGTCTCGTTCGATATCGACGCGCTCGATCCGTCCTTTGCCCCCGGCACGGGCACTCCCGAGATCGGCGGCATCACGACGCGCGAGGCCCAGGCCATGGTGCGCGGCCTCGCCGGCCTCGACATCATTGGCGCCGATCTGGTCGAGGTCTCGCCGCCGCTCGATCCTTCGGGCGTCACGGCGTTGACAGGTGCAACGCTCCTCTTCGAGCTGTTGTGCGTAATGGCGAGCGCGAGCAAGCCGAAGCACGCCAGATAGGGAGCGGGGTCAAGCTTTGGAACGGTAGCGGCTCGTGAACGGCCGCTATTGCAGGTCAACTGGCCGCTGCGGACACCGGCTCTCGGTCGAAGCACTACCATAGTTACTCCTGGAGAGCGTTTCTGCAGCAAGACCATTCGAAGTCGCTCAATTTGGAGACTCTGATGATTGAACGCGGAATTGGATATGTGGTTTGCGAGCAGAACCGGTTATCAAAAAAGCCAGATGATACCGAAGTAAGTATGGTCCTGCTCTTTTTGGGTTTGGTTGTCGCAAACGTTACCTTCATCGTCGCGGTGATAATGTTACTGACAAATTAAGATCCAGTACGACGGTTTGCACGACGTCTCATTTCTCTCCGACGACGTCCCTTGGCGTGGTTTCCTTGCGTTTGGCTTTGGCACGAGCTCGAAGGCACCCGCGAGCCGCCGTGGCATGGTCGCGGCCCGATGATAGGATCGAGCCTAATACGATGCTATCGGGCATGAACTTATGGCGCCAGGCGCGTCTTTCTTACCGACCCCGTTGGCACGACCGACGTTTTGAAGACTATGATACTATATTGGCGGCGGCGAAGGCTGGACTTGGTATCGCACTGTTGCGTGAACCGTTAGCACGAGCGGATTTGACGGCGGGTAGAATAGCTTATCTCAGTCCTCGTTCGGAGGACAATCCTGCGGTCCATTTTGTTTGCTTGCGAGTTGGCGAACGACGCGCGGCAGTACGGGAGTAGGCCGCTCGGCTGTCAGTTCCGGCAGGTAGCGAAGGCAAACGCAGCAGCGAAAATGTGAGATGAGGCCCTTCCGCGCCGGATTTTATGCTAGGCCCAAACAGTTCTCGATGCGCCCAGAAGGATCACCCGCAGCAGGTGAAAGAGCTACTCGACAGGCACGGCAATGACCGCACAACTCTGGAGCTGGAGGCTAAGGCGCTGAAGGGCCGGTGACGTCAATGGCTACATGGTGTCGGGCCTCTAGGGTATTGGATGCCCAACTACTACCTCGTTGCTCGGCCGCGTAGCGCAATTCCTACAGACAATCCGTCACCTGCTCACCTAGGCGATTACAGGAAAGACTATCTTTGTGATGGTGCCGTTGGCAGAGCTATCCTGCTGAACTTTGCCGCCGATCTGGCCGGTTAGTGCCTGGATCAGCTTTTGTCCCGACCCACCAGGCCGGGGACTTTGAATGCCGTGCCCGTCATCTGCCACTATAAGTCGCGCCTCGCCATAACCAATGCCGGATTCGAGTTTCACATTGATATGCCCTCCGCCCGGGCCAAAGGCATGCTTGACCGAGTTCATTACAGCCTCGTTCATAATGAGACCGAGCGGCACCGCACGTTCAATCGCGAGTTCGATCTCGTCGGCCTCGATCTCGATCGTGGCATTTTCCATCTGAGCCTGAAGCGATGCGCACAGTGCTCGCAGGTAACGCGCTACATCGACAGCTCGCAATCCTTGACCGGGTGAGAGCTGATCATGAGCAAGCGAGATGGCATTAACGCGGTTCGCGACATGTTCCAGGACGCGGTGCACTTCGGCGCTTTCAAACCGTCGTTTCTGGATGGCTATCGATGACAGGATGAGTTGGAAGTTGTTCTTTACGCGGTGCTGCATTTCTCGCAGCAGCACCTCGCGTTCCTGCGCTTGGACGATAGCTGCCGCCGTCGCTTGCGCATCGCTGGCATCAAGGGTTGGCCTTTGCACCGTAGAAGCGATGACGGCCGCAGCAGCCGTCATGAATTCGATAGTATCCTCGCCGAAATCCCGCGTGGTTGCTGAATCGACCTCCAGAACTCCCCAGGCGGCGCCCTTGATGAGGATGGGCACGTTGGCGAGTGATCTGATACCGTGGTCTTTGAGCACATCGGAAAAAGCATAGTCGCCATCTCGCTGCGCAGCGGCCCCGTCCAAGATCGCCAAGGGCTCGCCGGTCTGGTAGGTTCGTCCAGGCGGCGACCGCAGATCCGCAGAAAAGGTCGCCATGCGGACCACGCCGACCTTCCATCCGAAACCTGCTTCCATGAACAGGTCAGCCGTACGACGGCGGTAGCGCAGCACCTTCACGTGGTTGATCTCTACAGCTCGGGCGACCTGCACACAGGCTTGATCCAGGAAGCGACTGACCGGCGTTTCTTCACCGGCCAGGCGGCCGAGGTCCACAAGAATGCGAACATGTCGGCGCAACTTGGCAAGGTGGTCGGTACGGTCCACGTGCGATCCTTTCCAGATCAACGTGCGCAGTAAACGCGCGCGCCTTGAAATTGCTCCGCCGTCGTATCAGGTGCCCGGCATTCAAGCCGGCTTGGCCGCAAATCGCCTGCAAAGAAGCCTCGCAAGGTCGCGGGATGTTAGGCTGCGCCTATCAGTCGTCCGGTTGCTGCTGCGCGGTCAAAACGTCAGGACTTGATGGGCGGCGCCGTCACTCTTTGCGGCTGCTCGCCGGGACGGAAAGCGTCCTGTTGCACGAAAAGCTGGTCAGGTTTGGCTGGCTCCCGAGGGGCCGGTGGCAACATTGGATCGACCCAGAGTGCATCGTGGAGAGAGCTGGGGAAATCTGAGGTTATGATCGAGCTGAACTTGCCTCGTCCCTTGCCTCCGCGATCTTATCGAGGACAACTTCAGGCGCCACGTCGCGCTTCAACTCCGCCAACTCGTCGTCTGTTTCTCTGCGGACATGCAAGTGTCTGGCTATTTCCTCGACCATCTTGATCAGCTTCGTGGTCTCGTGTTCGTTCAGCAGGCTCACCTGAAGGTCTAAGTCTGCCCGGGCATCATCCTGAGCCGCCATCCGGTTCTGGTTTATCAGCACGAAAGTGGAGAGGAAGATTGCCTCCACCGATGCGAACATCGCCAGAATTACCAAGGACGGATCCCAAGGCTCAATTAGGCCAACAGGTGCAACGTTGAGGAAGATCCACACGCCAAAAAAGACGAGATGAAGGTAGACGAACATCATGCTGCCGGCGAATCCGCTAAGCGCCGCTGCCGCCCGTTCCTCGATCGAGGCTTGCTTTGCCTCCTGCTTCCTTCGTTCGACAATTGCTTCAATGTTCCGGGCCAGTGCCGGAGCGAGTCCCTCGGCAGATGGCCTGGTTGGGGTGATGCTATTCCTATCCGCATCCGAGTCGCTGAGGTTCATAGGGTTCTCCGTTCGCAGTCAGCCCCAACTCAAATTCGGCACTGCATGCTCCCTGAAGTTGGCTAATCGAATCGAGGGGAGACCACCATGTCGCCAACCATCTCTTCGAGCCTACAGGTTTGCATCAGCCGATGTCTCCAATGGAACGCGATTCAAACTTGGAGCGGTGCGGCTTGTTCCTCGTCAGTGCCGGTCGCGTAACGGGAGGTTAAACAGCCGCCTACCCTTAGATTCGTGCTAACCGCCACCACCTTGATCCGGTGTCCAATCAATCAAAACGGAACCGATCAGGTGCCTTGACGCTTTTCATGTTGAAGGGACTGGAAGGAGCATCATCGTGAACCGTGACTTTAGTGTATTGGAAGCTCGCTGGCTTTTGGCCGTCCCTTTTTCACTCGCAATCGCCGTGCTGCTGGCAGGGCTCGTGTTGAGTTAAAGCCATGGCATTCAAGACCCGACCGCATACTCCTAACCTTGCGATGCTCGCCGGCCGGCAAAGGAACCCCAAGGGGCGCCTTTGCGGCGGTGCAGGATCAAGGCGGACGCTATCGGCGCGCCTTCCGGCATCCTGCGGAGCGGGCTTCAGCTTCGCTGCGCAATCACCGATCGCCGCTTCCTGTAGAGATCGCAATCCGGACGTAACCCTTGGGTATGATGCTTGTCGTCTGTGTTTCGGCTTGGCATACGTTAAACCCCAGGAGCGACGTGTGTCTGAGCCCGCACTCTGGTGATCTTGCCGGATCGCACGCTCAAATGGCGCGATGTTGCCGTCGGGTCGGTGGTCACTGCGTTGCTGTTCACCATCGGCAAGTCGCTGATCGGCTGGTATATCGGCACCAGCGCGATAGCGACTTCCTACGGAGCGGCAGGCGCGCTGATGGTGGTGCTGCTTTGGGTCTATTATTCAGCGCAGATCTTCCTCTTCGGTGCAGAAATTACGCGCGCTTACTCGGTCAGGCGTGGAAGCCGGCCAGACCTTGCGCCAGTAGTGGCGTTAAGCGACGCCGAGATGGACACGCGGCTCCGCCCTGATGGTGGCTAACTCATCCTTCCCTGCGTTTCGTTGCAATCAGTGCCGCGCCTTTTCGCTCGCCTCCTATTTTATTTTTAATGCGTGTCTATACCTCGCACCTCGCGTGTGGGCTTCGCAACACGAGCCGGAACGCCCCTGGGTTGCCGTCCCTTGATGATTTTGATTACGGTGCTACATTGATAACCAAGATAACCGAACGGAGTCGGGCCACATGGTCGCTGCCAGTAAGACCGACGAGTTTTCCCGCGTTGGCACGCTTACGGGAACACCAGAGCAGGTCCGGAGGGGGCTTAACCATCTTAAGGCCGAGCAGGTTGTTGCCCTGACCATCGAGCACGGCAGCGCGTCCGCCGCCAAGGCCTTCGCTGAGACGGTCGCGGGGCTCGCTCCCTTTGTCAGTGCAATTCTCAAGCGTCGCCAGGATGAGACCTTCAATTCCATCGTTGAAGCCTTGGTACCGGTGGTCCCTCCTCCACATCACATGCTCCTCGAAGCGCGCATGGTGGGGGATGCGCGCAAGGCGGTGCTGGAAAGCGGTGACTGGCTAACGGCCGCCGAAGTGGCCAAAGTAGCCGGTTTCAGCGCCAGCAATCCCAGCGCCCAGCCAAATAAATGGAAAAAGGAGGGGCAGGTCTTTGCCGTGCGGCATCGAGGCGTCGACTACTTTCCGGGGTACGCCCTTGAGCCCTCGACCGACTTTCGGCCAGTGAAGGCTTTGGCAAAGGTGCTCAGCACCTTCCGAGGAAAGAAGGACGACTGGGGTCTCGCCTACTGGTTTGCCTCGGTCAACAGCTTTCTCGGAGGCAAGAGGCCGCAAGACCTTCTCATCAGCGAGCCCGATCGTGTCATTGCCGCTGCCAAAGACGAGGTTGCTGGCGTCCTCCATGGCTGACAGAAGGTCGCGCGCGAAGAGGCCGCTAGTCGTCGGCACAAGCGTGCCCGAGCCCTGGAAGGACCTCAGCACACGGATCCAGACCATGACCTGGTCGGCGGGTCGAGTCATTCACCGCATCCACCTGAACCTCTATGGCGGCAATGTCTTCAATCCGGGGGTGAGGGGAAACGCCCGCTTCAGCCCAATTGGGAACTCGGTCGGTAGCAGTATCCCGACGCTGTATGGTGGAACGAGCTTTGACTGCGCCGCAATGGAGACGGTATTTCACGACGTGCCAATCGCACCGGGGCTGAAGACCTTCGATCAAGCGAAATTTGCCGGTCAAGTCTATTCGACGGTGACGCCCCGACGGGACTTGGTACTGGCCGACCTCAGCTCGACCGCACTGCGGTCGCTCGGATTGCGTCGGATGGATCTTATCGACACGGAGAAGGACCAGTATCCTGGCACGCGGAGATGGGCGGAGGCCATCCACAAGCAGTGCCCGGCGGTTAAAGGCTTGTGCTGGGTTTCGCGCCAAGACGACCGAGCGCGGGCGGTCCTCCTGTTCGGCGACCGCATTCCTGCGAACGACCTGCTTGCGGACGCCGCCCGAAGCATCCTCAATGATAACGAGCTCGTTTCCGACCTGCTGATCCTGGCCAATCGCATCGGCGTCAACGTCGTTTAAATCGTCTCCCCTATGCTGCGATTGTCGCCGGACGAGGCCAGCACTCGCAAAGCTGCTCACCTAACAAAATACTATAGAGTGATGTTGTGACGCCCACGCCTTGCAGATGAACTCGTAGGCGTGAGCCTTTGAGGGTCTTGAGCCTGCGGTTGCCAATGCACGGGCGAACTGGATCAACAGTCTGGATTTCCGAAGAGTTTGCATTTTGCCCGGCACCCGTTCGGGCGGCAGCGTTGAGGATGCCGGCTATCTCGTGGGCATAGTCCATTTCGAGAACGACATATGGATGTCCTTCAATTTCAGCTGGCAAGCCGGTGAACACGTCGAACACCGTCCACAGTTCAATCGATCTCCTGCCTGACGCAGTACCTGGATGCCATCGGGTAAACCCTAACGAAGCTGAGAACATTCGAGGCGTTTCAGGCTATGCCTTGATGTTCGGCGCCGGCGGCTTCACCGTCTTTTGCAGCTGCAATCTCCCAACGAGTGAAGGTTCGTTACCGGGAGATCGGTTCAAAAACCTTAGGCACGAGGAACGCAACTGCCGCTAACGCCGCCCAATTACCGCGATCAAAATCATGGTGCTGCCGCCGCTGTGGCCAGGGATCAACGCCAAGGCCAAAACCAATATACTCGCGCATGCCGCGGTGCCACCGATGACGCTGAAGATCTGGAGCAAGCTCCCCTCCAGTAGCTAGGCGGCCTAACATTGCAGAGAACTTCGCTGCAATGTTAGACCTTTTCTGGCTTCAGCAATATGATCGCCCTGCTGGCTCCGGCCGGCGGGGCTTTTTGCGTTTCAGGCAAGCCGCGCTCGATCTCCCGCTATCCGTTGACTACCATTTCATGCTGACGCCGAGCTTGGCGCCTACGGTGTTGCTGTCGCCGAATTCATCCAGGCTGGTCCGTGCCATCGCCTCGCTGAAGACGGCATAGCGGCCGTCCGCCCCGGCATTCATGATACTGCCCCCGACACCAACGCCAAAATAGATATAGACGAAATCCCGATACTTGCGCCCCTCGCCATAGAAACTCGCCCTTGTAGTCGGCGCACCATAGATCGATGGGCCGCATCGCCTGTGACAGCTGCGTGCCACGGCCTTGTTCCAAGGGGAGTCCCTGGCCGGCGAGAATTCCCTTGCCGAAGAACTTGGCACGGGAAGCGGAGGACATTGACTTCGACTACGCGCCGGCAATCGCCATGACTTTGGGCTTGCTGGCCAAGGCGAATGCAGCGAATGAGCGCTGCACCCGTTCCAAATCGAGTCCGTCGGCAATGATGACCAGCTGCGATCTGCGGTCTTCGCTCGGCCACGCCTTCATATGTACAGGAGGATGAACGAGATGCTGCACACCGTGGATCGCGACCGGACGGTCTTCACCTGCGATGTTCAGGATGCCCTTTACTCGAAGGACGCGCTCTCCATGTCTGTTGAGCAGCATGGTGAGCCATAGGCCGAACGCAGTCCAGTCGACTTGCTCGTCCCAGATCAGGACGCAGGATACGATCGCCGCCTGATGCGCTTGTCCGTCGGCGGTCGCCAATACGGCGGCCTCCTCACAGAAGAAACCCGACTGCGACTGCAATTGGCTTGCACGGGCCACAGTGTCCTGCTCGAACAAATCTTGCGCACGAAACCCGCACCGAACATCCAGCATCGCGGCATCCGGATTGATACGCCTCAGCCGGTCGGCAAGTCGCCCGATTTCGGCGCCGTCGGCGAGATCGGTCTTGGTCATGACCAGCCTGTCGGCAATGGCCACCTGGCGATTGGATTCGATGTATCGGTCGAGGTTGCCAATCCCGTTCATCACGTCGACGGTGGTCACCACGTTTCCTGCGGTGAAATGGTGCTTCAGCATCGGATGGGATTTCAGCGTCGAAAGGACCGGAAATGGGTCAGCCAGCCCCGTACTCTCGACCACCACCTGCCGGAACGGGGATATCTGGCCGCGCTCCCGCTTCGAATATAGATCGCAGATCGCGTCGGCCAGTTCACCGCGCACTGTGCAGCACACGCAGCCGGACTGAAGCAGCACCATCGTTTCGTCAATTCGCTCCACCAGGTGGTGGTCGAGCCCGACTTGGCCGAACTCATTGATGAGCACGGCCGCGTCCGACAGATCGGGGTCATCCAGCAGCCGCTTCAGAAGCGTGGTTTTGCCCGAGCCGAGAAAACCTGTCAGCAGGTGGACTGGCGTGAACGGCGGTAGTTCAGCCATCGCGACCGGCTTCGAAGCTTGCGATGACATCGGCCTCCAACGGATCGCAAGTCCTGCCCGAAAGACGCTCCGCAGCCTGCCATAGGTGTCCGAGATCGTTGATGATCTCGGTCTTGCCCGTTCGCGTTGAAATGACAAAGGACGTGCCTTGCCAGTCCGCCAGCCGCATGCCGAAGTAGGCTAGGATGAGGTTAGCAATCCTGACGCGATTGGCGCGCTCACGGCGCCGGTCAACGTTTTCGACGTTGCGCGTGTAAACGCCGGGCCGGGCCACGGCATCGGTCCAATGTTCGTTGCTGCCTAGAACGCCGCATAGCGAGCACATGATCTGCTCCTTGGATGACCGTCTTCGGAGACCGTTTGACCCCGACAGGCATTATAGTTCCTCTGTAGGTGGTTGCCCTGCCTGGCAATGCCAAGTCCCCCTGCCTGGTCTAACGCAGGCTTCGACCAGAAGAAGAACGCGGCCCCGGAAATGCCGCGTTCTTCTGTCGAGGAACTCAAGGGGCAGGAATCGGCTTAACCTTGTTTGGCTCCAGCCAGTCCTTGGTTGGCTCACATTTGCCGCAGTTGATGCCGGGTAAATTGTCGGCGTAGATCACGTCAGGCAGATCCTTGATGGTTGCGCCCGGCGTGGGCGTACCATCTTGCACCGACTTCAAGCTGAGTTCGGGCAGCAGATCGCCGTTCAGGGAGGTGTCGATGAAGAGCGGTGGCACCTTGTCGGCAGGGAAAGTGTTGCAGCCGTCAACGAAGGTCTCGCCCTGGCAGAGCTTCACGTCCTGCGGCTCAACCCATGGCAGCGGATATTCGATGTTGTTGGCGGTTAGCTTCTTCTTGCCGGTCACGACTTCCATCATGAGCTTGAAGGCGTAGCCGCCAACCGCCGGACCCGCGCTCGAGGAGACGCCTTTCAGGCCCTTGGCCTGCATGGCCGGATCCGCCATCGCCAGGCGATAGCCGTTGTTGGACTGGCCGGCAATCACGACCAGCTTGTCGGGACGACTGTTGATGACAGCCTGCAAAGAGCCAAAGGTGCCGTCGACCGTCCAGATGCCGTCGACGTTGGGGTGCGCGGCCAGGATCTTGGCAACCTCCTCCTGCGAGGTCGCGTCGTTCCAGTTGCCATAGAAATCGCCGACGATCTTGATGTCGGGATATTTCTTGAACACGCCATAGGCCTGTTCGTCATAGGTCTTGGTCACGGTCGTGCCGGCGACGCCGTGGTTGAAGATCAGCTCTCCCTTGCCGCCCATCTGATTCACCATCCACTGTGCCGTGTTGGCGCCGTAGCGGGCGGTGATGTTGGAGACGTTGTGCGCGCAGGACTCCGTAACCGTACTGTCGTAGGTGAACACCACGACGCCTTGATCGCAGGCCTGCTTGATGGTGCGGTTGAGCGCAGTCGGCGAGAGCGGATACAGAAGAATGGCGTTGGCGCCTGCCGCGATCATGCTCTGGAGGTCGGATATCTGCTTCTGCACGTCGGTGCCGGAGATAATGGTCTTGAACTCTACCTGCTTGTCGTAAGGCGGGGTCGAAGCCAGTGCCTTGATGCCATTGGCGGCGCTCGCCTGCCAGGTGTTGCCGCTGTAGCTCATATTCAGGAACACCTTGTAGGTATCCTGGGCATTCGCGCTGGATGTCCCCAGACCAAGCAACGTCGCGGCCACGGCTGCCCAGCCGTAAGTCAGTCTACGCGAAGCGTTCTTCATGTTCTTTCTCCCATTTGAAGCGACCGCCGACTAACGGCTTCGCAGATTGAGCCGCCCACGCTGGAGCAGCAAAGCGATGATGATGATCCCGCCCTGCACGAGATCGCGGAATCCCTGCGAGAGGCTGAGCGTGGTGATGACGGTGGACAACGTGCTGAGGAAGAGCGCGCCGGCAAGAGTTCCGAGATAGATGCCGGAGCCACCGGTGACCCGTGCGCCGCCGATGACGACGGCGGCGATGGAGGGCATCAGCAGCGCATCGCCCATGTCAAGCGTCGCGCTCGAGGAATAGCCGGCCAAGAGGATGCCGGTCATTCCGGCACAAAGGCCGCTGATGGCATAAACTGCGACGGTGAGCGCGGCGATCGGCAGGCCCAGCACGTTGGCCGCGCCAGGGCTGCTGCCAATGGCGTAGAGCTTGCGGCCTTCCGCGCTCTTGTTCTGGAAGAGCCAGGCGAACACCGCAAAGACGATTATGAAATAGACGGGATAGGGTACACCGAGCCAGCGGGAGCTCATGAACTGTTGGACCGCCGGAGCGACCGATTGTTGCGAATTGCCCGCGGTGAAACCCAGCGCCACCCCGAAGAATGTGATGCCGGACGCCAGCGTCACGATGAAGGGGGGGATTTTGGCAATCGCCACACCGATGCCGTTGATGAGACCGATGCCAAGACAGCACAAGAGGGTAAGCGGAATGGCGTACAGCAGCGCGTCGTTGCTGCCGCGCGTAAGTTCCGCGATCATCATGCCGCCGACACCGATGACCACGCCCAGTGACAAGTCGATGCCGCCCAGAAGGATCACCAGCCCCTGCCCGAACGAAGCGACCACCAGGAAGATGGCGGTAACCAGTATGGCGGTGAGCTGGTCGAACGAACCGAAATTGGGACTGACGATCTTCGTGCCGATGACCAGCAGCGCCGTGGCGGCGAACACGGCGATCGCCGGCACAAGGTCCGATGAGACAAGTGCGCGGCGCGCGCTCTGCGCTCCGTGCTCGGACGTCTGTGCCGGGGTCGTAATGTCCTTGTCGGTCATCAGGCTTCCCTTCTCGCGGAACGGCGCGCCAAATAGGCGGAGGCTTGGCCGAAAAGGATTGCCAAGATCATGATAAGTCCGTTGAAGATGTTGGTGTAAAAGTCAGCCACGCCGAGCGCGAACAGCATTTTTTGCAGCACCGTCAAAATACCTGCACCGGCCAGCGTGCCGACCACCCCGCCGCGCCCGCCGAACAGGGACGTGCCGCCGATCGCGACCGCCGCGAACATGAACAGCAAGAAGGAATCGCTGATGCGTGGATCGCCCGAACCGATCTCGGCGCTGAAAACGAAGCCGGCTATGGCATAGAACAGGCCGGCGGCCACGAAAGCCAATAGCCTGGTGGCGCGGATGTTGAGCCCGGAGAGCCGCGCGGCCGCCTGATCCGTGCCGACCGCGTACATTGCGATGCCCATGCGCGAATGCTTGAGCAGAAACCAAAAGACGAGCACCAGCACCAACAGGATCGCCGGCACGGGAATGCGCAGAATGTCGCCGGTGATGCCATAGGCGATGGATTCCACCACCTCGCCGCCAGGAGCCGGAAGGATGAGGAGCGCGATGCCCTGGCATGCGATCAGCGAACCGAGCGTGACGGCGAGCGACTGCAGTCCAAAATAGGCGACCAGTATGCCGTTGAGACCACCGACCATGAGGCCCACCAACAGAACCAGGCCGAAGCTGCCAAGGGCGCCCGCATCGCCGCCACTCACCGTCGCCACCACCACATTCGCGATGGCGATCACGCCGGGACCCGAAAGGTCCAGCTCGCCGCATAACACGACGAGCGTCAGTCCCGTGGCGGCGAGGGCGAGTACGATGGCGTTGTTGAGGAGGTTGCCGATGCCGAATAGCGAGAGTGCCGAAGGCTCGTGCGCGGCATAGACGGCGAACATGACGGCAAGCAGGCCGATGGCGGCGACCGCTCCGTTGCCCAGAATTGCCAAGCGGTCGCGAAGCGTATCGGATGCCATCGTTACGCCCCTGGCGCGGCAGGCTGCCGCGACCCGTCGCGATAACCGGATGCCAGCGACAGCATACGGTCCTGTGAGAGATGGTCGTGACCGAGCTCGCCGGCAATCGAATTGCGGTAGAGAACGAGGCAGCGATCACAGAGCTGAACGAGTTCGTCCAGTTCAGTCGAATAGAACAGGATCGAGCCGCCATCGCGCACGAACGCGCGCATCATGGCGTATATGTTGCGCTTGGCGCCGACATCGACACCGCGCGTGGGATCGAACAACAGCAGGCACCGCGCGCCCGTTATCAGCGCCCGCGCCAGCACCGCCTTCTGCTGGTTGCCGCCCGAAAGCGCGCCGATGTTGAGGGGCAGGAGCCGCTTCGAAAGGTTCACTGCCGGGGTTACCTGCTCGACCAGCCGCAACTCGGAAGATCTGTTTACAAGCCTGAATGGGCTCACCTTGTCTATCATCGGCAACGAGATATTCGCCTGCGTGGTGAGATCGTGGAACAGTCCTTCGGACTTTCGTTCCTCCGGCACCAGCACCATGCCGAGCCTGCGCGCCGCGCGAGGCGAGCCGACCGATGTCGCCTTGCCTCCGACCGAGATCGTGCCCTGCCGCAGCGTCGACAGGCCCACCAGCGACTTGAAGAGACTGGACTGCCCGTGACCCTCCAGACCCGCCACACCAAGAATCTCGCCGGGAGCCAGCGAGAAGCTGATATCATTGACGCCAGGGCCGACCAGGTGACCGACCTCCAACGCCGGCGTGGCCCCGACGCGAACCGCCGACGGCGCCTTCTCCGCGGCTTCAACCACGGAGCGACCGGCCATACTGCTGAATATCGCTTCGTCGCTCATGGATTCGACATCGCTTTCCAGCACCTTGCGGCCGTTACGCAGGATAACGCAGCGCTGGCACAGGCGGCGGATCTCGTCGAGCTTGTGGCTTATGTAGAGCACTGACGTGCCGCCACGAACAGCGGCATCGACCAGTTTGAAAAGCCATTCACGGTCGGAGAGCGCGGCGGTCGCTTCGTCGAGCACCAGCACCGCCGGGCGGTGCCGCAGCGCACGCACGATCTCGACCTTCTGGCGCATGCCGAGCGGCAGATCCTCGACCAGCCGCCGGGGCGCGATATCCGTCACGTCATGGGCTTGAAGAATCTCACCCGCCTCGCGCTCGATGTTGCGCGCCGAGACCAGACCAAGGCGGTTGAGTGCCGGGCGCGGCAGGAACAGGTTCGCTGCCACCGACAATGTCGGGATCAGGCTGAGTTCCTGGAAGGCGGTTGCTATGCCGGCCGAGCGGGCGTCCACAATGCCCTGCGGCTTGAAAGGAGCGCCGCGCAATTCGATGGAGCCGGTATCAGGTGTGACGACGCCACTCAGTATCTTTACGAGTGTCGATTTGCCGGCGCCATTTTCGCCGAGCAGACCGCACACTTCGCCGGAGCGCATTTCAAACGAAATGTCCTCAAGCGCAATCGTGGCACCGTAGCGCTTGGACACGGATCGGAAATCAAGGACGTTGTGCGTTCTATCCTTCATTCCACCTCTTCCCCAGTCTTCCCTATTTGGTCAGACCAAGATTGGAGCTAGCACGCCTTACCCGCCATGACAATTAAGAAAGCCTGCAAGAAAGCTTGAATTTTCAGCACACTTGGTCTGACCGGAAATGAATGGTCGAAAAGTGGTGCGAAGGCACCAAATCCGCCATAAATTCTGCTGTTTCCAGCAGAATTGATGGGCGCTGCCATCGGCGAGATGACACAGAAAGTATAATCAATCCGATCTATCCGGTCTGACCACTCAAGCGAACCAGGCCGAGACCGTGCGGCGGTCCCGGCATAGTGCGCCGAAGCCGCTTCAGGATTTCGGACGTGCCTTGCCGCTGCGCGGGAAGCGCTTGCCGAAATCGGCCGCGATCTCTTCCATCTTGACGAACTTCACGCCCTCGAAGCCCTTCATGTAGTCATGGAGCCGTTCGTGCATCTTCAGCACATGCGGCTTGCCCGACACGTCGGGATGGATCGTCAGCGGGAACACGGCATAGTCGTAGTTCTCGTAGACCCAGTCGAACTGGTCGCGCCACATCTGCTCGATATCGCGCGGGTTGACGAAGCCGTGGCTGTTGGGCGAGGCCTTGATGAACATCATCGGCGGCAGGTCGTCGAGATACCAGGATGCCGGTATCTCGATGAGATCGGTCTCTTCGCCTTGCGAATACGGCTTCATCCAGTTGGATGGATGCTTGGAATAGTCGATCTTCGTCCACTGGTCGCCGACCGTCACATAGTAGGGGTGATGGTCGTTGTGCATCAGGGAGTGGTCGTAGAGCAGCCCCTTCTGCTTCAACAGCTCATTTGTTTTCGAGCCGAACTCCCACCAGGGAGCGACATAGCCGCGAGGCGCCTTGCCGCAAAGCTTGGTGATCAGGTCGACGCACTTGTTGAAGATGGCCTCTTCCTGCTCGGGCGACATGGCGATCGGGTTCTCGTGGCTGTAGCCATGCATGCCGATCTCGTGGCCAGCGTCGGCCACTTCCTTCATTTCGTCCCAAAAGCTCTCGATGGAATGACCGGGGATGAACCATGTGGTCTTGATCCCCCATTTTTCGAACATGCGAAGCAGCCGGAGGCTGCCGACCTTGCCTGCGAAGGCGCCGCGAGAGATGTCGCAAGGGCTGTCCTCACCGCCGTAAGAACCCAACCAGCCGGCGACAGCGTCAACGTCCACTCCGTAGGATACAAACATTTCTTTCGGCATCTCTCTTCCTTTCGTTGTTCATGTCCCCGGCCGAAGGGCGTCTATGGTAGTTGCGAGGGTGGAAGACCGGCCCGGCTTCCCGCCATGCTGATATGTTTGCGCATGTAGTAGTTGGCGCCATCGGGATCGCCCATGGCAACCGCCTCCAGGATGCGGTCATGCTCCTGCACTGCGAACAGCAGATTGCCCCGCCGCTCGGTGGGCAGGCGCTGGCTTTCCAACAGCACGCTCGCGAATGTCTGGTGCATGTCCACCAGGAGTTTGTTGCGCGAGATGCGCATGATGAGGTTGTGGAAATCGAAGTCCGCTTGCGCGTAGGCATTAAGGTCCTTCTCGCGCGCCGCGTTGCGAAAGGCGGTCGTGCATCCCTTCAGGTCGGCGATCTCCTGATCGGTATGGGTCAGCGCCGCGAGCTCGGCCGCGTAGGATTCGACGATGTAGCGGAACTGAAAGACCTCGCTCAGCGAATAGCGCGCCGCGAAGCGCCAGGACGGAGTTGCCGGTGCGCCGGAAGGGTCGGCACAAACGAAGCCGCGCCCTCCCTCGCGCGCAACAATCTCCCCGATGGTGGCGAGGATCGACAGAGCCTCGCGCAGGGTGGCGCGGCTCACATTGAGGTCGCGTGCCAGGTCGCGCTGCGGCGGCAATGTATCGCCTGGTTGCAACCTGCCGTCCCGGATCATCGACTGCAGGGCGGCCACCGTTGCCTGGGCCACACCGCCGCTGGGTTCCCGGCGCTCGCGCCGCAGGTCGGGCGGCTGTGAAGCCGCCGTCTTTCCGTCATCATTGAGATTGAGTTTCATCATGGCTAGGCCCCAGCGTGAGCAAGAATTGTCGCCACATAGCTAGAACAAGATACATTTGGATGGAACCATTCAGCCCGCGGTTGATCAGAGCATGACATCGCCGCCGTTCGGATTCATGGTTGCGCCGATGTAGTAAGCGCCCTCCTCCGACGCCAGCAACACGGCGGTGGGAGCGATTTCGTCGACATGGCCGGCGCGGCCGATCGGCAATTCGCCGAGCTTGCGCTTCTTCCATTCCTCCGGCAGCGCCCTGAACAACTCCGTCTCGATGGGGCCGGGACAGATGGCATTCACAGTTATGCCGTCGCGTGCCACCTCGTAGGCGAGCGAGCGGGTGAAGCCGATGACGCCGGCCTTGGCGGCCGCATAGTGCGCCATTTCCGGCGCGCCCTTGTGACCGAGTTGCGAGGCGATATTGATGATGCGGCCGAACTTGCGGGAAATCATCGGCTTCAGCACAGCGCGCGTGCAAAGAAAGACGCTGCGCAGGTTCACGGCCATCATCTGGTCCCACATGCCGGTGCTCATTTCGGCGACAACGGACGTCGTGTCGATGCCGGCGTTGTTGACCAGGATGTCGATCTGGCCGAGCGCCGCCTCCACCTTCTTGACGGCTGCTTCGACCTGCGCCTCGTCGCTGACATCGGCCGCGACGGCAAAGGTCTTCACACCGAAATCAGCAAGGGCGGAGGTGCGCGCCTCGGCGGCCTCGAGTTTCAGGTCGAGAACGGCCACGTCGGCGCCCTCGCGCGCGAACGCCGTGGCAATCGCGCCACCGATGCCGCGTGCGCCTCCTGTGACCAGTGCTTTCTTCCCCGCGAGACGTCCTGACATGCTTGGTTTTCCATTTCGTGGTTGACTTGACTATTGAAGCGAAGACGCGAGATCACCGGGCGCCGGCCGGCCGAGGATGCGCTCGGCCTCCTTCATGAACACGTTGAAGGTGTCGGAAGCCGGCACCGAAGCGGCGACGTCCTTGTGGCGGAAGCAATGGACCGTGTGCCGCTCGCCGACCGCCTCGGCCGGCGGCATCTCACGGCGGCAGCGATCGATGACGAACGGGCAGCGCGATGCCAGGAAGCAGCCCTGGGGCAGATTGATCGGGCTCGGGATCTCGCCCTTGAGGCTGACGCTGCTTTCGATCTTAAGATGCGGATGCGGCAGCATGACCGACGACAGCAAGCCACTGGAATAGGGATGTTGCGGGCGGTTGAAGACCGTTTCGGCGCTGCCCTGCTCAACGATCATGCCGAGATACATCACCGCGACGCGGTGGCTGATGAAGCGCACTGTGGAAAGGTCGTGGGAGATGAACAGATAGGCGGTGTTACGTTCACTCTGGATACGCCGCAGCAAATCGATGATCTCGGCGCGGGCAGTCGGGTCGAGCGCCGAGGTCGGTTCGTCGAGGACGACGAGTTCGGGCTCCGTGACCATGGCGCGCGCGATGCCGACGCGCTGCTGTTGCCCGGAAGGCAGCTCGGAAGGATAGGCGTCGAGCAAATCGGTATCCAGCCGTACCAGACGCAAGGCGTCGGCGGTGCGGCGGCGCCTCGTTTCGCGGTCGAGCTTGAGCGGCAGGAGCGGCTCGCTGATCGTGTCGCCGATCTTCATGCGCGGGTCGAGCGACTCGTTCGGCTCCTGGAATACGAGCTGAATCTTACCAGCCAGCATGCTCTTGTGTTGGTGGCGCTGGGCTAGGTCGGTGCCGCGGAAGTGGATGTTTCCGGCGGTCGGCTCGATCAGGCCGACGATGCAGCGGCCGACCGTGGTCTTGCCTGAGCCGCTCTCGCCCACGAGCCCCAGTGTCTCACCCGGCTCGATGGTCAGGCTAACGCCGTTGATCGCCTGCACCACCTGCTTGGAGCCGGCAATGGGGAAGCGCTTGTAGAGGTTGTCGATCGTCAGGACGGCGTTCATGCGTGCCTCACGGGGAAATGGCAGCGGACGAAATGTCCTGGGCTGATCTCGGCGAAAGGTGGCCGCTGTGCGCGGCAAACCGGCTGAGAGAGGGGACAACGGTCGGCATACTGGCAGCCGGTGGTCGGTTCGAGCCGCCGGCCAGTGTCCGGCACGCTCCAGCTGTCGCGCAGCCTGGGGCTATGGGAGAAGGCTGCAAGCAGCATCAGCGTGTAGGGATGCGCCGGCGCGAGGAAGAGCGCCTCGCGCGGCGCGATTTCGACGATTTCGCCCGAGAACAGCACAGCGATGCGATTGCAGAAATGCGCGGTGATGCCGACGTCGCGGGTGATGAACAGCATGGCGCTGCCATGCTCCGCGGCAAGCTTGGTCAGCAGGGCCAGGATTTGCGCCTGCACTGTGACGTCAAGTCCGCTGGTGGCGTCATCCGAGATGATAAAGGCCGGGCTGCAGATCAGCGCCATGGCGATGACGACGCGTTGCGCCATGCCGCCGGACAGTTCGTGAGGGTAGGCATCCATGCGCCGTTCCGGGTCCGGTATCTGCACGTCGTACAGGATCTTCAGCGCCATGCGCCGCGCCTCCTTGCCGCCGACGCCGAGATGGATCTTCGCCATCGCGGCGATCTGATCACCGACCTTGAGCAGCGGATTGAGCTCGGCGCGGGGATTAGGCACCACGACCGAGAGACGGCGGCCGCGAAGACGGCGGAGTTCGGATTCGGACAGGCTGAGAATCTGGCGGCCCTCGAAGTGGACTTCGCCGCCGGCGATGCGGCCCGGCGATGGCGGCAGCCCGAGGATGGAGCGGGCGAGCGTCGTCTTGCCCGCGCCACTCTCGCCGACCAGGCCAACGATCTCGCCCGGCTGTACTGCAAGGTCAATGCACTTGAGCACCGTCTTAGGTTCGGCGCTTCCCGACGGGAACGTCACGCGCAAGTTCCTGATGTCGATCAACGGCGGCTTGTTGCCGCCGTAGGCGTTGCGCGTTTTGCTTATGATTTCTGCTGCGCCCAATGACATTCTCACGTTAATTGCTGATCCGCGGGTCGAGCAGGAAATAGATGAGGTCGACCGCGATGTAGACGATGAGGGAGAAGATGGCGGAGAAGAGTACAAAGCCCAGAACCGGATAGATGTCCGAATTCAGCACACCTTGCACCGCGTATTGCCCCGCCCCTCCCCACGAGAACACGATCTCGACGAGCACCGCGCCGCCGATCAGGAAGCCGTAGAGCACGCTGATGATGGTGACGATTGATGGCAATGCATTGCGCAGCGCATGGCGCACGACAAGGTTCTGCGGCACCCCACACAAAACTTCAAAGCGGCTGAAATCAGATTCCAGCATCTTCTCCATCGTGGCCTGCGTCATCTTCAGTATGGGACCGGCATTCAGGAGCCCGAGCGTCAGCACAGGCAGCACAAGATGCGCGCAGGCAGACCAGAAGGCCTGCAGGTCGCCGGCGAGAAGCGCGTCGATGGTGAGGGCTCCGGTGACCGGCGCCGGCGGTATGACGATCATGTCGATACGGCCGAGCGGCGCAGGCGCCCAGCCGAGCACGGTATAGAAGATGAAGATCAGCACGAGGGCGAACCAGAAGTCTGGTAGCGCACCGGCACTCAAGCCATAGAGATCGGACAGGCGCGCGATCCAGCCATTTGGCTTACGCGCTGCATAGACGCCCAGCGTTACCCCAACGATGATGGCCAGGAGGAGCGAAAGCGTGACGAGTTCGAGGGTCGCCGGGAAGCGCTGAAGCAGATCCTCAAGCACCGGCCGCGTCGTCTGCCAGGAGGTTCCCAGGTCGCCATGCAGGAGATTGCGCACATAGATCAGGAACTGCATGTAGAGAGGCTGGTCGAGCCCGAGCTGCTGGCGCAGTGAGGCGATGGCCGAAGGCGTAGCTGTGGGGCCAAGCATCAGCACAGCGGGGTCACCCGGAATGCTCTTCACCAGCAGGAAGCTCACGAGCACGATGCCCAGCAATTGCGGGATCACGAAAATCAGGCGCTTGGCGAGATAAGCCAGGATGCGCATCAGGCGCCCTCCGCCGGCAGGTCGGCGCGACGGCGATGCTCGCGTGCATCGCTCAGCAGCTGCCGGCGCTTGGACGGATCGGCCAGGACCTCGATGGACGCGCCGACCAGCGAGAAGCCGAATACGGTGATCGCGAGCATCGCGCCGGGGAACATGGACGGCCACCACTGGCCGGTCACCACGTTCTGAAAGCCCATGGCGATCATGCTGCCCCATTCAGGTGTCGGCGCACGCACGCCGGCACCAACGAAGGACAGCGCCGAGGTCAGCAGGATGCCCCAGCCGACATTGACCGACAGCTGCGCCAGCACCGGTGCCATCGCATTGGGGATGATGTGGCGCCGAATGGTCTGCATGTCCGACAGGCCGTTTACCTGCGAAGCCTCGACATAGCGCATGGAACGGATGCTCAGCACCTGCGAGCGCATGAGACGCAAATAGATCGGCGCATTGACGAAGGCGATGGCCAGAACCACCGTCTGGATGCTTTGACCGAGGCTGGCAACCAGGGCGATAGCGAAAACGAAAATGGGAAATGCCTGCAATACGTCGGCCGCGCGCATGACAGCGAAGGACAGCCATACGCGAATGCCGCGCCCGCTGCTGTAGAAGCCAACAACAGCACCAATCGAGCCGCCGATTAGCGCCGACAGGAGCGTGCCCAGTATGGCGATCGTCAGGTCAATGCGCGGCGCGTATATGGAACGACTGAAAATATCCATGCCGACATTATCGGTGCCAAAGAGATGGGCGGTATCCGGCGGCTGCAGGAAGCTGGCCGAATCCGCCTCGGTCGGCGAATAGGGTGCGATGGCCGGCGCGAAGATCGCCAACAGAGTGATCGCGATGACGATCAGATAGCCGATCGCAAATCTCGGCCGGATGACCGCCAGCCTCAGGAGAAGGCTAAGCTTCGATGACATCTAAGATCTTTCCGATACTCTAACTTGTCCCCGGAGGCGGCCGCCTCCGGGGACAAGACCTCATCAGCCGCGGCTGAAATCCTGGAACCGAAGGTTATTGGACGTGTAGTAGGTATAACCCTTGAGGTTCGCCTTACGTGCCAGCGTGTATTTCGGGTAGGCAATGAAGCCCCAGGGCGCTTCGTCCATCAACGTCTTCTGGACCTGCGAATATTTTTGCTTGCGTACATTGTCATCGAGCGTAGCAAGACCGTCCTTGATCATCTGATCGACGTTCTTGTTGTCGTAGTTGGAATAGTTCACATAGCTTTCGGAGTTGAAGTAGAGGTAGGTCGAGTAGCCCGGATCCGGCGTCCACGGAGAGTCCAGATAGAAGATCATCGGCTTGGCGCGCTTGGTGACGTTCTCGTAAAACACGCCAGCCGGCAGCTTCTCCAGCGTCAGCTCCACGCCGATCTGCTTCAGCGCGGTCTGGATCAGCAATGCGATCGGCTCCTGCGTCGGGTCGCCGGCGTTGTAGGACAAGGTTGTCGCCAGGTTCTTGGCGCCAGCCTTGTCAAGAAGCTCCTTGGCCTTGGCAAGATCATAGGCATAGGTGAAGAAGCTTTCGTCTGCCATCGGGTAGATATAGGGCATCGGCGCTTTCTGCTCGTCGGCATAGCCGTAGTAGATCGTGCGGATGATCTCGTCGCGGGGGATAGCGAGGTTGATGGCGCGGCGCACATCGACATTATCGAATGGAGCGATCTTGGAGTTGAGCTCCAGCCAGATCATGTAGGACGAATTGACGGCATCCACGGCCACGTTCTGCTGCTTCTTCAGCGCCTCCAACTCGCGCGGCTGCAGGAACTGTGCGATATCGACCGCCCCGCCCTGCAGCAGCGAGAAACGACTGGCTGACTGCGGCACTTCGCGCATGATGACACGCTTCATGAAGGGCTTTTCATCCCAGTAGTCTTCGCGCGCCTCGAATACGGCTTGTTGACCGCGCACGAGCTGAGCAAGGCGATAGGGACCAAAGCCTGCACTATCGTTCTTGAGGAAATTGACCGCCCACGGGTCGTCGGAGCCACCGGCTTCGGCGCATTTGGTGGCGTCGTAGATCGGGTTGGCGAGGTTACACTGCTGCTTGAGAAGCAACGGATTGGGCTGCTCAAGATTGAAAGAGACCGCATGATCGCCTTCCACCTTGATCTGGTCAGGCGTCTTGAGACCGAGCACCGCAGTCTGGAACAGGCCTTGCCCTTTGAGATTGAACTTGCGGTCCCAAGTCCATTTCACGTCCTTGGACGTGAACTTGTTACCCCAGTTGGAGACGACACCCTCCCGTAGCTTGAAGGTCGCCTTGCGGCCATCGGGAGCCACTTCCCAGCTTTCGGCCAGCCGTCCGCGCAGCGCGAGGTTGTTCGGCTTATCGGTATGGACGCCGGTATCCTCCCGCAGCACGCCGGGCGCATTGGGATCATCCATCTTTTCATAGCCAAGCATGTACTCGTAGAGCGCACCGAGGGAATCGATGGAGCCCAGGCTCACGTCGAACTCGATGTCGAGGCCCTGGGGCGTCGCGGGCGCCGCGATCACCAGCGTAGTGTTTGCGTCCTGCGCGAAGGCTTCACCGAAACGGCCGGTCGATGCGGCAAGCACGGCGCCACCCATTGCGGCAGTCGTCTTCAGGAACTGACGGCGCGTGGGCGCCAATCGAATTCTGGTAAAATCATCACCCATATCTCGTTCCCCATTGGTTGCGCGAGAACGCTTCGTTCTCTTTCCGCTTTTGGACAGACCAAAGAGCGCAATGAACATTAATGGACAATTTGGCCTGACCGTCAATCACAAAAAAATGCGAAAAATTCGTGCATTTCGTGCACAAAAAATAGCTTCTTGATTTCTCGGTCTGACCAAATTATTCAACTTCGGGTACGCGACGAGGGACCGAAATGCGAAAAATCTGTCTGATGACAACAGGAGGGACGATCGCATCCAAGCTGGAACCCAAGAGCGGACATGTCACCGCCAGCGTCACAGGATCGGAGTTGCGCGCCATGCTGCACGATCCGCTCGATGGCATTGACATCGCCATCGACGAGTTCTGCAATGTCGGCAGCTATGCCATCGACCTCCCACTCGGCTTTGCACTGGCCCAGCGGATTTCACACCACCTTCAAGGTGACTTCGATGGAGTGGTGGTGACCCACGGGACCGATACGATGGAGGAAAGCGCCTTTCTGGCTGATCTCCTGGTCACGACGGACAAGCCGATAGTCTTCACCGGCGCACAGCACGCGGCCGATGAGGCGAACCCCGACGGCCCACGCAACCTCACGGATGCGATCCGGCTGGCCGCGTCCGAAACCGCGCGGGGCCTGGGCGCGATGATCTGCTTCGAGCAGGAATTCCATGCTGCACGTGACGTGAGCAAGTCGCACAGTTCGCGCACCGATACCTTCATCTCCTACGAGCACGGCAAGCTCGGAGAAGTGGACGGCGACCGCATCATATTGCACCGCAAGCCGGTTCTGCGCCGCACCTACGACGCAAAAGATATTGTCGCTGATGTCGATCTCATCAAGCTGGTCATGGGGATGGGCGACCGCTACATCCGCTTCGCCGCCCAGGATGGTGCCAAGGCCATCATTCTCGAGGGTTTCGGGCGGGGTAACGCGACGCCCGCCGTCACTGCCGCCGCGACGTCGATTGTCGCCAACGGCACTCCCGTTGTCATGACCAGCCGTTGCCAGCGCGGCCGGGTCAAGCCGATCTATGGCAATGGCGGCGGCAAGACACTCTCCGATGGGGGCGTGATCTTTGCCGGCGACTTGAGCGGCCAGAAAGCACGAGTGCTCGTGGCCGTTCTGCTCGGTATGGGCATCAAGGGCGAACGCCTGCGCCAGGAGATCGAATATTTCGGCGGCTGATGCACGCTCTTCCATCGCCTGATTTCTTTAAGGCGGCCATCCATCGCAGCCATCCTACTCCTGCAGCCGAGGAACCATCATGTCAGCAAAGAAGCACAGGATCGCGGTCATTCCCGGCGACGGGATCGGCAAGGAGGTCGTCCCCGAGGGACTTCGCGTACTGGAAGTGGCGGCAAGGCGCTTCGGCATCGACCTGCTGTTCGACCATTTCGACTTTGCGTCATGCGACTACCATGCCAGGCACGGCCGCATGATGCCGGAGGACTGGAAGTCCAGGATCGGAAGCCATGATGCCATCTTCTTCGGCGCTGTGGGCTGGCCGGCCATGGTTCCCGATCATATCTCGCTTTGGGGATCGCTGCTGCAGTTTCGCCGCGAGTTCGACCAGTACGTCAACCTGCGCCCTGTCCGGCTGATGCCGGGCGTGCCGTCGCCGCTCGCCAACCGCAAGCCCGGCGACATTGATTTCTACGTCGTGCGCGAGAACACCGAGGGCGAATATTCATCTATCGGCGGCAGGATGTATCCGGGCACGGAGCGCGAGATCGTCATCCAGGAAACCGTGATGTCGCGCGTCGGCGTCGACCGGATCCTACGTTATGCATTCGATCTGGCGCAAAAGCGTCCGCGCAAGCACCTCACGTCGGCCACCAAGTCCAACGGCATCTCGATCACCATGCCGTACTGGGACGAGCGCGTCGAAGCGATGGCCGCCCAATACCCTGACGTTTCTTGGGACAAGTACCATATCGACATTCTGGCAGCCCATTTCGTGCTCAATCCGAACCGTTTCGACGTCGTGGCGGCCTCGAACCTGTTCGGCGATATTCTCTCGGATCTCGGACCCGCCTGCACCGGCACGATCGGCATCGCCCCGTCGGCCAACATCAATCCGGAAGGCCGTTTTCCGTCCTTGTTCGAGCCGGTACACGGTTCGGCTCCGGACATCGCCGGAAAGGGCATCGCCAATCCGATCGGACAGATCTGGACGGCCGCCATGATGCTCGACCATCTTGGTTACGAAGAGGCTGGTTGCGCGATCGTGGAAGCTATCGAGGCCACGCTGGAGAACGAAGCCACCCGCACCGGCGATCTGGGAGGCAAGGCCAATACCGTCACCTGCGGCAAGGCGGTGGCAGAGGCACTCGAAGGATAGGACCAGGCATGCGCATCGTCGACATCAGGGAAAAGACGGTCTCGATCGCCTCCCCCATCGCCAACGCCTATATCGACTTTTCGAAGATGACTTGCTCGGCCGTCGCCGTGATCACCGACGTCGTGCGTGACGGCAAGCCGGTGGTCGGCTACGGCTTCAACTCGAACGGCCGGTACGGACAGGGCGCGCTGATGCGCGACCGGTTCCTCGCGCGCGTCCTTGAGGCCGATCCCGAAACGCTGATCGACCATGAGAACGACAACCTTGACCCGTTCGCCATCTGGAAGACGCTGATGACCAATGAGAAGCCCGGAGGCCACGGCGAACGGTCCGTGGCGGTGGGCACCATCGACATGGCCATCTGGGACGCCGTCGCCAAGATCGCCGGCGTCCCGCTGTGGCGCCTGCTGGCGGACCGTTACCGGGCGGGCGTGGCGGACGAGAAGGTTTGGGTCTACGCGGCGGGCGGCTACTATTATCCCGGCAAGGATCACTCGAAGCTGCAGGCGGAGATGCGCAGCTATCTCGACCGCGGCTACAAGGTCGTGAAAATGAAGATTGGCGCGGTGCCTCTGGATGAGGATCTGCGCCGCATCGAGGCCGTGCTGGAGGTGGTTGGTGAGGGCCAGTATCTGGCTGTCGATGCCAACGGACGCTTCGACCTGAAGACCGCCGTCGCCTATGCCAAGGCGATGCAGCCATACGGCCTGTTCTGGTACGAGGAGGCCGGCGATCCGCTGGACTATGCGTTGCAGGCGGAACTGGCGAACCACTACGGTGGGCCGATGGCGACGGGCGAGAACCTGTTCTCGCACCAGGATGCGCGCAACCTCCTGCGCTATGGCGGCATGCGGTCCGACCGCGACTATCTTCAGTTCGACTGTGCCCTTTCCTATGGCCTGGTGGAATACCTGCGCACGCTGGAGGTGATGAAGGCGCTTGGCTGGTCGTCACGGCGCGTGGTGCCGCATGGCGGCCACCAGATGTCGCTCAACATTGCCGCAGGGCTGCAGCTGGGCGGCAACGAATCCTATCCCGACGTTTTCCGGCCCTTTGGCGGCTTCGCCGACAACATCGCCGTCGAAGATGGCTATGTCGGGCTGCCGGATATTCCCGGTGTCGGCTTTGAGAAGAAAACCGAACTGTTCAAGCTGTTCCGACAATTGCACCAGCCTTGAGCGAGACGCCGGCCGTACCGAAACGGCGGTTTTCAGTTCGTCAGGACGTTTCGCCTGCCTATGGCGTTGCAGACCGCTTCGGCGACTTCGCGCGTCGTCGCCTTGCCGCCGACATCCGGCGTCATGATGCCGGCTTCACAGACACGCTCGATGGCGTGCATGAGTTGATCCGCCGCCGCCTGCTCGCCCAGATGGCCGAGCATCTGGACCGCCGTCCAGAAGGCGGCGATTGGGTTGGCGATGCCCTTTCCGGCAATGTCGAATGCCGAGCCGTGGATGGGCTCGAACATAGAGGGAAAACGCCGCTCCGGGTCAATATTGGCCGTCGGCGCCACGCCGATGCTGCCGGCCAGCGCGCCTGCGAGATCAGACAGCACGTCCGCGTGGAGATTGGTGGCCACGATCGTGTCGAGGCTCTGCGGCTTCAGCACCATGCGCACCGTCATGGCGTCGACCAGCATCTTGTCCCAGGTCACGTCCGAGAACTCGCGCGACACCTTTTCAGCGATCTCATCCCACAACACCATGCCGTGACGCTGCGCATTCGATTTTGTGACGACCGTCAGGAACTTGCGCGGCCGCGACTGCGCCAACCCAAAGGCGTAACGCATGATGCGCTCGACGCCGACGCGTGTGAAAACGGATACTTCCATGCCGACTTCTTCTGGCAGTCCCTGATGGACGCGCCCGCCGGCACCGGAATATTCACCCTCCGAATTCTCTCGCACGATCACCCAATCCAGGTTTCCAACCTCGATGCCGCGCAGAGGAGACGCGATGCCGGGCAGGATTTTGGTCGGTCGGACGTTGGCGTACTGGTCGAACCCCTGGCAAATCTGCAGGCGCAACCCCCACAAGGTCACATGATCGGGAATGTCGACCGCGCCGACCGCGCCGAAGTAGATCGCGTCGAACTTCTTGAGCTGTTCCAGCCCGTCGGCCGGCATCATCGCGCCATTGCGCTTGTAGTAATCCGAACCCCAGTCGAAGACGTTGAAATTCAGCCTCAGGTCACCGCGCTGTTCGGCCAGCATGCTGAGTACGGCGATGCCGGCGTCAATGACCTCAGGCCCGATTCCGTCAGCAGGAATCGCGGCGATCGAATATTCGCGCACTGTCAGTCTCCCTACCATACCCGGCGCGGGGACGCGCCAGATTTGAGGCGGCCTACCCAAGCCGGGCGGACAGTCCCTTGGGCCGTCCGGTTCCGCCGGCCTTGGGTTTAGAGGCCGAGTTGTGTCTGGTTCAATGCGCTTCCGATTATATAAAAATGTGATTTAATCCGGGCCTCGTACAGGAGTTGGCGATTGGACTTGCACCAATTGAGATGCTTTGTCATGGCAGCCGACGAGCTGCATTTCGGCCGGGCGGCGCAGCGCCTGGACATGCTGCCGTCGTCTCTCAGCCGGCACATCCGCATGTTGGAGGAGGATCTCGGCGTGCGGCTGATGATGCGCACCACGCGCAATGCAGTGCTGACCGAGCATGGATCCTTCCTGCTGGAACAGGCAAGGGCGCTGCTTGCCCATGCGGGCGATCTGGAGAGCAGCATCCGCGAGAAAGGCCGAGACCGTGCGGCAGTACTGCGGCTGGGCGTGATCGACAGCGCGGCGGTCGGACTGGTGCCGCGCCTCCTGCACGACTTCAAGGAGATTGCCTCTGATGTCACCGTGCAAGTCATGGAGGACAAGACAAACCGCCTGTTGCCGCGCGTGCTTTCAGGGCGGCTCGACCTCGCCTTGATCCGGCCGTCCGGCGCACCGAGCCGTCGTCTGGAACTGCTCTTCCTGCTCTATGAAACGGCCGTCGTGGCGGTACCCTCCAGCCATGAGCTGGCGCATCGGACAAGCGTGTCGGTGCTCGACCTGGTCGACCAGACCCTGATCGTGCCGGAGCGGCGGTCGCGACCGCACAGTCACGACCTGACGATGAGGCTTTTCAGCGAAAACGGCCTCTCTGCCAAGGTCGTGCATCTGGCCGACGAGAAGCAGACCATCGTGAACCTCGTGGCGGCCGGAATGGGTATCGCCATCGTACCGCGCTGGGCTTCCCGGATGCAGGTCGAGGGCGTGACCTACGTCGCGCTCGACTCGCCAGGGGCAGACGGATTGAAGAAGCTGCCGTTGGCCGTTGCCTGGACCGGGAGCACTCGCGATCCCGTGCGAGACATGCTGGTCGAGCTGCTGCGCAGCAGGATCGATGTCTATTCAAAAGACGCATGAACAGCTTGTTGCTGGCTAAATCAGGCTCTTTCCAGGCTGCTGCCGATCCTCGCCGCACCCACAGCGGCGCTGCATTTTGCGATTATTGCAAATTTTAATATAATTGACGCTCTTCTCCGCTGCGATCAACATCCGTTTTCCACGGTTGGCTTGGGGCCAACCCAAACTCTAAGGGGAAAACAATGCGCAGGCTCGTCACAACCGCTCTCAGTTGCACCGCCATCGTTCTGTCCGCATTGCCAGCGTCGACGCAAGACAAGAAAGCCATCATCGGCATGAGCGTGCCGGCGCTGCAGAACCCGTTCTGGCGCTCGTTCGCCGACTTCGGTACCGACGCGGCCAAGGCGCTCGGCGCGGAAACCGTCGTCGTCGACGCCAATCAGAGCGACGCCAAGCAGCTTGCCGACATCGAGGGTCTGGTCGCCCAGGGCGTCGGCTGCCTCATCATCACGCCCAACACATCGGCCATCGCCAAGGCGCTGCTGAACAAGGCGGAGGCGGCCCAGATACCGGTCGTGTTCGCGGAGCGCTATCCTGGGTTTGGCCCACAAGACTACGACGGCAAGAGCTATGCCGGCTTCGTCGGCGTCGACAATAAGCTCGCCGGATACAATATCGCGAAGTCGCTCTATGACGGGGGCGTGCGTGAAGTGGTTGCCATCGGCGGCGCTCCGGGCGGCGCGGTCGCCGACGAAAGAAGCGCGGGCCTGCACCAGTTCCTCGACGAGCACAAGGACATGAAGCTGCTGCAGGAACTGCGCAACGGCGAGTTGCGCCAGGATGGCTACACCGACGCGCAGAACTTCCTTTCCGCCATGCCCGGCCCCGGTTTCCAGGGCCTGTGGACCTACAATGACGATACGGCGCTGGGTGCTATCAAGGCGTTCAACGACGCCAAGGTGATCGACGAGATCAAGGTCGCCTCCATGGACCTGATCCCCGAGGCTGTCGAAGCCATCAAGGCGGGCGAAGCGCTCTATTCGACCGGCGGCCAATGGGCTGAAAGCGGCGAGGCAGCGGTGATGTGCTACGATGCGCTCAACGGCAAGACCAACAATCCGCCGGTGAACCAACTTTCGATCCCCGGCGTGACAAAGGACAATGTCGATGCCTACGCCAAGCAGTTCATCGATGCGACCCCGACGTACGACTGGAAATCCCTGTCGCAGGTTCACAATCCGAGTGCCAAGACGACCGACTTTGTCATCGCGGTGAAATGAAAGCCTCCCGCCGCGTCGGCCTGGAACCGGCGCGGTACGATCATTTGACCGCAACGCGCGGCTGGCGTCGAGACCTCCCCGATGCCAGCCGCGCAGAATATCCAACCACACGCTTGGCGTGGAGCTGTCTCGGACATCATGGAAGTCTTCCGGATCTCGGCGATACGAAAATCCTTCGGTGCGGTTCGCGCCTTGCAATGGGATGAGGGCGAAGGGTGCATCATCGAAAGCGGGCAGGTCTGGGCGTTCGCCGGTGAAAACGGCGCCGGCAAATCGACGCTGGCAGCAATTCTATCAGGCGTGATCGCAGCTGATGCAGGCACGATAACACTTTGCGGGCAAGCCTATGCACCTTCGTCCGTCCTGGAAGCGCGAGCGGCCGGTGTTCAACTCGTTTTCCAGGAACCCGCTCTCGTCCCGTCCCTGACAGTCGCAGAAAACCTGCTCCTTGGACGCGAGGCGGAATTCACGCGGTTCGGCTTGCACCGCAACGGGTTGATGAACCGCGAGGCCCGCCGGATGCTCGCCGACATCTGCCCGCATGTCGATCCCAAGGCGGCGGCACGTGATCTGGCGCTCGAAGACCAGAAACTGGTCGAGACGGCGCGCGCGGTTTCGACCAAGCCCCGTTGCATCATCTTTGATGAAACCACCGCCGCCATGTCGAGCCGCAACACGCGCCTGCTTCTCGACCTCATACGGCGTCTGAAACCCGACACCGCCGTCATCGTCGTCACTCACCGTACAGAAGAAATATTCGAGGTCACTGACAAGCTGCTCGTGCTTAAGGACGGGCGGTTTGTGGCGGTCAGGGACACGCAGAAAACCGTGCCGGACGAGCTTTCCAACTTGATGGTCGGGCGCGAGGTGAATCTCAATCTGCGTGGAGGCATGCCGGCTGCCGCCGACGGGCGGCATGAAATGCTGCTGGATGTGTGTGGCCTCACGGTCGATGGCGGCGTCAGCGACTTCTCGCTGCGCCTCGACCGCGGCAGAATCATAGGGATCGGCGGTCTTGCGGGTGCGGGACAGGAGCGCATCCTGCGCGCCCTTTACGGGATCGACAGGGCATCGGCCGGCACCGTCCTCGTCAAGGGCGCTGCCTACCAGGGTCGTTCGCCGCGCCGCTCGATACGCCGCGGCATGCTCTACAGTCCCAAGAACCGCGACCGAGAGGGGCTGATCATGCAGCAGAAGGTCCGTGAGAACGCCGTTCTCTCCATACTAAGCCGGCTGTCCAAATTGGGAATCGCCAGCAGGCGGGCTGAAACCGGCGTGTCGAAAGCGCTGAAGCAGCGCCTGAATATCAAATGCCGCACGGTCGAGGAAAGCTGCCGCAACCTGAGCGGCGGCAATCGGCAAAAGGTGGTGCTGGCGAAACTGCTTGCGACCGCGGGGGATATCTTCCTGCTCGACAACCCGACGCGCGGCATCGACATCGGGGCGCGCGCCGAGATCTACCGGCTGATGAACGACCTCACCGCCAAGGGCAGTGGCATCGTGCTGGTCAGCGACGAGTTGCAGGAACTGCTGCAGATGAGCGACGACATTGTCCTGATCCGCGACGGCAAGGTCTCCAGGACGTTCAAGAGGCAGGACAACCCGCAGGAAAGCGATCTGATCCGCTACATGATCTGAGCCGGTCGAAAAGACCCGAGTGGAAGCGAGACGAGAATGAGTGCAAATCCCCAGGAGCCGATTCGTTCCGCCACCGGCGATGGATCGCCCGGCTTTTCCATGCCAAGCATGCGGGCGTTGGTGCCTTATGTCGCGTTCATCCTGATCTTCGCTTTCTTTTCGGTCACCGCTTTCGAGCGCTTCGACACATTTCGCAACTTCAGCACCATTCTGCAGCAGGCGACTGTGCTGGCCGTCGTCGCCTTCGGCATGCATTTCGTCATCACCGCTGGCAGCATCGATCTTTCGGTCGGCTCGACGCTTAGTCTGGCTGGACTGATCGGTGCCGCCGTTTCAGTGTCCTGGGGCCTGTGGGGCATCGCGGCGGCACTCGCGGTGGGGGCCGTGATTGGCCTCTTCAACGGTCTTGTCTTCACCTATATGAAAGTGCCGTCCTTCATGGTGTCGCTGGGCACACTGCTGGCAGTGCAGGGACTGACGATCGTTTATTCGCGCTCGAACCCCATTCCGGTGGGGGACGTCATCATGTCGCTAGGCGTGTTCCCCAACATCGTCTATGTGGCCGCGGCAATCTTCGTCATCTGCTTTATCCTTTACAACTACACCACCTTCGGGCGCTACTGTACCGCGATAGGTGGCGACGAACGCGTTTCCGATATCTCGGGCCTGCCGGTCAACACCGTCAAAGTCTCTGTTTTCATTGTCTCGGGGCTGCTGGCAGGTCTAGGTGGCATCGTCATGGCCGCAAGACTGGGAGCGGCGACGCCGACAGCCGGAACATCCTTCGAACTCAGTGTGATTTCGGCCGTCGTGCTTGGCGGAACGCCGCTGACCGGCGGCGTCGGCGCTATCCAGAACACGGTCATCGGCGCCCTCATCATCGCTATGCTGGGCAATGGCCTGATCATTCTTGGCATCTCGTCCGAGACGCAGAAGATCATCACCGGCCTAATCCTCATCCTTGCGGTGTTTCTTTCACTGGAACGCGGCAAGATCGGTGTCATCAAATGATGCGCCTCATGCCCACAATCGCATCGAACCGCGCAGCATCCGGGAGATCGTCATGACCAAGCCTACCGTAATCATCAGCGGAGCCGGCATCGGCATCGGCCGCGCCACGGCCTTCGCTTTCGCCAGGGGTGGCTACAGAGTCTGCGTGACCGACATTCTCGAGGCAGAAGGCAAGCAGGTGGCCGAAGAGATCAAGGCGGGCGGCGGCGACGCTTATTTCCGCAAACTCGACGTGACCAAATCGGATCAGGTCGACGACGTCGTGGGAGAAATCGACAAGCAGTATGGCGGCGTGGACGTCGTGGTGGCCAATGCCGGCATCGCCCACAAGGTGCCGCTGGCGCAGATGAGCGATGCCAAGTGGGACATCACATTCGACATCGACCTGAAGGGCGTGTTCCGGATGGCACGCGCTGCCACCCCGCGCATGCGTGAGCGTCGCAAAGGCGCCATCGTGGCCGTGTCGTCGATTTCGGGCATGAGCTATGGCTGGGCCGAGCATGTCCATTATTCCGCCGCCAAGGCCGGCGTTCTGGGTTTGGTGCGAGGCTTGGCCGCCGAGCTCGGCGGCGACGGGATCCGCGTCAACGGCGTCGCGCCGGGCTACATCCGCACGGCACAATCCCTCTCCGAGGAGCACTCGATGGGTGAAGCGCGGCTGGTGGCTCAGGCTCCTTCCATTCCATTGCGTCGCATCGGCGAACCCGACGATGTGGCGGATGTAATCCTGTTTCTGGCTTCCGGCGCAGCGCGATACGTAACCGGCCAGACCTTGCTGGTAGACGGCGGGCTGACGATCAAACAGGGCTAGACACCACGATCTTCTGCCTGCTTGCTCGGGCAATAGGTCGACCTCTGTGCCCAAAGCCAGGCGTCCCACGAGATGCGCATGCACAAAGACGAGTTGCGTCCGCTTGGCGGCGCCGTGGTGAAGGCCTATACGTCTCGACCGACTGGTTGCGCGACCTGCTTGACGGCGAGTTCGCCCTGAGAAGCCGATCCGCCGAATCGCACTCCAAGCCCGTAGGACCGTCCCATGCCGCTGAGCCCTCGCGAACGAATAGACTATCAGGCGATCATCGATAGGCAGCCGCTGAAATTGCCAGGCGGCGTCAGGATGCCGGTGTGGCTCATCGTCAATGTCGAACATTGGGATGCGAGGCGGCCGATGCCGCGCACCGTCCTGCCGCCGCCGATGGGCATGCCGCTGCTACCCGATATTCCGAACTGGTCGTGGCACGAATACGGCATGCGGGTGGGCTTCTGGCGTATCCACGAGAGCCTGACATCCCGAACAATTATTCCGACGTTGGCCCTCAATGGATCAGTGTGCGAGGTCTATCCTCGGATCGTGCATGCCGCGCACGGCGCCGGATGGGAACTGATGGGTCACGGTTGGCTGCAAGGGCCGATGCACAATCTCGAAGACCAGCGCATTGCTATTCGGCGCACTATCGACGCGCTGTGCAAGATTTCGGGCAAGCCGCCGGTAGGATGGGAAAGCCCAGGACTTACGGAGACGTCAGACACGGCCGACATCCTCGCTGAAGAAGGCATTCGATATGTCGCCGATTGGGTGATGGACGACCTGCCTTGCGAACTGAAGACGACGGCCGGCCCGCTGGTGACACTCCCTTACACGGTAGAGATCAACGATGTCGCCATAATGGCTGTAGCGCAGCACTCGTCGGCGGAGCTGCTCGAACGTGGCAAGCGCCAGTTCGACCGGCTGTATCAGGAGAGCGCGACCTCGCCACGGATCATGTCCATCAGCGTCCATCCTTATCTCAGCGGTGTTCCGCATAGAATCGGCTATCTGGAGCAATTGCTGGATTATATCTCATCGCATAGCGACGTGGCATTCTGGACGGGCGAGCAGATCTATAATTGGTACACTTCCGCGCAGCTCGCTGCAGGGTCGGTAGAGATTTCTGGCACGATAGGTATCTCGATGGGCGACATGCAGCCGAAAACGACATAGTAACCGAAAGGCGAACGGAACTGGAAAGCGTACGAGGAACGCGAGACCAATACCGGATCGCTACATGGGATTTGAATCGAACTCTCCGCCGATATCCGTGTGCGCCGAACTATGATGTGGCCGAAGAATTATCCGCGGAATTCCGCTATCGGACCACAAGGCACCAAGGTGGCCATAACGCCGATTTTAGACCAAGCCCGTTCCTCTTTGCCATTCAGAATTATCCGTCGCCGTCTGGAATTAAACCGGGCTCCGGAGGTCGTGCCGGCGCTCTTGCAGAGTTCCCGATCGGCCATATCGTTGGAAGCTAGGACCTTGATCGTGTGTTGGGCTCGGGCAACCTTATTCGCTCCCATGACGTCTATGTGCCCATCCTGGTTCTTGTGCTCCTCGGGGGTGCACGAACAACGAAGGAAGCGCCAAGAGAAGCCAAGACCAAGTAAGATGTCCGTAAAACGTTCCCCAACTTGGCCAAAATCGTAGCTAAGGATGATTGGGTCAGAAACCGAGAATGAAAAGTAACCGAAGCAGACGACTAATTCTCGGACAGAATGTCAGATGAAGCGAAGCCTCATTACTATGATATGAGGTTAACATTGTCTTTGGCATGAGTCAGATTTGATCATCCGTATCAGGCTGCGATAGGTTTTCTCCAGCGCATCAAAGCCGCCTTCGCCCAGCGTGATTGGCGCGGCGTTGTCGGCGATCGCCGCAAGCAGCAGGGCTGCATCGCCGGGCACGATATTCAGCGCCAACTCGCCGCGCCGGCCCGCAGCCGATAATGCATCGGCAAACAACGCCGAGAGTTCCGCGCTGAAATGGCCCAACATCTTCTGGCCCTCGACATCAAGGAGGTCGGCATCCTGCCGCAATCTCGAAATCAGGCTCCAGTTGTGTCCTTCTGTACCGGCTGGGTTGAAGTGCCGGAAGCGGGCGCGGCTGTAGGCGATCATCGCCTCGACCTGCTCGGCGAGGCTCGACCCCTCATGCGACCACACTGCCCGCAAGGCGCTCAGCGTCTCCTGCATGTAGTCGCCCAGCACCTCGTCGACCAAGGCCTGCTTGTTGCCGAAATGGTAGTGAATGTTGGCGCGCGTCGTTCCAAGCGCCGCCGAAATATCGCCGAAGCTGGTGCCACGATAGCCATGGCGCACCAGAAGCTCCAGCGCCGTATCCTTGATCGCCTGTCTGGTGTCGGTCTCGTCCATGCTTCCATCATAGCCAAATGCGTTGGCCTTGGACGCCGAAGCTTTGCGGCATCCCCAGCATTTGACGGAATACTGACTTGCAGGTAAGTAAGTAAAAGATCAGGGGGAGGGTACGTGGTGCGGATGCAGACATTCAGCGATATCGAAGGATCGGCGCCGCAGGCCGTCCGCGCCGGTGACCTGGTCTTCATCGGCGGGCTGATGGCGACGGACGCGAACGGCGACATTGTCGCCGCCGACATTGCCGGCCAAGCGCGCGTCATCTTCGAGCGGCTGGCGGCACTTCTCGCCCAGGCCGGCGCCACAATGGCCGATGTGGTCAAGCACAATATCTATTTCAGTTGTGACGCCAATGCCGTCTGCGCCTTCCTCGACGAACTCGATGCCGTGCGCGCCGGCTATTTCACCGCCCCCGGCCCGACCACCACCGAAATCCGCTGCGGCCTCGACCGCGAGGGCGCGCTGCTGATGGTCGACGCCTGGGTGGTGGTCGGCGGCAAGCGCGAACTGCTCGACCCGCCGGGTCACTGGCGCTGGCGCAGGGAGCTGCCCTTCGTCCATGGCTGGAAGGTCGGCGACATGCTGTTCATCGGCGGCCAGCGCTCGCTCGATGCCGACGGCAAGGTGCTCGGGCTCGGCGATATCGAGGTGCAGACCGAGGAGGCCTTCCGCAACCTCGACACCATGCTGCGGCAGGGTGGCGGCGATCGCCACAGCCTGATGCGCCAGAACACCTATTTCCGCTTCTTTGGCGAAGGCCGCGAGGTCACCGACTACTGGGAGAAGATGACCAGTGTGCGCCGCCGCTACATGTCGGTGCCTTCGGCGGCCGGAGCCGGACTGCGCATTCAGGGCATGGGCAATGCCGACGAACTGATCCAGGTCGAGGGCATCGGCATGCTCGGCGACGACAAGCAGCGCCTGCAGCCGGCCAACCATTGGGACTGGAGCATCCCCAACACCCAGTTCACGCAAGGTTGGAAGATCGCCGGGCTCGCCTTCATCGGCGGCCAGATCTCGGCCGACGACAAGGCGCAGGCCGTCGGCGAAGACATGGAGACGCAGGCCCGCAACGTCTTCGAGTTCATCCGCCGCACGCTGGCCGAAGGCGGGCTCGACGAAAGCGACGTCGCCAAGCTCTATATCTACTATCATGCCGAAGGCAGCTGGGCCGGGATCGAGGCGACGCGCGCGGTGATTGCCCGTGTGCAGCGCGAATTCTACCCCGAGCCCGGTCCGGCGGTGACCGCGATCCGCGTCGCCGGCTTTGCCTTCGAGAACCTGCTGGTCGAGATCGAGGCGATGGCGGTGACGCGAGGCTGATGTCGAAACACGATTTCACCGCCGCCGAGTTCGCCGATCGGCTGGCGCGTGTCTGCGCCGCCATGGCCGCACGCGACCTCGATTGGCTGGTTGCCGTCCACCCCGCCTCCATCCATTGGCTGACCGGCAGCGACGCCAAGAGCTACCAGGAATTCCAATGCCTGCTGGTCGGCGCGCGTGACGAGCCGCTGGTCGTGCTGACACGCCAGGGCGAGGTGCATGAATTCGAGACGGACGCCCTTGCCGGCGAGGTACAAGGCTATGGCGGCGGCGAGAACGAGGATCCGGTCGCGGCCTTCGCCGGGATGGCGCGACGCCACGGCGTGCTCGGCAGGCGCGTCGGCCTCGAAGTGCCGGCCTACTATCTTCACCCGCATCACTATCTCGGCCTTCGCGCCGTCATCGGCGACGCCCTGGTCACCGAGGCGACCGAGCTGATCGCCGGCATGAAGCTGGTGAAGTCGCTGGCCGAGATCGACTATATCAGGCGCGCGGCGGCCCTTGCCGACCTTGGCATGGAGCGCTTTGCCGGCGAGCTCGCGGCGGGCCTGTCGGAACTGACGCTGGCCGGCGGCATCCAGGAGACCTTGCTGCGCAATGGCAGCGGCATCGCCGCCAGCCCGATCAACCTCGTCTCCGGCCCGCGCTCCGCCTACAGCCACGGCGCGCCGACCGCGCGCCGGCTTGAACATGGCGATTTCGGCAACATCGAATTCGGCGCCACCTTCAACCGCTACACAGCCACCATCGGCCGCAATTTCGCACTGGGCAAGCCGACGCCGCGCATGGCCGAATTGCACGACATCGTGCTGCGCGCCGGCGACGCCATGATCGCGGCCATTCGCGACGGCGTGCCGGCATCCGTGCCGCACCAGGCGGCCCGCGCCGTCATCGGCGAGGCCGGGCTCGAAACCTGCCGTGTCCACACATCCGGCTATGCGCTGGGGCCGGGCTTTCCGCCGAGTTGGGCCGAGCCGCTGCACATGATCGGCGACAGCCCGCATATTCTGAAGACCGGCATGGTGGTCACCATAGAGCCGCCGGTCTATATCGGCGCCGAAGGCCTTGGCGCCCGCATCATCGACAATGTGCTTGTCACCACGACCGGTGCGGAGGTGCTGTCCCGCACGCCGCGCGACATCATCATCGCGGGCTGAGCGTCCCTACCCTCCAAGCTCATGCGCGATCTCGGCGCAGGCGAGCTTCAGCCGCGCCAGCATGGCCTCGAAATTGGGCGCGGCACTGCGTCGGCTGACCGCCGCCACCGTCACGCAGGCCACAGCGCGTCCGTCGCCGGCGATGATCGGACAGACGACGTCGGTCACGCCGATGATGTCGCGGCTCTCGTGGATGATGGCACCACGCTCGCGCACGGCGTCGAGTTCGGCGGCGAGCGTCGTCGGGTCCGGCGGCTCGCGCATCAGCATCAGACATTCGGCGATCATCCGGTCACGCACGGGCTTGGGCTGGAACGCCATCAGCACCAGGCCGGAATGGGCATCCGCCAGTGGCCGGCGATAACCGAGCTTGAGCGAGAAGTTCATGTCCGCGCCACCAGATGCCGCGGCGATGATGACCGTTTCGCCGCGATGCGCAACGACGAGGTGCGCTGCCTGGTGCACCTCCTCGGCGAAGCGCTCGACGATGGGTGCAGCCGTGCTGACCAGGTCGCGGGCGCGCGCCGTCTGCATGCCGAGCCCGAACAGCTTGTTCGACAGCATTAGCCCCTCGCCGCCCTCAACGCGCTGGATGTAGCCGCGCGCAAGCAGCACATGGACCATGCGGAAGATCTCGTTCTTCGATCGCCCCAGTTCTTCGGCGATCTGGCGCGTGCCCATGGGCTGGCCGGCATTGGCCAGCAATTCGAGGATATCCAGCCCCTTTTCGAGGGCCGGCGCGCTGTAATTGAGCTTGTCGTCCGTCATTTGCACCCGCTTCATAGATGACGCTTGACGTCACATATGAAGCGACGATAGCGTGGTGTCCAGCAAATCCGAGTGGAAAATAGCGGTCTGCCTGGAGTTGCATAAGGGGACGCTCTGCATCCATGAGCTATAATTTCAAATTTGATGTCCTGCTGCGCTATATCCCCGAGATCGTGCAAGGCGTGCTGCTGACCTTGCAGTTCTCGGTCGTTACCATGCTCTGCGGCCTTGCCATCGGTTTGATCGTCGCCATGGCCTCGATCAGCCCGTTGATGCTGCTGCGCGCCTGCGCCCGCGTCTATGTCGAGGCGCTGCGCAACACGCCGCTGCTGGTGCAGCTGTTCATCGTCTTCTTCGGCCTGCCTTCGATCGGCATCAAGCTTGGCGCCAACACCGCCGCGCTGATCGCGCTGTCGATCAACATGGGTGCCTATGGCGCGGAAATCCTGCGCGCCGGCTTCCAGTCGGTGCGCCAGAGCCAGGTCGAGGCCGGCCGCTCGCTTGGCCTCACCGCCGGCCAGACCTTCCGCCATGTCGTGCTGTTCCAGGCGGTCAAGACCATCTACCCGGCGCTGGCCAGCCAGTTCGTGCTGATCATGCTGACCACCAGCGTCGTCTCCTCCATCGGCGCCACCGAGCTGTTCCACCAGGCCGCCTTTATCGACTCGCGCACCTACCGCTCCTTCGAGACCTACACGCTGATCACCGTTTCCTATCTCGTGCTGACGCTGGGCTTCCGGGCCTTCTTCGCCGGCGTCTACTGGATGGTCTTCGTCAGGAGGCCGCGCCGATGATCCGCGAATTTGGCGGCACCGATATCGTCTACCTGATCGAGGCCGCGCGCTGGACGCTGCTGCTGGCGCTCACCGCCACCGTGGGCGGCGGGCTGCTTGGCATCGTCGTCGCCGTCATGCGCGTCATCCCGTTCAGGCCGCTCAACTGGTTGGCGGTCGCCTGGATCAACCTGATCCAGGGCACGCCGCTGCTCGGCCAGCTCTTCGTCTTCTTCTTCGGCCTGCCGCTGGTCGGCCTCTCGGTCGACGCCTGGACGGCGGCGGCACTCTCGCTATCGATCTACGCTTCAGCCTTCTTCGGCGAGATCTGGCGCGGTAGCCTGCAATCGGTGTCGCAGCGGCAATGGGAGGCAGGCGCCGCGCTGGGCCTCACCTATGCACAGCGCCTCGGCCATGTCGTGCTGCCGCAGGCGATCCGCATCTCCGTCGCGCCGACCGTCGGCTTCCTCGTCCAACTGGTGAAGAACACCTCGCTCACCGCGCTGATCGGCTTCGTCGAACTGACCCGCGCCAGCCAGATCATCAGCGGCGCGACCTTTGCCCCGCTGCCGGTCTACCTCACCGCCGCCGCCATCTATTTCGTCATCTGCTTTTCCCTCTCCCAGCTCGCCCGCATGCTGGAAAGGAGACTTCATGTCGCTCGTTGAAATCGCCGATATCCGCAAGCGCTTCGGCGCGCTCGAGGTGCTGAAGGGCATCTCGCTCAACGTGGAAAAAGGGGAGATCGTAGCAATCATCGGCCGCTCGGGCTCGGGCAAGTCGACCATGCTTCGCTGCATCAACGGATTGGAGAAGGTGCAGGCCGGTCGTATCGTCGTCGATGGGATCGACGTCACCGCCCCGAGGGCCGACCTCAACCTTCTGCGCCAGCGCGCCGGCATGGTGTTCCAGAGCTACAATCTGTTCCCGCACCTCAATGTCGAGCGCAATGTCACGCTGGCGCTGAAGCTGGTGCGCAAGCTCGACACACTGGCCGCCCGCGAAGTCGCCCGCGCCGTGGTCGCCAAGGTCGGCCTCGCCGACAAGCTGCTTGCCTATCCCGACGAATTGTCCGGCGGCCAGCAGCAGCGCGTCGCCATCGCGCGCTCGCTGGCCATGCAGCCGACCCTGATGCTGTTCGACGAGATCACCTCCGCCCTCGACCCGGAACTGGTCGGCGAAGTGCTGCGCGTGCTCGAAAGCGTCGCCAGCGAAGGCATGACCATGATGCTCGTCACCCATGAGATGAACTTTGCCAAGAACGTCGCCGACCGCGTGATCTTCATGCACGAGGGCCGCATCCACGAGGATGGGCCAGCGCGTGAGACCTTGCTCGAGCCTCGTACGGCCGAACTCAGGAGCTTCCTGAGCGCCGTCCTTCACTAAGAAAAGAAAGTCCAACCAGAAAAAGGGGAAATTCCATGTTCAAGCATCTCACCAGGATCGTCACAGCCGTGCTCCTGGCCGGCGCCGTCTCGGCAATGCCGGCGCGAGCGGCCGACCTGCAGAAAATCCTGACCGCCGGCACGGTGCGCATTGGCGTGCCGATCGACGTGCCGCCCTTCGGTTCGGTCGACGCCAAGAACGAGCCGGTCGGTCTCGATGTCGACATGGCCAAAAAGATCGCCGAGGCGCTGGGCGTCAAGCTCGAACTGCAGCAGATCACCGGGGCCAACCGCGTGCCCTATCTGGTCACCGACCGCCTCGACATCGTCATCGCCGCCATGGGCGCGACGCCGGAACGCGCGCTGCAGATCGCCTTCACCTCGCCCTATGCGGCGCTATCGATCGGCGTCTTCGGCCCCGACAGCATCACGGTGAAGAGCCCGGCCGAACTCAAGGACGAGACCATAGCCGTTGCGCGCGGCACGACGCAGGATCTCGAACTGACCAAGGCCGCGCCCAACGCCAAGATCGTGCGCTTCGACGACGACGCCACCGCCGCGGCAGCTTTCACCTCCGGCCAGGCGCAACTGCTGGCCACCGCCGATGTCGTGGCCAAGGATTTGATGGACAAGGACGCCAAGGTACAGCTGAAGCCCAAATTCATCCTGCAATTCTCGCCCTGCTACATCGGCATCCAGCAGGGCAGCCCCGAGCTGCTGCGCTGGCTCGACACCTACATCCATCTCGGCATGCTCGACGGCTCGCTCTCGGCGCTGTCGCAGAAGTGGATCGGCACCACCCTGCCGACCCTGCCGCCGATCTGAGCTTTCGGCGGCGGGGGCCTTCCGCTCCCGCCGCCTCTCCCTCGCCCGCTCCCAACCCCGCAGAGTTTCAAAGAGAGAACATGGCCCGCATGTCCACCGCCCGCACCACCATCGATTTCGACCGTTCCGGCAAGCAGATCGGCTTCGTCGACATTCCGCATTCGCCGCATGACGACGCCTGGGGCGCGACCCGCATTCCGCTCGCGGTGATCCAGAACGGCAACGGCCCGACCGTCATCCTGCAGGCCGGCAACCATGGCGACGAGTATGAGGGGCCGATCACGCTCGGCGAACTCATCCGCGATCTCGACCCGGGCATGGTCAGCGGCCGTATCATCTTCCTGCCGGCGATCAACCTGCCGGCCGTGCTGGCCGGCCGCCGTACCTCGCCTGTCGATGGGCTGAACCTCAACCGCACGTTCCCGGGCGATCCGACCGGCACTATTACCCAGCAGATCTCGGCCTATGTCAGTGACGTCGTCATGCCGCTTGGGCATGCCTATGTGGATCTTCACTCCGGCGGTTCCTCGCTCAACATCCTGCCCAGCGCCATCATCGAGCCGGCGCCCGACGCCGCCCACCGCAAGCGCAACATGGAAGCGGTGCTCGCCTTCGATGCTCCGCTCACCGTCGTCATCGACAATCTCGGCGAGCCGCGCACCTCCACGGCCACGTCGGTGCGGGCCGGACTGACCACCGTCGGCACCGAGATGGCCGGCGCGGGCACGGTTTCACTCGATGCGCTCGGCATCTGTCGCAAGGGCGTGCGCAATGTGCTGAGCCACCTCGGCGTGCTGCCGCCGACCGGCAAGCCGCCTGCCGCGAGGCCCGAAAACATCCTGCGCATCCCCGGCCATGACGGCTATGTGCTGGCAACCGTCAACGGCGTGTTCGAGCCGTTCCATGCGCTGGGGACGAAAGTGAACGCCGGCGAGGAAGCCGGCCGCATCCACAATCTAGCCGATCCCGGCCGAACGCCGGAAACTGTGCGCTATCTGTCCGACGGCATTGTCTATGGCCGCCGCCAGCCTGGCCGCGTCGCTGTCGGCAATTGCTGCGTCACCGTCGCCACCCGCTATGAAGGAGAGCTGGCGTGATCTCGCTCGAGGACATTCGCGCCGCCGCCGCCCGCATCGAGGGCAATGTCAGGCACACGCCGATGATCGCCGCCGGCAACCTCAAGACGCCGCTTGCCGGCGGCGTCAATCTGATGCTGAAGCTGGAACTGCTGCAGGTCACCGGATCGTTCAAGGCGCGCGGCGCTACCAACAGGCTGCTCTCGCTCGACCCCGCCGGGCTGGAACATGGCATCGTCACCGCGTCGGGTGGCAACCATGGCATAGCTACCGCCCGTGCGGGCTTCATGGCCGGTGTGCCGACAACCATCTTCCTGCCGACCAACGCCTCGCCCGCCAAGATCGAGAAACTGCGGGCCTGGGGTGCGGCCACCCGTATCGTTGGATCGGCATGGCACGAATCCAACGAAGCGGCGCAGGCTTTTGTCAGCGAAACCGGTGCCGTCTACTTCCATCCCTTCGCCGACCCGGCGGTGGTCGCCGGGCAAGGCACGGTGGGCCTCGAAATCCTCGACCAGATGCCCGATGTTACGACGGTGCTCGTCGCCATGGGCGGCGGCGGGCTGGTCAGCGGCGTGGCGACCGCGATCAAGGCGCTGGCGCCGCATGTGCGCATCGTCGGCATCGAGGCGACGGGCTCGCCGGTGCTGCTGCGCGCACTCGAAGCCGGCCGCAATATGGCGCTGGACAAAGTGACGACCTCTGTGGCGACGATGGCCTGTGCCAAGACCGACGACCGCATCTTCGACATTGTCCGCGACAAGGTCGATGAGATTGTGCTGGTCGACGACGACGAGATGCTGCGCGCCGCAAAAAACCTGTGGTTCGAAATGGGCCTTGCGGCCGACCTCAGCGGCGCCGCCGCGATGGCGGCGCTTGCCGAACACCGGGTGCGCCTGAACCAAGGCGAGCGTATCTGCGTGATCGTCTGCGGTGCCGGCCCGGACGCTATTATACAGGTCAGCTAGACTAAGCCTGTGGACTGAAAGTCACAAACACGCCAATTGGCGGCACTGTGATGTCCGCAATTATCTGTCGTCGTCCGGAATTAAGTGGGGCCGCTGACGTCGTGTGCGAAGTCGTTTCGGCGATCGTGTAGAAGCTTGAGCGCGTTCCCCGTTTATTCAGCGGTCGGATTATGGACTACGTGATGGCTCTCAGCGTGAAATTTGGTCTTCCAAACTATGGTCAATCTCATCGCCTGCCACCGCGCCGGTATCTTACTCCCCATCCGCCCTTGCTTAGGCTGCATGATCTCATTCGTTGCGTCAGAGTTCGCTGCCTGCGAGCAAATTTGGTCTGATTGGCGAACAACTTTCCCCCACAACGAGCGCTGGCTGGAAGACCACGTTGCGTCCAGGCAAGGCGACCTTTCCTTCGATACGGTCGATTAGCATGCGGAGTGCCTCATTTGTCATGTCAGTGACCGGATGCTCTGTTCGGGTCAAGCGCGGCTTCAACCCCCCTGCTCCCGCGACCGTATCAGTTGAGGCGATGGAGATGTCCTCGGGACAACGGAGTCCGAGATCGGCAATGGCGCGCATCACGCCGATTGCCATTACGCCATTGGCAACGTAAAGCGCCGTTGGTCGGTCCGGTTGTCCCAGCAGATCGCGCGCGACCGAATAGGCGGTGTCTTCGCGGAATTCGCCGGAACGGACATGCCCGTTTTTCGGGGCGAGTCCCCGTGCCGCCATCGCTTCGAGCATCCCTTGCAGCCGGCCGCTGCCCGTCGTCAAATGCATGGGCCCGGTGATCGAGCCAATGTCGCGGTGGCCAAGATCCAGCAGGTAATTGGTCGCCTGCTTGCCGGCAGACAGATTGTCGATCGTGACGGTGTCCACGCCGGCGCCACCGATCGAACGGCCGAGCAGAACAACCGGCATGCCGCCCTCGAAATCCCGTCGCTGGTAGTGGCTTTCGGCGCGCACTGGAACGACCACCGACCCATCGCACCCTAGTGTTCGAATGCGCGAAAGAATGCGTCTTTCGATGTCGGGCTTCTCGTCGCTATTGAACAGCACAAGCGAGTAGCCCCAGGCGGCGACCGCCGACTCCGCCGCCGTGACAATGCGGGCATAAAACGGGTTTGCCAGGTCCGCCACGGCAAGCGCGATCAGCTGGCTGCGGCCGCTGCGCAGATTCCGCGCCACCAAGGAAGGTGCATAGCGAAGATCGCGCACTGCGGCGAGCACGCGGCCACGCAATTCCGGACTTACATAGGCCGTGTCGTTGACGACGGCGGAAACCGTCGCCGTCGACACACCGGCGGCCCTTGCGACGTCTTTTATGGTGGCCATCTGCCCTCTTAGCTAATCGTTTAGCTGACCCTTGACGCGAATCCTTTGCCTATTTTATGCCTCTTTGCACGAATTTTCTTGCGAAGCCGCCTAAGATCGGAAAATCTGCCGAAACGGTTAGGCGGTCATCGGCATTGAATTTGAAGGTGCGCGTCCAACCTCACAGGGAGAGAGAACCATGAAAAACCTGACGTTCGGCATTTTCGCCGCAGCCCTGGCATTGTCCGGCGCGCGGGCCAGCGCGGCCGACAAGCCGCTGCTCGGCATCGTGTCGATCAGCGCCACGGAAGCCAACAATGTCCGCTACATCCAGGGCGCAACCAAAGCGGCCGACGAACTCGGCTGGACAGTCACCGTCGTAGACGCGGCGGGCAATGCAGACCAGGCCAACGCAGCCATTCAGAATTTCGCTCAGTTGGGCGCGCACGCCATTGTCGACATGGTGTTCCCGTTCTCGTCGATCGGCGCAGGGCTCGACGCTGCGGGTTCCACAGGCATTCCGGTCGTCACCTGGGGCGGCGGCCTAGGCGGCACCGTTGCCGCCACCAACGGCTCGGGCGGCCCGATGGCCATCCCGGTGGTGGACCTGATGCTCAAGAACATGAACGGCAAGGGTTCCATCCTAGCGCTCACCTATCACACCGGTGAAGTTTGCCGGAATCGCGAGCAGGTCATGGATGAAATGGTCGCCAAATACCCTGATATCAAAGTGACCAAAAACGAGGTGCGCATTCCCGGCTACTTTGAAGATGGCGCGCAGTACGCCAATGCATGGCTCGCCTCGCATCCGGCGGGCGCCGAGAACCTGGCGATCTGGGGCTGCTGGGACGATCCGGCGATCGGCGCGATCGGCTCACTGCGTGCCCAGAACCGCACCGATGTGATGGTATATGGCATCAACGGAAATGCCCAAGCCCTTGAAAATATCAAAAACGGCTTCATGACCGCAACGGCATGGCAAGACAGCTATACCGAGGGCTATAACATGGCAAAGATGATTGAAGAGATCACCGCCGCCGGGAAGAGCTGGACGCCCAAGGCCGCCGAAGTGCCGGCCGTGCTGGTGACCAAGGATACGGCGGCGGATTTTCTGGCCAAGCATCCCGACGCGATACAATAGGTGCAGCCAGCTTTTGACCGATAGGGTGGCAGGAGATACGGCAATGGAGGCGGGGGTACCCATGGCGCCTCCATTTCTTGTCGTGCGCAACATCAGCAAGGCCTTCGGCGGCGCGCAAGCGCTGCGAGGCGCTTCCCTCGACGTTGTCGCGGGGGAGGTTCACGGGCTGGTCGGCGCCAATGGCGCGGGCAAGTCGACGATGATCAGGATCCTTGCCGGCCTCAACCATCCCGATAAGGGTTCGATCGAGATCGATGGGCAAACCGTCGGCATCGAGACGGCGCACCGCGCGACGGAATTTGGCATGAGCTTCATTCACCAGGAACTGGCTTTCGTTCCGGGCATGACTGTCCTCCAGAACATTATGCTCGGCGTGCCAAAACGGTCGCGCTTCGGCTTGACCGATTGGGCAGCCGTCGCCCGCGATGTCGAGCCCATTGCGAGACGCGTCGGCATCACCGCCCCGCTCAACGCAAATGTGAAAGGGCTGTCGACCGCTGAAAACTGGTTGATCAACATCTGCCGCGCGCTGGTCCGCAAATCGCGGCTTATCGTGATGGACGAGCCGACCGCCTCGCTCTCCGCCGCCGAGAGCGAGAAGCTCTTTCTTATCATCAAGGACCTCTCGGCCTCGGGCGTAGCTGTGCTTTACGTCTCGCACCGCCTGGATGAGATCCTGAAACTCTGCGATCGGGTGTCGGTACTGCGCGACGGCGATTCCGTCGCCGAATTCACCCGTGCCGGATTGGACAGGAGAACGTTGGTCGAGGCGATCGTCGGTGCAGACCATGCCAGCAGCGACAGCGGGCCTGGATATTCGCCGCAAAACCATGACATCGTTCTGCGCGTCCAGAACCTTGCACGCCTGCCCAAGGTGCGAGGCGTAAGTTTCGAACTTCGCCAGGGCGAAGTCCTGGGCATCGGCGGTCTGGTCGGCGCCGGACGCAGCGAACTGGTGCGGCTGATCTATGGTGCCGATCGCGCCGACTCGGGCAGCATGACGCTCAGAGGCAAGCCCTACGCGCCGAAATCGCCGGAAGCCGCAGTTGCCGCCGGGCTCGGCCTAGTTCCGGAGGAACGGCGTACGGAAGGGCTTTTCCTGTCGAAGAGCGTCGCCTTCAATCTTGGCCTGGTCAATTTGGACAAGCTTGTGCTCGGTCGCGGGGTACCGCTTCTCAGCCGAAAATCGCAGTCCTCGCTCGCTCGCGAGACGATGAAGCTGCTATCGATCAAGACGGCAAGCATGGACACCCCCGTTGGCCGGCTAAGCGGCGGCAACCAGCAGAAGGTGGTCATCGGCCGCTGGTTGCGGCGCGCGCCGCACATCCTCATTCTCGATGAACCGACCCGCGGGGTCGATATCGGCGCGCGCGCGGAGATCCACCGCCAAATCCGCGAGCTCGCCGCGGCCGGCATGGCGGTTCTCGTCGTCTCCTCCGAACCCGATGAGCTGCCGGAGCTTTGCGATCGCGTGCTGGTGATGGCGGAAGGCCTTGTCGTTCGCGAACTGAGCGGCGCATCGATGTCGCGCTCGGCTATTATCGAGGCAAGCTACGGTGGGCGGGAGCCCTCTACCGAGGGGATGATCACATGAGCGATGTCTCGAGGTACAACAGGCGCCTCACCCCACGCAGCAAGGCTGCGCTCGGAATGTTCGCGCGCTACGCGACCATCCTCGGGCTGCTGGCGATGATCGTCGCCTTTTCCATCCTGTCGCCGAGGGCCTTCTCGACTTTGGGCAACTTCACCAACGTCCTCAACCAGGCCTCGCTTGCGATGATCATCGCAGGCGGCCTGACATTGGCGGTCGTTGTCGGCGAGCTTGACCTGTCGATCGGCTTTGCCGCCAGTCTGCACGGCATTCTCGTCACCGGCTTCATCGTCCATGACAAGCTGCCGATCCCTCTGGCGATTTTTATCGTGCTTGCCCTTGGCGCGCTGATCGGCCTCGTCAACGGTTTCATCGTCACCAAAATGAAAGTCAATTCGGTGATCGCCACGCTGGGCGTCGGTACCATCATCACGGGCATCGCCTTCGCCTACTCCGCGGGGGTACCCATCGTTGCCGGCGTACCGGAGGCCTTCCTTCAGCTTTCGCTCGGCCGCTGGCTCTTCGGCATCCCCAACAACATCGTCGTCATGATTTTCGTACTGGGCATCCTGTGGGTGCTGGTCGAGCGCACCTCCATCGGCCAGGAGATTCAGGCAGTCGGCGGCAACCCTGCCGCGGCACGGCTGGCCGGCATCAACGTCGATCGTATCAAGACGCTTGGCTTCGTGATTTCCGGGATGTGCGCGTCCCTCACCGGCATTCTCCTGGCGTCGCGGCTGGGCAGCGGCACGACCAGCGCGGCGGATTCCTACCTGCTGACGGCGTTCGCAGCGGTATTTCTCGGCTCGGCAACCTTGCGCGACGGCGAGTTCCATGTCCTGGGAACTTTGGTCGGCGCCCTGATCATTGCTTTCGGCTTCAACGGCCTCAACATTTTCGGCGCCCCGACCTTTTCCCAATACGTGTTTCAGGGCGCCATCCTGATCATCGCGGTCGGGCTTTCCAGCCTTGGCCGCTCACTAGCGGAAAGCTGAAGAGGATCACATGGCACAGGCTGAGCATTGGGAGATCTATGTCATCGAGTTCGCGCGGTCGAAGGACCAGCCATGGGTAGATCTGGTCAACGGGATGTACGACGACGGCCCCACGGACCTGCCCTTTTCCTTTATTCTGGCGCGGTGCGGCGACCGCAACGTGCTTGTGGACACCGGCTTCATGAAGGACGAAACCGGCCCCAACTTCTCCGATAAATTCGGCATACCTTGGTGGATTTCCCCGGTTCGCATGCTTGCCGAACTGGGGCTGGCGCCGGACGACATCACCGACATTATTGTCAGCCATGCGCATTTCGATCACATGGGCTCGATTGATCAGTTTCCCAAGGCCCGCCTCTATCTTCAGAAGCAGGAGTTGCTGTCCTGGCACGAGGCGATGGCGCTGCCGCCGCAATACGGCTACCTGACCGCCATCATCGATCCGGACGATCTGCGCGCCGCCTTCGATGCCTCCGTGGAACACCGCCTCACACTGGTCGATGGTGACCGGGACGATCTCCTGCCAGGCATCCACGTTCGGCTGGGACAGGGCCACACGATGGGTCAGCAGTTCGTAATCGTTGAGACTTCGCGAGGTCGCATCGTCCTTTCGGGCGATTGTGTCTACTCATCTCGGCAGATCACTGGCCACAAGCACGACGGTATCTACCAGCCGCTCAACAATGCCGTCGGCAGCGTTTGGGATCAGCTCAAGACCATCGACCGCATCAACACCGAGATAGGAGGCAACCTCGACCGGCTGATTATCCTGCATGATTCCGATCGCTGGAAAGGCCTTCCGGTGGTCAAGGAGGTTGAGGGGTTCCGGATCGTCAAGGCGGCATGATCATATCTCATAGTGTGAAAGTCCCATTTTACATTGCCGCATTTTCCAAAGACCCAGACGTTCCGAAAGCTGCCAGTCTGCTCGTGGACCTAAGCGGAATGAAGGCTCTTCGCTTTCGATAGGTGGTGAGCAGCGTCGAACTCACAGATGATCAAGGCGAAGGTCGTCAACGACATGGCCGACAAGCCGGTCGGGCACGTCCGCGGGGGTTGAGCTTCGTCACCATCATCTCCTGCACCATTTTCGCTACAGTCTCGGACTCCTCGTGGAACAAGGGGCTCAATACGATCTGCCGGACGCCCATGAGCGGATCCTCGGGCGTTTCAAAGGGACGCCCGTGCAAATCAAAAGGGATCCCGTGGATTACTTCCGCCGTGAAGGGTGCCGACCTTGTGATCACTCGTGCGGCCCTGGCTATCGATTGCGACGTTTTCACCGGAGAGGGCGAGCTGCGCCCGATAGCCGTCGAACTTCATCTCGAAGAGCCAGTTCGTTCCCACCGGAATGCCGTCAGTCAGGGTGCAGAGCTGGAACGGGCGAAATGCTGGCAGCGAATATGTAGGGGTAGATTCTGAGTCCCGACGCCGTGGGCCTTTTTGCTGGAGGACGACCTCTACGACCGGCATGCGGAACTCGAATACGTGGCTCGATTCAATACCCTGAACGAGATTCGGTTCCAAATCGGCATTTCAAGACATTGAACCGGAAGAGTCTGGCTGCGTAAACCGCTTTCGCTTCATCAGTCCGTCCTTCGATGAAGGCCCGGACTCTAATCTCAGATGGAGGAAATTCTCAGTGGCAGGCAAGCTCCCAAAGGGCCCATCGGTCCGACTGAGACCAACCGGGATCATTCCACTCAAGGCCCTCCCATCATGTTGCCAGTTTGGCTGCGTTCATTGTGACCCTCACGATAATGCCGTCGTCCGACCAATCAGTCACGATGGAACCTCCAAGTTGGCCCGTCACGCTTCGTTGGAGCAGCTTGCTTCCATAGCCTTCGGGCCCGGCATGGGCGACCGACGGACCACCTCGCTCCGTCCATACTACACAGACCTCCGTCTCCGTGGACTCGCCCGAGATATCGAGGGTCCCCGATGTAACAGAGAGGGCGCCATACTTTAGGGAATTCGTCGCCAGTTCATGAATCACCAAGGCCAAGGTTGTTGCCGACTGCTCTCCGATTCCCATACGCGGAACAGCGACGCGAACGCGCCCACTGAAGGCGCCCGAATCGTCATAGGGCGCCAGGAGCACGGCTATGAGATCGCCCAGCAATGCCGCCTTCCCCTGGTTCCTGGCGAGGGGACGGACAACGTCGTGAGCTCGGCCGAGAGCTGTGAGGCCCTGTGTAAGCTCCCTCGCCATTTCCTCCACCGAAGAGACGGATCGAGAAGTCAGAGTGGTGAGACTAGCAGCGATGGCGAGGAGGTTCTTGACGCGATGGCTCATCTCTCCAGCCAGGAGTTCATGCCCCTCTTCCGCCTGCTTGCGGCCGGTGACGTCCAGGAAGACGCCCGACATTTGACCTTCGTGGAGGCCCTCGTCATTGCCCAGGCCGCGCGCGGAAATCCATCGGATGTGCTCGCCTAACAATATTCGGAAGTCGATTTCATACGCCCCCACCAAAGCCCGCGTTGCGGTAAATGCAGCACGCACCCTGTCCCGGTCCGCAGGGTGAATGCGAGACGAGAGGTCTTCGAACGTAACCTTGTTGGCCTGCGCCAATCCCCAAAGGGCGAAACCCTGCTCGTCCATCGCGAAGGCGTCCGTTTCTACGCTCCACGACCAGAGGGCGACCCCCGCCGCATGAAGAGCGCGCAAGGTTTTTTACCTGCCAAAGAGGATGATTCTCGTCGCTAAAGGGCATGGTCTTCCTCACTGTATGCGAGATTGCATAGGCGCGCATCGTCCTATGTGCTGGCGCGTACGCGTTGATGTACCGATAGGTTTGAGACGCAGGTATCATACTAAACCAGCGCTAAGATGTCCTCTGAAGCGGACGATAACGGCTAACGCCTACCAACGGGAAGGGCCAACGACCGGCCTGCTCCCGGCCACCTTTGCGCGCCGACCCCGGTCCCGCGCCAACTTACCCACATTGCGATGCCGTCGATCTCGCTTAATTGCCAGCGTCTAGCCGACACTCGATTCATTGGCGTATCGTTCAATCCTTGTGGCCGGATCTGTCACCCTGATCCTCGTTCGTTTTGCCAGGCCTTTTCGACACTGTTCTGTTCTTCGCCACCGTCCGGCCGGTTCAGCGTGACCGTGCAGCGGATTAGCGTGTTCCAGTCGGGTCCGTGCTCGATGATCAAGTGCAGCTCGGTAATCTCTTCGAGGAAATGTTCGATGCTGATGGGCCCATTCTCGTGCTGATATTCAAGCACGGCTTTCCACCGCTTGTCGCCGTGCAGCGTCACCACATTTGTCATCGGACACTCCCCGTCAGCGACACCGACTCATTAAATCTTAAAAATCTTATACCGATTCCCTGGGTACGCCGCCGCAGTCTTGTCCTGCTAGACGCAGGTACCTGGATGCAGCGTATCGGTCAGCACGCCCGAATTGTTCGCGCCTCAAGCCCCTTATGGCCTCGACTGTAAGTGATGATCACCTTCTGGCCGACTTCCAGGTTTGCCACGCCGCTGCGGGTCAAAGTAGTCGCATGGACAAACACGTCCTTCTCCCCGCCATCCAACGCGATGAATCCGAAGCCCTTGTTCAGATCGTATCGCTTTACGACGCCAGCGGCTTCCTGCTCTTCGCGTTCCAGTGCAGGACCTGCGGCTTCGGCGGATCGCTTCGCAACCGTCGGGGAGGACGCACCGTCTCCTACGCTTACAGAGACAACTTCGACAACCTGGGCCCCTTTCTGGCCGGGTTCGGTTCGGACCTTCAGGCGTGCCCCCTCGGGAACGCTGTCATATCCCGCGGCCTGCAACTTCGAGAGGTGAATGAAGGCATCAGAACCATCGCTGAGCCTCAAGAAGCCGAAACCCTTCTCGGCGTTTAACCAGAGTACCTCAGCATCATGCAAGAAGGTCGTCCCTGACGAAAGCCGGGTTGGTGCTGGCCTGCGGTCGAAATAACTCGGTTCCGAACTCTCATGCTGGCTATCGCGCTCGAAGCCCTGGCTTCGCGACTGACGGTGTTCCCGATATTTGCCCATTCCAGCAACGGCCCTAGAGGAAAAGATTGCATTATCACCGGGAGTGAGCAGCGAGCAATATCAATCCGGTTGCTGAGGTGGTGCACTGGAAAACTTCACCGTCGAAGGTGGGTGAGCAACTCAGTTCAATGGATCGGTCGGGCATCAGCCGGATCTGGGGCATGGCTGAAACCCGCGTGGAGGATTATGCTTTCTCTAAAGGTGTGCAAGCACTTCAGGCGGGCTGATGCATGTGCCCGGAAATAAGCGTCGGATTTCGCAACAATTACATGAAAGGTTAAATTTCAAACGTGCGTTAATGCGCAAAGGCCAACAAGCCGTTGTCGCGAAGGCTGGCTTTGCCTCAGACCCGATTGAAGGTGAAGGATGTCAGAAGCGTGGTGACGAAGTTGCTTGCCTTCTCCTTGACAAGAACCTCGGTCCATTCGTCGGTCCCTCGAAGCCTCAGGTCCGTGTAAATACTGTCGACCGCAGCTTCTTCGATGCGCTTGATATGTGACTTGAACGCAGCTTCACCGTCCGTCCTGTAAATATCCCGCACAATCATTCGCAGGATCTCCTGGATGGCGATCTGCCAGGCGGTATTAATCGTCTGAAGCTCGCTGGATTTTTCGGACATCCAGATCTCCTTGGTCTTGACAGCCATCGACAAGAGGCGGCGATACACGCCAAAATTAGCCGGTCGGTGGGCCGGAAATAAAAAAGGTCAGGCTATTTCAGCCTGACCTCGCTTGGTCTCACGCTTTCATCAGTGCCAGTACATCCGTGGTCAAAGGAAAGCTGAACCAATCAAACGGCCTGCAGGTTGCAGGCAGACATCTTGCCCGACTTGTTGTCGCGCTCCATTTCGTAGCCGATCTTCTGGCCTTCGACGATTTCGCGCATTCCGGCGCGCTCGACGGCAGAGATGTGAACGAAGGCGTCTGCGCCGCCATTGTCAGGCTGAATGAAGCCGAAGCCCTTGGTGGAATTGAACCATTTAACTGTGCCAGTGGTCATGATGAACCCTTTCATAGCAAGATTGTACGACGGCGACGCGAGAGCGCTGCCGATTTGTGATGATGACGATTTTGAAGGGAAGGTTCGTTCAGGGCGCGGTGCCAAACGCGCGATAACCAAAGCTCAGCAAGCAATATCGACGCGTAAATTCATACGCTACCTCAAAGGCGACGTCAACTTTTGGTTTTGGAAATCGTTACCTCAACTTTTTGTTGCCGACCTGGAGATGCCATCGAGGTCCCGCCCTAGAGGGAAGCGACTGGGATAGAAGCAGACGAACCGGAGGACTTCCGACCGCCATGCCCCTGCTGTGGCGGACGAATGATCGTCATCGAGGTTTTCGAACGGGGGAGGAGGCAGCCGCGGGGACCTCCGAACGCATCGGCACCGATCCGGGAGACCGCTCCATGAACCGGCATGCCCTGATTCAGCCTCCAGCCGCAGGCGCTCAATCTGCGGCGATGGACCCACGCGCGCCCATGGTGTCCAGCCGCGATCGTCAGCATCGCCTCCGATGCCGCCTTGAACTACAGGTCGTAGACCAGCGCCTTGTTGTGGAAGGCAATGGCGGCGACCTCGGCGGGCAGCGTGAACACGACATGGAAGTAGCCGACCGGCAGCAGGTCGGCCTCGCGCTAGGCCAGCCATGTACGCACGGCCGCGCCCTGGCACCTGGGACAGTGCCGGTTGCGGCAGGAGTTTATAGGCGATCCGCCATTGGCCGCAGTCCTCACAGGGCTCGACGTGACCGCCGAGCGCCGCGGTGCGGCAATGCTCGATCGCCGACATCACTTTGAGCTGGGCGAGGCTCAGATGCCTGCATGGGCGGCCCGATAGGCGGGGCCGGCAGCACGGAAGATGTCGGCAACCTCGATCGAGGCGCACGGCTCAGGCGGGCGGCGTCTTGCTTTCCATCAGCGCCATCAGCCGGTCGAGCCGTCCTGCGACCGCATGGATCGTCCGCGTCGAGACCTTGGTGTAGAGCGCGGTGGTATCGAGCTTGCTGTGGCCAAGCAGCACCTGGATGACGCGGATATCGACATCCTGTTCGAGCAGGTGGGTGGCGAAGCTGTGGCGCAGCGTGTGCGGGCTGACGCGCTTGCGGATGCCGGCGGACCGCGCAGATCGGGGCACACGATGGTGCGATTTGGCGGCTACCAATGGCGCGACACGGTGCCAGTTGCATAACTGCGCTGATGGCCATGCAGCAGCTGCAGAACAGGACGACCGGAACCGCCCTGACGGACGCCAACACCGCCCACATCGATGAAGTTTGAGGCCGTTGAACATGCCGGGGGCAACCCGATGAACTCGTCAAGCCACTCCCTTGCCGCCGGTAATACCGTACACCTCTCCATTGATTGAAGCTTGCCTCCTGCGAGGCAAGCAGCACGAAGACGGGTGCCAGCTCCGCCGGCCGCCCTGGCCGGCCAAAGTCGCTGCCCTTGCCGAAATTCTCGACCTTTTCGTCCGGCTGTCCGCCGCTCGGTTGCAATACAGTCCACACCGGCCGGGCGCCACGACATTCGCGCGAATACCCCGCTCAATTAGCTGCTTTTCGAGTGCTTTGGTGTAGGCGACGATCCCAGCCTTTGGTCGTGGCATAGTCCAAAAGGATCGGTGAAGGCTGATAGGCCTGGATCGAAGCCGTCGTGATGACAGAGGCGCCGGCCGGTAGATGGGGAACTGCCGCCTGCGCGATCCAATGCAGCGCATAGAGGTTGGCCTTCATAGTCTTGTCGAAGTCGTCGGTCGACAGTTCCTCAATCTTCTCCCGGTACTGCTGCCGGCCGGCGTTGATGACCAGAATGTCCAGACCCCCGCTTGGCGTCCGCCTCTTCTTCCGGCAGATAGGAAATAGCGACGTCCGCGCCTTCGGGCAAAAGCGATCGCAGCGGCAAGGCCGATTCCTGAATCGCCGCCTGTCACCAGCGCCTTGCGCCCTTGCAGCCGACCAGAGCCGCGATAGCTCTCCTCGCCATGGTCGGGTACCGGATCCATTTTTCGGGCGAGGCCCGGCATGGCCTGCGGTTGCTCGGGAAAAGGCGGCGCCGGGTATAGCTTTCTGGATCTTGAAGGGACCAGCGATCGGTCATGGGGTCTTCCAACATTGGGGAGGCCGGGCTTTCGTTTGCCCGACAAGCCGCAACGGTGGACGGACGCATTCGTTCTTGTGACATTGCCGATCGATCACGGCGACCGGAACGGCTGGTAGATCCGCGCGTTCTCAACAGATCTTCCAGAAACGCGAAACCAGGAGCGCGCCGTGGGGCTGTTTACGAAAGACATCAAGACGATGGACGATCTGTTCCTCCATGTACTGCAGGACATCTATTATGCGGAGAAGCAGATCCTGAAGGCCCTGCCCGACATGGTCGAAAAGACAACCAACCGGGATCTGACGGCGGCTTTCAAGGCGCACCTTGATGAGACGGAAAAACACGTCCAACGCCTCGAGCAAGCGTTCGAGCTCATCGGCGAGAAGCCCAAGGGGACGACCTGCCCGGCGATAGACGGCATCATCAAGGAAGCAAACGAGATTGCCAGCAACGTTGCCGAGAAAAAGGTGCTCGACGCCGCCTTGATCACTGCGGCGCAAGCAGTCGAACACTACGAGATCACCCGCTACGGAACCTTGATCGCGTGGGCGCAGGAGAGCGGCAATGCGGCTGTCGCCCGCCTTCTCACCACAACGCTCAACGAGGAAAAGGCGGCCGACAAGAAGCTGACCACGATCGCCGAACGAAAGGTCAACCAGAAGGCATCCGGCTGACCGGCAGTGGTCCGAAGGTATCGGCATGAACGCGCTTGACGAACAAACCCGATCGCTCTGGATGAATGTGGACGTCTATCCTGACGCGCCGCGATTCAGCGGCAAGGAGAGCTGCGACACCGTGATCATCGGGTCCGGGATCGCCGGGCTGTCAGTGGCCTACGAGCTTGCCAGCGTCGGTCAAAAGGTGATCGTCATCGATCGCGGCCCGATCGCCGGCGGCATGACATCGCGGACCACGGCGCACTTGGCGCCGATTTGCGACGACGGCCTGAGCGCGCTGATCAACTTGCGCGGCGAAGAGACGGCAAGACTATTTCAGAAAAGCCAGGAGGCAGCGGTTGCGCGCATCGAGCAGAACGTCGCCGAGTTGGGGATAGATTGCAATTTCCGCAGGCTGGACGCCTTCCTGTTTCCGGCGATGGGGGTGGACCCCAAGGAGGCCCGCGATCAGCGACAGGAGGAATTCGAGGCGGCACAAAAGGTTGGCGCGGCCGCTAAACTGGTCACCGGCGTGCCGCTCAAAGGTTTCGAGAAGGCGCCTGTGCTTCGTTACGCCAATCAGGCGACCTTCCATCCGCTGCGATATCTCCGCGGTTTGTCCACGGCAATCCGCGACAAAGGCGGACGCATCTTCGCCAACAGCCCCGTGATCTCCGTTGAGGAATTGCCGGAGGGCGGCGTGCGCGTCTCGACCGAAAACGGTGGTGTGATTGAAGCGGCGACTACCGTTGTCGCCACAAACTCGCCGATCAACGATCGCTTCGAACTGCACACCAAAATGTCGCCATATCGCACTTATGCGATGGCGTTCACCTTACCGCGCGGCGATCTGCCCGATGCGCTGTTCTGGGATACCGGCGACCCCTATCACTACGTACGGATCAATCCCGGTCCGGGCTCAGTCGATTATCTGATCGCCGGTGGCGCCGATCACAAATCGGGCGAAGCCGACGATGGCGACATACGCTTCGAGGCGGTCGAGGCATGGATCCGTGCCATCGTTCCGACCCTCGGCAAAAAGGTGAACCGCTGGTCGGGGCAGGTCCTCGACACGATCGACTACTGCGCCTTCATCGGGCTCAATCCCGACAGCAAGTCGGTCTATGTTGTCACCGGCGACTCCGGGCAGGGCATGACGCATGGCGCGCTTTCCGGCCTGCTCGTCAGGGACCTAATCTTGGGTAACGAGAACCCGTGGACGTCGGTTTATGCGCCATCCCGCAAAACGCCCTCCGGCGTAGTCAACTATGTTCGGGAAAACCTGTCCGCAGTCAAAAATTTCGGCGGCTATCTGCTGCCGGGCGAATTGAAGTCACCGGGCGAGCTGGCGTCTGGACAAGGGGGGATTCTTCGCCAGGGCCTCCACAAAATCGCCGCCTGCCGCGACATGGGCGGAAAGCTTCATCTTCATTCAGCCGTCTGCACGCATTCCGGATGCGAAGTGGCCTGGAATTCCACCGAGCAGTGCTGGGACTGCTCCTGTCACGGGTCGCATTTTGCTTCCGATGGGACCGTACTCAACGGCCCTGCGGTCGCCCCTCTGCACCCAGTCGACGCGCCGGCCGGAGAGACATGATGCCCATACTCGAAAGCGCAAAGAAGATCGTCGAGAAGATGACGGGCTGGCAGCGGCCCTCGAGCGACGATCTCGATCGGTTGGTCCGCTCGCGCAAGGCGAACACTTTCGGTTTCGAGGATGACGGCATCATTCCCAACCACCCGTTCTGGCCGCTGATCGTCTATCGCGGCGTGGCGATGTTGCCTGCCGATTTCGATCCGGCCGCAATCTTTGAGGACCTCTTCGCACGCAATGGCTGGCAAGGGTCCTGGCGAAACGGCATCTACGACTATGTGCATTACCATTCCCGTATTCATGAGGTCCTTGGGATCGCGCGTGGAACGGGGAAGGTGCAGTTCGGCGGCAAGCGTGGGCGCTCTCTGACAATCAAGGCAGGCGACGTCGCCATCTTGCCGGCGGGCACGGGCCACGAGTGTCTCGACGCCAGCGACGACTTTTTGGTCGTCGGCGCCTATCCGCCGGACGGGACCTACAACGAATGCAGCAGCAGCGAAGACCATGCCTGCGCGGTCAAGACCGTTCCGAAAGTCGCGAAACCCCGACAGGATCCCGTCTACGGTGGCGACGGTCCGCTTATCGACCTTTGGAAAGCACCTCGCTGAGCGCGGACGACAGATGAGCACCTCGGCCCCATTTCCCCTGTCGACCGACACAGCTCCCATGGAAGCGAAACGTGCTGACGCCATCCCGGATGATCAGGGTGTCTGGCAATACGAGCCCAAGTGGGACGGATTTCGCTGCCTGGCGTTCAAGGCCGGCGATGCGGTCGACATCCGCGCCAAGTCCGGAAAGCCGCTCGCACGGTATTTTCCTGAGCTTGTCGAATTCTTACGCGACCTGTCGGGGACGCAAATCGTCATCGACGGCGAGATCCTGATCGAATGCTGCGGCGAGTATTCCTTTGACGCCTTACAGATGCGTCTTCATCCGGCCGAAAGCCGCATTCGCAAACTTGCGGTCGAGACGCCCGCCAAGCTGATGCTGTTCGATATGCTGGCTGATCAAACCGGACAGATTCTCACCGACCGGCCGCTCTCCGAGAGACGTGCCGCGCTGGAGGCGTTGGTCAAATCCATAGGAAACGCGGGAATCGAACTTTCTCCTGCGACTTTGGACTTTAAACAGGCCCAAAAGTGGCTGGGGGACTCAGGCGGCAAGACCGACGGTGTGGTCGCGAAGCAGCTCGACGGTCCGTATCTGCCTGGCGAGCGAGCCATGGTGAAGGTTAAGCGGATGCGGACGGCCGACTGCGTCGTCGGCGGCTTCCGCTATCTTGCGGAGAGGCGCGAAGTAGGATCCTTGCTGCTCGGTCTCTATGACGAGGACGGCAAGCTCGACCACGTCGGCTTCACCTCCACTATTTCCAACGACGAACGGGCCGCGCTGACCGGCCGTCTGGAGGCATTGCGCGAATCGCCAGGTTTCACGGGCAACGCGCCTGGCGGGCCGAGCCGCTGGAGCACGCAGCGCAGTGGCGACTGGGAGCCGCTGCGGCCGGAACTGGTCGTCGAGGTCCGTTTCGATCATGTGACAGGCAACCGTTTCCGGCATGGCACAAAGCTGCTGCGGTGGCGACCGGACAAGGCGCCTCGCCAGTGTACGTTCGACCAGTTGAGGTAAGACAACTCGGAGCTATTGGCCCTATTCCCCGTTGAGAGGGCAGAGGTCATGCAATGGACATCAGCGCCCCGAAGAGAGAAATTGGGCTCGAAGAGCGACGCGAGCGCCGCCGGCTGCGCCGTGAAAAGCAGCGCGCCGACAACATTGGGCGCGCGGAGAAAATGCACCTCGCGCGCTTGGCGGCGAAAGAGCCGGGCAGCTCACCTACGCAACTGGCGAACTCGTATTATGTCGGCTGCTCCGGATGGTTCTACTGGAAATGGCGCGGGAATTTCTATGCGGCCGAGATGTCGACATCTGAATGGTTCAATCATTATGCGCAGCAGTTCGAAACGGTCGAGATAAACGCATCCTTCTATTCCTGGCCGACCGTCGCGAACGTTAAAAGCTGGCTTCGTCAACCAGGATCGCGCACGTTCGTCTACACCGTAAAGGTCTGTGAGTTGATCACACATATCAGGAAGTTCGAGGACACCGAGATCCTGGTCAAGGACTTTGGACTGATTGCTGACATCCTTAGCGAACGGATGGGCTGTTTCCTATTCCAACTCCCGCCGAGCTATCGTTTCACCGAGGAAAGGCTCATCGCTATTCTCGGCCAGCTCGATCACACACGCCGCAACGTCGTGGAGTTTCGTCATAAAAGCTGGTGGAATGAGACCGTCTATTCCGCTTTCCGGGAGAAAGGCACGATATTCTGCTCTTGCAGCGCTCCCCGACTTCCGGACGTTCTGGTTCGCACAGCCGACGATATCTACGTGCGAATGCACGGCCCGGAGCGCTGGTACCGGCACGACTACACTGACAGCGAGCTGATCGAGTGGGCCGAGCGGATACGCGACAGTGGGGCGCGGAGAGCCTGGGTTTATTTCAACAACGACTACGAAGGCTTCGCACCCAAGAACGCTTTGACCATGCGACGACTGCTCGGACAGGCAGGCTTCGATAATGGGCGATCCGATTCCTACATCGCGTCCGCCGATAACCCAGTCACCACGGTGTGAAATCAAGTATCCGGACGGACCCGTCGACAATACTAACAAACCAGCCGGATGGTCGCTTCCACGTCATCCATTTAAATTACTTCGAAGCGCGTGTGCATATGTAGCGCAGGGGCACCGAGCGGAGCCCCGTCGCCACGCCGCCCCGATTGGTATGGACCAGACGCGCGTCGGTCGGGCTTTGTCCCCATAGGCCTGGAGCTGGTAAAGGATTCCGTCCTCGTCCGCTGCGGCTTTCAGCAGGTCGAATACGACGGGATTGGTGTGCCGATGACATAGGCGCCAGCCTCTCATGCGAGCTGCGTTACCATAGAACCGACTGCGCCTGCCGCGCCGTGCGCAAGCACACTCTGGCCTGCCTGAAGGCGGCCGTGCTGGAACCGTCCCTGCCACGCGGTCAGACCTGAGATCGGCAGGCTCGCGCCAACCGTGAAGTCGACATCGCCAGGCAGTGGCGCGAGGTTGCGAGCCTCCATGGCCACATATTCTGCCAGCGTGCCGTCGCGGTGATAGTCGGCGAGTCCGAACACCCGCTGCCCCAGCGACAGCCCCGTCGTGCCGTAGCCGAGAGCGATGACCACTCCAGCCAGCTCGTGACCCGGAATCGACGGTGTTCGTTCACGGTTGCTGCGATCGATCCAGGTCGAGGGCCACGCCAACTCAGTTCCGACGAATCCCGAAGCATGAATCTGAACGACGACATCGTTTATCGCCGCCTGCGGCTCGGGCCGCTCCACCAGCTTCATCCCGGCGGTACCTGCCGCCTGGTCCGTCACTACGGGGTAAATTGCTGCTCTGGTCGTCGGAGCCATTTGCGCCCCAAATCCGGATTTTTGTGACCATCAGCCGCGCGGCTTTGGCGGGCGCTTCATTATAAGAAGCTCCTTTACATCATGCAGATCGTCTGCCGACGATATGGCGATCGTCAGCCATTTTCCGTCGATGTATGACTTGGCTTCGTCGTAGAGGTTGATCAGTTGCGGACGCCAGATATAGCGTTGCTCCTCAAACTTCTCTCGCTCCGCTCTGCCCATGACCACGACGGCCGAAAGCCGTCGGTATTCCGGCACCAGGGTGGTGAACGCCTTGGTCTTCTTGTATCGCAAGGACCAACCGCGCTTCTTACCGCCGTAGAGCCAGTCCGGCGTAAAAACTGCGGGGTAGAATTCGTCGATCCAGTTCCGCAGCTCGGCCCAATGCTCGAACGTCCCGGGTCCGATCCATTTGCGGACGGCACTGTCATCGGGCGGTGTTGATTTGTCGGTGATCCTGTCGCCGATCTGGGGAAGCGTAGCACTAGGTAAAACCATCGAAAGACCTCGTTAAGCCAGGCTAAGGGCGGCGGATTAGAATGCGGACGTGCCAAGAGCTTGCTGCGCCGTCAGAATACGGTCGGTGCGACGCTTCCCGGGGCCGCATGCGCTTCGCAATGTAATCGACCGGTACTTGCCAGCACTGCACGCCAAGCATCGACGTCCCCAAGCTCTCGCACGACCGTCAGGTCGATGACCGCGAGGGCCTTCTCCCTCGCCAGCGCGGCTTGCTCCCGGTCCATGAACCCGGTTCCCTCTACTGAGAGGAACTGCAGGGTTTTCAGTCCGATGGAGTTGAGTACCAGCGACAGATACGGCATGAGAAAATCGGGCTGGTTTGCTCGCGGGCCGGAGAAGACGCCCCCTGAAGCGACGCCGATGAACACCGGACAGTCCCGAAGCATTCCCACCTTTCCGGCGCGCGTCGACTTCATGGTGCGGCCAACGCGCAGGATCTGGTCGATCCACGCCTTGAGGGCCGAGGGAATGGTGAAGTTGTGCATGGGCGTTCCGATGACGATCACATCGGCGGCCTCGACCTCCTCGATAAGCGCTTCGGAAATATCCAAGGAACCCTTTGGTGGAGACGCCAAGGTGGCCGGCGTCGACAGTGCAAACGCGTACTCGGCCAGGGTGTGGGGCAAGGGTTTGACGCCCAAATCACGGCGACTGATGCTCGCCCCCGGTGCAACCTCGAGAAGCCTTTCGACGATCGCCGCCGAAAGCTGACGGCTATGCGATTCTGATCGCGGACTGGAATCAATATGGAGAATATTCATTTGATAGTTCCAATGGCTTCGTGAGGTTGCGAGAGGACCGAGCTCAGATCGAGCCGGCCGGCGCGACGGCCGGAAAGTCGTTGTCGTGATCGAACACGTTGTTGAAGAAGTTCGTCAGCGAGTACATGGCCACGAGCGCGACGATCTCGATGACGTTCGCATCCGTGTAGCCGGCATCGCGGACGGCTTTCAGATCGGCGTCGTTGACGTGGCCGCGGGTCTCGATGACTTGGCGTGCAAACTGGACGGCGGCGTCCCGCTTCGGGTCTTTGGCCCGGCCCTTTCGGGCGAGGATGATGTCATCGGCCGGCAGCTTGGCCATATGCTCGGCCGTGAAGCTGTGAACCGTCAGACAGTAGTTGCAGCCATTCACTTCGGAGACGGCGAGGCCGATGCTGTCGCGTGTCTTCACATCCAGCGCCTTGCTTAAAGCACCGAGCAGGGTAGCCCAGGAGTTGAACGCGATAGGGCTCTGCGCGAAGGCCGCCATCATGTTGGGGGTGAAACCGATGTTCCTCGTGAAAGCATCGAGCGTCTGCTTCGATGCCGCCGGCACTTGTTCCTGCTTCAGAGCAACAGTTCTAGCCATTGTAGTCTCCATAAGGTCTTAAATTGATTTTGAATTATGCAAAGTCCAGGACATCGGCCACGGGCATGCGGGGCTTCTGCGGCCAGTTGCCGGCTCGCTCCGGCCCTACGGTCAGCAGCATGACCGGCACTTCGTCTTCGGCCAGGCCGAACTCGCGGTGCACCGCCTCGGCGTCGAAACCGATCATCGGCGTCGAACCCAGGCCCAGCGAACGGGCCGCGTAGATGATCGCCGCGGTGCCGAAGGTCGCCGAGCGCACGGCTTCGTCGCGCTGGCGCTGCGGCTGATCGTCATACAGACCGCGAGCGGGGATCTCCCATTCCGGCACCAGCTGCGCCGGCATGATACCGGCTTCCACCACGGGCGCCAGACGGTCGGGGACCGTGCTGGCATCGGCCAGCCTGCCGATGATGATGAAAGCCACGGCCGCTTCGGTGATCGCGGGCTGGTTCCAGGCGATCGGACGCAGCCGCGCCTTGGCTTCTGCCGAGCGTACGGCAATGAAGCGCCAGTTCTGCAGGTGGAAGGAGGTCGGGGCAGATGTGCCGATGCGTACCAGGGCGCGGATCTGATCATCGCTCAGGGTGGCGGTAGCGTCGTAGTACTTGGCGGCGCTGCGGCTCAGGATGGTTTCGATGACGGCGTTGGTTGGCAACGGCCGCGTGGACGAAGGGGACGATTGGGGTGCGGGAGTTCCGCTTTGCTGGGCCTGCGCAAAAATCTCGGCGATTGCGCCGCTAGCGGGTTCGTGAGCGGCGAGGTTGATGCAGTTCATTGGGTGGCTTCCTCATCGAGTGATTATGGAAGCCACTTTACGGGTAAGGGTGATATTTTCGAGACTGGATCGGCTCAATATGATGCGTGAAAGGATCAAGTTGCATGTGCCTGATCCCAGGCTACACGCCCTACTCGCTCGTGTGCGCCAGTCGCCGCCACTCCCCCGGCGTCATCCCCATCCTGTCGGCGAACACATGCCGGAATGCCGATACGGATTGATACCCAACGGCCTCGGCTACGGCCTCGGTGCTGATCGCTGGCTTCCTAAGCTCATTGGCGGCCAGGCTCATGCGAAGGTCCGTCAAGAAGTCGAGGGCGGCGCGACCTAACTTGTCCTGAAACTGCCGCATGAACGTGGCGCGTGACATGCCGCACAAATCGGCCAGATCGGGCAGTTTCCAGGGCCGTGCCGGATCAGCGAACATTGCCGCAATGACGGGAGCAAGACGCGGATGGCCGGCCAAGGCCGCGGTGGACGGAAGGGCCGCCTGAATATCCCCCAGGTGGCGTGACCTCACGCATCACCTACGAATTTTCCGCCGACGGCACGGGAACGCGTCTGACCTTCACGAAGGAAGGCCTGCTTGATCAGGAGGAAGCCGACAGCCACAAGCAGGGTTGGAGTGAGGCGCTCGACAAGCTCGGTGCGATCCTCGGTGAGCCGCAATGATCATCGTGTCTGGCCACATGCGGGTGAAGTCAGGTAAGCGCCAGCTTCTTGAAGGCGTCACACGCAGTAATGGAAGTGGCCCGCAAGGCGGCGAGCTGCCGCGACTTCATCGTCGCCGCCGATCCGATCGAGGACGACCGTGTCAATGTCGACGAGGTATGGGAAACCGTGAAGGCGATGCTCGCCTTCCGCGGCGACAGGCCAGATTCCGGCATGAATGATCTGATCGTGGAGGCAAACGTGGATCGTCACTCCGTGAAAAATCGCGGTCCAGCCTGGGCGGGGATCGAACAGAGAGGAGACTGTAATGATCAACAACAACAATGATCTGACGGCGGAGGTTCCCAATTCGCCCTACAGGCTTGAGGCAGCCTGGCAATGTCCCGTAGAGGGGGACGGACCCTCTGGGTATGAATGCACGCTGGAGCGTCGCTGATCATGGCGGCGCTCATTGTCTCGCGCCGTGCGCTGCTCAAGGGCGCGGTGGCGTCCCTCGCGTTTTAGCGCGCTGCCCGCTCGGGCGCAGCAGACCGATCCATTCACGCCCTTCAGGTATCGCGCACCGGATGAGGCGCTCGCCGACCTGAAGCGACGGCTTGGCGCCGTGCGCTGGCCCGAAGCCGCGACCGAGCCCGGTTTTGCCCAAGGTCCATCTCTCAAGGAGCTGCAGAACCTCATCCGCCATTGGCGTGATCGCTACGATTGGCGCAAAACCGAGAGCCGCCTTAATGCCTGGCCGCAGTTCAAGACGGAGATCGACGGGCTCGGCATCCACGTCCTGCATGTGCGGTCGCCGCACGAGAACGCGCTGCCGATGATCCTCACCCACGGCTGGCCGAGTACGATCCTCCTGTTCCAGAAGGTTATCGAACCGCTGACCAATCCCACTGCGCACGGCGGAACCGCTGCGGAAGCCTTCCATGTCGTCGTCACGTCGCTGCCCGGCTTCGGCTTCTCCGACAAGCCGACGGAGCCCGGCTGGAACGCGGAACGCACAGCGCGGGCGTGGGCTGAGCTGATGCGCCGCCTCGGCTATGAGCGCTATGTCGCACAGGGTGGTGACTGGGGGGCTTTCGTCACCACCGCGCTCGCGCAGCAGAAGCCGAAGGGCCTCGAAGCAATTCATCTAAACTTCGCGCAGACCATTCCGGACAAGATCCCTGAGAAATTGGAGCCCGACCAGAAAAAAGCGGTCGAAGCATACACGAAATTCCGGGAGAGCGGCTTCGCCTACGGCATGCTGCAAGTGACCAAGCCGCAACTAGCCGGCTATCTGCTTGCCGACTCGCCCGTGGCGCAGGCCGCCTGGCTCTACGACATTTTCGACGGCGGCACCGGCGCAACAGGCAGGCCGGAAGATTTGATCCCTGTCGACGACATGCTCGACGAGATCACACTCTACTGGCTGACCAATTCGAGTGCATCGTCCGCCCGCTTCTACCGCGAGCAGGCTGCGATCCTGAAAGGCCGCAACAATCCTGGCGTCGTCGACCTGCCGGTCGGAGTGAGCGTCTTCCCGCATGATTTGCCACCGGCAAGAAGCTGGGCGCCGCTCGTCTACCCGAACCTATTCTACTGGAACGAAGTCGACCGCGGCGGTCACTTCGCGCAACTCGAAGTGCCAGACTTATTTGTTGCCGAACTACGAAACTGCTTCAGTAAAGTCAGATGAGGAGACAGCCATGTCCGGACCGCTCGATGCCGTGAAGAAAGCCCTGCAAGCCTATGTAGACAAAGATCGCGAAGCCATCGAGGCCGTCATCGGCGATCCGTACAGCTTCACCAGTCCGCTCGATAATGCTCTGAGGCGCGAGACCTACTTCGCCCGCTGCTGGCCCAACAGCGAGACCTGCACCGGGGTGAAGTTCGTACAGGGCGCCGAGCAGGACAATTGGGCCTTCATCGTTTACGAGGGTAGTTCCGCTGGCAAGACCTTCCGCAATGCGGAACTGCACCGCGTGCAAAACGGCAGGATCGTCGAGACTCAGGTCTACTTCGGCTGGAATGTGCCGCATGAGGCAATGCTGGGTGGCTTCATCGAGAACAATGGCGAAGGTCACCCCTAAACAGGAGGCGAAGATGGCCGGCAAACGCGATGCGCGGCACCATGCGCAGGCGGTGTTTCTCGGCGATTGGAAATTGCCGAGGGCGCTTTGGGCCCCATTGTCCGGCCCATGAACCAGAGCACCGAGTAGAGCAGCACGCGCCGCAGGCGAGGGTGCTCACGATCTGTCGCCAGAAGTTCGCAACGAAGTCGTGGAAACATACGTCGGGTTCGAGGCGCGTTCCTTCCGGTTCGAATGGGGCCGACAGCGGACTATCCGGTCCCAGTGTGTGCCCAACGGATTGCCGCCATTCGGCAACCGACCTGCTCTCGGCCATCCTTCTGTGATCTCGTGAAGGACCCGAACAGGTCCGATTTTCCGAGCCACCATCTACGAGTCGGAAAACGAGATGGGGTAGCAGGTGCCTTCGGTTAGCGCACCAGCGGACTCTCCCAGACAAGCGTCAGCAACGCCTTGAGCTGGGTGAAACGCTTGGGGCCGAGTTCACCGCTCCACTCGCGCTCGATGTCGCGCAGTGTGGCGACGATCTTTGCGTAGGCAGCGTGTCCTCGTTGAGTAAAGCGGACAATGCGCGCGCCGCCTTCACCTGGCGCGTCGGTACGGACAATATAGCCGAAACCCTCAAGGCTCCCGAGCAATTGGTTCATGGCTTGCTTGCTGATGCCCGCCCGCTCGGCGAGCATGGCCGGGCGAGCCCCGTCCGGCCCGGGAAATTGCAGCACCGAGATATGTGGCAGGTGCAGGTCGTCGAAGCCGGCGGCGTTGAGCTCCTTAATGATCCGGCGATGGATCGCTTGGGCGGGAACGCGCAGAAGAGCGCCGATCAGCATATTCTCCGCATTGACAGGAAAACTTTGCGAAGGCGGCATCATTGACATTCCTGGTAAATTTCGTTTACTTAAAAGCAGTAAACTTAGTTTACTCGAGGAGAAGGTGCAATGCCACAGGCCGCCATGGACCCTCACGTCAATCCTGCTAATGAAACCATCGCCACCAAGGGACTCGCGGTTCGCTTTCTGCTGACCGGAGAGAATTCGAATGGCAGCGTCGCGGCTTTTGAACTCGATGTCCCGGGCGGGCAACCGCTGCCAGCCCCAGCCCACAGCCATGACGGTTACGAAGAGACGATCTACGGCGTCGACGGGGTGTTGACCTGGACGGTTGACGGCAAGGCGATCGAGGTCGGGCCCGGACAGGCGCTATGTATTCCGCGAGGTGCCGTTCATCGGTTCGATAATAACGGCAGCCGCGACGTGAAGGCGCTCTGCGTGATTACTCCGGCCGCAATCGGTCCGGAATATTTCCGCGAGACATTCGCGCTTCTTAACGCTGCGGCCGGTGGTCCGCCCGACCGGGCCAAGATGTCCGAGATTATGCGCCGCCATGGCCTCACCCCGGCAGTGCCGCCGCCGACATAGCGTTTGGCGGTTGCTGAGAAGGCGCAATTCTGCCGGGCCGCTTCTGGCGGAAACGGGGCCGCGAGCTGACCGTCAGCTTCTGGCTTTCGCAACGAAAATTGCCGACATTAAGTCTACTGGGACCATAACGGCGAATTGACCCGATCCTGACGACCAAGCGTTCGCGGCGAATGGCAATTTCGCTGGCAATAGGAGCCTTCACAGATTCCGCCGCCGATCAAAATTTCACGGAAAGATCCGCCCTGAACCCGTGGTCGCTGGTGCCGTGGCCGATCTGGCCGGAATAGGAGACGCCGAGCGAGGTCTTTTCCGAGAGGGCGAGATCAAGCCCGGCTTCGAGCGCGAGCGCGTCCTCAGCGATCGGCGTCCCGGCGACGGTGAAGGCCTCACCGCCGGTGAAGGCAAAATCGGCGAGCGGCGTGACGTCGCCGAAGGCATGCCGCCAGCCGAGCATGCCGCGCGCCGTGGCCTTCATCCCACCAAGCCCGAACTCGGTCGAAGCACGCAGGCCGAGCGTGGTGAAGGTGGCGTCGGTGCTACCGCTGGCACTTGTGAGCGCGGCCGCCCCGCCATCCTCGGTAAAGCCGTAGCTATGCACGTTGACGTAGGCGAGATTGCCAAAAGGCTCCAAGGCGAAGGAGCTGCGGTCGATCCGATAGCCGAGCTCGCCGAAGACCTGAGCCGTGCCGGCGTCGTAGTCGGCGGCGAGACGGTCGGTGAAGCCGGGAAAATTGACGGAGCGCGCCGTCTCGATGGCGTGCCATGTGTAGGCCGCACCGGCCCGCAGGCCAAGCGCGCCCCACTGGCCGCCACCATAAACACCGAGATGGTAATTGTCGCTGTCGCCGGAGGACGCGCGATCATTGACATCGAACGAGCTGCGACTGTAACCGGCAAGCAGGCCCAGCCGCCAGTTTTCGGCGATCATTCCGTCTGCGCCGACAAGGAAGCCGCCGGTCGAACGGTCAAGCGAAGCGGCGTTGCCATCGCTGTCCCATGTCCCCCATGAACCGAAGGCCTGCCCCCACACCGCAAAGCGCTCCGTATCGGCCGCAGCGGGCGCTGCCCCTGGAGCACTATAGCGCGCGCTCTTGCCTTCTCGCACCAGCGCCTGTTCCTCAGGCGTCAGGGCGGAGCCATCCGGCCCATACGCCAGCACCGGCATGGAGGATCCTGCGCCATCCCCGAAGGCAGCCCGCACCCTGTTCGTTGCCGCCTCACGCACGAAGCGGCTGTCGTCCAGCATGGCGCCCTTTATCGAAGCGTGTATCTCACCAGAAAGCCGGTCGAGGGCATCCCGGGCCGTTTCCTCGTCGGGCGAGCCGACGATCGCGTCATAGATCGGATTGCCAGGCCCCTGGCTCTCGGCGCCATTGCCGACCGCACACTGGTTCGCAGAGATTGCGACATCGCAGAACGACGCGTCGTTGCGGGCAACGTCGAGATAGATGGCGGTTGGATCGTAGGCGAGCGAAAGGTCGACGAAAGGCGCGTTCTGGTCAAGTGTGCCATAGGTGCCGGTAACGCCGCCAGCGGCGGTCAGGATGGTGTAGCGGGTGCCGGGGTCGTAGCCGCCTGGCGCCTTCAGGGCAAAGACGGTGCCGCCCTCGATCCCGGCAGCACCGGTCACATCGATCAGGTCGGAACTGCCGTCCGGGTCGATTTCGGCTTCATAGGTGGACCCGGCAAGCTGGGTGTAGTCGCCGTCGACCGTAAGCGTCCCAATGGAGCTGCCTGGTGCGATGGTGCCCGCCACCGTTGTGGTTCCAACCGTGCCGTTACCTTGCAAACGGCCGTTCGCCAGAACATCGATCGTGCCACCGAGCGTTCCGTTGACCGTAAGCGTACCAGCATCGACGGTCGTGGCGCCGGCGAAGGCAGCGGAATTGCCGGTGACTTCCAGAAGGTCCGCACCCGTCTTCAGCAAGTCGCCGGCGCCCGAGATGCTGCCGGCGTAGGTTGCATTCGCACCTTGCTCAAACGTGAACGACGCGCCGGAGCCGATCGCGACATCGCCGCCGAAACGCTCGCCCGCGCTGACGAGGTCGCCGGCATCGACGGACCAGTCGAGCGTACTCAGGCCGGCGAGAACCAGTGTGCCAGTGCCGTCCTTCACCATATTCCCCGAGCCGCCGATATCGCCGGCGAAAGTCGCGTTGCCATTCTGGTCGAACACCACCGCGCCGTCATTGCCGATATTGCCGCGGAACGATGCGGCATTGCCGACAAGTGTACCGGCCTCGATAAGCGTGTTCCCTTGGTAGCTGTTGGCGCCGGTGAGCGTCAGCGTGCCCGCGCCATCCTTGGTCAGGCTGCCGGAGCCGGAGATCGCACCGGTCACGGCGAGATTCGAATCGGTCTGGAAGATGCCGCCGCCAGCCTCAAGCGTGACGCTGCGTCCCGTTGCAAACGCCGCCGTATTCTGCAGTGTGCCACCGTCGAAGGCCAGCCCGCCCGAGGCGGCGCCGAGATTTGCGTCGGCTGAAACCTGCAGTGTGCCGTTCAGGATGGACGTGCCACCCGTGTAGCTGTTGGCACCGGACAGCGTCAGCGTGCCGGCGCCGGTCTTTATGAGGGAGCCGCCGCCTGCGATGACGCCGGCGGCCGTGAGGTCGGCCCCAGTCAAAAAGGTGCCGCCGCCTGCGTTCAGCGTGATGTTTCGCGCTGTCGTGAGGGCCGCCGTGTTCCGCAGCGTACCCCCGTCGAAGGTAAGCCCGCCCGATGGGGCGCCGAGATTGGTATCGGAGGAGATCGACAGCGTGCCCCGGTTGATGGTCCAGGGTGTCACCGTGCCTGTTACTCCCGTCAGCGTCCAAATGCTGGTGCCTGTCTTCGAGAACACGCCGAAGCCCTGGTACTGAGCGCCCACGCCGATCTGTGAGACGTCGAAGCTGGCATTCGCGCTGCCGCCCAATGCCAAGGTGTCGGCGCTGCTGAAGGCGACGACGTTGCCCGTGATCATCGAGCCGGCTTCAAGGGTCAGTGTGTTGGCACCGCCAGTAAAGACAATCGCGTTGGTCCCGGATGCGCCCGAGATCGAGCCCCTGTTGACAATCGTGAGATCGCTGCCGCTCACCCCGAAGCCGGCGGACCCAGCCGTACCGTCATTGGTGCCTCCGGTCCCGGCAACGCCGCCAGTACCTCCCGTGATTGTTCCGCTGTTGCTAACTGTTGCGCCACTTCCGGTGACGCCTATCCCGCCATTGCCGCCATTGCCACCCGTGGTGGGAACCGCATTGTCGTTGCCACCGCTGCCCCCATTGCCGCCGGTGATCGTCCCGAGGTTGGTGAATGTGGCTCCGGAGACAAGCGAAACGCCGGCGCCTCCATTGCCGCCATGACCGCCGAGCACCGGGATCGTTTGCGTCGAGCAGCAGCCGACGTTGTTTCCGCCGTTGCCGCCGTTGCCGCCGGAAATTGTGGAGCCGTTGGTAATTGTCGAGGCGCCCGCCGTGGCAAGTCCGATACCTCCATCGCCGCCGTTGGCGCCAAACGGATTTTGAGAAATTCCCCCGTTGCCACCGTGGCCAGCGGTGATTGAGGCGTCGACGCTGACAGACGCGCCATTTTCGACCACCACGCCATAGCCGCCGGCGCCGCCGCCTCCGCCTGCGCTACCAAGCCCGTTGCCGCCATTTCCGCCATTGCCACCAGCGATTGGGCTGGACACGCTGGAATTCGTCGTCACCATGTGGCCGTGCGCGCCACCGCCACCACCGCCGCCGTTAACGGTTAGAAAGGCGTCGGCATTCGCGCCGCTCACGCCGTTGCCGTTGTTGATCCCCAAGACGCCGCCGGTGCCGCCAGAAGCGCCATTTTGGCTGGTGCCACCGGTGCCGCCGGTCGTGCCACCACCACCGCCACCGCCGGCGCCCGTGTTCGTTTGGCCGTTCCCGCCATTCACGCCGGCAGTCGTGGCATTGCTCGCACCGCCAGGTCCACCCACGCTGTCCCCGTTGTTAAAGTTGCCACCACCCGTGCCGCCGCTTTGTGCCAGCGCTGGAGCCGAAAACGCCAGCGGGCCGACCAGCGTTGCGGTCAAGCAAACAAGCGCAGTGGAGCTTACAAGCGCGGTGCGCCAGGACAGGTTCCGAGGCATGAGCCCCTCCATGATGGCCGGCTTCGGCATTCCCGAGCCCGATGAGGCGGCCCCAAAGCCTGTCGTCCCCAAGACCCGGCGGAGGCGCGGAGGCGCGGAGGCGACCAAAAGTCGCCACCCGCGCCAGCCCGTCACCCGCGTTCGCGCACGTTAACTCAACCCAAGGCTGTCGTCCCGCAGAGGTGGCGAATGAGCTGTCTATGACGTGACAATGATGCCGCTTTTTCGGCGCCTGTTACCATAATACAACAATCTGCGCGGGTATCGTTGCAGGCCCGAATCTACGGGATAGGAGCCAGGGCGGGATGCGAACGAAATGGTGGCCGATGAACATTTATTACCGCTGTTCTTCGCGACAGATTACAGACACCCGATGCACAGTTTCCCCGCGGATCGCGACGCTCGCTGCGTCCCGCGCAAATGTGGGCGGTTGGCGCAATCTCGCCCGTGGCGTTGACACCAGTGATGTCCGCTTCTGGAGAACGGCAGGGGTCACCCGAATGACCGATTTGAGGGCGCATTGCTGCCGCATCCGCTACGAGGATGGGGAAGGACAAGCAGTGCGCTGGAATGGCGCCAGACGCTCTGTTCACTTGCTATGCCTAGAAATGTGCATATAATGTGCGTATAAGAGAGGTCGGAGATTTGTCATGACCCACGCACAGCTCGCACAATCGAAAGTGGTTTCAGGTTTTGTCGACAGCCTGCAGGAGCCGCGCACGCCTTATATCTCGCCGAAGCGCCTGTCGCAGGCGCTGGGCGTGAAGGTGGCCAACCTGGCGCAGTTGACCGGCGTCCACCGCAACACGCTCCGTAACCCGTCATCGGAGCGACTGCAGGGTCGGATGCGCGAGATGGTGAAGGTGATTTCGGCCGCGACGGAACTCACCGGCGACGTCAAGAAGGCGATCTTTTGGTACCGCAATGAACCGATTGCCGACTATGGCCATCGCACGGCTGCCGAACTCGTCGCGGACGGCCAGGTCGAGGCGGTTCTGGCCTTTATCCGGGATCTCGAGAATGGAGCGCGTGGGTGAGGATCACCCGCGTCGGTCCAGACGAGATCTTCCATCGCTATCTGACACCCAAATGGGCATTCCTGCCCACGAGTGGCGCAGGAGCAGCGATCGACGGCGGGCGCTTCAATCGACCCGGCGTCGAAGCGCTTTACCTGTCCCGCGCGCCTCAGACGGCGTTGGAGGAATACAAGCAGGGCGCTAGCATCACCCCGCCCGCCACCCTTGCCGCCTACAAGCTCACGCTTTCCGAGATCGCCGATCTTTCGCAGGGGTTCGACCCAAATGCCTGGGATAATGCCTGGAAGGAATGGGATTGTGCCTGGCGCCAGATCGCTCGCATCGACAGGAATATACCTTCATCGTGGAAGCTTGCGGACGTAGTCATTACGACGGGGCTTCGGGGTATCCTGTTTCCGTCGCTGCGCCACGCCGGTGGCACCAATCTGGTGATCTTTTCAGCCAACCTTGTCGAAGGCGACAAGGTCGCGGTCCATGATCCCGATCACCGGCTGCCGCACGATCAGTCATCGTGGCCCTGAGTTGTTAGCTGTCGTAAGCAACCGATTTCCGATTGGTTCAGAGCGCCTCATCCTCAACGACGCCTGTCGTTGGCTCGCCCTCTTCGCCGTCGCCCTCCCCCCGGCCAAGACCGTTCGGTATATCCCCGGCCAGCAGCTTCTCCTTCGACAGCAGCCCTGCGTCCTCGAGCGCCTCGAAATCCGGCAGCTGGCGCAGCGTGTCGAGCCCGAACTGTGACAGGAAGTTTTTGGTCGTCACATAGGTGTACGGCGCGCCAGACTGCGGCGAGCGCGGCCCCGAGGCAATCAGCCCCTGCCCCCGCAGCACGCCGATCAGGTCGCGCGACACCTCCTTGCCGAAGAAGGACGATAGCTCGCCACGGGTGATCGGCTGGAAGCACGAGTGGGCCGGCGCAAGCGCATCCGGCCCGGTGAAAAAGGTTTTGAGCGCGCGGTCTGCCTGGCGCTGGTTGAAGCGGCGGCCGATGCATGCCGGCTGGCTACCGAGCTGTCGCGCGCGCCGAAAAACTCTTGGCGGTGACGCCGAACTGCGCGCCAAGGGTGCCGGTGACGTGATTTTTTGCTCCTGAATGAAGATGCCGTCGCCGGATCGCTCGTGACAAAGAACCTGTCGCGCTTTGCGACGCGGCGCCTGTTCGAACGGCTGCAGCAACTCGATGTCGTGCGCGCTCTCTAGCCGCACCACCTTCCGGCTGCTTGGGCTCTAACGATGAGCGAGGCGGCCCGATCCGAACGCCCGCGAGGCAAGGGTGATGGCCAGCGAATGCTGGTCGACACCGAGCTTGAGCACCTGCCGCCGGAACTGCGCTGGCGTGAGTGGATTTGGACGATTAGCGTCGAGCGATGCGATTTTTATTTGATATTTTTAAATCTTACGTGCTCAGTTGACACGTTAGGGATTTCTAGCAGGCAAATCAGCTTCGGACGATCCGGGCCATATGAATTGGCCGCGAGGGGGCAATTCATGGGGCGTTTGCAGAATTCAGCTGATTGTGGGTCTCCGGCCCAAGGACGAGTATCATCCATTTCGGCCCAACTCGGAAAACTGTGCTCGCAGGCGAGCCTTCTTGCCCCACGATCCGCGCTCGGCGGCACCAGCCACGCCAGTCGGGCTGGCTCTGTCGTTGGCGCTGATAGCGCCCGCGTTCGCGGATGGCGGCAGGGGAGGCGGCACCGGAGGCAGCGGGGTAACGGGCGTGTCCGGTGGCGCGGATAGCGCGACCGGTGCCGGCGGCGACGGTAGCATCGGCATAAACGACGTGGGCATAGCGTCCGGCGGCGGCGGCGGCGGCGCCGGCATGATGGGAGGAAGCGGTGGGGGTGGATACTTCTTTGGGTCGGTTGTCGCCGGCGGTGGCGGTGGCACCACGGCGGGCGCCAATGGCGTTGATGGCAGCAATGCCATCGACCCAGGCACCGCTGGCGGCGGCGGCGGTGGTGGTGCCCATGGCGTGGTCGTTTCGACCTCCCGCGCGCTTTCCAGCACCGGCGGAAACGGCGGAAACGGCGGAGATGGACCGCCCGGCCCCGGTGGGTCCGGCCCCGTTGGCGGTGGCGGTGGCGGCGGTGCAGGTGGCTACGGAGCGGTGGTCACCGGGAGCGGCCTGTCGCTGACCAGCAGCGGGACCGTAGCAGGAGGCAAGGGCGGCAATGGCGGCAACGGTGGCTCCGGCGGTGGCAGCCCTGGCGGCCCCATCGAGCTGAAAGCAAAATACCGTTCGAATGGGGGGCTTCAGGTTGCGGCAAATTAGGCAGAAAGGCCGCAATGAGGTCGAGAGCCGGAAATCTCGCGTCTTCACCTTAATCTCATCGATGTGCCCGTAAGCGTCTTATCCCAAGCCGAAGACTATGCCGAAGCCGCGGGATTTCCGATAAATTAAACTGTCGGGCTCGGCATAGCCGCGTTTATGCGGTCCTTGCCGCCCTTGCCGTGCTCGACACGTACCACTCCGCGACCGCTGTCGATGTCGCCGGCCTTCAGCCCGACGGTCTCCGAGGCACGCAGGCCGGCGGCGTAGGAGGGCCATCTACGATCGTGGCGCCGACAGGAGGCGGCCAGCAGCAGCGCGTCGCCGTCGCCCGCACCATCGTTCTGGAACCTCAAGTCCTGCTGTTCGACGAGCCGTTGTCGAACCTCGACGCCAAGCTGCGCCGGCGCGTGCGCGAAGAGATCCGCGATTTCCAGCAGGAGCTGAAGCTGACCGTGGCCTACGTCACCCACGACCAGGAGGACGCGCTGGCCGTCTCCGACCGCATCATCGTCATGAATGCAGGCAAGATCGCGCAGGACGGCACGCCGCGCCAACTCTACAACCAGCCGGACAACCGCTTCATCGCCGACTTCATGGGCGATGCCAACCTCATACCGGTGACCGTGGCCGACGGACGGCGAGCATGTCGAGGTCCAGGCGGGACCGGCGCGGCTGAAAGTTCGCCGCCGCGGCGGACAGCCTTGCCGGCACCGTGCTGAAATCGTCCTATCTCGGAAACCATATGGAATACCGCGTCGGCCTCGTTGATCCCGCCATGGAACTGTTTGTGTCATCGCCCGATACGACGAGGCCGATCGCCGACGGCAGCGCGGTTTCCGTAGTCGTCGAACCTGCCTACGCGGTGCTGATCGGCGGCGGCTGAGCATTCTCCCGATCGCCGGACCGCGATGCGTTTGCAGAGGCCGCCGCATCGATGCTTGACACGGCTAATGTTTCATTGAAGTATGACAATGCGCAGGGCAAATGAGCCCATGCAGCGCGAAAATTGCGTGACATATTGATGGCAAGAACGCCCACAGTGCCGACTGTTGGGCGTCTTTTTGCGTCGAGGGGGTCATGGCAAGAACGCAGTACCATATTGGCGTCCTGTTCTCGCAAAGCGGGCCTTACGGCGTGGTTTCGCGTTCCATGTTCAACGGCGCGATGCTCGCCTTCGATGAGATAAGGGCGTCTCCCGACTTTCCTTTCGACCTGGTGCCGATCGTGGCCGATCCGGCAGGTTCCTTCGGCCAGTACGCCGTTTCGAGCCAAGAGCTTCTCGGCCGGAACGGCGTGCGCCATGTCGTCGGCTGCTACACCTCGTCCAGCCGCAAGGACGTTATCCCCCTCTTCGAGAAATATGACGCGCTGCTCTGGTATCCCTCGCATTACGAGGGGTTCGAGAGTTCGTCCAACGTCGTCTACACGGGTGCGGCGCCCAACCAGCACATCATTCCGCTGATCGAGTTCCTGCTTACACATATGGGCCGGCGGGCATACTGCATCGGCTCCAACTATATCTGGGCCTGGGAGAACAACCGCATCCTGCGCGAGGGGCTGTCGGTAGCCGGTGGAACCGTCCTCGCCGAACGCTACCACGCGGTGGGCGACACAGATTTCTCCAAGACCATCGCCTCGATCCTCGACGCCAGGCCGGATTTCATCTTCAACACGCTGATCGGCACCAGCGCCTACCGCTTCTTCCAGGATTTCCGCGCCGCGTGCATTGAGCGCGGCATCGACCAGCCCGCCGAAATGCCTGCCGTCGGCTGCAGCCTTTCCGAACCCGAACTTGGCGAGATCGGCGACCGCGCGATGGATGGGCACATCAGCTCGAGCGTGTACTTTTCTTCCATAGACACGCCCGCCAACCGCCTTTTCATCGGCGCCTATCGTCGACGCTGGCAGGATGCCGCGCCATCGGCGGATGCCGAGGCTTCCTATGTCGCGGTGAAGATGCTCGCAGCCGCTATCGCCGCGGCCGGGTCGGACGACGTCCAAGCCGTGCGGCTCACGCTTCCCACTCTTTCGATAGACGCTCCTCAGGGAACGGTCAGCGTGGACGGCCCCACCAATCACGCCTTTCTGACACCACGCATCGGCCGATCCAAAGCCTCGGGCCAGTTCGAAATCCTTTGGCAGGCAAACCGTCCCGTCCAGCCCGATCCGTATCTCGTTCAGACCACCCCACGCTACGCGGTCCGCAACAGCGTTCCGAAGCTGAGGTCAATCAAATGAGCGAGCCGCGGGTCATCCAGAATTTCATCGGCTATCGCGCCACGATCGCCACGGAGCAGCCCGCGGCCATTGAACAGCTCCTGGATATGCTGGCGAAGCTTGGCATCTCTTCCGCCGCCGCCGAGATCAATGACTGCAAGATCCAGATCGATCCCAGCGACAAGGACGTGCTGTTCATCGATTCCGATCTCAACGTCACCGTCGAGACGGGAGCATCGGAGCCCAGCCGCTGCCTGCCCGTCATCGGCATCATCGGCGTCGAGGCGCCAAGCCGGCTGCGCTCGCTTATGCAACTTGGCGCGACGGCCACCCTGCGCAAGCCGGTCCATCGGGCGACCGTCTATTCGGCGCTGTTCGTCGGCATCAATGAGTTCCGCCGCCGGCGCTATCTCGCCGATCGTGTCGAGGAATACGAGCGGCGCCGGCTCCTGCGCAGGAGCCTGGTCAGGGCGGTGTTGATCGTCATGCAACGCACCGGCAGCGACCACGCTGCCGCCTACGATCATCTACGTCGTGAAAGCATGCGCTCGCGGCAAAGCATCGAGGAGTTCTGTGCATCGTTCGTCCAGGCACATGGTCCCGACTTGGATGAAGCCGAGCCGCCCATCGGGACAGGCTTACCCTACGCAAAAAAACTGTAACCGGAGGAGAAATCGATATGACTGCAAAGTGGTTACGGGCCGGGACGCTGGCATGCGCCTTTGCCCTCTCGGGAGCGGCCTACGCCGCGGACCCGATCAAGATCGGCGTTCTCGAGGATCAGTCGGGCGACTTCGCCGCGGCGACCATCGGCAAGGTCCACGCCATCCAGCTCGCGACCGACGAGATCAACAAGGCGGGTGGCATTGCCGGGCGCCAGATCGAGCTGGTCATCTACGACACCCAGTCGGACAACAACAGATACCAGGAATTCATGCGCCGCGTACTGCAGCGCGACAAGGTCGATGTCGTCTTCGCGGGCTTCTCCTCGGCTTCGCGCGAAGCCTACCGCCCGATCGTCGACCAGCTTGACGGGTTGGCCTTCTACAACAACCAGTACGAAGGCGGCGTGTGCGACTCGCACATGATCGTGACCGGCGCCGTGCCGGAACAGCAGTTCTCGACTCTCATCCCCTGGATGATGGAGAAGTACGGCAAGCGCGTCTACACGATCGCGGCCGACTACAATTTCGGCCAGATCTCTGCCGAATGGGTCCGCAACATCGTCAAGGAGAATGGTGGCGAGATGGTCGGCGAGGAGTTCATCCCGCTCGGCGTCTCGCAGTTCTCGCAGACCATCCAGAACATCCAGAACGCGAAGCCTTCCTTCGTCGTGACGCTGCTGGTCGGAGCCGCGCAGGCGTCCTACTACGAACAGGCGTCATCGGCCAATCTCGGTCTGCCCATGGCGTCATCGGTCAACGTCGGCCAGGGTTACGAGCACAAGCGCTTCACCCCGCCGAGCCTCGCCAACATGTATGTGACGACGAACTACATCGAGGAAGTCGACACGCCGGCCAGCAAGGCTTTCCTGGAGAAGTTCCATGCGAAGTTCCCCAACGAGCCATACGTGAACCAGGAAGCCGCGAACTCCTACATCGCCATGAATCTCTACAAGGAGATGGTGGAGCGCGCGAACGGTTCGACCAAGCGTGACGATCTGCGCAAGGTGATCGCCCAGGGCGACGTCTGTTTCGACGGCCCGTCCGGCAAGGTCTGCCTCGATCCGAAGAGCCAGCACATGTCGCACACCATCTTTCTCGCCCATGTCAACAAGGACCACTCGATCGACTTCCCGAAAGTCTGGGAAGACATCAAGCCATACTGGCTGGGCCAAGCCGGCTGCGACCTGACGAAGTCGGACCCGATGGAACAGTACACGCCGTCCAATCCTCCGCCCAAGCAGTAGACCGACTTGCCGGGCGGGCGCATCGTCGTGCCCGCCCGGCGGCATGCCCGCCTGTTCGACCGGAGCCGCCCATGCAGTTCATGACAGCACTCGTATCGTCGGCCTACCAGTTCGGTGACGCCTTCGCTTTCCTCGTCTTGTCGGCCTGCGGGCTCGCTGTCATCTTCGGCATGATGGGCGTCATCAATCTCGCCCATGGCGAATTCATCATGTGCGGCGCCTATGTGACCGTCTTCGCGGTTCGCTGGGGCATACCGCTGCCCCTTGCGATCATCTGCGGCAGCCTGTTCGCGGGTCTGGTCGGCATCGTCATAGAACGGCTCATCGTGCGCAGGCTTTACGCCAGACCGCTCGATTCCATCCTCGCCACATGGGGCGTGAGCCTGATCGCTTCGCAGGGTACGCTCATCCTGTTCGGTCCGACCATGCGCGGCGTCGGCACGCCGCTCGGCAGCTTCACGGTGGGGAACCTGTCCTTCTCCTACTACCGGCTGGTTCTTATCGCGACCGCCCTGGCGGTTTTGCTGCTGCTCTATTTCATATTCAACAAGACCCGCTTCGGCGTGCTTGCGCGGGCGACCATCCAGGCGCCGCACATGGCCAGCGCGCTCGGCGTCGACACGAACCGCGTCTACGCCCTGACCTTCGGCATCGGCGCGGCGTTAGCCGGCCTGACCGGAGGCATCTACGCCCCCACCATGACGATGGTGCCGACGATGGGGACGACGTTCATCATGGAGGCCTTCGTGACGGTCGTGGTGGGCGGAGCCGACATCTTCATCGGAACCGCTCCGGCCGCGGCGCTACTCGCGGTCGTGAAGGCCTCATTGACGTCCTGGCAAGGCCAATTGGCCGGGCAGATCGGCCTTCTGCTGGCGGTCATCCTGGTCATCCGCCTGCTGCCCAAGGGCATCACCGGCTTGATCCTCAAGGACCGAGCGTAGGCAAGATGATGCTGTCACGGATTTTCAAACGCTTCGAGGGGCCGCAGACCATGGGCCGCGGGCCTGTGTTCTGGAGCCTGTTCGGGCTGGTTCTCGTCGCCGCCCTCGTCTATCCGCTGTCCGCCGACGGCTACGATGTCGGCAACAACATCTACTTCCTGAACTGGACGTTCATGGCGCTCGGCCTCAGCGTCATCTGGGGATATGGCGGCTCGCTGTCCTTCGGCCAGACCGCGTTCTTCGGCATCGCCGGCTACAGCTACGGCATCCTAACGGTCAACTTCGGCACCGCCTACGGTTTCGGCCTTGTTTCTGTCCTGCTCGCCGTCGCGATCGCGGCGCTGTTCGCGGCAATCCTGGGCTACTTCCTGTTCTTTGGTCGCATCAGCGGCATCTTCCTCGGCATCGTGACCTTGTCGGTCACGCTCGCGCTCGAGCGCTTCATGGCGCAGACCGCCGGTCCGGAATGGAAAGTCGGATCGGCGCGGCTCAACGGCTTCAACGGCATGAGCGGCATGCCGCCGCTCACCCTGCCCTGGTTCGGCGGCGAACTGGTGCTCTTTCCCGACATCGGCCTCTACTACGTGGTTCTAGGCCTGGTCGTCGCCGTCTATCTCGGCCTGCGCGTGCTGGTCAATTCCAAGTTCGGCAACGTGCTGGTCGCCATCCGGGAAAATCCCGGACGCGCCGAAATGCTGGGCTACGACGTGCGCAGATACCAGCTTGCGGCCTTCATCCTCGGCGCTGCCCTCGCCGGGCTGAGCGGCGTGCTCTATACCAGTTGGGGCCAATACATCACGCCCTCCTCCATGGGCATCACCTCGGCGGCGCTGCCGATCATCTGGGTGGCGGTTGGCGGCCGGTCGGACCTCACGGCGACGCTCATCGGCACGCTCGTCGTCCTATCCGCCTTCCAGGCGTTGACGATCTACGGCAGCCAGTACGCGCTGGTGGTGATGGGCCTGTTGCTGGTCTGCACGGTCCTGCTGGCCCCCAAGGGCCTTGTCGCGAATGCAGGGCTGCTCCTGGCCTCCTTGTTTTCGCGCAAGGGCGGGAGCAAGTGACGATGGCGCTGCTCAGGACGGAAAAACTCAACAAACGCTTCGGCGGCCTTCATGTCACCGCCGACGTCAGCTTCTCGCTGGAGGCCGGCAAGATCCACTGCCTGATCGGGCCGAACGGCGCCGGCAAGAGCACCTTCTTCAAACTCCTTCTGGGAGAGCACCAGCCTTCGAGCGGGACGATCCTGTTCGACGGCGAGGACATCACGCACCTCAAGCCGTTCCAGCGCATCAACCGGGGCATGAGCGTGAAATTCCAGGTGCCGGGCATTTTCGGCGCGCTGAGCGCCCGCCAGAACCTCGAAATCGCCCTGCAGCACCGTGTCGGGCCAGCGACGCTCGACGAGGAAGTTGAGCGGCTGCTCGATTTCCTGCAATTGCGGCCGGTGGCGCTTCAGCTGGCGGGCAACCTCAGCCATGGCTTCAAGCAGTGGCTGGAGATCGGCATGGCCATCAGCCTCAAACCCAAGCTGCTGCTTCTGGACGAGCCAACCGCGGGGATGTCCCCCGAGGAAACCTTCATGACCGGCGAGATCGTCAAGCAGCTCAACGCCGAGGGCATGACGGTGCTTGCCGTCGAGCACGACATGGCGTTCGTTCGCCAAGTCGCCCAGCGGGTCTCCGTCCTTCATTTCGGGCGGCTGTTCGCCGAAGGCACGATCGACGAGATCGTCGCCGACGATCGGGTCGCGGCCATCTATCTGGGACAGAACCATGACTGAGGCCCTGCTCCGGATCAAAGGCCTTCGCGCCGGCTATGGCGGCAAGCCGGTCCTGCAGGGCATCGACCTCGAGGTCGCCAAGGGCGAGATCGTGGCCGTCATAGGCCGCAACGGCGTCGGCAAATCGACCCTGATGAAGACCCTGATCGGGCTGGTCGACAGCATGGCGGGGACAATCCGGCTGGATTCGACCGAGCTGACGGGACTGACGCCATTCCGCAGGGCGCGGCTCGGGATAGGCTACGTCCCGCAAGGGCGAGACGTTTTCCCCCGCATGTCGGTTCGGGAAAACCTCCAGGTCGGGGAATCCATGAAGGGGCGCGTCGCGCCCGACATCTACGAGCACATCTACCAGCTCTTCCCCATACTGAAGGAAAGATCGAAACAGCAAGCCGGCACCATGTCCGGCGGCCAGCAGCAGCAGCTCGCCATCGGACGCGTCCTCGTCGGATCGCCGCGACTTCTCCTGCTCGACGAGCCGTCCGAAGGCATCCAGCCGTCGATCGTGCAGGACATGGGCCGCATCATCAAGCAACTAAACAGGGACAGCGGCATGACGATCATGTTCGTCGAGCAGAACCTCGACATGATCAAGGCCTTGGCCCAGCGCTGCTACGTGATCGACAAGGGCAGGATCGTCGCGCATGTGACGCCGCACGAACTCGAAGACCGCGACACCATCAGGAAATACCTGGCCGTCTAGGCCGGATCATAAGGAGAGAGACAAATGTCCTGGCTTGAAAACTCGATCATGGCTAGACGGGGCGTCGCCAAGGGAAAGGTCAAGACCGTCCACAACATGACGGAGGCCGACCAGGGCAAGTACCACTATGTCTACGGACCGTATGTGGAGCCGGTGCTGCGGGTCGATCCCGGCGCCGAGGTGTCGGTGGAGACCCATGACGCGTTCGAGGGCGTCATCAGGAAGGAAACGGACGTACCCAGCAAGCTTCTGAATTTCCCCTATCTCAATCCACAGAACGGACCGATCTTCGTCAACGGCGCGGAAAAGGGTGACTGCCTGGCCGTTTACATTAAGGAGGTCCGCCCCCGCGGGGAACAGCCATGCGGCACCACCTGCCTGATTACCGAATTCGGGGGGCTGGTGGGCACCGGCGATACGGCCGTGCTCAACGCACCCCTTCCCGAGCGGGTCAAGAAGCTGCATGTCGATGCCAAGAAGGGCGTGGTCTGGAACGACAAGATCACGATCCCCTACGAGCCCTTCATCGGCACGATCGGCACCTCCCCGGAGATCGAGGCGATCTCCTCTCTGCAGCCGGACTATTACGGCGGGAACATGGATCTGCCGGATGTCGCACCCGGCGCCGTCATCTACCTGCCGGTCAATGCGGCCGGCGGCCTGCTCTATCTCGGCGACTGCCACGCCAACCAGGGTGACGGCGAGCTTTGCGGCGTCGCCATCGAGCACCCGACCGTGACGACCGTGCAGATCGACCTCATCAAGGGCTGGAACTTCAAATGGGCCCGGCTCGAGAACGAGAAGTCGATCATGACGATCGGTTCCGGGCGTCCGATGGAGGACGCCGTCCGCATCGCCTATCGCGAACTGGTCCGCTGGATGGCCGCCGAATACGGCTTCACCGAGCTCGACGCCTATATGCTTCTGACACAGGTAGGCCGGGTCAGGCTGGGCAACATGGTGGACCCGAAATACACGCTGGGTGCCTCCATCCTGAAGCACTACCTGGCGTGACGATCTTTTCGAAGCCGGATCTTCGGTGCTGAACTGGCGCGGCCGGTTCATCGCCAATGTCGGTCATGTCCTGCGCGCCGAAGGCAACAGAGTGCTATCGGCGTTCAGTCTGCGACCATCATTGCAAAGGATCCGAGAGCACGCCCTCGACAACAATTATATCGTTGATCGACGCGTCTTTCCGAAGGGCAATCGCCTTCCGGTATTCCAGGGATTCGTAGCAGGCGAGCGCGGTGTCGTAGTCCGGAAACTTACGGTCCCGCCCTGGCCTTCCACAACCTTCGAACGCCCTGCCCTTACAAGATATCTGCCGCCATACTTGCCGAACGGCTCGAGGACGTAGTCGAGATACTGCTTGTATTTTTCCGCGTCCTCGACATGCACGGATGCAGTCCAGTAGGCTTTCTGTTTCATCTGACTCTCTTCCGGCGACGACCGTTTCCCAGCGTAGACAACTCGGGATCAGCTTTCGGCACGTGTCCCGATCTCGGCCAGAATTTCGTCGGTCGTCACCACGTCGGCGAAGAGATGCCGCATGGAATCCAGCGAACTGTTGTGTTCCTCGTCGGTGTAGGTCGCGGTGGCGTCCGAAACGACGATCACCTTGTAGTTCTGCATCATGGCGTCGCGCGCGCTGCACTCGCAACAGATGTTGGTGGCGGTGCCGACGATCACCACGGTGTCGATCCCCCGCCCGGCCAGGAAATCCGGCAGCTCGGACGAGTTGGACCACTCGGCATGCGCCTGCGCATCGATCGTATTCAAGGTGAAGATGACTGGTGCGCCGGCGGCCCGGAAGGCCTGAGACAAGGCATTGATGTTCGGCGCGATTTCACGGGCCACGGGAATTTCGGCCGGCATGCCCGGCTCCATGTATCCGTTCTGCATGTCGATGAAGACCAGCGCGGTTCGTTGGGGATCGATCTTGTCGAAAACCCGGAACTTGCCGCGGCGGGACAATATCCGATTGCTTATCGATGGAGATTCCTGGCGCTTGTGCATGTCGATGTCTCCGGTCGTGGCGGCGCGCGAAAGGCTCTTGTTTTCGGTGCGGCTGATGTCAGGCAGCCGAAGTTTCTGGCCCGGGTCAGCGGTAAGCTTCGCCCCGGAACTTCAGCAGCAGCTCGTTGAACGGTTTCGGGCTGTCCAGCGAGGACAAGTGGCTTCCGCCGGCGATGATGCTGAGCATCTCCGCGGTCACGCGCGCCGCCGCCTGCGCCGTTGTCCAGAACCCGCTGGCAGGCAAGGCTGCCGAAGACCTTTTGGAGCTTGTCTCCTATGGCGCCGAACTCGGAGACCTGCTCGTGCGCGAGGCGGCGATGCTTCTTTCGAAACCCGTCGTCTCCTATGGCAAGGCCGCTATTGTCGGTCCTGGCGGAGACATCGAACATGCCGCAGCGATCCTCCATCCGCGCATGGGCAAGCCTATCCGGGCGTTCATTGGCGGCGGCAAGGCGCTGATCTCGTCGACACAGAAGGTCGCCACGGCGGGAAGTTCGATCGACGTGCCGCTCGGCCACAAGGACGAAGCCTGGTCATTCGACCACATCGACACAATGACGGTGGCGGTGCGCAGCGCGCCACGGGCGGACGAGATCGTGGTTGTCGTCGCCTTGTCGGATGGCGGCCGCCCCAGACCCAGGCTTAGCGACTAGGTCCAATCTACATTCAGGATTCTCAACGCGGCATTGTGCTGATTCATGGCGTTCCGAAGTCTGTGATTCGGAGCGCGATGAATGGCCAAGCGATACGAACTGACGAACGCGCAGTGGGAGCACATTGCCTCGCTGTTGCCGGGTAAAGCAGGCGATCCGGGCCGCACCGCCGCCGACAATCGCCTATTCGTCGACGGCGTTCTGTGGGTGCTGCGCTCCGGCGCCCACTGGCACGACCTGCCGGCGCGATACGGCAAATGGAAGAGCGTCCACACCCGCTTCTCGCTGGGCCAAGAAAGGTGTGTGGGAGCGCGTCTTCAAAGCCCTCGTCGATGATCCCAACAACGAATATCTCATGCTCGACACCACCCTGGTTCGTGCCCACCAGCAGGCAGCGAGCGGAAAAGGGGGGACGAGAACCAGGCTCTGGGGCGTTCCCAGGGAGGACTGACCACCAAGATCCACATGCTTGCCGATGCATTCGGCCGGCCGCTGCGCTTCATGCTCACCGGCGGGCAGGTGCACGACATCGTCACTGCCCCGATGCTTCTGGAAGGCATCCAGGGGACTGCCGTAGTCGCCGACAAAGCCTACGACAGCAACGGCTTGCGCCAGATCATCGCCGACGCCGGCATGCGCGCCATCATTCCCTCCAAGCGATCCCGCAAAGTGCAGATCCCGCACGACGCCGTCCTCTACAAAACCCGCAACCGCATCGAACGCTGCTTCAACAAGCTCAAGCACTTCAGACGCTTCGCAACGCGCTTCGATCGTCGCGTCCTGCACTTCCTTGCTTTCATCCACCTCGCCGCAGCCATGCTATGGATGCACTGAATGTCGATACAGCCTAGTTCTGGCAAGCGCCGCGCTGCGGCGTGCCGCGCGTTTGGCGCGGCGAAGACAGCCTGGCGTATTTGCGCAACCTCTATGAGGAGCGCTTCCCTGTTCCCCGTTCGATGAACCGGCCACGCCCGGGCTTGCCCAGGAACGACCCGCCATCTGCGAGGACCTCGCCGCGGCTGATCGTCATTTGCGGATATCCACGCACCGATATGCCGTCGTAGGAGCTGTAATCGATGTCGGAATGGAGCGTCTCGGCCGAGAACGTGAATTCCTTGTTCGGATCGAACACCACCACATCCGCGTCGTAGCCGGGCAGGAGCTGACCCTTTTTGGGGAGGCCGAAGATTTTCGCAGGGTTGGTGCAGCACACCTCGACCCACCTGTTGCGGCTGAGCCTGCCTGCGTTCACGCCGAAATGATGAATCAGCGCCAGACGGGCCTCGATACCCGATATCCCATGGGCGGGTTGGCCCGGGGGCCGCTTGCGCGGACCATGGTCGGTGGACACGATGTCGAGAGTGCCATCCGCGAGAGCCTGCCAAAGCGCATCTTGATGGCGCTTCTCCCGTATCGGCGGGCTGGTCTGGATGGAGAAACCGTTGGCCAGGGTTCGCTCATAGTCGTCGCTGGTGTAAACCAGATAGGCCACGCAGACCTCGCCATACACGCTCTGACCACGTGCTTTGGCGTGCCTGATCTCGCGCACGCCTTCCTCGCAGGTCTGGTGATAGAGGATCAGGCGGGCGCCGGTGTGCGCCGCGAAGGCTATCACGCGATGGACGGCCTCGCCTTCGGTCGCGGAAGGAAGTGCCGACAGATACCACTCCGTGCCGGTCTTGCCTTCCTTCGCCAGACGGGCCTTCAGCATCCTGATGATGTCGTCGTTTTCGGCGTGGACCACCGCGAGGCCGTCGCGTTCGGCGATGACTTCCATCGCGCTGAAGATGGTGGCGTCGTTCAGCCGGTAGCCGTCATAGGCCATGAACATCTTGATGGAGGTGACCCCGCGATCGAAGATGTCGTGCAATTCTCCAATTCGCGACGGGTCGGTGTCGCGTATCGTGAGGTTGAACGCATAGTCGATCACCGCCTCGCCTTCGGCCTCCTTTTGCCGGACATCCAATTCCTTGACGAGATTGACGCCGGAATAGGGCGACGCGAAATCGACGAATGTCGTCACGCCGCCGATCGCAGCGGCCCTGCTGCCGACCCCGAACGAATCCGCACCCGGCGTATAGAGCGGGGCGTAGCGCGGGTCGGTCAGATGCACATGCGCATCGATGGCTCCGGGAAGCACATAACGACCCCGCGCGTCGATTTCCCTCTGCCCGACCAACCCCTGCCCAATGGCAGCGATCTGTTCGCCGTTTATGGCCACATCGGCAAGAAACGTATCATTGGCGGTGATCACCGTGCCGTTTTTGACAACCAGATCGTAGCTCATGGAGTTTCCACCTTCAGCTTGGTGAGAATTCAGAGGGGCGCACCGCGTGATGCGACGCCGATAGGGGCAAGGTCCCTGCCCTCCCAGATTTCGGGAGGGCGTGAACCGTCTTCCAGTCGACGGCGAGCCGGCGCTGTCTAGGCCTTCACGACTGCGTAATCCTTGGCGAAGATGAACTCCGACGGGTGCTTCTCGAAGCCCTTCACCTTCTTGTCCATCACGGTCTGCTGGTCGCGCCAGTAAGGCTGGATGATCGGGCTTTCGTCCTGCAGGATCAGCTCGATCTTCTCCATCACCTTGGAGCGCTCCTTCGGATCGAGGATGCCCTCGGCCTGGGTCAGCAGTTTGTCGAATTCGGCGTTGGAGAAATGCGACTCGTTCCATGCCACGTTCGAGCGGTAGGCCAACCCCAGCGTCATGATGCCGAGCGGCCGATGGCTCCATCCCGTGATGGAGAACGGAACCTTGGTCCATATGTCCCAATATTGGGCATTCGGCAGGGTCTTGATGTTGATCTTCACCCCGATGTCCTTGAACTGCTCGACCAGCGTCTGAGCCATGGCGACCTCATAGGCCGGTTCGGAGCGCGTGATCATGTCGTGCTCGAACCCATCCGGGAATCCGGCGTCGGCCAGAAGCTTCTTCGCTTTCTCGACGTCTCGATCGATCTTGGGCAAAGGAGCATATTCCGGATGCGACGGGGCGACGTGGTGATCCTCCCCTTCCGCTCCACCGCCGAGCAGGGCCAATTGAATGATCTTGTTGCGATCCACGGCGAGCCTCATCGCCTGGCGCACGCGCTTGTCGGCGAACGGACCTTCCGGGTGCATGCGCGCGACCGTCGTCTGGGCCGACGGGACGCTGTAGACGGCAACATGCGGGAAACTCTTCATCGAGTTGATTTCGACGCGATCCGCAGTCGACAGGCCATCGACCTGTTTCGAGGCCATGGCGGCGATGCCGGCCCCGGCGCCGTCACCAAGATCGACGAAGGCGAACGTGTCGAGGTACGGGCCTCCGCCCCAATAGTCCGTCCTGGCCTTGAACTTGGCGTTCTTTCCGATGTTGTATTCGATGAGTTCGAACGGCCCGGTTCCGTTCGTGCCGACGCCGAACGCACCATTGTCGTTGGGATCGATGATCGGCATCGCGTAGTGGAAGAAATGTTCCGCCACCGCCACCTGGGGCGACTTGCAATTCAGCCTGACGGTATGATCGTCGACCTTCTCGATGGCATTGTCGGACCACAGGCGGCTCGACATCTTTGCGTTGGCCTTGTGGTCCTTCTCGCCGGTATCGTACTGTTCGACGAGGTAACCCGTCATCAGGCCCAGCATCGAAGAGCCGACCTTGGGATCGCAGACACGCTTGAGGTTCCATACGACGTCGTCGGCGGTGAAGTCCCTGCCGTCGTGCCATTTCACGCCCTTGCGAACATGCAGCGTCCAGGTTTTCAAGTCGTCGCTGACATCCCATTTCTCCAGAAGGTAAGGACGGGTGATGTTATCGCGATCGGTGAAGGTCAGAAATTCGCAAACTTGGCGGATGACGTTGGACTTCTCGTAGAAGTCGATGGTGTGGGGATCCTTGATCTCCTGGCAACGCATGCCGATCCGCAGATTTCCACCTTTCGGCATATCCTCGGCGCGAGCCTGGGACATAGGCTCGGGCAGCCCCGCCATGGCATAGGCGGCCGTCGCCGAAAGCCCAAGCAGCGTTGCCTTCCTGAGAAAGTCGCGGCGGCCGATCCGGCCGTCCTTCATCTGGTCGAGAAGCGTAGGAATATAGGGATGCGATGCTTTTTCCACGGTATTACCTCCCAGTTGCCGCAGGTCTAGATCATGCGATAACCCTTTGGCGCGCCACGATTTTCATAATCAGGCCCGCAGTCTCTTGCCATCGGGGTCGAAAGGCGGCCGGTCGAGCAACACGGCCTTATGCGGGTGGCCGAGGATCGCGACCGTGACCGCTTCGCCGGACTTGACGGAGCCCGCCTTCACGTAGCCAAGCGCCAGCGACATGCCGACATGGTAGCCATAGGCGCCGGACGTGACCTGGCCGACCGGCGTGCCGTCCGGCAGGAAGATCGGCTCGCCGCCCGTGGCATCGGCATCCTCCGCCTCGATCGAGATCATGATCAACTCGTCGCGCGCCGGCTTGGACGCCAGCGCAGCATAGGCGCCCCGATTGAGGAAATCGCCCTTGTCCATCTTGACCAGCCGGTCGAGCCTGACCTCCTGCGGCCAGTATTCGGGTGAATATTCGCGACCCCAACTGCCGTAGCCTTTCTCGACCCTGAGTGACATCAGCGCGCGCGAGCCGACCGGCCCGCCGCCTTCCTGCCGCGCGGCGTCGAGCAACGCGCTGTAAAGAGCAGTCTGGTCCTTCTCTTCGCAGTAGAGTTCCCAGCCGAGGTCTCCGGTGAAGGACACGCGCAATGCGATGACATCGACGCGTGCAACGGTGATGCGGCGCGATGCCATGAAGGGGAAGGATTCGGTCGTCAGATCGTCATTGGTAAGTCGCTGCAGCACCGCGCGCGACTTCGGTCCGGCAACATTAAAGCCGCACATCGCCTCGGTCAGCGAGCGGAACGTGGTGTCTGGAGGCAACGGCACCATCTTGAAGAAGCGCTGATGGTAGCGTTCGGCCATGCCGGAGCCGAAAATGCGATATTCGTCTTCGCCGAGCTTGGTCACCGTGAAGTCGCCGGCAATGCCGCCGCGCTTGCCGATCAGCGGCGTCAGGCAGGATTTGCCGACCTTGGCAGGGATCTTGTTGGCGAAGAGTGCGTTCAGCCAAGCCTCGGCACCCGGCCCCTTCACCTCGTATTTGGCGAAGTTGGAAACATCGATAACGCCGACGTGGTCGCGCAGCATGCGCGCCTCGCGGCCGACGGGATGCCACCAGTTCTGCCTGGTGAACCCTATCGTCTCTTCTCGAGGCTCGCCGTCGGTCGAGAACCACAGCGGATGCTCCCAGCCGAAATTCAGGCCGAAGACCGCGCCCTTATCCTTCTGCATGGCATAGGCCGGTCGCGTCCGCACCGGCCGCCCTGCCGCGCGCTCCTCATTCGGGAAATGGATCTTGAAACGGTGGCTGTACTGATCCTGCACCCGCGCCTTGACGAAGGCCTTGCTTGCCCAGTGGCCGAACCGGGCGAGATCCCAGCCGAACATGTCGAGCGTCGGCTCGCCCTCGATCATCCACTCTGCGGCGAGTTTGCCGAGTCCGCCGGATTGCGAGAATCCAGGGATGAGGCCGTTGCAGCAGAAATAGTTCCTCAACTCCGGAACGGGCCCGAACAGCGCCGCGCTATCCGGCGACCAGATCATCGGCCCGTTGATGACCTTCTTGATGCCCGCGGCGCCAACCGCCGGCACGCGTGCGATGGCGCGCATCATGTTTTCCTCGATGCGCTCCAGATCGTCGGGGAAGAGCTCATGGCCGAAATCCAGCGGCGTGCCGTCCTCCGCCCAGAATTTCATCGCCCGCTCATAGGCGCCGATCAGCAGGCCAAGGCCCTCCTGGCGGAGGTAGTATTCGCCGTCGCGGTCGGCGACCGAAGGCAGGCGCCTGCCCATATTGGCGATTTCCGGGATGGTCTCGGTCACGAAATACTGGTGCTCGGTGGGGATCAGCGGAAGTTCCAGCCCGGCCATGGCGGCGACCTCGCGTCCCCACAGGCCGGCGGCGTTGACCACCCATTGCGCGTGCACGTCGCCTTTGGTGGTGCGCACGATCCAGCTGCCGTCCGGCTGCTGCTCCGTTCCTGTCACAGGGGTAAAACGGTGGATCTCGGCGCCGCGCTGGCGCGCGCCGGCGGCATAGGCCATCGTGACGCCCGAAGGATCGACGTTGCCGCCCTCGGGTTCGTACATGATGCAGCGTATGCCATCGAAATCCACCAGCGGGTGCAGGCGCTCAGCCTCGGCCCGGTCGACCTGGTAGAAATTCATCTTGTAGCGGCGGGCCTTGGCCTCCTGCAGCCTGAGCTGATGTTCCCGCGCCTCGGTCTGGGCAAGGTAGAGCGATCCCGGCTGGAAGACGCCGCAGCCCTGCCCCGTCTCCTTCTCCAGCTCCTTGTAGAGCGCCATCGTGTAATGCTGCAGACGGCTGATGTTGGTGGAGTCGTGCAGGCCGTGGATGTTGGCCGCCGCGTGCCAAGTCGAGCCCGAGGTCAGTTCATCGCGCTCGAATAGCACGACATCGGTCCAGCCATGTTTCGCGAGATGATAAAGGATGGAGCATCCGATCAGACCGCCGCCGATCACAACAGCCTGGGCATGGGTCCGCATTTCACGTGTTCCTTTTGGCTCTAGGTCCGAGGGCAGGCAGATTTGCAATTGGCATGATGGTGACTGAGGGCTGGGCTCGGCTTACGCTCGCCGGCATGCCCTCACTTTTTCGAGTATCGGCAGTGTAGAAAGCCCGACAAATGGCTGTAAAGCCTGCCATTGGGCGCCAATCCCGGTTTCGGCTATGATTTTGGCCAAAAAAAACGAGGTCATAGCCACATTAATCTTCGTTTGTGGACAGGGGTGCCCGGTGTAGCTTCTAGTGGGGAAATGAGCAGCTGTATCAACGGCGCCACGAATGGGAGTCACCGCTATGGACATGCATCCGCGGCATGGGGACAGGCCGGTTTTCCGGCAAGCCTTTTCGCCGACCACGCATTGTCACCACGGGCCTTGGAGTTGCGCGTCCGCCAGCGAGTTCGGTTCCTTGCCGACCGAACGGCAGCGCCGAAACGCCCATCCAACCAGCGCATTGTGACAACTCGGAGGTCAAGATCTTGGATAAGGCTCCACACGCGTATATCCCGACACTCGTCGATCAGCTCAACGATGGCGCGATCAGCCGCAGGGACTTCCTGCGCAAGTCGACGCTGCTCGGTCTTTCGGCCGGAGCGGCCTATGCCATGGCCGGTCTCGTCGACCCGTCGACGCAGGCCCGCGCGCAGGATTTGCCGAAAGGCGGAAACCTGCGCATCGGCATGCGCTGCATGGAGATCAAGGACCCGCATCTGGCCGACTTCGCCGAGAAGTCGAACATCATTCGCCAGGTCTGCGAATATCTGACCTTCACCGACCGCAACAACATCACCCATCCCTATCTGCTCGAAAAGTGGGACGTCAGCGACGACCTGAAGACTTGGACGCTGCACATCCGCAAGGACGTGAAATGGCGCGACGGCAGAGCGCTGAACGCCGACGACGTGGTCTGGAACCTGAAGCGGGTCAGCGATCCGGCTGTCGGGTCCTCCGTGCTCGGCCTGTTCACCGGCTACCTGGTCGAGGAATACGACACCGGCGAAAAGGACGACAAGGGCAATCCCAAGAAATCGAGCCGGCTGTGGTCCGACAAGGCGATCGAGAAGGTCGACGACAGCACGGTGCGGCTCAACCTGTTGTCGCCGCAGATCGCGGTCGCCGAACACCTGTTCCACTATCCTATGTTCATTCTCGACCCGAAGGACAACGGCGCCTTCGGTCCGAGCGCCAATGGCACCGGAGCGTTCGAGATCGTCGAATACACGGTCGGCAAGGGCGCGAAATACAAGGCGCGAGCTGATTATTGGGGCGGCGCGCCGCATCTCGACACGTTCGAGTTCGTCGACCTCGGCGACAATCCGGGCGCCGGCATCGCGGCAATGGCCTCCAAGCAGGTTGACGGACTGTCGGAAGCCGACGCGGTCCAGATCAATTCGATGAAGGCTTTCCCCCACGTCGCGATCCATAAGGTCGAAACCACGCAGACCATCGTGATGCGCATGCATCCCGACGTCGAGCAATTCAAGGACAAGCGCGTGCGCCAGGCCATGCGCTACGCGATCGATCGCGACAAGATCATCCAGACGGTCCTGCTCGGCGCCGGCACGTCGGCGGAAGACCACCACGTGGCGCCGTCGCATCCCGAGTACGCCGCGCTGCCGAAATGGCCGCGCGACATCGAGAAGGCAAAGAAGTTGATGGCCGACGCCGGCCAGGGCGATGGCTTCGAGATCGACGTCGTGACAAGGCCCGATCCGATCTGGGAACTGAACACGACACAGGCGATGGCCGAGCAGTTGAAGGACATCGGCATCAAAGCCAACATCAAGTCGCTGCCGAGCGCCCAGTATTGGGAAGTGTGGACCAGCGCGCCGTTCAGCCTGACGGCATGGGGGCATCGCCCGCTCGCCATCATGACGCTCGGCCTAGCCTACCGCACCAATGGAGCGTGGAACGAGTCGCATTTCTCCAATGCCGAGTTCGACAAGCTGCTCACCCAGGCCGAAGGCATCCTCGACCCGAAGGAGCGTTCCAAGGTGATGGAGAAGATCGAGCTGATCATGCAGGACGAAGGGCCGATCGTGCAGCCGTTCTGGCGCATCTTCTCGACCGTGATGGACAAGAAGGTGCAGGGTTTCGAACTCCATCCTTCGCAGTATATCTTCGCCAAGGACTACGCGGTCGTCGCCGCCTGACCAATTTGCCCGGCCGCCTTCGAGGCGACCGGTCATTCAACCCCGATTGCATCAGGAGCGGACATTCCGGCCGATGGCGAGATTCGTTGCGAGACGACTGGCGATGATGCTGCTCACCATGGTGGCGGCTTCGTTTCTTGTTTTTGCCGTCTGTGAATTCACGCCGGGCAGCGTCGCGCGCAAATCCCTCGGGCCTTTCGCGACCCAGGAACAGGTCGATTTCCTCACCAGGAAGCTGAAGGCGGATGATCCGCTGCTGGTGCGTTACGGCCGCTGGGCGGGCATACTGCTCGGCGTCATTCCGGACCCGCTTCAGGACCCCAGCACCGGGCTCAATTTCACGGACCCGCGAGGCGCCCAGTACTTCGGCAATTTCGGCTATTCGACGCTCAACAAGCTGCCCGTCAACGATGTGATCTGGGACCGGCTCGGCAATACGGCGATCCTGGCCGGACTGGCCTTCCTGTTGATCGTGCCCTTGTCGATTGTCTTCGGCATCCTGTCGGGCCTCAAGGAAGGCGGCGTGCTCGACCGGGCATTGTCGGTCATATGCATCACCTTCACCTCGATCCCCGAATTCGCTTCCGGGGTTTTCCTGGTTACCCTGTTCGTCATCCTGTGGCCGGTGCTGCCGGGCACCAGTCCGCTGGATTCCGACGGCGGCTGGTCCATTCCATCGCAACTCGTGCTGCCGGTCGCGGTGCTCGTCATCTACGACTTCGGCTATGTCGCGCGCATGATCCGAGTCTCGATGATCGGCGTGATGGAAAAACCTTTCATCCGCACCGCGGTGCTGAAGGGCATGAGCACGCGCCAAGTGGTGATGGGCCACGCCCTGCGCAACGCCATGATCACGCCTTTCACGGTGCTTCTGCTGCAGATCAACTTCCTCATCAGCGGCGTGGTGGTGACGGAACTCGTCTTCGCCTATCCCGGCTTCGGTCGGCTGCTGCTCGACGCCAGCCTGTTCGGCGACATCGCGACCATCGAAGCCGCCACGCTGATCACCGTCGCCATCGCGGTCACGACGCAGTTCCTTGGTGACCTCGGTTACATGCTGCTTGACCCACGCATAAGGTTGAAATGAACGCAGTGGCCGAACAGAGAGCGATGGACGGGACGGCTGCCAAGCCGACGGGCAGGACGCGCCTGAAATGGGCGCGGATGCTGCGCTCGCCGACCGCGATGATCGGATTATTCCTGGTGGGCTTCTGGGTACTGGCAGCGATCCTCGCGCCCGTCCTGCCGCTCTACTCGCCGACCGAACAGGACGTGATGGCGCTCGCCGACCCGACGCCTTCGGCCGCGCATTGGCTTGGCGTCGATATCCTCGGCCGCGATGAGCTGTCGCGGCTGATCTTCGGCGCACGCACCGTGCTGGTGGTGGCGCCGCTCTCCGTCGCCGTCGCCATGATAGTCGGCATCACGCTGGGAATGATCGCCGGTTATTACGGGGGCTGGATCGATGCCCTCATCAGTCGGCTGTCCGACATCATCCTCGCCTTCCCGGTGCTGGTCCTCTACGTCATACTGATCGCCAATATCGGCCCGTCCGTCTTCAACATCGTCATCGCCTCGACCGTCGCTTCGGCCCCGGGCATCGGGCGAATAACGCGAGGGCTGGTGCTCGGCCTGAAGGAGCAGGAATACATCGCTGCGGCTAGGCTGCGCGCCGAAAGCACGCTCTACATCATGCTGGTCGAGCTGCTGCCCAACTGCCGCGGCATGCTGATCGTCGATGCCTGCCTGCGCATCGGCTACACGATCATCACCATCGGCATCCTCGGCTTCCTCGGCCTCGGCCTGCCGCCGCCCAACCCCGATTGGGGCGGCATGGTCAAGGAAAGCACGACCGTGCTCAACGTCTGGCCGCTGATGTCGGTGCTGCCGTCGATTGCAATCGTCAGCCTGGTGCTCGGCTTCAACCTCCTGGCCGACGGCCTGCGGGAAGCCTGGAAGCCATGATTCCGACTGCTGACATATTGGCGCCAGCGCCGAAGGGGCAAGCCGCGGACGCCCCGCTGCTCGAGGTCCGAGACCTGCGCATCGAGTTTCGCGCCAAGGCGGAGACCGTCGTTGCCGTGCCAAGCTTGTCGTTCGAGGTCAGACCGGGCGAAAGTTATGGGCTGGTCGGCGAATCCGGCTGCGGCAAGAGCACGACCGCGATAGCCATCATGGGCTATCTCGGCGCCACCGGCCTGATCGCCGGCGGCAGCATCCGCTTCGAAGGCGAGGATCTGGTCGGCGCGCCGGCACACAGACTGCGCTCCATGCGCGGGCGGCGCATCGCCATGGTCTATCAGGATCCGATGAGCGCGCTCAATCCGGTCAAGACCATCGGCGCGCAGCTTGCCGAAGTGCCGATGCTCCATCTCGACGCCAGCCGAACCGACGCGCTCGACATGGCGGCAGCCATGCTGAAGGACGTGCGCCTGCCAGACGCCGGCGACATGCTGAAGCGGTATCCGCATCAGCTTTCCGGCGGCCAGCAGCAGCGGGTCGTGATCGCCATGGCGCTTCTGGGCAGGCCTTCGCTGCTGCTGCTCGACGAGCCGACCACCGGCCTCGACGTCACGGTGGAATCGGCGGTGATCGACCTGATTGGGGAGCTGCGCCAGCGCTACGGCACCAGCCTGCTGTTCATCTCGCACAATCTCGGCCTGATCGCCGAGAGCTGCGACCGCGTCGGCATCATGTATTCCGGCGAACTGGTCGAAGAAGCGCCGACAGGCGAGCTGTTCGGCCAACCGCGGCACCCCTACACGCAAGGGCTGATCGACTGCATTCCCGACATCGACCACGGCAAGCACAGCCGCACGCTGGCTGCCATTCCGGGTCACATCCCGCTGCCCTCGGAGCGGCCGCGCGGCTGCCTGTTCGGGCCGCGCTGCGCCGGTTTCAAGGCCGGCCTGTGCGACCAGCCCGGAATCATCCTCGAACCGGCGGGAGAGCACCATCTGGTGCGCTGCGTGCGCTGGCCTGAACTCGACCCCGGTCGCCGCGACCTGCCGACGCTGGCCGAAGAGAGAACGGCGCCGGAGGCCGCAATAGCCGTATCGGATGTCACCAAGCTCTACCACCTCAGCAACCACAGGACGCTGAAGGCCAACGAGCATGTATCTTTCGAGGCCGGCAAGGCCGAAATCGTCGCGCTGGTCGGCGAGTCCGGTTGCGGCAAGTCGACCCTTGCGCGCATCGTCACCGGCCTCGACCGCGCCACGTCGGGTGAAATCCGCATGGCCGGCGAAAACATCGCAAAGATCGAAGCAGCCTCTCGGCCTAAACAATTGCTGCAATCGATCCAGATGGTGTTCCAAAATCCGGATTCGACGCTGAATCCCTCGCACAGCGCCGGCTTCTCCATCCGCCGATCGTTGAAGAAATTCGGCATTCGCACGGGCAAGACAGCCATCGACCAGCGCATGCGCGAACTGCTCGAGATGGTGCGGCTTTCGCCGGACTTCGCGGCGCGTAAGCCAAGCCAGTTGTCGGGCGGACAGAAACAGCGCATCGCCATTGCCCGCGCCTTCGCTTCCGACCCGTCGCTGATCGTCGCCGACGAGCCGGTATCGGCGCTGGACGTCTCGGTGCAAGCGGCGGTGGTGACGCTGCTGCTCGATATCCAGCGGACCCGCCACGCGACGATGCTGTTCATCAGCCACGATCTGGCGCTGGTGCGCCATGTCGCCGACAAGGTCGTGGTCATGTACCTCGGCAAGGTGATGGAGAAAGGCACGGTCGATGAAATCTTCGGCGGCGCCACCCATCCCTACACCGAGGCACTGATTTCGGCGATCCGCAGCATGAAAGCGGAAGGCGCCGGGCGCAGGCGGATCACGCTGACCGGAGACACGCCTAGTCCCGTCAACGTTCCTGCCGGCTGCCGCTTTGCCAGCCGATGCCATCGCAAGGTGGGTCCTATTTGCGACAGCGAGCCGCCGCCGATCCGCACAATGTCCCCCACGCACGAGATCGCCTGCCATATTCCGAAGACGGATCTGGCCGCGCTCACCCTCATGGACGAGGCGCGTGGCCCTGAATGAGGACATGGTCGCTGGCCCGTCTCTGGCGTCAGGCGGAACGATCGCGCGCCATCCTGCCGATCATGGCGCTCATCTGCCTGGCCGGCATCGGCAGCTCCATGCTGACGACGGCCGTGTCACTGGCCTTGAGCGCGCCGGGCATCGCGCCCCGAAACGTGCAATTGGTGCTCACCGCCTACCCGCTCGGGTTCCTCGTCGGTTGTCTCATTGCTCGTCCACTGGTGTCGCGGGTAGGCCACGAGCGCGCCTTTTTCATCATAACCGTGATCGCGGCGATCGGCACATCAGGCTTCGTGTTCACCGATCTGCTGCCGGCATGGTTCTGCTTCCGCCTGCTCGGAGGGCTGGCCATGGCGGCCATGTTCGTCGTGTGCGAAAGCTGGATCAATCTTTATGCTGACCAGCACAATCGCGGCAGGCTGTTTTCCGTCTACATGATGACAACAGCGATCGCCGTGCTGCTCGGCCAGGTGCTTTTGGAGATCGTCGGGGCACACTCGCCCCATCTGTTCGGGGTCAGCGCGGCCACGGTATTAATGGCAGTGCTTGCACGCTTCGTCTCAAAGCCATGGCCTGCCCTGCCCGCTCCGCAGTATGAACCGTCCGTGCCGGACATCCCGGCGAAGGAAGAGCGTTACGGCGTCATCCAGTTGCTGCGGCTGGCGCCCGTTACGGTGGTCAGCGTCTTCCAGGCCGGCGTCACCAACATGAACGTTTTCGTTCTGACCCCGATCTATGGCGCCAAGATCGGGCTATCCGCCAGCGCGACCGTCGGCCTGGTGACGACCGTCAGCATCGCCGGGATGCTGGCGCAAACGCCAGTCGGATGGCTCTCGGACCGGTTCGACAGGCGTGTGATACTGCTCATCCAGGGCCTGCTTTCGGTGTCGCTCTGCGCATCGATCGCCTGGATCGGAACCAGGCCGCTGCCATTCCTCTTCCTGCTGTTCTTCCTCTATGGCGCCACGGCGCTGACCGTGTATCCGGTGGCGATCGCCTTCGCCAATTCGCGAACGCACAGCCGTCATATGGTTGCCGCTTCCGGCACGTTGCTGCTGCTCTATTCAATCAGCAATATCCTGACGCCCGGCCTGTCCGCGGCGCTCATGGAGCACACCGCCCCGCAGGCCATGCTGTTCGTGCTCGGCACCGGCGGCATTCTGGTGGCAATCGCGGCTTGCATCAACTTGCGGCAGCGCCCGGTGGGGATTGTGGTCGTGCAGCCCTCGGGAGGCGAGCCGTGACAGCCGCTGCATCCCCCCTGCCCGGCCGCCTGACCGGCAAGGTCATTCTGATCACCGGCGCCGCAAGCGGGATCGGCGCCGCGATCGCACGCCGATGCGTCGAGGAGAACGCTCGCGTCGCCTGCGCGGATCGCGACATGGCGGCAACGCAGGCGCTTGTCGCCAGTCTCGGATCGAACGCCTTGGCGGTCGGCTGCGACGTCACCGATCTGGATTCGGTCAAATCCGCGGTCGCCACTACAGGCCGGGCATTCGGTGGGCTGGACGGTCTGGTCCACAATGCCGCCGCCCCATCGACCGACGGCACGGTCGCCGATCTCGCGCTCGACAAATGGCGGCTGGAGCTGGACGTCAGCCTCACCGGCGCCTTCCTGGTCTCCAAATTCGCAGTGCCCCTGATGGCGGCCGGCGGCGGCGGCTCGATCGTCCTGATCGGCTCGCAATTCGCGCGCGTGGCCGTCGGCAAGGCGGTGGCCTATTGCGCGGCCAAGGCCGGCCTCATCCATCTCGCCAAGGCCATGGCCGTCGACCATGCCGGGCAACACATCCGCGTCAACAGCCTGTCGCCCGGCGCTGTCGCGACCGCGCGCCTGCTGCAACGCTGGCCGGACCTGAAGGCGGCCGACGAGGGTCTCGGGCCGGCGCATCTGCTCGGGCGCATTGCCCAACCTGAAGAGATCGCCGCCGCCTGCGCCTTCCTGCTTTCGTCCGATGCCTCATTCGTCACCGGCACGGACCTTCTCGTGGATGGCGGCTATGCCGTACGCTGAACCCCTTTCCGGTATTGGAGGTTGATCCGATGACCCTGCTCGTCACTGGCGGCACCGGCTTCGTCATGAGCGTCGTCGCCCGCGCCTGGCTCGACCGCGACCCGACCGCGCGGGCTGTGGTCCTGGACCGGTCTAATCTCGACGCGGCCGCCGAAAAGCATTTCGCGCCGGTGCGCGATAGGCTCACCGTCGTCAGCGCCGATATTCTCGACCCGAAGACATGGTCCGCCGCGCTGGACGGGCAGAACATCTCGGCCATCGTGCACGGTGCGACCATCACCCCGATCTCGCGCGGCAGCGCTTCGGAAGCCAAGCGGCAGCCTGAGGCCGAGGACCCGGCGCGCATCGTCGACGTCAATCTCATGGGCACGGTGCACATGCTGGACTGGGCGCGCACGCGGCCTGCCCTGAAGCGCTTCGTCTATGTCAGTTCCGGCTCCGTCTACCGGCACAACGGGCCGGACTGGAGCGGCGAGCCGCTGCCAGAGGACGGCTATGTCGCGCCGCTCACGCTCTACGGCATCTCCAAATTCGCCTCCGAAATGGTGGCCAATCGGTACGCCGACCTGTTCGGTCTGTCGGCGATCTCGGTGCGTCTCGCGTCCGTGTACGGGCCGATGGACCGCGCCACGGAGAGCCGGAATTTCCGCCATGTTCCAAACCGCGTCGCGCACATGGCATTGGCCGGCGAGACGATCAGGCCGAACAGCCTTGAACCGGTCGGTGACTACGTCACTTCCACCGATGTCGCCGCTGCCATTCTGGCGCTGATCGACGCGCCGCGCCTCAATTATCGCCACTACAATATCGGTTCCGGCGGCGGCCAGACGATCGGCGACATCATCGGGTGGACGCGCGAGCGGGTTCCAGGTTTGAAGGCCGAGGTCAGCGCCGGCGACGATGCCAATATCGTCCAGGACACGTCACTGAAAGGCGGCATGTGGGGGGCCTACGATATCGCCCGGATCATGCGCGACACCGGGTGGCGGCCGCGCCCCGGCAAGGAAGCCTTCCACGCCTATATGGATTGGATTTCCGCCAACGAGACGAATTGAGAGGGATTGCCATGGCGCCGAACGCTGCTTCACATCCGGCAAACGCCCAGCCGCGCGACTTCGTCGGCTATGGGGCGAACCCACCCTATGTGATCTGGCCGGGTGGCGCAAAGGTCGCGATCAACCTCGTGCTGAACTACGAGGAAGGCTCGGAATACAACTGGCTGGACGACGGCCGCAACGACAATTGGGGCGAGTACAACAACAACGGCACATCTCCGCACCGCGACCTCGGCACCGAGACGCATTTCGAATATGGCAGCCGGGTCGGCGTCTGGCGGCTCGCCCGGCTTTTCGACCGCTACAACGTGCCGATCACGGTTTCGGCCTGCGCGGTGGCGCTGGAGAAGAACCGCGCCGTCGCCGAATGGATGAATTCGCGCGGCCACGACCTGCTCGGGCATGGGCTGCGCTGGACCGACTATCCCGGCATGCCGCGCGAGGAAGAGGACCGGCAGTTGCACGAGGCGATCGCGCTCTACCAGAAGGTGCTTGGCCGCCGGCCGCTGGGCTGGAATTGCCGGTCGTTCCCGAGTGTCAACACACGTGACCTGCTGGTGCGAGAGGGCGGCTTTCTCTATCACTCCGACCCCTGCAACGACGAATTGCCCTATTTCGTCGACCATGGCGGCCAGCGCATCCTGGTCGTGCCCTATTCCAAGACGCTCAACGACAGCCGCTTCCTCATCGCGCCGGGCTACAGCAACCCGCGCGACTTCGCCGAGGATTGCCGCTCGGCGATCGACTACATGCTTTGGGAAGCCGACGAGACCGGCGGGCGCATGCTGAACATCTGCGTGCACGCGCGCTGGATGGGTCAGCCGAACCGGGCTGCGGGCCTGCGGGCGGTCATCGAGCATATACAGAAAACGCCTGGCGTTATCTTCATGCGCCGGGCCGACATCGCCCGCTACTGGATTGACAATCAGGACAGTTTTACCCGCAGACAGGGCCGCTAGCAGCGCGGAGACGTCATGTTTGATACGCTCATCACAGGCGCCACGATCATCAATGCCGATGGAGAAGCGCCCCGCAACGTCGCGATCCATGGCGGCAGGATCGCCGCCCTGGTCCAGCCCGGAGAATCCGCCGAGGCGCGCACCCTGATCGACGCCGCCGGCTGTTTCCTGTTGCCTGGGCTGATCGATGCGCATGCGCATCTCAGGGAACCGGGACTGACCCACAAGGAGGACTTTTCATCCGGCACGCATGCGGCCGCACTCGGCGGGGTGACGACCGTGCTCGACATGCCGACAGACGAGCCCTGGACGGCGACGGCGGATCAACTCGCCGACAAGATGGCGCTGACGACCGGAAAACTGAATGTCGATGTGGGTTTCCAGGCCGTGCTTACCAAGGATTTTGGCCTGATCGCCGCCGTGGCCGAAATGGCGCCGGTCTCGTTCGAGCTTTTCACCGCCGACGTCCCAAAGGATTTTCTGTTCCAGACGACGGATGCGGTGCTGCAAGCCCTGAAGGTGATGGTGCCTTTCGGCACGACAATCGGGGTGTCGCCCGGCGACCAATCGCTGCTCGAAGGCAGCATGGCACGTGACCATGACGGCCACATAGCGGCGTTCCTGAAGAGCAGGCCACCGGCGGCGGAGGCCAACGGCATTGCCCGCGCCGTGCTGGCAGCGACCGAGACCGGCGCCCGTATCCATGTGCGTCAGATCAATTCGGCGCTCGGCGTCGAGACGTGGCACCGCCTGCGGGATCTGGCCGATGCCAGCGTCGAGACAACGCCACAAAGCCTGTTTTTCACGGCGCACGACTATGAGACCCAGGGAGCCGCGCTGAAGGGCTCGCCACCGTTGCGATCGTCGGAAGATGTCCGACGCCTGCGCGAGGCCGTTGCCTCTGGCATGATCGATGTCATCGGCACAGACCATGCGCCGCACAGCCCACGGGAAAAGGCCGCCGCCTATCCCGCATTCGCCGATATTCCAGGTGGCATGCCAGGTTTGCAGACGCTGCTGCCCGTGATGCTGAAGCTGGCAGACGAAGGCCTGATCGGCATCTCCGATATCGTGCGGATGTGCGCGGCCAACCCCGCCGACCGTTTCGGGCTGGGCAAGCGCAAAGGCCGGCTCGCCGTCGGGTTCGACGCCGATATCCTGCTTCTCGACCCCAAGCGGACTTTCACCGTGCGCAACGCGGACCAGAAATCCAAAGCGAATTATACACCGTTCGACGGCTGGAGCGTGTCGGCAACTTTGCGGCAGGTATTTCTTCGAGGCGTGGAAATCGTCCGCCACGGCATTTTGACCCGGCCGGGGCAAGGCCAAGTGGCGCGGCGGGAAGGCTAAGGCAGCGACATGGGTATTATGGAAGGCAAGGTAGCAATCGTCACCGGCGGGAGCTCCGGCATCGGCCGGGCCATCGCGCGGCGCTATGCGCAGGAAGGCGCGCGGGTCGTCGTGGCCGATGTGCGCGAAGAGCCTATCGAAGGCGGAGAGCCGACCGCTCAGGCCATCCAATCGGCAAGCGGCGAGGCGATCTTCCTGTCCGTCGACATTTCGGACAACGGCGCGGTCGAAGATATGACGCAGCAGGCAATCGGCCATTTCGGTCGGCTCGACGTGCTGGTCAACAATGCAGCCATCTACACCTCGACGACTTTGACCCAGACCACGCTAGAACAGTGGGCGAAGGTCATGGCGGTCAACGTCACCGGCTTCTTCTACTGTTCGAAGCACGCGGTATTGCAGATGCTCAGGCAGGAGCCGGTGAACGGCGTGCGCGGCCGCATCGTCAACATATCCTCGCAGCACGGCATGGTGGCTTGCCCCGGCGACTTCCCCTATTCGGTGAGCAAGGGGGCCATCGTCCAGATGACGCGCCAGATCGCTCTCGACCACGCCGAAGACCTGATCGTCTGCAACGCCGTGGCGCCCGGCAAGATCATCACCGGCAAGCCGGGCGTCGCCAACGATCCCGACGCCCTCGACTATTCGCGCCGCCGCACGCCATGGCCGCGGCTCGGCCAGCCGAACGACGTCGCCGGCGCAGCCCTGTTCCTCGCTAGCGACCTGTCCACTTACATGACCGGCGTCAATCTGATGGTCGACGGCGGCTGGATGGCGGGTTGACCGGCCATCCAGCCTGCATATCGCGAACCGATAAGTCGTGCTCGATAACGGCTACTTGTTCGGTATCTCGTAGACCTTGCCGTGCCATGGCGCAGCGTCGATCTGGTCCAAGGCCATGACGTAGAGTTCCTTCTCGTCCGGCCCGAATGCGAAGTTCGGCATCGACGGGGACGGCACCGACAGCGTGCGAAGAAGCTTGGCGTCCTTATCGACGACGATGATCTTGCCGGGTGCGTCGAGCGAGCGCGGGCTCTGGCCGATATACATCTCGCCGGCGTTGTCCATCTTGATGCCGTCCGGCCAGATATGCGGCTGGTCCGGGAACAGGTCGTCCAGCCGCAGGAAGACGCGCCTGTTGCTCAGGCTATGGTCGGCGGCGACATCGAATTCGATGATGCGGTTGTCTTCCGTTTCGACCAGATAGAGGATCTTGCCGTCGTTCGACATGACCAGGCCGTTGGCGTTGTGCAGGTCGTCGGCGACTTTCGCCACGCTGCCGTCCTTGCCGATGTAGTAGGCCGATGCGTCGATCGCAGCGCCGCCCTTGCCCGAGCCGGTGAAATAGATTCCGCCATCCTTGTCCGGCGCGAAGTCGTTGGGGCCGCTGAACGGCTTGCCGTCCTTGTCCTTGTCGTAGGCATCGAGGGTCTTGCCATCGGCCGAAATGCGGCCGATCGAGTTGCTGTCGTAGCAGGTTACGACGAACTCGCCCTTGGCGGTCGGCAGGACCGCCGAGGGCCCGCAGCCGTCCATTTTCCAGAAGATTTCGTTCTTCTTGCCATCCCACACATCGACGGTGTTGCGCCCGTATTCGACGTAGAACAGCTTGTCCTGGTACCAGATCGGGCCTTCCGCGAACCAGGCGTCGTCGTTGATGACCTTGACGTCGGCGGCTTGCGCAGACGCCGTCAGGGCAAGAGCGATCGCGGTACCGAGCAGATGCAGTTTGGTCATGCCAGTCCACTCCTTCTGTTTGAAGTCGATCAGGGCTCCTGGTCGCCGATCTCAAGTCTCCGGCGCGCCACGTAGTCATCCAGTTCCTCACGGACCGCGGGGTCCAGGACGGGCTCTTCATATTCGGCCAGCGCCTGCTGCCAGAGCTGGGTCGCCCGTTCCAGTGCGTCATGGCCACCGGCTTCCTGCCAGGCGCCGTAGTTCTGCCAGTTCGACAGCATCGGTCGGTAGAAAGCGGTCTTGTAGCGCGCCATGGTGTGCTCGGAGCCGAAGAAATGGCCTCCGGTCGGCACCGACTTGATCGCCTCGAAGCCAAGGTCGTCCTCCTCGAAGGGCATCGGCCGCAGGAACTCCATCATGTTCTGCAGGATCTCGACATCGAGGATCAGCTTCTCGTAGGAGGCCGTCAGCCCGCCCTCGAGCCAGCCGGCGGCGTGATAGATCAGGTTCGCGCCGCCGAGCACCGCGCCCCAGGTCGCCATCTCGGTTTCGTAGGCGGCCTGCAGGTCGACGACGTTCGACGCATTCGCATTTGAGGTGCGGTACGGCAGATTGTAGCGGCGGGCCAACTGGCCGGCGACGACGTTGGCTTTGGCATTTTCGGGCGTGCCGAAGGCAGGCGCGCCGGAGCGCATGTCGACGTTCGAGGTGAAGGCGCCGTACATCACCGGCGTGCCGGGATTGATCAGTTGCGTCAGCGTCACGCCGAAGAGCGCTTCGGCATTCTGCTGCGCCAGGGCGGCGGCCAGCGTGACCGGGGTCATCGCGCCCATCAGCGTGAACGGCGTGATTGTCACCGGCTGGCCGTGCTCTGCCATGGCGATCAGCCCCTCCGCCATCGCCTCGTCGAACAGGCGCGGCGAATTCACGGAGATGATGGTTGTGACGCCCGGCGAAGACCTCATCTCCTCAACCGGAATGCCGCGCGTGATCGCCATCATGTTGATGCTGTCCATGGCGCGGCCACGTCCTATCGCGGAGGCGTGGAAGCCCAAATCGGAAAGCGTCAGGTTTGCGCGGTAGGTGTCGAGATGCCGGGAGTTTGCCGGCAATTCCATCGGCGCCACGACCTGGTTGCCGATGATGTGGATGGCATTGAAGTGGTGCGCGAGGCGGATGAAATTCTCGTAATCCGCGAGATTGCCTTGCCGCCGGCCGTTGATGCGATCGTGCACGTTGGGCGGGCCGGCAACGAGGCCGAACGCCAGCGAATTGCCACCGAGCCTGATCCTCTTCTCCGGATTGCGCGATGTGATCGTGAAGCTCGACGGCGCGCTCTTCAGCGCTTCGGTCACGATGCTCTCGTCGATGCGGATCGTGCTTTCCTCTCGGTCGACTATGGCTCCCGCGGCTTCGAAGATGCTCATCACCTTCTCGCCCGCCACCCGGATGCCGAGCTCGGAAAGTATCCGCATCGAGGTGCGATGCAGCTTGTCCATCTGCTCCTCGTCCAGCATCCGCATCGGCGCGTAAGGGTTCGTCACGCTCTGCCAGGGCAGTTGCGCGATCCCGCCGCCGCTGCGCCCCGCTGCTCTGGTGCGCCGTCCACCGCTTCGCCTGTCATGCGCTGTCATCGGCCTGTCCTCCTAGTAACCGCGTTTGGGATCGACGACATTGTTCAGCGGCTCGCCACGCCGGTAGCGGGCCAGATTGTCGGCGAACATGCGCACCGACTTCACATCCCAGCCGTCATAGACCGAAGAGCAATGCGGCGTGACGATCACGTTGTCGTAGCCCCATAGCGGGTGCGATTGCGGCAGCGGCTCTGTCGCAAAGACATCGAGCGCCGCGCCCTTGATCCGTCCGGCATCGAGCACCGCGAGAAGCGCCGCCTCGTCGACGACGAAGCCACGGGACACGTCGATCAGCACGACCGAAGGTTTCATCGCCGCGAAGGCTTCCTCGCCGACAAGGCCGCGGGTGCTGTCGAGCAGGGGCACGGCACACAGGATGAAATCGGCACGGCCCCAAAGTCTGGGCAGATCCGCTATGGCGTGCACTTCATCGATATTCTCAGTCGGCTTCGGATTCGCTCGCACCCCCAGCGTTGTCATGCCGAACGCCTTGGCACGGGCGGCAACCGCCTGCCCCGTCTTGCCGAGACCGAGGAGCAGCAGCGTCTTGCCCTGGATCGGCTCGACCTTGCCGCCGATCCAGTTGCCGGCCGCCTGTTCGCGTGCGAAGCCACGCAGGCCAAGCGAAAACGACAGCATCGCGCCAAAGACGTATTCCGCCATCATGTCGGCGGCAACGCCTGCCGAATTGGTGACCGTCACCCGCGCGGGATCCCACGGCCGCAGGTGATCAGTGCCGGAACCGCCAACAGAAACCCAGCGCACCGTCGGGTTCTCGACCACCGCCTTGCGTGGATAGAGTGAGCGCTGGCCAAACCTGATGCTGAAGATCACTTCGGCGCCGGTTTCCGAAATCAGGGCCGGAAGCGCCTCGTAACTTTCGCAGCCACGCACCGTGATGTCGGGATGCGTCTCGGCCAGCACGGCCAGCGGCCCGTCCAGCGAATCGGCACTGACGATGACGGTCGGGCGCGCCGACATCTCAGCCTCGCCTCGGGCCGGGAATGTGATCGGCAAGAGGCCCCAGCACATCCAGCAGGGCCTTGCCCTCCTGCACGGTTGCGTTCTCATGCGGCGCGCGCAGGTTGAGCCAGCGATGATCGCCGGAACGAACGGCGAGAGCCGCCTTCATGCCCTGGATCAGACCAGCATCCTGAACCGCCTTGCGAAACGCCTCGATGGCGATGTTGGCGGCCGTGACGTCTCGCCCCGCGCGCGCATTGTCGTAGAGCGCTCGGATCGCCTTCGCGTTGAGATTGACCGAGGCTGATATGCAGCCCGCCGCGCCGGCATCCAGCCCCTGGGTGAGCTGGACTTCGGAGCTTGGAAAAACCGAGATGTTCGGGACCGCGGCGATGATCGCGGCAGTGTTGTCCCAGTTTCCGCCGCTGTCCTTGTAGGCCACGACCGTGTCTGGAAAGGCTGCGTTGAGCCGGGCGGCCAGTGCCGGCGAGACCGGCACGCCGGAGTTCTGCGGGATGTGATAGAGGATCAGCTTCAGCTTCGGGTCGGCAACCCTGTCGATCAGTTCCGAATAGTAGCGCGCCTGTCCATTGTCGCCTGCCGCCGTGTAGAAGAACGAAGGCAGCACCATGACGCCGGCGCAGCCTACGTCCAGCGCATGTCTGCTAAGCTCGACCGTCTCGGGCAGCGCGGTCAGACCGGTTCCTGGCATCATCTTTTCCGCGGGGATACCAGCCTCGGCCAGCCACTCCAGCGCCTCCATGCGCTCGACCGGCGAGAGCGACAGCGCCTCGCCGGTCGTGCCGAAAGGCGAGAGATAATGCGCCCCTTGGGCGAGCACCCATTTCGCATGGCTTATCCACAGATCGCGGGCGATGCCGCCGTCTTTTTCGAAGGGCGTCAGGATCGGTGCAATGACGCCTTGTACGCTGTTCATCAGTGGATCCCCCTGGTCATCGTATCGTCGGCGGCTAGCTTCGCCACCGTGGCAACTGTCCTGATGAAATACGCTGTCGATGCGATGTCGAAGAAGATGTCAAAGCCCCCCTCGCCCCGCACCAGCACAGCCTCGACATGCGCGACCCGCGTCTGCGCGATCGCGTCGGCGGCGAAACGGTCGGGCCGCAAATCCAGCGCGCAAAGCCGCGCCATCACAGGTTCCGTCAGCGGCCCCGAGAGCCGCATCCAGCTCCAGCCCTCCTCCCGCCAGGACCAGTAGCCGCGCGCGCCATCGGCGGCCTGCCAGGCGTCGGTCAATTTTGCGACTGCGTTGCCGACACCATCGTCAACCGCCAGAAAATCCTCGGCCCCCAGACGCAGCAGCCGGATGCCGCCCAGCGTGGCAACGCCATTGACGGGCGGTAGAGCCAGGCCCTGCGCTGCCAGCCAGCCGGCGCTGCCAGGCCCCTTGATGCCGAAACGCGGCCGGGCCGTCAGATCGCTCAATGTCAGCCGGCCCTTCGGCAAGGCGGATTCCGCTGCCGAGCCGTCCGGCGACAAGGGAAATGTGCGCGATCCGGGAACGGTCATCGCTACAGCTCCTGCCGAACGTTCTGCGGATCGAAGAAGGCATGCCCAACCACCGGTGCCTCGACCAGCTCACCGTCGCGGCATTTCACCGTAATCCTGCTGCCGGGTGCCGCATCGTCGATATGGACATAAGCCAGCGCGATGTGATGGCCGAGCGTCGGCGAGAAACCGAGCGAGGTGACCTGCCCCACCAAGTTGCCGCCGCGCAGCACGAGGCAGGATTCGCCCGGCACATTGCGCAATCCTTCAAAGGAAAGGCCGACCAGCCGGCGCGATTCTCCGAGATTGGCGCGCATCTCGATCGATCGCTTGCCGACGAAGAACGGCTTCTTCTTCGAAACCGCCCAGCCGAATCCGAGCTCATCGGGCGTGGTCAGCGCATCCGTGTCCTGGCCGATCAGGATATGTCCCTTCTCCAGCCGCATGATGCGCGAGGCCTCCAGCCCGTATGGGCGCAAACTATAGGGTTTGCCCGCCGCGACCAGCGCATCCCATAGCGCGACGGCGTAGCTCGACGGGCAATGCAGCTCGAAACTGACTTCTCCGGTGAAGCCGATGCGCATGATGTGCACCGGAACGCCCGCCAGGCGACCCTGACGGCCATGTAGATAGGGAAAGGCGTCGCGCGCAAAATCGATGTCTCCCTCGAGCGCCTGCAACACGTCCCGCGCCTTGGGGCCTGTGACGTTGATGCCGGAAAACCCGGCCGTGACGTTGAGCACGTCGACCTTCAGTCGCCACTGCGCGTTCCAGAACAACATGTCGGCCTGCACCCGAGCGACCGCGCCGGTCGTCGCCGTCACGTAGAACTGGTCCTCCGCGAAGCGATAGGCGACGCCGTCGTCGATGACCGTGCCCATCTCGTTCAGCATCAGGCAGTAGCGGACGCGGCCGACCGGCTGATTGGCATGGGCCATGGTGTACATGCGATCGAGGAAGGCGCCGGCGTCCGGACCACGGATCTCCAGCTTGCCCAGCGTCGAGACGTCGAGCATGCCGACGCCGTCGCGAACGGCCGCGACCTCTTCGTGGATCAGGCGTTCGCTCCGGCTTTCCGGCCCGTAATAATAGGGTCGCCACCAGTTGCCGATCGGCTTCATGCGGGCTTCGAGCGCAAGATGCCGGGCATGCAGCGCGGTGCGACGCTCCAGCGGCTCATGATGACCTGCGAGCACGCCGAGCTTTTCCGGACCCGTCGGCGGCCGCGCCGTGGTCACGCCGACCTGGCCGACCTTGCGATCGGTGGCGTCGGCAACGATCCGCGCCGTGGCAAGGGCCGAATGCCTGCCCTGGCTCGGCCCCATGCCGACGGTGGAAAAGCGCTTCACGAGCTCGAGTTCGCGATAGCCTTCCTTTATCGCGTTCTGCAGATCCTTGACCTGCAAATCCTCGTCGAAATCGACGAAGTCGCGCCCTTTCTCGTGGCCAGTCAGCTTCTGCGCCCAGGCCACGGCTTCAGGTTCGAATTCACTTGAGGCATTGGGCAGATCGGAGTGTCCCAGCCCATGAAGCGCCTCGTGCGCTGCGCGACGGCCATCCGCCATGGCCGACGATAGTCCCGTCCTGCCGGCAACGGCGCCAGCCAGGTGGACGGCGCCGTCCGGCAGCGTCAGCGTCATGCGCGCGGTCGCTTCGTCGTAGCCGACCTTGGCGCCCGCATGACAGGGCACCTGCCACGCCGGCGCCGAGCCGGCGGCCATCACGACGAGGTCGCAGTCCATCCAGCGGCTTCCGACGCGGACCCGTCTGACATGCTTGTTGCCGCGGGTTCCGGCCGCTTCATCGATCTGGGCGCCCGTGATGATTTCCGCGCCCCTGGCCCGAAGCTCGCCAGCGCTGCTGCCTGCTCCCTGTCTCGGATCGACGACGGCCGCGAGTTCGACGCCTGCCTCGATCAAGTCGAACGCGGCATCATAGCCGTCGTCATTGCCTGCCAGCACGACGGCGCGGCGGCCGGGTTTCACCGCATAGTGCTGCATCAGCCTCTGCACGGCGCCGACGGTCATGATCCCCGGCAGGTCGTTGTTGCGGAACACCGCCGGCTGCTCGATGGCACCTGTTGCCAGGATCACCTCGTGAGCCCTGGTGCGGTAGAGCCGGTTGCCTTGGATCAGCGGCAGCCAGTTGTCCTCGTACCAGCCGTTGCAGACGGTGGCGGTCATGACGCGCAGATTGGCCAATCCCGCCGCGGCAGCCCTCAGGCTGGCGAGCACGCCCGGATCGCAGCGGCGATAGGTCAGTGAACCGCCGATTTCCGGGTTCTCGTCGCACTGGACAACGTCGGCGCCGGTTTGCGCGGCGGCGATCGCCGCCGCCAGGCCTGCCGGTCCGGCCCCAACGACCAGCAGGTCGCAGTGAAGATCGACCTTATCGAAGCTTAAATGCGGGGCGCGAGTATCGACGATCCCGAGCCCGGCCTTGCGCCGGATCATCGGCTCCCAGAAGCGAAGCCAGCTATCCTGCCTCGGCCCCATGAAGGTGCGATAGTAGAAGCCAACCGGCATGAACCGCCCAAGCCGATCCATGATGGCGTCGCGGTCATTTCGCAGCGAGCCGTTGACGTTCTGCGCCGTCACCGTCATGCCTTCCCAAATCGGCGTCAGGTCGGCGGGGACATTCGCCTCCGACGGAAGCTGCACCAAAGTGTTCGCTTCCGCGCCGGCCATGGTCATGATGCCGCGCGGTCGATGGTACTTAAATGAGCGGGAAAGCACCCACTGGTCCGAAGCGGCGAGCGCGCTTGCAATGCAATCGCCGGCAAAGCCCTCATAGGACTTGCCCTCGAAGGTAAAGCGCATCGGCTGCGTGCGATCAATGCGCGAGCCATAGGGTGCCGCAAGCCGGGTCATGCCTGATTGCCCTCGCCCGGCGCGTAGGTCCGGATGATCTCGTTGGTGACGACGTCGCGCTCCGCCAGGAAAAAGAAATTGCTCGGCACGTGCCGCCACCACTCGGTCACGACGCCCTTGCGATTGTCCGCGCGAAACAGATGTTTCGCCCAGTCGGCGTCGGCGGTCGCATCGGCATCGAGCGTCTGGCGCACCGGACCGAAAGACCGGAATTCGTCGATGTTGCGCAGGCCGTTCATGGGGCAATCAAGCTGCTTCATGGTCAATGGCTCGCCGCCGTCGCGCCCATTTCATTGAGCAGCCGGAAGGTCTCGAAGCGCTCCAGCGCGAAGGGCTTGAGCAGGTCTGGCGCCCGGCCCTTGGCGATGGTCTCGGCCATGCGTTTTCCGGCCACGGCCGTTGCCTTGAAGCCCCAGGTGCCCCATCCGCAGTCGAGCCAGAGATTGGCAAGCGGGCTGGCGCCCATGATCGGGCTGTAATCCGGCGTCATGTCGGTGATGCCCGCCCACTGCCGCAACAGCCGAACCCCTTGCAGGAAGGGGAAAAGATGCACGGCGCCCTCGGCCAGATGTTCCTTCATGCCCAGCGTCGAGCGAGTCGAATAGAGCTGGTACGGATCCGAACCACCGCCGATGACGACCTCGCCGCGCGAGGACTGCACAAGATAGGTGTGCAGCGATACCGACGAGACCAGCGTGTGCAGCCACGGCTTCAGCGGCTGCGTCACCATCGCCTGCAAAGGATAGCAGCGGATCGGCAGCTCCACCCCAGCCATCATCGCGACGTCGTAGTTCATGCCGCCAGCGGCGATGAGCACCGCGCCGCATGCGAGGCGCCCGCGGTTTGTCATCACCGCCCGGACATTGCCACTCTCGACCTCAAAGCCCTGGACCTCGGTGCGCTGGTGAATCTCCACACCGCGGCGCGAGGCCTGCGCCGCGTAGCCCCAGGCGACCGCGTCGTGGCGCGCTGTTCCGCCGTCGGCGTGCCACAGGCCGCCAAGAATCTCGAGCGCGTTGCCGCGATCCATATTCAGTTCCGGCACCAGCTTTTCGACTTCCTTTGCGTCGATGACTTCGGTGCGGGTTCCCATGTGCTTGCCCATCTCGGCGCGCAGATCGAAGGCGCGCAGCGTGGCCTCCGTATGGGCAAGCGTGAGCTGGCCGCGCTGCGAGAACATGACGTTGAAGTCGAGCTCCTGCGACATCGTCTCGAACAGCGAAACGCCTTCCTTGTAAAAGGCGATGCCTTCCTGGGTGATGTAGTTGGAGCGGATCGTCGTGGTGTTGCGCGCCGTGTTTCCGCCAGCCAGATAGCCCTTCTCGAGCACCGCGATGTCGGTGATGCCATGATATTTCGACAAATAGTGCGCGCACGCCAGGCCATGCCCGCCGCCGCCGACGATCACCACGTCATAGGACGGCTTGAGCTCGGGCGTCCGGGGAATGTCGCCGGTCACCGGATAATCGCGGCTGAACCCGTATTTGAGGAGCCTAAGCGGCATGGCCACCCAGACCGCCTGGAGGTTCGTAGATGAGCGCCGACAGGTCCGAGAACCGGCTTTCCGTGCCGGTCAGGCCGAGTATAGCATCGCGGATCGCGGCCGCCCTGGCTTCGCCCAGAACCGGCGCCGAGAACTCCATGTATTTGGCGACGATATCAGCCTCGCTGATGGGCGCTTCAGGACCGCCGCGTGCGTGGACGTCACCGGAATCCAGCAAGCGTCCGTCTGTCGTCTCGATCTGCACGTCAGCCCAGCGCCCTTCCGGGAAACGAGCGCTGTGCCTCGCCGATTCGCTGACCTCGACGCGCCCCAGCATCTCCCCAACCGCGCCGTCGCGCAGCCCCTGGCCCGAAATATGCTCCACCGCTATCCGACCGTACAGGATCATCGTGGCCACGGCGAAGGCCAAGCTGTATTGCGCCTTGGAAGTTGTGTCGGGCATGCCGTCGAACAACGTCGCCGCGTAGTGGAAGCTGTTGACGTTGACCCTGCCTATATCCTGCGGCCGCAGGCCATGCTGCAGGCATAGCGCCCGGGTCGCGTCGATCGCGGCGTGAGCCCAGCGGCAGATGGGATAGGGTTTGACGTATTGTAGCGGCATCTGCCAGAAATCGCCGAGATCGGCCCAATATCGGGCCACTTCCGGCGCCTCGACAGTGATGGCCGGAGCGCCGGAGAATCCGGCTTGCGCGAGTACCGCGGCCGACAGGCCGACCTGTGCGCCCATGCCGGAGCCGTCGTGCAGCATGGTCGGCGTCGCGATCTCACGCATCATCTGGCTGCGCGGCCCATGATATTCGGCAATGCCGAAGGCGTCGCGCAACTGGGTGTCGTTCAGCCGCAGCAGGCGGGCCGCGACAGCAGCGACGCCAAGGGAATTCCAGGCGCCCGAGGTGTGATAATCCGAAACAGTCGCGTGCAACGCGATGCCGGCGCGGCCCGCGACTTCGTAGCCGACCACGATCGCGGCGAGCGCTTCGATCCCGCTCAAATCTGGCTTCTCCTCTGCCAGCGCAAGCAGTGCTGGGATGACCGCAACCCCGATATGGCCCTTGGTTGGCGGATAGCCATCATGGCCGTCGAGATTGTCGGTCTGGGTCGCGGCGGCGAAGGCAGCACCCGCGATGCTGACCCGCCTGCCATCGAAGATCATCCTTGCGGCGTGCCGGTCCGTTCCGCAACCGTAGAGCAAAACGGCGGCATCCCGCGCAATGCGGCCGGCCTGCATCGGCCCGGCAGCTATGGCGATGCCCATCGTATCGAGGAACTGGAGTGAGGCCGCCTTCAGGACATCGGCTGGAAAGAAATTCTCCGGGGAGCGCAGCACGAACTCCGCGACACGCCCGAACACGGTGCAAGCAGGCTCGCCCCGTTCCAACCGCAGGTCCATGATGCCCACCTCTCGCCAACCGCGCGCTTCCAGATAACTACGAATAATTTGGTCTCGCGGGCCGATCACGTGATTAGTTTGGCGCCATGGTACAAAAAAAACGAGGGCAAGCGATTGCGAAACCCGTTCGCGACGGTCTAGTTTTCGGCTCGATCAGGAGCGATGCCATGAAGCCACCTCCGCCATTGAACTACATCCGCTCGTTCGAATGCTCGGCGCGACACCTGAGCTTCACCCTCGCCGCCAGCGAGCTTGGCTACACACAGGCAGCCGTCAGCAACCATGTCCGGGGGCTGGAGCATTATCTCGGCCGCCAGCTCTTCGTGCGCTATCCGCGCAGCCTGAAACTGACGGAGATGGGCGAAGCCTTCCTGCCCACCCTGCGCCAGGCGCTCGACCAGATCGACCACGCCACGGAGGCGATCGTCGCCTCGTCACGCAACCGGACTGTCGTCATCTCCTGCCCGATGAGCCTTGCCGAAAACTGGCTGGCCGGATGTATGGGCGCGTTCCGCCAGGTCCATCCCGAGATCGAGGTCGTTCTGCACGGCACGATCTGGGAGGACCTCAGCGAGCAGATCGCCGACATCACCATCTCGACCCGCCGCTTCGACGACTTGCCGCCGGGCGCCGTGCAACTGTGGAGCGACCAGCTTGCCATCCTTTGCGCGCCAAGCCTGCTGTCCGGCCCCAAGGCGCTGAAGGCGCCGAGCGATATACTCGGCGTCGACTGGATCTTCGTGCATGGACGCCAGGAATACTGGCAGTGCATGGGCGACGCGCTGCAGATCGACATTTCCGACTATGAGAAAGGCATCACCACGAATGCCTCCAACATCGCGCTGGAACTCGCGGCGATGGGCGCGGGCTGCGTCGCTACGCAATATTCGCTCGCCAGAACCTACATAGCTCGCGGTCTCTTGATCGAGCCCTTCCCGGTGCGCGCCGCCAGCCCGTGGACATACTACCTTTCGGAAAGCCAGCTCTCCAAAGGCAACGTCGTCAAGATCGTCAGAAACTGGACCCTGGAACAGGCCGCCCTGCATATGCGGGAGCGAGTTGTGTAAGGGAGTATAATGGGTCGGGCAATGCATCGGCCACCCACCCGCGACCCACACTCATAAACCCGTGAAATGCCAAATAATTCCGGACATCACACCGAATTCCACACTGCCAATTATGCGACTTTTTGAGTACGGAGCGTGAACATGGCTTGGCGTCGGCTATGGCGCTACTGTGTGCGAACGCAGCCGCCCGCGCCAGCTTCGTAAGGCCTGCCTGCCGAGAAGTTCGAGGAATCCTGTGCTGAGGTTCGGATTCAGTCAGATTTTCAGTATCCGCCCTTGATAGGAATGGTGACCAAAGTTTGAATACAAATTTTGGTCAGTACGAGCTACCAATTTGCTACTGACCAATTTTTGTATATAATCTTCGGTCAGGAACGGAAATATGCCAGACCCGACATCGGACACGCTCGACCGCATTCATGACCGGATCGCCCAAGCGGCGCCCGCCGGCGTGTGGTCACGGGCCGACTTTCTCGACATCGGCACGCCGAACGCCGTCGAGAAGGCGCTGCAGCGGCTGACCCGGCGCGGCGATATCCGCCGACCCTATCGCGGTCTCTATGACAAGCCCAGCGTCAGCAAGCTGACCGGCAAGATGGTGTTTCCGCCTCGCGCCTCGTTCGTCGACGCCATTGCCCGGCGCGACAAGCTGCGCGTACTCGTCGACGGAATGACCGCCGCGAACGATCTCGGCCTGACGACGGCGGTTCCGGCGCGCTCGACGATCCATGCCGACACTTATCCCAGGATAATCGAGATCGAAGCGAACGCTGGTGATCCAAAGGGGACGATGCCGGTCATCTACAAGCTCGACTTCAAGCGCATCTCTGCCAAGACGGCGTTCTGGGCGGGGCGGCCGGCGATGCGGGTTGTTCAGGCGCTGGCGTGGTTTCGGGACGAGCGATCGAGCCTCGAGGCAGCCGTCAACGGCATCGTCCGCTACCTGTCACGCAATCCCGATCGAGACAGGATCGCCGAGGATCTGCGCGAAAATATTCATGCGGTCCCCGCTTGGATGTATCCGCTGGTCGAGACCATCACGCGCCGAATCGCCGAGGATCAAACCGCAAGCGCGCCGGCATCGGAACCGGCGAAAGGCGATCATGCAGCAGACGTTCATTGAGATCCTGCGCTCAAGCGTCGACGAACGCCGCGCGCTCTTCGAGGCGGCCGCAGCCCATTTGGGTACCCAGGCGGGCAATGTCGAAAAGGATCTCTACGTCTGCTGGGTGCTCGACTTCCTGTTCAACCGTCGCAGCGACGATCCGATCGGGCTCTATTTCAAGGGCGGCACCAGCCTGAGCAAGGCGTATGGGCTGATCCGACGCTTCTCCGAGGACATCGACATCGGCATCTACAAGGCCGATCTACATGTCCCGCTTGAGGGCGATATCGCCGCGCTCCCCTCGGTCAACCAGCAGCAGAAGGCGCTGGCCGAGAAGGTCGACGAGGCGGCGCGGCAGTACATCTCCGGGCCTCTCCAGGAGAGGCTCACAAAGGAGATCGCTTCTGTCGAGGAAGTGGCCGAGCGGCCGGGACATTTTTCGCTCGGCTTCGGGTTTGACCTTTACCGGAACAAGGATGCGCTCGACATTCTCGTGGTAGGCTACACGAGCGTGTTCGAGTCTGCGGGCAGCTACGTCCAGGCCGCCGTCCGCATCGAGGGCGGCGCGCGTCCCGATCCCGAGCCGACTGAGGCGCGGGAAATCACGCCCTACATCGCTTCGGAGATGCCGGAACCGGCGAACCTCACCGTTCGGGACGTGACCACCGTCAAGCCGGAGCGCACCTTCTGGGAGAAGGTCCTGATCCTGCATGCCATGACGGAGATGACGGAGAAGCGTCGGCAGGACGCCAATCCCGAACGACCCGTGCCCGACCTCAACCGGTACTCGCGTCACTACTACGACGTCCATCAGATATGGACACATCCCGACTACGGTCTCGCAACGGCATCGCTGCGCGAACTCGCCGAAGCCTGCCGACAGCACAAGGAGCTTATGTTCCGCGCACCCGATCATCGCTACGACCGCGCGGTGCCCGGCAGCTATCGCCTGGTTCCGACGGAAGACATGCGCGCCAAGCTCGCCGCGGACTACGACCGGATGTCGGCGATGATCTTCGGAACACCGCCCGCTTTTACCGACGTCATGGCGAGCATCGAGGCGCTTGATAACTACCTCAACGCCCGATCTGCGGAACCATCCAACAGGCTAATACTGAACTTACCTGAGGGTGGCCCGAAACAATGAGCACCAAAGTCATCATGTCCGTATCGGCTGGGCGGCGGCTCGGGCATGCCCAGGCCTGGCTTCGTGAGCGGGGAAAGGACGAAGAGGTTTTGATCGTCGGCGCCACGCTCGCTGCGGCGGGTGAACTCGCTCGCAATGCTGCGCGAACGAATGGTGTGGCATTCGGTTGGCATCGCCATAGCTGGGCGCAGTTCGTTCGCGCCCTGCCGGGCCTTTGCTCGCTCGGCATGAACTTGTTCCGATCACTCGAGTCTCAGTGGATGCGGTGGTCACCGGCTTGATTCATCGCCTTCGGGGGGAGGGCAAACTTGGTGTCTACTAATCCGTCGCGGGCACTCCCGGCTTTCACAGCTCCATCGTCGACATGCTCAGCGAGCTCCGCCTCGTCGGCGTTAACTCCGATGCTGTTTCAACGACCGCGCCAGACCTTGCTCCGATCGTTGGAGCCTACGAGGCTGAGCTCACTGAAAAGAGATATTGCGATCTCGCGCGATTGCTCGCACTCGCAGACGAAGCACTGCAAAAGCGCCTGCATCGTTTCGCAGGGATGCCCATTGCCCTGCTCGACGTTCCTCTGAGGAACAGGGGGGAGCTTCAGCTGATCAGTACGATCGCCAGCGCCGCGCCTGCGATGTTGGTCACAATACCGGCCAGCGACACTGAAAGCGCGGCCAAGCTACGCGATAGCTTGGGCGTACCTTACGACGACCTGGACGGCACGCCTGCGCAGGGGGAGAAGGCCTCAACTATTGTCAGGGCAGCTCCATATCGTCCGAACGAGCAGCGAGTGATCCGGGAATATCCCCCGCGAGCAGCTTTTCCTTCGACAGCAGCCCGGCGTCCTCGAGTGCCTCAAAATCCGGCAGGTTGCGTAGCGTGTCGAGGCCGAACTCGAGCAGGAATTCTTTGGTCGTGACATAGGTATAGGGCGCGCCTGGCGTCGGGCTGCGCGGGCCGGAAGCGATTAGGCCGGCGCCGCGCAGATGGCCGATCAGGTCGCGCGAAATCTCTTTCCCAAAAAACGACGACAGTTCTCCGCGCGTGATCGGCTGGAAATAGGCGATGCACATCAGCACCAGCACGTCCGACTGCGTGAGGTCCACGGCACGCCGACCACCGCCGACGGCTGTGCCAAAAGCACTGCGGATGGCATCGGCATAGGCCGGCCGCGTCAGGTGCTTCCAGCCGCCGGCGACGGCCACCAGATCGTAAGGGCGGCCACGCAGTTCTTCGCGAATGTCATCGATCAGCAGATCGATACTGCAGCTCTTGCCGACGACCCGGGCAAGCACCTCGCGCGTGACCGGTTCGCTCGCGGCGAAGATGGTCGCCTCGACACGGTGCATCCATTCGCGCCAGCGCGCCTCTGGCGGCAGATGATCTAGCTCCCGATCAAACAAATGGCCATTTGGCCGGCTGTCGTCTCCCGGTCCTCGCTTTCGTCGCCAAGTCGCACTCTCAGCCATGATTGTCAGAGTCCGTAGATACGGAAGGTCGGACGACCGGACAGTTCGCGCACCGCGCTGAGTTCGACCAAGCGGTCGAACAGCCGGCGCAGGCCGCGGTCGCTCATGCCAGCGATCTGTTCCGAAGCGACGACCGCGTCGTCGGACAACAGCCTTTCAATGACGAGGTCCGACGCTCGGGCGCGCAACTTCGGCGCGACCGCAAGCAGCCGGTCCGCGCGGCGCCCGAGTTCGGCGGACAAATCGATCGCGCGCAGTGCCGCACGTGCCTGTGCCGCTAGCAGACTTTTCGCAAGGTTGGCTTCATCTTCGGTGCCCGCCGCCGCAGTAGTTATAGAGCGGCGGGAGCGGCCTGGACTTGATGAGCCCAAGGCCACCTCCGCGCCCAGCAATGGCATCGCATGTGCCCAGCCCAACCGCTGCGCCAGCAGCCGGTCGACGAGCCAGCATCCGAAAGTGCGGCCGAAGCCATGTCGTTCGGCGGCCAGGAACGCGCCGGTCACCATGCCGACCATTCCGATGCTGGCGGAAAGCTGTCGAACCTCGTCTGCCAGGTCGCTGATCACCTCGTCGTCATGGGCGTGACCGAGATCTTCCAGCACTGCAGCGAGGTTTTTCTCCGTCAGAGGATCCTCGGCGGGACGGGCAGCCAGCCAACGCCAGGCCAACAGCATTCGGCCAGCGGGGCCGACGTCGTCTCCGGGCCGTGTGAGCAGAACGGCATCGCGCAGGGCCGCTTCATCCTCGACGCGGCCGGCCTGCTTTGCCGTTACCGCGGCCGCCGAAAGCGCCAGCCGCTGCCGCCAGGCGCCGGCCCATCGGTTCTGCTGGCGGACCACCGCATCGAGCGCGCCGATGGCGGCGCCTGCGGTGAGCGCGACCTCTTCAACATCTTTTCCCGCAAGGCTTTGCGCATCCGGGACGGCGCGGCGCAGCCAATGCGGCACGGCGGATACCGGGGCGGCAGTGATGCCGCTGGAGAGAGCGCTGGTGTGACGCAGGAGGGATTTGGGCCGCAGAATCATGGTTGGCAGGATGAATCGTGGCGGCGCTTTCTGCAAGCCTAAAAGCGTAGAAGCGCCGCGCCTGTCGTGGACAACAAACGAACGATAATGTTGCATTATCGCTCGTTTTGCAAAGCCGCTCAGAGATGGCCTCTCTGACCCCTTTTTTCACGGCAGACGGGCTCGTTTAGGCGTCAGATCGACGAGAAATCGCGTTCATTGAGAACGCGCATTTGTTCATTGCCAAACATTTTCTGGTGCGGCTGCTATCGCATCATGTCGCCAAGGGCAGCCTGCAGCGATGGCGATCGTTTCAATGTGGCCGCAATCCTGTCCCGCCAGCGCTTGCCGCGCGCCAGAGCGTCCTCGAGAGCCTCACGCAGGTCGTCCGGCCTATCGGTTGCGAGCACATCGACCAGGAATTCCGCCTGCAACCGGTCCTTAATGGATTTTAAGCTGTCCGGCCCATCGCGGCGGCGATCGGCAACGATGACCTTATGGATTGCGAAGCGTTCCGGTCGCGGAATTTGCACGAGCACGCCGTCGCGATAGGTAACGGCTGCCAGCATTGGCTCTGCCAGGAGATAGTTGAGATGATGCAAGGATTGGGCATGGACGCCAAGCGCCGGCAGTGGACGCAGTCCCTCCTCCTCGGCAAAAGACGGCGTCAGGAATTCGACGAGCGTCTCGTTGCGCGTTTGCTTCCAGCGCCAGGTCTTGCCGGGGTCCAGCGTCGGCGCCGGTTCGAATGAGAAATCCTTGAGAACCCGTTCAAGCGGCGCCGACACACTGTCCTTCAGGGCGATCGAGAGTCGCTCGAAGCTGGCGATATCGACGTCGTTCGTTTGAGCAGTCTGGTCAAGGGTGAAGCGAACGCCGAGCTCGCCCTCGTAGAGGCGGAAGGCCTGAGTTCCCACGACCGTCCCGCCGAGGCGGAAAACTCCGGCGGAAGCAAATGCATGCAGAAGACTGCCGGTTGCTGCATCGACGCCAAGGAACCCTTCCGCACGTAGCAAGCGGACCCGCCGCGCGCGATTGCGTCGGCGATCGTCGCGGTCGTCGCGCAGCGCTTGGATGCGTTGCATCCGAAGGCGAAGTTCCTCGCTATCTTCCCCGATATAGGTCTTTTTGACGTCCGAACCGACGCGGTAGGTGTCGTACCAGTAGACGCGGCCGTTGCGGTCGATCCGCGTCGGCGTTCCGCGGATCTCGGCCACGACCTCGTCGCGCAGGGACGATAGCAGATCGTGGTAGGCCGAATGAGCGAGCGGTGAATGGCGTGTTATCATGATGCTCAACGAAATGGGTTATTGTTGAGCATACCGCATGTTCAACAAAAATGAAAGCTGTTGAACATCATCACCCCCCGCGATCTGTTTTTTCTGATTTTAGGGCATATTTTGGCGGTCGAAGATGACGTTCCAGCTAACCGTCCCTGACATGATATGTTGCGAATCGTAGTTGAGGATCCGCAATTGCCCGAACAAGATGACCTGCCTGATATCGTGGAGATCGTCCACGCGATGGCGCAAGATACCGCTGACGGGGCAAATGCGCGGTTGACGGCCGTCAGGAATGATCCCTCCCCTGCCCTACCGGAGTCAAATCTTGTGGACCGGCAGCGCTTACCCGGCCACCTCGAGCACCTCGCCGTTCGCGCGCGCGATTATGTCGAAGCCGCGAGTTCGGCCAACACGCGGCGCGCCTATGCGTCCGACTGGAAGCATTTTTCCAGCTGGTGCCGCCGACAAGGCGTCGAAATGTTTCCACCTGATCCGCAGGTGGTCGGCCTCTACATCACGGCTCAAGCCTCCGGCACGGCGACCGGGGACAAGAAGCCGAGCTCGGTGGCGACTATCGAGCGCCGGCTATCCTCGCTGACGTGGAATTTTGCCCAGCGCGGCCAGCCATTAGATAGAAAAGACCGGCATATCGCGACGGTGCTGGCCGGCATTCGCAACAGCCACGCAAAACCGCCTCTACAGAAGGAAGCCATTCTCCCGGAGGATCTTATTGCCATGCTGGAGACGCTCGACCGCGGCACGTTGCGTGGCCTGCGCGATCGCGCAATGCTGCTTGTCGGCTTCGCTGGCGGGCTCCGCCGTTCCGAGATCGTGGGCCTGGATGTCGGCCGCGACCAGACCGGGGACGGCCGCGGCTGGGTGGACGTCCTCGACAAAGGCATGCTGGTGATCTTGCGGGGGAAAACAGGCTGGCGCGAGGTGGAAGTCGGGCGCGGCTCGTCCGATGCCACCTGCCCGGTGGTGGCGTTGGAGACCTGGCTCAAGCTGGCGCGCATCGCACACGGTCCTATCTTTCGGCGCGTCACCTGCCAGGGCAAGGCAGTCGGCGCCGATCGGCTCAACGACCAGGAGGTAGCCCGGGTCGTTAAGCGGACGGCATTGGCGGCCGGTGTGCGGGGCGATCTGCCGGAGGGCGAACGGCCAAGGCTGTTTGCCGGCCATTCGCTACGCGCCGGTCTCGCCTCCTCGGCAGAGGTCGACGAGCGCCATGTGCAAAAGCAGCTCGGCCATGCTTCGGCAGAAATGACCCGCAAGTACCAGCGCCGCCGCGATCGGTTCCGAGTCAACCTAACCAAGGCATCAGGCCTCTAGGCAACCTCGAAAGGGGCGCTTCCCTCCCCTAGGGAACCAGCTCGGGATCAAGCGACGCAAGATGCTCCCCTCCCCTGCCGACTTAGGATCCGAACAGGTGCTGATCCCAATAGACTGGCTGGTGCACGCTTCGACGAACCCGGTATTGACCGCCTCCCACACCGGCAGCGAAGTCCAACCGATTATCGATCCCAGCCCTTCTTTTTCATACTGAGCAGCAAAGCTTCACTGATTTCGGCGCTATTGGAACCACCATCGACCGACTCACTGCCTTCTCCGACGTCGCGCCAGGACGATTTCGCGGGACCAGTACCGGCCTGTGCATCAAGCCTCGCCCGCAGCAGCGCCATGATCATCGGCCACACCGAAAACTGGCCACCACGAGCGCGCTCCGTCAGGTTTCTGAGATAGCCGCCCAAACTGTTGATCTGGTCGGTCCGCTGCAGGATTGCGGCAACGGTGATGGCGGCCTTCTCCGGCCCCATCACCCCGACCGCTTCCTGCCACGCACTTGGGCTGATCCCCATATGGGGCCGGGCGAGCTCGGCCGCCGCCACAAAGTCTCGCCAGGTCCGAATTTGGCCGCCGCGGGCCATGGTCAGAAGTTCCGGGCAGGCATCCAGCACCATCGCCAAGGGCATGTCCCGCTTGGGCAGGCTGCGCACATTGTCGTGTGGCGCGCCGCTGCTGCTCGCTTCTTTTTTGTTTCCAAAGCTGGTTTCAGTTTCATCGTTAGATATAAAATCTGGATTTGAATTCTGTATGTGGCGCTCAGAATGGGACTCATTGGCGTTCGAATCTTGTGATTTTACGAACGTTTCCAACAGCTGATGCACCTGAGCCCACAGGTCTTCCAGCTCATCGGCGATCGACTCCAGCACCTGGCGCGACGCCGTCCGCGGCAATCGCCCGACAATCGTTTCAAATTGCCTTTGGAACCGCCGCCAATCGGCCGGGACGTCCTCGTTGAGCCCGGCTTCGATCATCTTGACGATGTCTCGCCGGCAGATGGTAAGACGCTCCTTGACCAGCCTGTAGGCTTTCCGCTCGGCCTGGACGGCGCCAGCCAATTGCTTGAACTCCTGCGCGCGCGCCACGATCGGCGACAGGTCGAAGCCGTAGGCCTGTTCGATCTGGCCGCCCTCTCCCTTGCGGGCGAAGCGTTTGCCGTTCGGACTGTCGCGCCTGATCACCAGGCCGCAAGTCACCAGGACCGACAAGTGTCGCCTGAGCGTCGCCGGCGACATGCCGTTGGCGCGATGGATAAGCTGCTCGTTGGAGGGGAATACGACCAGTCCGCCCTCCCCTGAAAGCTCGTCGTCACGGTGAAATGACAACAGCGCATTGAGGATCGCCAAGGCGCGATCGGTCGCGCCTATGGCGGACCTGGCCTCTCTGATGTCTCGAAACACCTGCCATTTGGGCACCGTGGTATTTCGATCTATTGCTTTTGCAGCCGCTTGGCTGGCGATCAGGCCAAGCGTCATCGGCCGCCGCCCAAACGGCGTCGTCGAAATATGCGTTACCATTTTCCCTCTGCCTCTAATCAGGCAAAAGAAACCTGCTCGCCAAAACGACGCCCATGACACTTGACAGTGATTCGCGGATTTGCGATTCTCAGCTTGCGACAGACTTGAGAAGGGCTTCCGTGACGGTGACGTTCGGGGGCCTTTTTCTTTTGCGGTTTAGTCTCCTGTTGTCTTCCCAGATTGTGCCTCTCGGAACGCCTCGAAGAGCGCCTCGAGCCTGCCGGCGATGAAGGTTCCGAAGGCCGAAGCCTCCCTGGACTTCAGGGCGAGCGTGAATACCTTGCCGTCATCGGTGATCTTTGCCTTCACGGAATTGTCTTTTGGCGCCCAGGCGCTCTCCTGTGCTTTCGGCGGCGTCGATCTTGCGGCCTTGCCGTTTGCGGCCAGCACCTCGAAAAGCTGATTGAAACGGGCATCGCTGCTGGCCTGGAGAAACTCGCCCGATTGGATATGGTCATGGGCTTTGGCGGCATTGGCTGGATGCTCCATAAGCTTGGCCAGCTGCCACCACCGATCACGGCCAATCCCCTTGGCCGCGCCGACCGCCAGGATGATGGGTTCGGCGATGTTGCTGGAGACAGAACGCATCTTGGAGAACGTCGTATCGTCGAGCGCCAATGCCGACTTGACGATATCGGGGGAATATCCCTTCTCGAGCATGCGCTCACCGAAAAGCGTCCGTTCGATGAACGACAGGTTAGCTCTGGCGGCGTTTTCCTGTCCTTGGGCGACAACGTGCTCCTCGTCGCCCATTTGCTTGACAACGGCGCGCACAGGCCTGCCCAGCTCACGGGCGACCCTGACCCTTCGATGCCCGAAAACCGTTTGGTAGCGCCCAGGGAACGAGGGATGCGGCCTGACCAGGATTGGAGAATCTTGCCCGCGTTCGCGGATGGCACGCACCAGTTCGGCGAACTCTTGCTCATCGTCCCCGATGCGGTCCGCCACGAACGAATTGTCGACCAGCTCAGGATCCAGATCCACGACCGAGCTTTTCGACAGCTCCTCGAACGATTGCATGATGGAACGCGATGCGCCGCGAACCGCGTAGCCCGACACGTCCCTGGCTTGCTCGACGGTGGCGGAGGAGCCCATCACACTGCCGAATATGTCTTTACGTGCCATTCAACCGTTCCCGAAATCGGCTAGGAGCCTGATTTTGTGGACAAAACCACCCGTTTTTACTGCAGTAAAAATCACCGACATCAGCTTCTGCCCCAGGCACGATGGATCAGGGACACGATCTCGGAGTTGACGCCATCGAGCGACTCCATCGCCCGATCGTAGGTGGTGCGGGTGAAGGCCGATTTCTCCACCTCGTAGAGCGTCTGTTTGGTCAGCCCAGCGTCCGATATGGCCGTCGACTTGAGCATCGGATGCTCAAGGATCTGGCCAGCCAGCATCGACTGCATGAAGCCGACCATCTGCGCTTGGGGAATGTCCGTGGGCTCATAACGCGTGATCAAGTAGCGGAACCAGTCGAGCTGTATCTGCGCTCCCGCCCCTTTGATGGTTTTCAAGATCCCGCCCAGCATCAGCAAGAACTGGCTCATGGACATGAGATCGAGCATCTGGGGGTGCACGGTGATCAGCACGGATGTCGCAGCCGACATGGCGGTCAAGGTGAGATAGCCGAGCTGCGGCGGACAGTCGACGACGACGACGTCGTAACGGTCGTCCACCTCGCCCAGAGCCTTGGCGATGCGCAGGAAGAACTGGCGCCCGGCATTGGACGTTTTGTCCTGCATGGCCAAGGGCGTGTCGTACTCATATTCCTGAAGCTCAAGATTGGCCGGGACAATGTCCAGGCCCGGGAAATTCGTGGGCACGATGACGTCGGCTATCGACCTGCGTTCCTCGTCATAGCGGATTGCCTCATAAAGCGAGAGATTCCGATCGAGCTCCGGCTGGAAGCCATGCAGCGCCGACAGCGAGGCCTGCGGATCAAGATCGATGGCAAGGACGCGGTGGCCGGTAAGTGCAAGATGCTGCGCAAGGTGGGCCGCGGTCGTGGTCTTGCCGCTACCACCTTTGAAATTGACGACTGCGATGACCTGCAGCTTGTCTCCCGGCTTGCGATGGGGGACGTATTTCTTGACTTCGGTTCGGCCGTGCTGGTCGAGAAAATGACGAAGCTCCAGCATCTGCCCGGCCGTATAGCTGCGTCGGCCCGAAACCGCCTGGTCAGGCATCGGGCCCTTGCCTTCGAGATGAAGCCGTTTCAGATTGTTCTGCGAGACGCCGAGATAGTGGGCGACCTCAGCCATGGAGAACGTGCGCAGGGTTTTCGCCGCGTTAGGAGGGAACTTCTCCATGCGAAGCTGATTGAGCCGGCGCGATATCTCCGCCCCATGTTCGAGGATCTTGTCGTCAAACTCGAAGCTGGGCAGCCGCATTGCGATGTTCATACTTCTGGAAACCTGAATTGGCGCTTTTTGCCGTGAAACGACCCGCCAACCGCCATTAAGCTCCGATTCGGCAGCCCCGGCAAGAAGTTTTGGCTTAACAAGAAGTTAACGCCACCGCGAACGCCATCCGGTCAAAACGCTCGGTCGAAAGCCTAGATGATTGTTTCCGTTGCGATTTGTGCACGAATTTACTGCAGTAAATTCCGCCGGCGAATAAAGGACGATCTCATGCGGATCGGAACGGCTGACCCACCCTCGACGACGTTGCAAGCCGCCTGGATTTCCGGAGCCAGTCGCTCTCCCGCATTCTGGGCGATCTCCTTCTTTATTCGCAGTATGTGCGTCAAGGTATCGGCCGACGGGGCTTGACGAGTCGTCAAAGTCAAGGAGCGGGGAGGGCCGGACATTGCGGTTGCATCGGCGGCGCAAGCCGGCCCGCGTCGGTCGTCGATTCGCTTCGCGTGCACCAGTTGCCACGAGGCGCTGCACAGGACGCGCGGGCCGCCGAGGCCCACATTCGCTGCGTGTCGGTGTTGAGGGAACCAAAAGCACCGTCGAGCGTTGCAGGCAGCCCTGTTGTGCCTCGCAACGCGGGGGGGGGGCCGGAAGGTTGGGCATGAAGCGCTTCCACAAGCCAGTGATAATTCAGCTCGGGCGCATTGATCGGGATCGGGTGGTGATCACCGTCGCCGATGCGGCCGGGCTGCTCCTGAGGGAATGGCCTGCGCCACAATCGGCCAAACGCCTCAGGGCCATGGAGGTCTGCCTCGAGGTGATCAACGGTCGCAAGCCGCCGAGAATGGCACGAGATGCATTCATCGCGGCTGCCAAGGACCCAAGTCTTTCTCGGCGAAACCGATCAGGCCATGGCTTGAGACTCACTGTGGCTTGAGACGCAATATGGACAGCTAGATCAAAGCCACAGATAGAATCGCGCGCGGGCCAAAACATAGCGAGTGGAGGGCAGGGGAGGTGTACACCTGTCCCGTTCGGGCCGCGCGCTACAAGGGACATTGAAATCGTAGATCCGGGCGTTGCACAGCTGGCTACCGGCACCACGGGCTCCCGAAGGACATGGCCTGCCCGACGAAAAGCGGGCGCGGATCGGCGTTCGTGTCAGCGCCGCACCATTGACAAAGCAACGAGGCGGCTTAGATCGCCCCTTATGACGCGTTGATGGAATTCGCCCGCCTCACGGATGGGTGACGATTTCCTAGAGCGCGCACTCCGGATAGAGCCTTGTTGTTGGCCGCCTCACCATCCCATAAGGTGGCGCAGGCCGACGATTGGCAGGTAGACGGTCCAGACCAGGCAGACCGCAATAGCGATGGAGACGCCCAAAGCTGGCGCCCATTCGTCCCAGTGTTTCTGAAAACTCGCCAACAACGCGGTCAATGTGCCTTCCATTGTGGGATGCTCGCAGCTTGAATGGAGTGGATTCTTCAGTTCCCGCAATTTCGTGACAATCCATTCGCAAGGCAAGAGCCAAAGGAAGATCAAAATAGCGCTCGCAATCGCACTTTGCGGCTGTATCGCCGGCATGGCCTATGCCAGCAGCCACAGGGCCGGAAGGATTTCGCAATTGAAAGATATCGTGGCCGCGTACAACAGACGCATGGCGATCGACGACGATAACAACCGCCTTGGGCGCATCGACCTGTGCCAGGAAATCGGCGGACAAAGTGAAGAATGCGAACGGCTCGGCCGCAATTAGCCCCGACCCAGCCTGTGCAAAGTGGCACATCGACTTAGGGGGTGGCTGTGCTCGACAGTCAGCAAATTATTTGCTCAATATTGCCGCGCGGGGATGTGGCCGATGCGAGAATTGCCCAACAATGTCGATGCCGATGTGGTTATTGAGATTGGCCGATATTTGGATGACCACGGACGGGGAACTGCGGTATCGATGTCCCTGGCGTCATCGGCTATCCGACGGCGGGTCAAAACCAGTATGAACCGTCTCGAACTTGAACAGCTGATCATGGAGAGCGCCGCCGCGCGACAGATGGCGATGCTGCTCGATACCGCCGAACAGTGACGATCTGCTGGTCCATGCCTAGAAGAGCCGACGGATGGCAATCGCTGCGATCCGAAAACGGCACGACGTGGTGGACGCCACCCGCGACCTTCATGGCCGGAGGTTCGCACGGCGTTTACCAGCTCGGCTGATATATCCATTGTGAACAAAATAAGAACACATTCTCCTGCCGGCGCCGTGCGGTTTGACGCGTCCACCGTTCAGCCGCAGCCAGGTCGTTGAGTGCTCGATTTCGCATACCGGCGACAAACCCTCGCCAATCGCGGTGCCGACTTCATCCTCGGCGCACGCTGACAACCGGCTCCGAGCCTTACGTCGCTGGCGACTTGCGGTCGGGCGCAGGTCCTAAACGTCGAGCACAACCATCATGCCCCGCACCTCGGCCATTTCGAGCAGCAGATCCTGGAGACTGTCGTACGTCGTCGCCGCGCCGATTTGCGCATGTAGCTCTTCGATGCTTTCCTTCATCGAGATGACAGGGGCGCCGGTTTTTTCGGACAGCAGCCGACCGATTGCAGCGCGGATCAGGGTATTCTGGTCAGGCATGATCCCCTTAGATGCTTGGAGAGGTGTACACTTTCCCGGTATCTAGGCTTTTTTGCCCAACTTGCGAGCTTTAGCTTACGGTGCAAGTGGCTTTGCGCCGTCGGCCTATCAATTGCGCATGGCCTCGCAGTGATTGCTGACCTTTGCACGGGCCTCGATCCTAGCCACAGCAAACAGTGATGCAGAACTGATGAGCCCAGCGATAAAGGTGACGAGGGCAGAACGATCCCTTCACGCGACCTTGTCGACCCGTGAGCAACCGGGTGGTCCTCCTCGGCAGGAAATGGCCCGACCGAATCGATCAACAAACGCCAGCGATTTTTTTTGTTCTCCTGTCGGCTAGGTTGAAACGTCTGGCTTCTCTTCGCGTTCGGCTCCAAAGGAGGCGCATATGGCCGAGGACGATGGGAAGAAGAGGCCGGCAGCCAGGCCCGAGCTCGAGATTTTGGTCCGGCGATTGGCGCAGGAAACGGCTATTTCCGAAGCTGACGCTCGCCGGTTGATCGAACTGATCGGCAGCGACTGGAACTCATTGGTGCGTGAGGCTCGCTTCCTCAAATCCGGGCAGTGACCTCAAACCCGTCGCCACGAGGGTCCCATGCGGCCAAGGCTGACGGACCAAGATCGCTGCCACCGTGGCGAGGGACGGGCGGGCTTTTTCTTGTGCGGTTCCCTTAGATCTGATTAGCCGGCTTAGCAATGCTGAGGGAATGACAGCATGCTGATCTATCAGAAAGCTGAAGATGCCGGTGTGTTCGACCCGTCCGAAGTCGCGTTGCTGGGACGCGTCTTCGACAGGCTGAAGATGGCGCGGCAGTCCCCATAGCAACGTGAAGCACTGGCGAGCCGGATTCTGGCGAACCACATGGCCGGATTGAGAGACGAGGAAGAACTGGTGGAGGCGTCCAGACTGCCGCTGGGACGCTAAGTCAGACGAGTTCGGCTATGGTGCTCATCGGAGCAAGCGCCTGACGAGGTTGGGCTCGGCGCCATTGTACCGTTCGCGGCCGGCACCGAGATCACGATCGGGGCAGGGGACCCACGTGGGCTCGAAGCACCCCGTTCGGCATGGCAATCTCGCAGCAGCGTGTGCGTCCTGTTCATAAAGCTCGCAGCCCCTTGACATCGTGTCTCGTTGAAAGGGGAGGGCGGGCATTCTCGAAATGGCGCAGGCCAAATCCGACACCGCGATCGTGGGGCGCAGCCGCACGTGGCCTTGAATTGCCCCAGCCATGACTCGATGACCGTAAGCTTCACCCAGGCCGCAGCGGCTCGGCGTCACGATCTGGCCCTCGACGGCCGAAAGGACAAAGCAATTGACCAGCCCCCTGAAGCAGATTTGGATATCGGAAAAGAGCCATCCTTCCATACTGGCTGCCACAGGATGACGGCCCGGAAAACGCGCTTGCTGGCCCGGCACGCCGTCAGATGCGGTTGACTATAGAAGGGCAGGCGGCCTAACCCGCCATCCGAAACGGCAAAGTGTGGCGCGAAAGGATGCGTTCGAGTTCGGCTTCGTCCTCGATGCCGGCCTGAAACAGTGCCATCAACTCACATGCTGCCTCATGGGCCATGGCGGAGTCCAGGCTGCACTGTCTCTCCGAGCAATACCGGATAAGAACCAGCTGCAGCATTGCGAGATCGTTTGGGTAAATGGCGATGTCTGATGGATGCATCTGTATCCTGTAGTCCTCTGCAGGCCAATGCGGTCATTCAGCAGCTCGAGGGAGCCGCTGACGACCTTCCATCGCACCCTGCGCCGGCTTCGTCATTTAACAATGATATACCCGCCCTGGATCTGCCGTCGCCAGCGCTGCGCGGGATCGCGTCCACTTCAAGAGCCGGGCACACCTTCGAAAGGTGAAGGGAAACAACTTGAATAGCTGACGCCTGGAAGGGCGAAGCAGATCTGCGCCAGCACAGGTCTCGATTTAAAGACAAGGCGTGTTCCGTGGGGAGCCGGCCGACGCAGCGCTTGGAAGCGTCAGCATCCGCGTCGGCCGTGACGAACCTCAGGTCCGCCGCAAAGCCACAGGACCAGCATTCATCGCAGTCGGCAACCACGTGAATGCGCAAGTTCACGAGACAGTGGTCTTTCAGCAACGCCCACTTGCATTCCACCGAACCGAACGTCGTAGTCATGCCGACAGGCCCGCGAGGGCCTCCCGCTAGTTCAGGGGAAAGCGTTTCGCTTCACCCGAGTGGCTGGCTGAACGCCTGCGACTTTCTGACCGCTCCGCCCGCGTTCGCCTGAACTCATGGTGCCGGTGCGCCGACTGCGTGTGGGTGGGCTTTGAACAAAGTCACGAGCGTCCCAGGCTAATGGGAGGCTCGCTTGCCCGCGCGTGGGGGCCGGGACACCAAGTGCTTCACGTGCTCCGCAGCCCCAGCTCACCGGCGCTCCGGACGTAACGTTGGTCGTGAGGAGGCGCTCCGACCGGAAGATTGTCGCCCGCATCTCTCCCGCCACCGCTGAGCCGGAGCTCCGCGCATACGCCGGTCATGCGCTATGCGGGAGGAACTATCAAGTACGCTGCTGGTTTGGTTCCCGTGCCGAGGTAATCGGCGTAGCCACCTCCAAAGGAGAACCCAATGACACGACTTGGCAGAACCACAGCATTCGCCGCGGCTTTAGCCCTGCTGACCTCATCTGCTTTCGCTCAATCGACGAATGCTCCCGCGCCCCCAGCACCAGCGCAGGATCACCCCCCCGGAGCGAGCGGACAGAATCAAGACGCCATGCGTGAAATGATGCGCCAGATGATGGGGGAAATGCTCCAAGAGAAAATGGTGAAGGACCAAGATCATGAGAATTTACGACGCGACGAGGACCGCGACTATCGAAACGACGAGATGGGTCCACATGACGAGATGGGTCCACATGAAAAGCGGCGGATGAAGGAAGGCCGCAGAGCCGGTATGATGCACGGCGCAAGGATGCGCATCATGTTTGCGATTGTTGACACTGATGGCGACGGTGCGCTTTCGCGCACGGAAGTCCAGGATTTTATCGCGCGAATTTTCAACGCCATCGACGAGAATGGCGACGATGAGGTCGACATGCAGGAACTCCGGTCCTTTTTCCAGGGAGCGGGAGATCAGGACCAAAACTAAAGCCGCTGTCGGTTGTGAGCGGGTCCCTAAGTTCCTAGTTTGCGAGCGGTGCCCGTTCGAGGCCGTCCCGACGTGTCTTCCTGACTGAACGTCGTAAGCTGATGGTGAAGTACACCGAGGCAAGTCTTCGAACAGGCTTGCTGCGCGCAGGACTTGATCAGACACGCGCGCATGAGGTGGAGGCGTTAATGCATGTGTTCCACTCGGGCGCCCGCCGCCTTGGGAAATCGTCAGGCCTCACGCATTTGAGTAATTTCCCTCCCGGTTGCGCTGCGCGTCACTCGATAAAAACTGCGAGCGATTACCATCGATCGCAGCTAGGTGCGAAGTTTTCCTATAGCCGCTGCATATGGCTTCATAGCGGCGGAGAATAGCGCTGCGACAGTCGCCGCCCTCAACCCGCTGTACGCGTGCCCAATGCCGAACGCGTCGCGGCTGGCTCCTGAGGCGCATTGAAGACTGAGGTCGTTAGCAGGACAGCAGCAGCGAGGACCCAGTAGTACCAAGCGTCGAGCCCAACGAATTTGACGGCAAACGGTGCGATGATAAACACCACCCCGACGGCGCGATCGACCCATAGGTGCAGCCAGTAGGGGATGATGCGGATGAGACCGGTGGGATGGTCGGTGAGGGCGGCCAACAGCAGCGCTGCGACACCGACAACAACCGAAAGCCACATTGCGACCGCTCCGCTCTGGCCGAGCTTCAGCACGAACGGGGCTGCAATAAGGAGGATCGCGACGGGATAGTCGATAAGGTAGGCGTGGATAGCCTTGGTGATGAAGCGGAACGACATCGGTAACTCCTACGTGCTTGGTTGCTTGAGCGGGTCCTTGCGAAGCGAAGAGTGCATCTACCCAAGAGGACGATCACGTCGCCTATGCTGATAAGCACTCTACACAACCGTCACGGGTCAGCCCGGTTAGACGCACAGAAAGGTTATCCCGGCACGCCAACCATTAGAAATGCCTGGTCGTTATGGTTTCCATTCCACTCGCCCGGCGCGAAGGGAAGCGGGTCAGCGTTGTGTCGATGCGGAGCTGCTCAGGCTCTGAAGTACCGCAACCAGGTCTCCTGCGCGCTTGTACGCTGGTTGTAATCGAAGACGACATCGCTCCGCGCCTCCGCGATGGCGCGCGGCAAAGGTACGTAAGCGTCAACCGCCAGTCCAAGGGCGGAATGAACTTCAACCGCACGACACGACTGTGCTTCAGTGTCTGGCTGTCGACGTCAGGCAAAGATTGGGAAGATCGCCCGAGCCGTGCCATTCGCCATCCGCTTCTGAGACACCGCAGATTCGGGAGGGTGACCGCGCGTTATATCGGGGCGCTGCTTTTCGACCTTCGGTGTCGCAGATATTAGGCGACCTCCTCGATTACAAGCTCCCTTCCGTTGAACGAGATCGCGTCACCGGCGCGCTTGCCCTGCAACTCAGCGTAGATCGGGGCTTGGCTGGAAATGCCCATGATCTCGTTGCCATCGCAGACAAACTTGCCTGTCGACACGGCAATAACGAAAAACCGTCCGCCGAGCTTCACCACTGCGCCTTCCTCGATCTTGCTCTTCGGCCCGAAGTCCATCGCCGAGAGCTTCTCGATCTTGTCGGCGTGAGAGTGAACGGTGTCGTCGAAAGCTTCGGACAGGTCGCTCGCGAGCTCTGCCTGCGCTTGCTCATCGTCCTCGATCGGCTCGCTTCTATCGAGCCGGGCACTTCCGACATATTCCAGGTATTTCTCTCTCGCGTCCTCGAGGTCGCGCGCCTCGAGCGACAGCATTGTTTGCTTCACTATCTGCTTGTTCATCTCACGTCCTTTGTAAGAAGCGCCCGCGGGGCCCCGCATGGTGGTGCATCACAAGCGACCCGGGTGCACCGGGCGCTCATTCGTTGTCAGGCACGTCGGCTCCCTGGTACGGCACTCTCTCCAGCCTCGCGTCTCGCAAGATACTGGTGACCAGCCAAACATAGGCTTGTTCCGCAGTGTCGAACCCGAGCATCGAGAACGACTGTCCGTATGGGCAGGGGGGAAAATCGGGAAACGCGATACGCAGGACGAAGCGTTCCGGATCCGCTTCGAATTCCTCCTTGAAGACCTTCCGCAGCCCGTATCGGCTCGCTATTTCGCCGCCAGTGTCGTGCAGTGCGCGACGGTTCGTGTTCAGCCGTTCGTAAAGTTCGCGCGAGCAGTCTCTGTCCAAGGCGTCGAAGGCGTCGATCAACAGGCCCTTGCTGCGGGCCTTTCTTTCGGCAATCGCATAGACGTTCGAACCGTCGCCCGCATCGGGCGCGCTCTCGAACCTCAACGCGGCATCCACGTGCACGTCGCCGGCGGCCACAGGCCGATCGGCAGTCAGGTCGTAAAGGCCGCCATCCCTTATTCGGTACTCGTGCTCGTAGCCATGTTTCAGGAGATCTGAAACCGCCTCGACCATATCGCCAGCGTCGAGGTTCATGTGCACTCTCCCGGATTTCGCTGCGCTCGCGCCGCGATAGTTGCATTGGTAAACACGGCGGTAAGCCTGGGGGACGCCACGCCATGCGACCGACGATCCCAGTGGATACGCCAGGCGAAACGCCATGTTTCGTCTAACGTACTGGGAAATGCCGCGCGGTTATCGTTTCCATTCCCGCAACCGCGAACGCGACGAGACCCAGGCGTACCCTGGAGCGCGCCGATCGAAAATGGGGCTCATGCGACGCGCTCAAGGTCCTTGTTTTACGCATGTCCTCCAAAACCGAAGGCACTTTTGGGCGACATGCATTAGCCGCCGGTGGCGGGATAGTTGGACGGGAAGAGCGCACGCTTCGTTTCCTCGTCGCTCACCGTCTTGAATTCGTGGTCATTTCCGACTGCGCGCGCCCTCGCAACCGCAGGGCGTGCGTCGATCCCGGCGAACCAACGCTTGATGTTGGGGAAGGCGGCGAGGGGGTCGGCCGCGCCCTTCATCACGCGGGAAGCGCGATCGATCCAACCCCAACCGGACATATCGACGATCGTGTAGACGGAGCCGACCATGTAGTCGCGGCCAGCCAGGTGGTCGTCGAGGACGCGATAGTGGCGCTCCGCTTCGCGGCGATATCTGTTGACGGCATAGTCGAGACCCTCGGGGGCGGCAAACTGGAAATGCACGGCCTGTCCCGAGAAAGGCCCAAGGCCCGTTCCGAGGAAGAAAAGCCACGACAAGAGTTCGCCCCGATCGGCCGGTTCTCCGAGGAATCGGCCTATTTTCTCGGCGAGGTACAGCAGAATGGCGCTGGAGTCGAAAACCCGCGCCTCTTTCGCGGCGGGGCCTTCGGTGTCGACAATAGCAGGCACCTTGCCGTTTGGATTGACTGCGCGAAACGAGGGCTGGTGTTGCTCGCCCTTGCTCGTGTCGACCGGCACCAGTTCATAGGGTAGGCCGGACTCCTCCAAGAACAGGGCGACCTTGGCTGGATTGGGCGTCGGGTGGAAATAGAAGAGAATCATCGCGCTCACCTTCAGGAGTTCAGATCGGCTGCACGCAATGGCAACGCGCCGCGTAGGGGCCGCTGAATCATGCGACCTGCGTGACACTGCCAGCGGTTTCGCCGCCGCGGAAGTGGCGCGGCGTTATCGATTTCATTCCCGGCCGTTTGAGGCCCGCAGCATAAAGCGAACGGCGCGACGACCCGCAACGTTCCAGGCGGGCTTTTTCCGGCGCGAGCCGGTGGTGTCAAACGGCGGCGCTGGGGATGAGCAAGGTCGAAGCCTCGCCTCGGTCGTAACGCACCGTCGGCGCCTGCATTGCGACGATCTCCTCGCCGACCGTCGGGTGCACGGCCATGACAGACATGAAGTCTTTCATGGTGGCTCCGCTGCCCACGGCAATCGCCAGCACCTGGATCATCTCGCCGGCCTCCTCTGCAAAGAGATGGATTCCGAGTATCCGGTCCGTCTCGCAATCCACAATGACCTTCACAAGCGAGGCCTCGCAGTCGCCCGTCACGACGGCCTTCAGCGGCCGGAAGCGGACCTTGTAGACGTCGACAGCAGGGTACTGCGCCCTCGCTTCAAGTTCGGTCAGGCCGACGGTGCCGATCTGCGGGCTGGAGAAGACGGCGGTTGGCACGTTGGAGTAGTCGACCTGCCAAGCTTTCCCGCCGAACACGCTGTCGGCGAACGCCTGGCCTTCGCGGATCGCGACGGGCGTCAGGTTGAACCGGTTCGACACGTCACCCACGGCGTAGATGCTCGGAATATTCGTGCGGGAGCTCGCGTCGACAACGATTGAGCCGTTTGCCCCAGTTTTGACCCCAGCGCGGTCGAGTCCGAGCGAAGCCGTGTTCGGCGTGCGACCGAAGGCTAGCATCACCTGGTCAGCCACCAGCCTCCCGCCCTGTTCGGTCGTAACGGTGATTCTTCCTGCACGGTCGCCACCACCGGCGTGCTCGTTCCGCCGCTCACAGCGGCGGATACTGTCGCACAGCATCAGCTTGATGCCACGATTCATGTAGGACGCGGCGACGGCCTGGCGCACGTCCTCGTCAAAGCCGCGAAGGACATTGCTTCCGCGGCAGACGACGGTGACATCGCTTCCCAACGCCGCAAACAGGCCGGCGAACTCCATCGCGATGTATCCGGCGCCGCCGATCACAAGCTTCCTCGGAAATGTCTTCAAGTCGAAGATGGCATCCGAGGTGATGCCGAGCTCGATGCCGTCGAAGTGAGGCAGTTCGGGCCGTGCGCCTGTCGCAATCAGGATCGTGCGCGCGCGTACGCGGCGGCCGTCTTCGACAAGGCGCACCGTGTGTGCGTCCTCGAGCACGGCGCGCGACCTCACGACCTCGACGCCCGCACTCTCTTGACCGGTGCCGTACAGCCGTTCCAGCCGTGCGATCTCGCGGTCCTTCGCGGCGACCAACGAGGGCCAGTCGAAATGCGGGAGTGACAGGCGCCAGCCGAATTCCGCGGCCTCATCGAAGGTGTCGCTGAACCGGCTCGCGTAGACGAACAGCTTTTTCGGCACGCAGCCGCGGATAACGCATGTTCCTCCGAGCCGATACTCCTCGGCGAGCATCACTTTGGCGCCGTATCGCGAAGCGACGCGCGCAGCGCGGATACCTCCTGACCCGCCACCGATCACGAACAGGTCGACATCGAACGCCGCTTCACGGGAAGGCCCCGAACGCCTGGCCGCCGATGTCGACACGCCTGGGGGTCCCTGCAATAAATCCGTGTCCCTCAAATCAGCATCCAATCCATTCTGTGCGGGAGGTCGAAATGTGTGGCAGATCGCATTCTCCGCGCACACACAGGGCAGGCGTGCGCCTAGAACGGTTCAGCGTTTCAATCGCCGATCCCCTCCAACTCTTTGTTTTTACGCAATTCCGGACGGAAAACCGCTATGCACTTTTCCTGGAATTGCTCTAAAGGTCTTTGTTTTATGGATGTCGTTCTCGCAAAACGAGGTCACTTTCGGGCGACATGCACTAGATCTGCTCTCACTCTGGATTCGAACGGTCAGGGTTCCTAGCGCACGCGCCGCCACTTCGGACTTGCGGCGTCCGGTTTTGGACTTTCGGCAGCGGTCAGCGCGGCCGTGCGGCCTCGCGCAGGAACCACGCTCTCTTCTCGGCCGCGTCTATGTAGCCTTCCAGGAGGCTTGCGGTGGCAACGTCCTCCAGGTCGTCGCAGAGCTTGTGTGCCTCCCGCATCGAGGCGGCCAGCGCCTTGTTGTCCTCCATGAGCTCGGCGAGCATCGCGCCCGGCGCGACGTCCTCGGCCTCGTTGTCCGCGATGGTCCGCAGCCGCGCCGCCTGGCCAAGCGAGCGGATCGTCGTTCTGCCGGCCGCGCGCACACGTTCGGCGAGCGGGTCGATCACATCGAGAATGCCGCTCGCCTGCTCGTCCAGCATGAGATGGTAGTCCCGGAAGTGGGGGCCGCTCACGTGCCAATGGAAGTTCTTGGTCTTCAGGTAGAGCGACAGAGCGTCGGCCAAGACCTGGTTTATCTTCCCGGAGAGCGTTGCAAGCGAGTTTCGATCGATTGGTAGGTCTTGCTCCCCGTTCGGCAACTCTTCAACGTTCGTCGTCATGTCAGCAGTCCTTTCACTTAGCGCGTTGCGTACTGATTGGTCGCCGGCCTACAGGCCGAGTTCGGTGAGCGACGGATGGCCCGCAGCCGTCAACCGCCGGTGAAAGCGGCGATCGCTTCCTTGATTTTCGCTACGGCGTAGCCGCCGACCTGCTCGAGCTCGATATGGGGGAGGTTCGGCATCTCGTCAGTCGCGACGCCGCACGCGACGATCGCAGGACCTGGGCACGCAAACGCCTCGATCAAGGTCGCCTCGAGCAGCGCCGGATCGCGCACCGTGAAACCCTGCGCGCCGCAGGCACGCCCTAGCGCTGCGTAATCGGGGTTGGTGAATTCGATTGCCTTGCGGAACGGGAGTATCCCCACGCTCTGTGCCTCGAGCGTTATGAGCCCGAAGGCCGCATTGTCGAAGACCACGATTTTCACCGGCAGGTGGTGGTGTACCGCGGTGAGGAATTCGCTCATCAGCATGTTGAAGCCGCCATCTCCGGTGAGGACGATCACCTGTCGGGACCGGTCGAGCGCCTGAATGCCGTTGGCTTGCCCTAAGGCCGTGCCGACGGCGGCGTTGTTGAACGAGCCGACAATGCGCTGCTTGCCGCTCTGTCGAATCCAGTTGCCCGACCACAGCGTGTTGAGGCCCGTATCGAAGACGAACACGGCGTCGTCCTTCGCAAGGTCGCTGACCATGCGGGCAACCGCTTGCGGATGGATCCTGTCGCGGCTGCGCATCAAGTCGCTCTGCTTGTCGAGGAGCTCGTCCCAAGCGCGGCGACCGCGCGCGACCTTGTCGAAGAAGGCGCTTCCGGTCTTCTGTCGCACTCTGCGCAGGAGCGTGGAGAGTGTCGGCCGTACCGAGCCCACTACGCCGAGTGCCGTCGGCGCGCGCCGACCGATCGCCGCGGCCCGCTCGTCGATCTGGATGACGTTCCCGTGCGCGGGCAGGAAGTTTGAATAGGGGTAGTCCGTGCCGACCATGAGCAGGAGCTCGCAGTCCTGCACCGCAGCGTAGGCCGGCTTGCTGCCGATCATGCCAAGGCCGCCCATCCAGCGCGGATCATCGTAGGCGATGATCTCTTTGCTGCGGACCGTGTGGACGAGAGGCGCCTTCAGGCGGTCCGAGAGGTCTCGGAGCAGGTCGGCCGAGCCCCGGCACCCCGCCCCGCAGAGGATGGCGACCGAGCCTGCCGCGTCGATGCGGCGCGCGACCGCGTCAATTCCGCGCTCGGCCGGCGCGATCTCGGCGCGCGGGCCGAGCGTCGCCACGCTCGAAACAGCGTGCTCGACCTTGCTGGACAGGACGTCTTGGGGGAGAGTCAGGTGCGCGACCCCGGGCCCTGCGTATGCAGACGAAATCGCCTGATGGATCACGCTGGGCGCCTGCGCCGGCGCGGTGATCGTTTGAGTGTAGAGCGATACGTCTCGGAAGAGCAGGTCCGGCTCGGTCGACTGGTGGTAGTCGATGCCCTTCAGGCGTCGCGGCATCTCCCCCGACAATGCCAGGACGGGAGCGTGGTCGCGCGCAGCCTCGTAGAGGCCCGCGACGAGATGCGTGCTGCCTGGCCCCGTTGTTCCGGCGCACACTGCGAGCCGGCCGGTCAGCTTCGCTTGGCCGGCCGCGGCAAGCGCGGCGCCCTCTTCGTGCCGTACGCCGACCCATTCTATCTTGCTCTGGCGCACGGCATCGCCCAAAGGGTTCAGCGAGTCTCCGATCAGGCCAAAGACCTGCTTTATGCCGACCTCCTCGAGGACATCGACAAGGGCCTCTGCGACAGTACGCGACATGGATCACTTCCGCGGTTGGCCTGCTTTCGTCGAAATGACCGCCGGGTCCGGGCCAATGCCGCGGCGTCACTGCCAAAGCCTTGCGCTTTTGCACTAAGCGGCTCGTTGTACAGCAGGACTTAGCCGCGCGGTGATAACCCTGCGTTATGCATAACATGCCCCGGTGTGTTCCGGACCGCCAACCCGAAGGCAACACCGCTTTTCGATGGAGTCCGGAACCAGGTTGTGGACGACGGGCGCGAGGCCCGTCGCTAATCAAGGGCTTCGGCCCTAGTGGTTTGCGCCGCCCAGCGGCTTTAGGTTCGCGCAAAATTCCGCATAAGGTTTGCTCATCGCTTCATCCTGGCACTCTTTCATCATCGAATCCTGGTCGCTCTTCGACATGCTTTTCCAAGCGGCCTCGAATTCGACCTTCGGTTTCATCGTTTTCATCGATGCATCAGTGAAAAACGGCTCCATCATCGCTGGCGAGTCGAGAGCGCCTGCGAAAGCCCCGCCACCGAGTGTCGAGAGAGCCAATGCTCCAAACAGGATGGGTCTCAGGTTCATGAATAGGATTCCTTCTAGCTTGCGAGAATTCTCAGCTGCGATGTGTATTTGCCCCAGGAATCGAAAATTGCGTTGTTTCTGGCGCGCTCAGAGTTCGCCCGAAGTTGCCAATCCAAGCCAATGAAAACGTTGTATGGATTTCATGCCAGTCTGGAATTGTAGGCGACGAATTTCTCCACTTCCGCCAGGCAAATAATGTCCGAAATCAAGATCACGACAGTCGGATACCGGCTGCCAGCCTTCAGGCCGCCTGGGTGCGTGAAGGACGCGAGCGGTTATCGATTGGATGCCCTCTTTCTATGATCCAGCTTCGCCGGCGAGCGCTACTCTCGTGCCGCGGCCCCGGTCGGTTGGAGGACAGCGAAGATGGCTATGGAGCGGGCGGTGCTGGCGGGCGGATGCTTCTGGGGCATGCAGGACATGTTCGACCGCCTAAGAGGTGTCGTGTCGACGCGGGTCGGCTACACCGGCGGCGACGTTCCCAATCCGAGCTACGGCAACCACCAGGGCCACGCCGAGGCAATCGCGATCGTCTTCGATCCCGGGGTCGTAAGCTACCGGACTGTCCTGGAATACTTTTTCCAGATCCACGACCCGACGACTTACGAGCAGCAGGGGAGCGACTTCGGACCGAGCTACCGCTCCGCGATCTTCTACACGGACCAAGACCAGAAAGAGACGGCGCTTGAAATGATCGCCGAAATCGAAGCTTCTGGCTTGTGGCCCGGTCCCGTGGTCACCGAAATCAACCCCGAGGAGCGGTTCTGGCTGGCCGAGCCCGAGCACCAGGACTACCTGCAACGGCACCCGGGCGACTACAGCTGTCATTTCATCCGGTCGAGCTGGCGACTGCCGTCGGCTCATGCATCCCCGAAGTTGCGAACCACCAAGGGGCCGGAGAACTGACCCGCCCGCTCGAGCAATTGCAGGAGAAAGTGCGTAGCGGTTTTCCGCCCTGAATTGCATGAAAACAAAGAGTTAGAGCGGCGTCTTCATCAAACGCAGAACCCGTCTAGCGCCGATGCTGAGTCAGGGCGAGGTTCGTTGCTAGGCTGATGGCGGCGGGAAAACGTCGGCCCCGCAGTGCCGGCGCATAATAGCGGTGGCAGCCTCGAACTGCTCTGCATCGACGGGGTGGACGATCAACACAATGCCGCCGTTGAGGATCTGGCTCTCGGCCCACTAATGCACGTGGGCTTCGTGTCGCCGGCCCAATAAGGCTGCCAGCCCGCCCACACCACCTCCGGAAGCCAACCCCGCCAGCAGCGCCGGAGCGGCTGCTCCGCTCGTTGCTGCCAAGACGGCACCGGCGCCGGCGAGCGACGCGACAGTGGCCGCGAGCGAGGTCGCAAGCGTGCGAACCTGCTGCCGATCGTCGCTCAAGCCGATCTCGATGCGAGGCAGCTGCTTGATGTCGCAGCCGACGGCGCCCGCACAGGACGCCGCTATCTCCTCCTGCGCCAGAAAGCTTATACGAGCGCGGTCGATCCCCGCGGCTCCCAACTCGCTTACAGCAGCCTCGAATTCAACTTCGCTTTGCAGCGCGCCAATGACCTCTCGCAACTCGCTCACTATCGGTATCCTCTAAACTTGCTTTCCTGTCTTGAAGGCCTCGGCCCGTGGCGCACACCGCGCCCGCCTCTCACGAGTAGTCACCGCCGCTCTGCTGAGTGAGGTTGCCGAGGTAGTCGCGCTTCCCGATCTTCGCTCCGAGGTGCCGGAGGATCGCGTGCGCAATCGAGATGTGGAAGAAGAAGTCGGGCAGCACCAGGTGCCGGATGTAGTCGTCTCCGCCATACCATCCGCGCACGATTGGCGGCGTCAGCTCGTATGTATGGGACTGCGCGCCGGCAATCTCGTCCGGCTGCACGTTTTGCAGGAAACCGCGAGTCTCAAGGAGCCGTCCCTTCAACGCTGGATACATCATCGGGGTGTTGCGGGGTGCTGGCGGGTCGCGCTGCATCAACTTCGCCATGTGCGCGTCGACCTTGTTGCAGCTTACGGAGAATTGTTCTCCAAAAGTGAGCATGTCGGGCGCGAGCCGCTCGCCAAGGATCCTCCCAGGCTCAAACCCCTTGGCCCGCTCGAGCGCCTGGGCACGGTCGAGGTAGTCGTCCATCACGTTCAGTCCATGTACCATGACAGGAACTGTGATGTCATAGACCGATAAGGACACGCTGACCTCCATGCGATCGTTGTATTCTGAACCGCGGTCGAACCCGAAGGTCGTTAACCGAAACGAATGTCACAATAAGCCCTTCATTCTTCCAGCCCGCCGGACAATGGCCTCCGCCAAACCGCGGCGAGAAGGGATCTCCTAAGCGTGAGGCGGCCTAGTGGCGCAGGACGGGATATCCGTTCACGTAAATCCAGTCGGTGACCTTGGCCGGCACGTGACAGCCCTGGCAATCGGTATGGTCGTTCGGTCGAGCTAGTCTTGAGCGGCTTGTCCGCGTCGAACCACGACCATCCCCACCCGTCGCCCCACAACGGGTTGCCGGAAAGGTTTCCTTGCTGTCTTTCACCATGACGAACCAGCCCTTCAGCCTGTCGGTATAGCTCACTGTGCCGGTGGTCATCTCGTTCGTCGAGGTCGCGAGGACCTCTTTCACCAGAACGGTGCCGTCCGGGAAGTGCCCCGTCTTCCGGTAGGCATCGATCGCCCCCCGAGGACGCGTAGACGGCGTGCATTTCCTTCGAGCTTTGGCCGCTGTCGGCGGCAATCGCCCAGCTCCCGAGCGCTTGGCAGAGGGTTCGGTAATCTGCCGGCACCCGCAGGTGTCCGGCCGCGTCCACCACTTTCGCGGTCGGGTCGGCCGGAGCCGCTCCGCTGATGTCAGCAAGCGCCGCCACGGTGCCGGCGATCGGCGAGGCGGCGGCAGCCAGTCCGACGGTCTTCGATAAATTCATGGGGACTCCTTTGCTGCCCGCGCGCCGCACGGCGGGCCGGCGCAATGGCTTCAATCAATGTCGATGCGGCCGCGGTGCTCGGCCGGTCGAGCAGACCCGAAGATCGGACACAGCCGACGAAATTAGAAATTCCCTTTGGACATGCATTCGATAGTCATGGGGTATCGTCGTCCAAGCGCTGTGCGCGCCGACGTTCGGTCCATCTGCGATCAGCCATCGAGGAGCGCGCCGTACTCTGGGTGCCGGCGGCGTAGGTGGGTATAACGGGCACTTCGCGATCACTCTTTTGCCATCGCGTCGCAACGCTTCGAAAACGCCATGCGCCAATCGCGATCCGTACCCCTGGCCGGACCGCTCTTGCGGCACGTCCGTGTGGAGCAGGGCGACGCGGCCGTCTTCGACCTTGTGGTACGCGACCGCGAGCGCACCGTCGCCCAGCGGCATTTCAAACCGGCTCATGGCTGGATTGTCCCGGATGTCGCTTTCCACCTTCTGTCTGCCTCGCTCATCAAGAAGTTAGCAGGCCCATCAGCGATGGTCTGCCGCAGCGAGCCCGGTACATAGATGCCGCTCCTCGTGTTCGGGGGTGTTCCATGTTTTCGGGCCGTCTTTTCGTCCGCTCAGTGATCCCGCTGTGCGGCCGCGCTGCGACGCGCACGGGATGACGGGCAAGGACTAGGACGACGACTTCAGTGAATCCGTATCGAACGGCAGGCTGCGCAGGCGCTTGCCCGTGGCGGCGAAGATCGCATTGGCCACCGCGGCACTGACAATGGCTGTCGCAGCTTCACCAATGCCACCTGGAGCCTCTGCGTTCTTAATCAAGTGCGTCTCCACCACCGGCACCTCGTCGATTCGCATCGGCAGATAGCTGTCGAAATTGCTCTGCTCGACGCGTCCATCCTTGAAGGTGATCGAGCCATGGAGCGCGGCGGTCAGCCCGAAAAGCGTTCCACCCTGAATCTGTGCTTCGATCGTATCGGGATTGACGTAGATGCCGCAATCAATCGCACAGACGATCCGCTTGACTTTGACAGAGCCGTCGGGCGCCACTACGACCTCGGCGACCTGCGACGCGTAGCTTCCATATGCGAATTGTACCGAAATGCCGCGGCCATGCCGCGCGGGAAGTGCTGATCTCCACCCTGCTTTTTCCGCGGCGAGCGACAGAACAGCAAGCGCTCGGGGATTGTGACCAAGCAATCCCTTGCGATAGGCGACCGGATCCTGCTTCGCGGCATGCGCGAGCTCATCAATGAAACTTTCGACCACAAAAACATTATGTGTCGGTCCGACGCCGCGCCACCAAGACGTGCGGACACCAGGAGGCTCGACCCGCACATAGTCGACGTGGATATTGGGCAGCGCATAGGGCGGCGCTGCAGCCGCTTCCACGGCATCGGGGTCCAATCCGTCCTTGACGTAAGGGGGATAATAGCGCGCCATGACTGAGGAGCCGGCTATCCGATGCGTCCAGGCAACCGGTTTGCCGGCCACATCAAGCCCGGCCGATAGCCGGTCGAGATAGTACGGCCGATACATATCGTGCTGGATGTCTTCCTCGCGGCTCCAGATCACCTTCACCGGGCCATCGACGTGCCTGGCGATCTTGACGGCGAGGATCGTCCCATCGGGTTCCAGCCTTCGGCCGAAGCCACCGCCAATGAGATGATTATGAATTTTGATTGCATCCTTTGGCAGGCCGGTGAGTTCGGCCACCTGAGACTGCGTGATCGTAGGCGCTTGTGTCCCGACCCAGATGTCGCAGCGATCCTTCTGCAGATGAACGGTGCAGTTCATCGGCTCCATCGCCGCGTGGGCCAGGAAAGGCACCTGATAGATGGCGTCAACCCGTTGCGCCGCCTCCGCAAGAGCCTTCCCTGCATCGCCATCGTTCCGGGCAACCGCGCCCGGCTTTTTGGATTCCTCCTCCAATTGTTTGACGATATCGGCGTTGCTGACCTTGCCGTTCGGCCCGTCGTCCCAGGTGATGGCGGCGGCCTCGAGCCCCTTCTTCGCCGCACCCGTGTGGTCCGCCAACACGGCAACAGCTTCACCGATATTGACCACCTGCCGGACGCCCTTCACCGTCAGCACGGCCTTCTCGTTCACTGTTTTCGCCTCGCCTCCGAGCACGGGCGAAATAGCAACCGCTGCGATTTTCAAACCTGGCAGCCGCGTATCGATGCCGTAGAGCGCGCGTCCATCGACCTTTATCGACGAATCCACGCGCTTGGCACGCGTGCCGATCAGGGTGAAATCCTTCGGATCCTTCAATTTGACGTCTGCCGCAGGCGGCACAGGCAATTTCGCCGCGGCCTTCGCAAGTTCGCCGTAGCTCAGATGCTTCGAGCCCGACGCATCGAACACGGTGCCGTCCTTGGCGCGGCAAGTCGCTGGATCGACATTCCAGCGCTTTGCGGCTGCCGCAATCAGCAGATTACGACCCACTGACCCTGCCTGACGCAGCGGTGTCCAGAAGGCGCGCACAGAGGCGGAACCACCTGTATTTTGAATGCCTATGATCGAATTGACGTAAAGCGCATGATTTGGCGGCGCATGCTGAACCTCAATTTCGTCAAGCTTCACTTCCAGTTCTTCAGCGAGAAGCATCGAGAGCGACGTGTAAACCCCCTGTCCCATCTCGATCATCGGAATGACCAGGGCCACGGCGCCAGTTGGATTGATCCGTATAAATCCGTTCGGCGCGAAAGTACCCGTGACCTCGTTTTCGACCACCTGCGACGCAGGCGCCGCGAAGACGGACGTCGTGCTTGCGCCGGTCAGCGCAAAGCCAAGCACCAAACCTGTGCCCTGAAGGAAGGCGCGCCGCGACATCGCTGTTTCTTCGGCAATCTGCTCTCTCGGGATAAGCCTGTTCACGATCTCAAACTCCCGCAGCGTGCTTGATCGCAGCGCGGATGCGCTGATAGGTGCCGCATCGGCAGACATTGCCCGACATGGCGGCGTCGATGTCGTCATCCGTCGGCTTCGGCGTGTCCTTCAACAGCGCCGCTGCCGACATGATCTGGCCGGACTGGCAGTAGCCGCACTGTACCACCTCCAGTTCCAGCCATGCCTTCTGCAAGGCCGCGCCCTGTGGCGCCTGGCCGATCGCCTCGATCGTGGTGACCGCGCTATCGCCGACGCTGTCAACCGGCGTCTGGCAGGAGCGGACCGGCTGACCGTCGAGATGCACGGTGCAGGCGCCGCACAGTGCCTGGCCGCAGCCGAACTTGGTGCCGGTCATGCCGAATACGTCGCGCAGCACCCACAAAAGCGGGATGTCGCCGTCGACATCGACCTCACGGGGTGTGCCGTTGATCCTTAACGTGAAAGCCATGCATGCCTCTCGGGGCTGGCGCTGATGGGATGCAGCCGGCCGACATGAACAACGGTCGGCCGGTTGCGTGGATCGATGGGAGCGTGCCGCTCAGGGACGAACGCGGATGACCGTTTTCCCCGCGCGTCGCTCGGTCGAGTTGAAGGTGGCGATCGCCCCGTCGAGGGTCGCGATGTTGCCGATGTTCGTGCGCAGTCGTCCGTCCCGCACCCGCTGGACGATCTCACCCAGTTGGGCACGATCGGCCTCGACAACGAAGTCGACCGCCAAGCCATCCACGGGCCGCGCGTCGGCCGGTCCAACGACGGTCACCAGCGTACCTCCGGCTCGGATCAGCGCCGCGGACCGCTTCTGGATCTCGCCGCCGATGACATCGAACACCAGATCGACGCCGCGCACGTCTTCCAGGATGTCCTTGTCGAGGTCGACGAACTCCTGCGCGCCGAAGTCGAGCACCTTCTGACGGTCAGCGGCGCGTCCGGTGCCGATGACGTAGGCACCGGCCTCTCGTGCGAGTTGCGTCACCATCGATCCGACTGCGCCGGCCGCGCCGTGCGCGAGGACGCTCTGGCCCCCCTGAAGACGGCCGTGCTGGAACAGTCCCTGCCACGCGGTGAGGCCCGAGATCGGCAGGCTCGCGCCCACCGTGAAGTCGACGTCGCCCGGCAGCGGCGCGAGATTGCGTGCCTCGACGGCTATATACTCCGCCAGGGTGCCGTCGCGATGCCAGTCCGCGAGGCCGAACACCCGCTGTCCTACCGACAGCCCCGTCGTGCCGTAGCCGAGAGCGATGACCACTCCAGCCAGCTCGTGACCCGGAATCGACGGTGTTCGTTCACGGTTGCTGCGATCGGTCCAGGTCGAGGGCCACGCCAACTCAGTTCCGACGAATCCCGAAGCATGAATCTGAACGACGACGTCGTTTATCGCTGCCGGCGGCTCGGGTCGCTCGGCCAGCTTCATCCCTGCCGTTCCCGCGGCCTGGTCCGTCACAACGATTGCCTTCATGTGAATTGTCTCCTCGGTTACTTGTCTCTTTGGTGGAAATGCTGCGGGATGGCGCAATGTCGCTCACGGACGAATGCGGACGATCGTCTTGCCCGTGCGTCGCTCGGTCGGGTTGAAGGCGGCGACGGCATCGCCGAGGGTCGCGATGTTGCCGATGTTCGTGCGCAGTCGTCCGACCCGCACCCGCTGGACGATCTCACCCAGTTGGACACGATCGGGCACGAGAACAAAGTCGACCGTCAGGCCGTCGGCGGGCCGCGCCTCGGTCGGCCCGGCGATGGTCACCAGTGTTCCTCCGGCTCGAATCAGGCCTGCGGACCGCTTCGCGATGTCGCCGCCGATGACGTCGAACACCAGATCGACGCCGCGCACGTCTTCCAGGATGTCGTTCTGGAGGTCGACAAATTCATTGGCACCGAAATCGAGCGCCTTCTGACGGTCGGCGACGCGTCCGGTGCCGATGACGTAGGCGCCGGCCTCACCTGCGAGTTGCGTCACCATCGAACCGACTGCCCCGGCCGCGCCGTGCACGAGGACGCTTTGTCCCGCCTGAAGGCGTCCGTGCTGGAACAGTCCCTGCCATGCGGTCAGGCCCGGCATCGCCACGCTCGCGCCCACCGTGAAGTCGATGTCGCCCGGCAGCGGCGCGAGGTTGCGTGCCTCGACGGCCACATACTCTGCCAGAGTGCCGCCGCGATACGAGTCCGAGAGGCCGAACACCCGCTGTCCCACCGACAGCCCTGTCGTGCCGTAGCCGAGAGCGGTGACCATTCCGGCCAGCTCCTGCCCGGGAATCGACGGCGTCCGCTCACGGCCGAGGCGATCGGTCCAGGTCGAGGGCCAGGTCAGCTCACCCGAGGTGAAGCCCGACGCATGAACCTGAACGACGACGTCGTTTATCGCTGCCTGCGGCTCGGGCCGCTCCACCAGCTTCATCCCGGCCGTTCCCGCGGCCTGGTCAGTCACCACGATCGCTTTCATGGGAATTGTCTCCTCGGGTATTTGTCTGTTTGTGGAAATGATCCAGCAATAGAAAGCTCGTTCGACATCTCATGCCCGGGGCCATGGCTAGTGTCCGAAGCATGCCCTCGCTTCTCGAACAGTTCGGTGGGGGGCAGGGCTTGAGCAGTGACCCATCAGCATACACCACGTTCGCCGTCGGGTCCGCTGGAGCCGCCTCGCTGATCTACGCGAGCGTCGCCACGGCGGCTGCGACCAGCGAGACGGCGACAGCCAGGCCGACAGTCCTCGATAATTTCATGGGGGCTCCTTTGCTGCCCACGGGCCGCAGGGCGGCTCAGTGCAATGGCTTCAAATCAATGTCGACACAGGCGCTTGTTCGGCCAGCCCCAGTGACCTTAGGATCGGACGCAGCCGGCGAAATTAGAAATTCCCTTTGGACATGCATTCGATAGGCGTGGGGTATCATCGTCCAAAAGCGCTGTGCGCGCCGGCGGCCCGTCGGGCCGTGATCAGCGACCAGCCCTCAAGGAGTGCGCCGTATTCGGGCGACGTAGGGGCCGACACATCAGGCCGAACCCTGTCTGGGCCGCCGTTACCATCAGCCGCGCTGCCGCCGCACGCGCGGGGCCACGGTCTCGGCAAGTTCGGCTGGACGCGCTTGCTGAGCCGACGCCGCGTCGCATCGCCGAGCGGCTGCTCTACGGAATGACTGAGCTGCATAACGGCGAGCGGACCCCCAAGGGCTGCCTAGAACTCAACGCCGCTTTGGCCTGTTCCACGCTCACCGAACCAGTCAGCTAGGAACTCGTGCGCAACCGCAAGCGCTTCAGGCAGCAGCCACGCGACCGGTTTGATGAGACGCTGGCAACGGCTCCCCCGCCAGCGGGCATGACCAGCGACGATGCTGCCTCGCTCATGATCTCACCTAAGCCAGGGCTTGGCCGTCCAGGCGAAAGCCGGCTTCTCGCGGGAGACCTCCCGTCCAACTTAGGATTCCGCCCTCCCGCAAACGGCCACCCTGCCGTTTCGTATGCGCCGCTGCCGGGCGCCTCCTGGCCGTTGCAGCTCGGCCGCCTTGTCCCGGATACGGTTGGTAAGCGGGCGAGTCATGTGTCTGGACGAACGGCGACGGATTGTGGATTCGCGGCGCGATCCGCAGACTTACTCTTCCCAGCGCGGCGGCATGCGGCCCGCCCGCGGCACTCCCGTGTAGGCCATCTGAGGAAACGCGCGTCGATGCACGATCTGACTGCTACGCCGTCCCACCTCGTCTGCCAGGGCGTGCAGCGCATGCGGGTGCACGATTTCATTCCCGACACGAACAACACCGCTTACCGCTTCTTCCATCGAAGCGGACGGTCGAAGTCACGGAGTAGATTTGTTTGATGCCGCTTCAACAAGCGCAATTGCTGCCGTTAGGTTTTCCCCTTACTTCCTGGGCTTTCGCGATCCGGATCTGGCTGGCGGCAATCCTGGCATTGCACGTAAGCTTCTGGCTTTCGATCGAGATGCCGTCGATGGCGTTAATAACGGTCGCAATCGTCGCCGAACCAACTCGCGGCCAAGCCCTTGATAAGGCAGTCTTTCGTGTGCTCGCAACGATTATCGGCGTAGCGGTTTCCATTTCCATAACAGGGCTTTTTTCCCAGACGCGGGATCTTTTGCTGATAGCTTATGCCGGGTGGATGGGCCTTTGCGTGTACGTCGCACTCCTTCTCGACGGCAATCGCGCTTACGCGGCGGTCCTGTCGGGCTTCACGGTGGCTTTGGTTGCGATCCAGGAGATCGACAATCCGGGACACGTGTTCGAGGCGGGCATGATGCGCGGCGCAGGAATCCTCATCGGAATCGCATCCCTAACGATTGTCAACGACCTGTTATTGGCACCCAACCGTCATACGAGGCTCGCGACGCAACTGGCGGATATCCATCGCCGGGTTGGGAACTATGCCAAATCGGCGATCCTTGGTGAGGTCACGCAGCCAATGGAATCCGCTGCTCTGCTCGCTGAAATTTCCTCGCTTCGGGCGGACACTTCGAGCCTGGTGTTTGAGTCGAGTAACGGCCCAGCTAGAAGCATCGCGGGCCATAACGCGGCAGTTGCGCTCGTGGCAGAGCTGCATGCCGCCCGGAGCCTGAATGTGCTCCCGGTGGTCGCTGATGAGGCAACATCGGAGAGGATAGCGCGCGCGCTTGAGCGCGACGAAAGCATACTCCCATCGTCGACGGCCATGTGGAGGGCCAATGCGAAAAGCAACACAGATACAACCGCATCGCTGGCCTGGACACTTGAGGAGTTGTTCAGGAGAGATGAGCAGGCTCGACAGAATCTTGCTGCCCTGCGCACTGACGAACGTCCTTCGTGGCATTGGCGTCCGCTGATCTATCGATCCCACCGAGCAGCGGTTGAGGGTGGTGTTCGAGCAGCGATCTGGGTTGCGTTGACGGGGATGTTGCTTGTGTATGCGGGCTGGCCCGCTGCGAACACTTCCCTTGCCCTCGTGGGAACCTTCGTCGGCCTTGGGGCAACTACGCCCAATCCACGCGCGACGACCGCCCTGGCGCTGGTGGCGGCGCCCATTGGCGGTTTTCTGGCGGGGCTTCTCAAGTTCGCCGTCCTCGATGGCGTTGACGCCTTCCCGTTGCTTGCGATCGCACTTGCTCCTCTCATGATCGGAGCGGGTCTCCTGATAACGTTGCCCAATCGCATAGTGGCGGCTCTCGGTCGATTTGTCCTCATATTCACCTTGGTGATAGTCTCGTTGACCAATCCGCAGACCTATAACGGACAGTCGTACATCTTCTTCTTTCTTTTTGCTTGCGTTGCACCCGGCGTGTTGTTGACGATGCAACTTCTTGTGCCTCCAGTCTCACAAGAGCGGCGGAAACGCTTGATGTTGTCATCTGTTCGCCAAGAGTTCGCTCAGGCGCCATCCCGCGATCGGCGACATGAGCCAGAGGAGGAGATGTTTCGTGACGCGGGAAGGATCGGTCAGATCCTGTCCGCGGGAGGGAACGCTCCGAATAGCGCGGAGACGATCGAGGAGGTGCTTTCCCATTTCGACCAATCTTCGATTATCCGGTTGTGCGACGACAAGCTGAAGAAGCTCGCCGGCGGGCCGTCAAGCGTCTTGGCTGAAGAGGTGCGTGCTTCGTTCAAGAAGCGCGCGCCGCAGGCACTTCGCGCCGCGGCCCAGCTCTTATGCCAGGCGTCGCCGTCAGATCATGCTGTGGCTCAACTCTGCGCCGCGCTCATGGTCGCGAGCTACCACATCGAGGCGGGGCTCGGACGACGCGTTCATCTCGGGGAGGCTGCCTGATGGCCCATACCTTCCGCGAATTGGTTATCGGCGGCGTTTTGGTCGCGCCGTTCATCACCTATGCGGTGCTGGCTCTCTTTGTCGTGCTTCTGATCAGGCCGCTTCTGCGCCTTGTCGGATTTTCTCGGATCTTCAGCAATGCGGCGGTTGCCGAGCTCAGCCTCTACGTCACCGTTCTGGGTCTGCTCGTCTTGTTTTTTTGAAGGAAATTTTTCATGCAGGCCGCCCGGCAAGATCAGACGATCGATCGAGGAGAACAACGGTCCGATTCTTTGTCGGGGTCGACCGAAATTGAAGCTGTGCCTGCGCTCAGTGCGGTTGCGCGTGCCAAATCCGAGGAGCCTCCACCATACGAGCAGAAGCCTGTCGTACTGCCCCCCAAGCCACAAGTCGCGGGGCAAAGAGCCATGACGTGGTTTGTGCGGGCGCTATCGCGCAGAGCTGCGACGTTGGCGATCTTCCTTGTGGCGGTGCTCGTCTCACTGACGGTATGGGACCAGTATGTAATCGCGCCATGGACCCGCGACGGACGCGTGCGTGTTCAGGTCGCAAGCGTCGCACCTCAAGTGTCGGGTCAGATTACACGGCTGCTGGCTGCCGACAATCAATTCGTTCACAAGGGCGACATCCTCTACCAGATCGAACCCTTTGATTTCGAAGTTGCGTTGCGCTCGAGCAAAGCGCTGCTGGAGCAAAGGGAAGCCGACGGTTACGTGAAGGATCTGCAGTCCGAACGGCGGAAGCGGCTATCGGATCTTGCCACCACGCGCGAGCAGCAACAGGTATTCGAAGGTAGCTCCCAACAGGCGAAAGCGGCGATCGATGCGGCGCGTCAACAGGTCGCCCAGGCAGATATCAATCTGAAGCGAACGGAGGTTCGTAGCCCGGTGAACGGCTATGTCACGAATCTTTTGTTACGAGTAGGCGACTATGCGCACGAGGGCGTCAGCAACATTTCCATCGTCGACACCGATAGCTTCTGGGTGGATGGCTATTTCGAGGAGACAAAGTTGGCGCTGCTGTGCATTGGCGATCGCGCCGAGGTCAAGTTGATGGGTTATGCTACCCCGATCGTCGGCCATGTGACGACGATCACCCGTGGCGTTAGCGTGTCCAATGCGGCGGCCGGCGCTCAGGGTCTCCCCAATGTTGACCCGGTCTACACCTGGGTACGGCTTGCACAACGAGTCCCGGTCAGAATCGCCATCGACAAGGTACCGCCTGGTATGCCGCTGGTCTCCGGCATGACCGGAACCGTAACGTTGCGCGACGGTTCTCGCGCTGAGGAGAAAGCATGGTTCTATCGAGCGAAGGCTGCGCTCGGGACGAGCCTCACTCACATCATAAATGGAGTATCGCCGCGACCTCACTGCATCGCGTCCAAGACTTGAGTGAGAGCGCGGCGGGGAGGATGTCGGACGGCCGATCATGCGTTTTGGTCGCCTGGGTATTACCAGATGAGCTCGTCGACCACCACATCCGCGACCGGCCCAACCACTCCTCGAGATTGAGCCGGCCGAGACGCGCTTCGCCCAATGTACGAGCGACTTTTTCCTTGAGCCGCCCTCCGAAATACCTGGCTTCGGGATCTTTCACGACCTTCCGCGGGTCGCCGGCAGCCTTCAAATAACGAGCGACGATTTCGTTGAACTCCGCTCGTTCCGGGCCTGCGATCTCGACGATCCCGTTTCGCGGCTTGTCGAAGGCCACTTCGGCGGCAGCAACGTCGTCAGCCGGCTGAAGCAGGCCGCCGGAATCCTCACGACGCCACCATCCATACTCGCATCGGCGATGCCGCCGAGGAATTCCAGGAACTGGCCGAGCGGATGATCGTGTAGGGAATACCGGAAGCCTCGACCAGTTTCTCCTGGGCGACTTTGGCGCGGTAATAGCCTTGGTCGGGTACCCTGTCGGTCCCGACGATGGACAGCGCGACATGAGGCCGAACGCCCGCTGCGGCCTCTGCCGCGACAAGGTTGCGGCCGGAGGTCTCGAAGAATTCCAACGCCGCCTCGCGGTCAGATGCCGGCACATTGGAGAGGTCGATCACCACCTGTGCGCCAGACATGGCTGCTTTGAGCCCTTCTCCGGTGACGGTGTTGACGCCACCTTTGGGCGATGCCGCGACGACCTCGTGGCCGCCCTGGTGCAGAATGGCAACGGTGTTCGAGCCAATCAGGCCAGTGCCGCCGATCACGACCATCCTCATGGCCTACTCTCCGTCGTCGGTCGCCGGACGCCAATCATCGTTTCGATGTGACGCCCAAGACAGCGACGATCCTCATGACACTGTTCAATGTATTGGTGAACCGTTGGCGCCCGAACTGTCGCAGGTGTTGTTACCGGTCGTGTCGGGGTGCGGGTTGCGTGCACCGAGGACGGTGAACAGGGTGGCGCCGAGGGCAAGTACCCCATATCCGAAGGCGATCTGCGGTATCGAGAACGTGTTGGACAGCCGGCCTGAAATGAGGCTGGGGAAGGCGGCGCCGCTGTAGCTGAGCAGGTAGATCACGCTGAATATCGGTGCGCGGTCGGCCAGGGCACTGCCGTGCAGCAGACCACGGGTGGCGGCGCTGATGGCGATGCCTTGGCCGGCGCCCGCGACAATGGTTGCGATGATGAACAATCCCAGTGTGCCGGCGGAGATCGCCGCGATGATGCCGATCATTCCGGCCAGGAAGGTGATCATGCCGAGGCGTTGGGCTGCCGCGGATGTGAATCGGCCGCCGATCGGCGCGCCGAGAACGCTGGGGGTCATATAGGCGGCGAACACCAATCCGAGGATGAGCGGGCTGCGGGTGTGGAGTTGATCTTCGACCAGCGCAGGCACGAAGGCCTGGTAGAAGGCTCCGGCCGCCCAGGTGGCCAGGAACACCGCTGCCGCGACAGGGAGCAGATGCCTGACCCGGGCCGGTAGGTGGACCCGGGGTTGCAGCGATCGCCAAGCACCCTGCGTCGGAGTCGCTGTTTCGGGGCTGATGGCGATGAGTGCGGCAGACACCAACAGAAAGCCGATGCAAACCAGGTAGATGAGCTCGCGTGGCCAGGGGCCGAACTGGACCAGAGCGCCGGAGGCGATTGCCCCGACAGCGAGGCCGAGCATCGGTCCCTGGCTGGAGGCGACGGAGGCCAGCCATTCTGGCCTGCTGGGCGCGGCGTCGACAATGTAGGAGGTCAGGCTGCTGCTGGCTAACCCGGTACCGACGCCCACCAGCAGCCGACCGGCCAGCAGGGTGCCGACGTCGTGCACATTCAGCAACAGCAGACAGCCCAGCAGGAGCAGGCTGAGGCTAGCGATCGCAGTGAGCCGGCGGCCCAGATGATTGGACAGTCGTCCCAGCACCAACAGTGCGGCGATCGTGCCGACGGCATAGGCGACGACGGCCATCGAGATGCTGGCGTTGGTGAAGCCGTCCTGCGCCCGATAGATGTTGTACAGGGGGATCGGCGCGGCCGCCGCGGCAAACGAGGCCACCAGGGAGACTACCGCAGATAAGAATGCCAGCCGGAGCATTCCGTCCCGGCGAGCCTCGTTGATCACTGGCGCCACGTTCTGCATCGAGCCGTGCATCCTTCGTCTCCCGGGAATTTGGGCGCGCAGGTCCAAAATCTGCGACCAGGCAGTTTCACCAAGTGGCGGTGATCGTCGACGCCAGGCCCAAGAGTGGCTCCATCGCCGAGAGCTGCCGTGGCGCACCTATGTCAGGCAGGCTGTCGCACTGCCGTCCCTTGATTGTTGTCGATAATATAGCGCCAGAACCCATCCGCGCCGCGGCGCATGATGTCGCTCGCTGTGCCATGCAGGTGTACGTGCTTGCCGTCGGGACCTGTGCCATCAATTGACCAGTCCAACACGATCTGGGCGGTATCGCCGGCAACGAACACATGGCGCACATTTGCCTTCAGCGGCAGGCCGAGCTTGATGTCGTGCTCGATTATGGCAGCGATCTCTGCGCGATCAGTGATCGTTCGACCGTCGTTCGCAACGAACACGGCCTCCGGGGCGTACATGGCCATCTGATTGCTGACCTCGCCCGAGTTAAACCGCTTAACCAGCGACGGGATAATGTCTTCGGGTTCAGTTGGGAGTGGAAAGGTCTCGGACATCAGGGGTCTCCTGTTTTGAGCTGGGCGCTACTCGATGAGATTTGCGAATGCCGCAGTTACTGATCGCAGCGCCGGACAAATTTTTCCAATAGCCGGCCCATATGGTTTCCATAGTGGTGGGGAATAGCGCGACGGAAGTCCTCGCTAGCCTTCGCAAATCAAGCCAGGTAACGCCGGCCGCCGCGTCACGCCGGGCGATAACAATCGTCTATCGATTCAATGGCGAGAGGTGATTTCCTCGCCAAAGGTTCGACCTCCATGGTGTTTAAGCGTGCCGTGTGCAGTGCGGATAGTTCCATCGATGGTGTTCGGAATTCCAGGCAAAGCCGGGTTGGGTAAGCACGCTCGTAGAGATTCGGTGCGCGGTCGAATTTGAGACGCGAGGATGATTTGCCGAGGGCCGAGGTCTGGGGGAATGAGATGCGCCAATCTCCGTTGTTTAGCTCGCGCCTGGCACCTCGGCCCGGTCTCCGCGGCCAGTAGGGATAGTCAGTGGAGATTGCAGAAGCTATCTTTCCGATATTGGTAATACTGGCGTTGGGCATCGCGACCGCCGTCTTGTCGCGCATGGTCAAAGTGAACCCGATCGTTGGTTACCTGTTCCTCGGCATGGTCGTGTCCGCCGTTCGCCCCGAGCTTCTTTCGGCTGGAGGAACGGTTCACCTGCTCGCCGAGCTTGGAGTTGTTTTCCTGCTCTTCGATATCGGCCTTCATTTCTCAGCGGCGCACGTCCGCCGCGAGGCGGGCGACATCTTCGGATTCGGGCCGCTTCAGGTCGGTGCGTCGGCGATCCTCATCGGTGGCTGCGCATGGGCGCTCGGCTTGTCGGCAATCGCTGCGCTCGTTGTCGGCACTACACTGGCGCTTTCATCGACCGCGATCGTAGCGGGAGTCATTGCCGATCGTCGGCAGCAAAACTGTCCGGTCGCACTCACGGCTATAGCGATCCTGATCTTTCAGGATGTCGCCGCCATCTTTCTTCTCATCCTGACGTCGACGCCGGCGAATAGCTCCGCATTCCTGGCCATGCTCGCGGCCTTGGTGAAGACGGTGGTAGCGATTGCGGTGGCGCTGCTCTCGGCCCGCTTCATCGTCCGCCCGCTCTTCGCCATCCTCTCGCGGCACGGAGGCGAGGAGGTCTTCACCGCTACAGCCCTGCTGATCGCGCTCGCCGCCGGCTGGTCGGCTGCCATGGTCGGCCTGTCGATGACACTCGGCGCCTTTCTGGGTGGGATGATGGTGGCGGAGAGTCCGTTCAAGGCGAGCGTGCGCTCGGAAATCGGCCCTTTCCGAGGTCTCCTGGTCAGCTTCTTTTTCCTGTCGACCGGCGCTTCGCTGGACCGCGCCGTGATCACGAGCGCCTGGGCCGCGATCGTCGTCATGGCGGTCGGGATCATCGCGCTGAAGTCGGCCGGCAACATCCTCGCGAGCTTGGCCTTCCGATGGTCTGTGCCCGGCTCGATCCAATTGGGGGTATTGATGGCAGGCGGCTCGGAATTCGCCTTCGTGGTGTTTGCGATGCCCGGCGTTCGCGCGCGCGTCGGCGACGCTACGGTCGCGCAGCTCATCGCAGCCGTTGCTCTCACGCTCGCCGCAACCCCGGCGCTTGCCTATATCGGCCGGAACATTGCCGGACGTTTGCGGACGCGCGCGACACGCAAGATGCAAACCGAGATGGTACCACAGGGAAAGATCAACCCGGTCATCATCGTCGGCATGGGAGATGTCGGGCGGACGATCGCGGACGCGCTTGAGGAGTTTGACATTGGCTATGACGCTGTCGAACGCGATGGCGCCCGACTTCGCGACGCCATAGCCGACGGCTACAATGCTTCCTTCGGGGATGCGTCGGATGCGAGGCTTTGGCGTGCCTTCGACCTGGGCGGCCGACAGTTCAGCGTGATGACGGCCTCCTCGATCGCGGCTGCCCGGGACTGGATACCGTCGTCTCTGGCGCTCTACCCGGACCTTCACCGGCTCTGGGTGACACGCACCGACGACGAGGCCGCGCAGCTCAATGAGCTTGGACTCGAAGCAGTGGTTTCGCCCGACGAATCTCACGGCCTTGAAGCGGCTCAAGCGCTGCTTACCGCGTTCGGAATCGCACCTGATGCCGTCTCCGCCTGGGCGGACCGGCAACGGGCCCGGATCACGAGCCCCTTGGCCGCGTAATACGGGCGCTGCCGTCTATTCCACCGGCACGATCGGTCGTCCACCGCGGATGATGTGCCGAGTTTGGTCCGCTACCTCAAATCTTCGGCAAAGTACTGACGACCAGATTCCGCGATCGGCCCGCTAGCGTCGATGGCGTGCTCTTCTGCACGATAAATGTAATCGTGGGCTTCTCGCCGTTACTTCAACGTAGCAAGATAGGCAACGAGGTCCGCCCGATCCGTCGCGTTCTTCAGCCCTGCGTAGGGCATCCTGTTTCCGGGAACCACCTTCTGTGGCGATTCCAGATACGCATCGAGGATCTTCGCATCCCAGACCATCCCGAACGTCTTCATCGCGTTACTGTAACGGAAGCCGGGAACCGCACCCGCCTTCCTGCCGATGATTCCTCCCAGGCCCGGTCCGACGCGATTGGCATGGTCCGTCGCATGGCATGCCGCGCAGGATTTGAAGATGGTTTTTCCGTGCTCGGCGTCCTGCGCGTAGCCATGATTCACGGTTGCTCCCGCAAGTACGAGTACCGCGACAAACGCACCGATCTTTCCTGGGCCTTTCATTGGGTACGTCCTTTCTTTTAGTCGCACTCAGAGGTGGCGCGGCCGCGGCGGTCAGTCCCGCCTTGAAGAACTGCTCGGGTGTGAGCGGCAATTGGTAGCCCAGTTGAGGCTTACCCTCTCGCCAGGGGCCGCGCGTATAAAGGCGCGCGCCCTTGCCGAAACCACCTGCCAGTTGTCGGTCGATGTAGGCCGCAAGGCCGCAATCGAGGCCGCCGGGTATCAGTGCATCCGCAGGACCCATCACGTTGATCAGGACCTCGACGAAGCCGGCTTCGTCCGGACCGAAGGACAGATAGCTGGACATGGGCGGCGGCAACTTGACGGCGATAGTACTCGCGGAAGCATCCACGGGGGGAGGAGGCCGGTTCGGATGCTTCCGCGAGAGCCGCGGTCGTCGCGGTGGTTCCTATCACGACAGCCGGTGCCAGCGAAGCAGCGCCCGTGGCAGCGGCAACGCTGAGAAAGCCTCGACGGCTCGGATGGAAGGTTTTGTCGCTCTGGTCATTGGTCATCGGAGTTGGAGTCCACTTTTTCATCGCGGCATAATCGTGTGATCATTGATGCGCGGCGGCCCCTCCGCCCCGGCCGAAGTATCGATCGCTTCCTGCCGAGATCAGGATCGAACGCAGCGGACGAAATTAGAAATTCCCTTTGGACATGCATTCGATTGCCCGAGGTATCGTCGGAAAAAGCGCGCGCGCCGGCGTCCCGTCAGCCTGCGGTCAGCCATAGAGGAGCGCGCCGCGCGCGGGGTGCCGGACGGCGTAGAAAGAACATGAAGGGGCACTTTGCGATCACTCTTTCCCGGTCGCGTTCGCAACGCTTCGCGGCCGTCTTGGACCTTTTGGCAGGCAACTGCGAGCACGCCGTCGCGGAAAGACATTTCAAGCCGGCTCATGGCTGGATTGTCCGGATAGGGCCGCGGCGAGCCCTGTGTCTGGACGAACGGCGACGGATTGTGGATTCGCGGTGCGATCCGCGGACTTACCTTTTCCGCTGCGGCGGCGTGCAGCCTGCGGCGCTCCCGTTTGGGCCTGGAACTCGTCGCCCTGGAATTCATGGCCGTTGTCGGTTCAGATTTCGCGGATTCCGCGGCTGAAAATCCGGTGGGCACCACATGGCGAAACAATGACCGATACAGCTGAGACGATCGACTATTCCAAGACGCTTTACCTGCCGCAGACGGATTTCCCGATGCGTGCCGGTTTGCCCGAGAAGGAACCGGTGCTGGTCAAGCGCTGGCAGGAGATGGATCTCTACCGCAAGCTGCGCGAGGCCTCCGCCGACCGCCCGAAATACGTGCTGCATGACGGTCCGCCCTACGCCAACGGCAACATCCATATCGGCCATGCTCTGAACAAGATCCTCAAGGACGTCATCAACCGCTCCTTCCAGATGCGCGGCCGCGACGCCAATTACGTGCCCGGCTGGGACTGCCACGGCCTGCCGATCGAGTGGAAGATCGAGGAGCAGTACCGCGCCAAGGGCAAGAACAAGGATGAGGTGCCGGTCAACGAGTTCCGCAAGGAATGCCGCGACTTTGCGCAGCACTGGATCGATGTGCAGACGGAGGAGTTCAAGCGTCTCGGCATCGAGGGCGACTTCGACAATCCTTACGCGACCATGAACTTCCACGCTGAAGCGATGATTGCCGGTGAGCTCCTGAAATTCGCCATGTCGGGCCAGCTCTATCGCGGCTCCAAGCCGGTTATGTGGAGCGTGGTCGAGCGCACCGCGCTGGCCGAGGCCGAGGTCGAGTATCAAGACTATGAGAGCGATACGATTTGGGTGAAGTTTCCGGTGGCCGGCGAGACGGCGGAACTCGCCGACGCCTTTGTCGTTATCTGGACGACTACGCCGTGGACGATCCCTGGCAACCGCGCAATCTCTTATTCTGCCAAGATCAGCTACGGCCTTTACGAGGTCACCGCTGCCCAGAACGACTTTGGCCCGCAGCCCGGCGAGAAGCTGATCTTCGCCGATGTGCTGGCGGAAGGGTCATTCGCCAAGGCCAAACTGCGTTGCCAGCGGCGGCGCGATGTCTCGGCTGAGGAACTCGGTGCCATCATTTGCGCGCACCCGCTGAGAGGCTGGAGCCGCGCGACCCGCAGTGGCCATATGTATGAGCACGAGCCCTATTCGTTCGCCGTGCCGCTGCTTTCCGGTGAGCACGTCACCGACGACGCCGGCACTGGTTTCGTGCACACCGCGCCGGGCCATGGCCGCGAGGACTTCAATGTCTGGGTCGAGCATGCTCGCGAGCTTGAGGCGCGAGGCATCTCCTCGGCCATCCCCTTCACTGTCGACGATGCCGGCTTCTTCACGTTGGACGCGCCTGGCTTCGGTCCGGATCGACCGGGTGGCGCTGCGCGTGTCATCGACGCCAACGGCAAGAAGGGCAATGCCAATCAGGCGGTTATCGGCGCCCTGATCGGGAAGAACATGCTCTTCGCGCGCGGCCGGCTAAAGCATGCCTATCCACATAGCTGGCGCTCGAAAAAGCCGGTGATCATTCGCAACACGCCGCAATGGTTCATCTATATGGACAAGGAGCTGGGCGACGGCACAACGCTGCGTTCGCGCGCGCTCGCCGCGATCGAGGCCACGCGCTTCGTGCCGTCCGGGGGACACAATCGCCTGCGCGCCATGATAGAGGAGCGCCCGGATTGGGTCTTATCGCGCCAGCGCGCCTGGGGTGTGCCGATCTGCGTTTTCGCGGATGAAGACGGCAATGTCCTGAAGGACGAGGTGGTCAACGTCCGCATAGTCGAGGCCTTCGAGAAGGAGGGAGCTGACGCCTGGTTCGCCGAAGGCGCGCGCGAGCGCTTCCTTGGAAACCGCGCCAACGAGAACTGGGCGATGGTCAAGGACATCCTCGACGTGTGGTTCGATTCAGGCTCGACCCACACCTTCACGCTTGAAGACCGGCCGGACTTGAAATGGCCGGCCGATGTCTATCTCGAAGGCTCCGACCAGCATCGCGGCTGGTTCCAGTCCTCGCTGCTGGAAAGCTGCGGTACCAGGGGCAGGGCGCCTTACGACACCGTCGTCACCCATGGTTTCACCACAGACGAGGAGGATCGCAAGATGTCGAAGTCGCTCGGCAACACGGTGGTGCCGCAGGATGTGATGAAACAGTCCGGCGCTGACATCCTGCGCCTGTGGGTGGTGACGACCGATTATTGGGAAGACCAGCGGCTTGGCAAGAACGTGCTGCAGACCAACATCGACGCCTACCGCAAGCTCAGGAACACCATCCGCTGGATGCTGGGCACGCTCGCCCATGACGATGGCGAGGAGGTGCCGTTGGAGAAGATGCCGGAGCTGGAACGGCTGATGCTGCATCGCCTCGCCGAACTCGATGAGGTGGTGCGCCAGGGCTACGACGCCTTCGAGTTCAAGCGCATCACTCGTGCGTTCATCGATTTCATGGTGGTCGAGCTGTCGGCCTTCTATTTCGACATTCGCAAGGACGCGCTCTATTGCGACCCGCCGTCCAGTCTCAGGCGCAAGGCAGCGGTCGAAGTCGTGCGGCGCCTTTTCGACAATTTGGTGAGATGGATGGCGCCAATGCTTCCGTTCACCATGGAGGAAGCCTGGCTGGAGCGTCATCCCGAGGCGGCGTCCGTCCATCTCGAGCAATTCCGGAGCGTTCCTGCAAAATGGCGCGACGAGAAGCTGGCAGAGAAGTGGCGGAAAGTGCGGCAGGTTCGACGCGTTGTGACGGCATCGCTGGAGATCGAGCGTGCAAAAAAGACGATAGGCTCCTCGCTGGAAGCGGCGCCCGTGGTCAACATCACCGATCTCGAGCTGCGCGCCGCGATTGAGGGCGTCGATATGGCCGAGATCTGCATCACCAGCGGCATCGACATCCGCGCCGAGGAGCCGCCCGCCGGCGCTTTCACGCTGGAGGACGTCAAGGGTGTCGCGGTCGTCTTCGCCAGGGCAAAAGGGCGAAGATGCGCCCGCTCCTGGCGCTATACCGACGATGTCGGCTCCGATCCGAAATTTCCCGATGTCTCCGCGCGCGACGCGGCGGCCTTGCGGGAACTAAGGGAACTCGGGCAGCTATAAATCAGCCGCCTTTCAATTCACTCACGCAACTCGAACGGATGGACCACCGGCGCTCCAGTCGGCGCATAGTGCCTGACTTAGCGCGCCTCCCGTTCACGCGCGTCGGCGTGCGTTCGGGTGAATTCACAGAGCTTCGCCGGGTCGCTGAGACGCTCAGCCGGTTTATTCATGTTGCTGCTGAATTTATCAAATTCGGCAGCAACCACTACCCGATCGACCGCAACTGGGCGATTGTTCAGCGTCTTCAGTTGAAGGCAACGAAGACCGAACCGATCAAGAGCCCAGATCAGGTTGGAGTGCGCTAGGCCCCATCACCCAGTCGCGAAGGCTGGTCGCCTGCGTGAGATGGCATCGTCCCGCTGTCCCAAAGCCGAGCTGATGTGGGCCTGAGCACCATAAAGGCTTCTGGACGTGGCAGGCGAGCCGTTCCGGCGTATATCGCGACAAGACCTGGACAAATTGATGACCACCTTGGACGTCACTTTCGTCAGGCTGTCGGAGTGCGCGCTTGCGGCGGGCACGCATTTAGCGCTCGCCCGCACCGACGCCTCCACGATCCACTATTGTCTTCGAGGCGCCGGATTCATCTTCCTCGACGACGAAACACCTATACGCCTGACGCCGCACACGCTGGTGATCGTTCCGCCGAGGCGATCGATGACGATCGCCGCGACGCAGCGCGCGACCGCACCGCGGCACGCCAGTAATTACAACAATTGCGGCTTCATACCGGGGTCCTCGCAGCGGCACACCGTCGGCAACGGCGAGCCGGCGCTGGTGCTTGCGTGCGGGTCCTTTCGCGCCAACTACGGTCCAGCACTCGACTTGTTCGCCTCCCTTGCAACGCCCATCGTCGAGACGTTCGACGTGCACGACCAGCTCGACCAGGTGATGGCCTATGCAATGACCGAGCTCGCAGCCCAGGATGTCGGTGGAGGGCCGATGTCGGCGGCGCTGCTGAAACTCGTTGTGCTCGCATTGCTCCGGCGCTGCCTGGTCTCGATGAACGCGTGGGTGGAGCGGTTTTCGATCTTGAGCGATCCGCCGATCGCACGGGCTTTCGCCGAAATGGCCTCGCGCCCGTCCGTGCCGCACACCGTCCAGAGCCTGTCGCACGCCGTCGGTCTCAGCCGCTCGGCTTTCATGGCGCGGTTTGCCGCCGCCTTCGGAGAGTCTCCGATGTCGTTGCTCCGCCGGGTCAGGATGCGCCACGCAGCAGACCTGCTCGCGGCCAATGCGCTGTCTGTCGACCAGGTTGCCTTGAACGCCGGCTACCAGAGCCGGAGCAGCTTCACGCGCACTTTCCGCAGGTACTACGACAGCGACCCGTCGGAATACCGTGCCAGGGCGCGGCGCGACTCGTCTCACAGCGCCACGCCGACCGAAGACGCGATCGAGGAATCCAATGCAGCCTGACGCCGGCATTCACTCCGCCAGAGCATAGGCGCCGCTCGCGCGCGACCGTGGCAAGGCGTGCTGGACGCGACTGGAAAGGGTGCCCCGGGTTTCGAGGTTTGGACGGCGCGAACGGTCCGTCCACCGGCCTGCAACTCTGCGACGAAACTTGGCTGTGTTTGCTGTCGATGGTGGCGACGTCGCGGGACTCACTGGAGGCGTTCGGCGATCCTGTGGCGGAGCGTCTGGAGATCGTGAGCGAACACGCGGATGCCTTCGGCCAGCTTCTCGGTCGCCATCGCGTCCTCGTTCATGATCCACCGGAAGGTTGTCTCGTCGATCGGGTCCGCAGGGTCCGGGTGCTTTATGTCGACAGCATCTTCGCTCACGAACCAGTGGCAGATCCCGTCTTCGGCCGTTCGAAGGGAGCGCGGCTCCGCGGCGGCCGGAGCCAAGGCGCGTTTGAGCTCGCCCTCCTCGGAGGCAAGGGCGTCCATGAGCGCTGGCGCGATCGTGAGCCGATCGCATCCGGCCAGCGCCTCGATCTGGCCGGTGTTGCGGAACGACGCGCCCATGACGATCGTTTGTATCCCATTCGACTTGTAGTACCCGTAGATGTCCCGCACGGAGCGGACGCCGGGATCCTCGTGGGCGGCGAATTCCTTTCCAGTAGACTCTTTGTGCCAGTCGTAGATGCGGCCTACAAAGGGTGAGATCAGGAAGGCTCCAGCCTCAGCGCTCGCGACCGCCTGGGCCCTGTTCAGCAGCAACGTCATGTTGCACTTCACACCCTCGCGTTGGAGGATCTCTGCAGCGCGTATTCCCTCCCACGTCGAAGCCAGTTTGATGAGCACGCGCTCGGGCGGGATGCCTCGCTGCTTATAGGCGTCGATAATCTGCCGCGCTCGCGCGACCGATGCTCGGATGTTGAAGGACAGGTTGGCGTCCACCTCGGTGGAAACATACCCTGGCACGAGTCGCAAGAGCTCGACCCCGACGGAGATTGCGAGCCGGTCTGCCGTCGCGGCGGCGACGCGTACATCATCGCCGCTCTGTTTGCGTCCCCATGCCAACGCCTCGTCTACGACATCCCTGTACTCGGGAGTGTCGACCGCCTTCAGGATGAGCGCGGGATTCGTCGTGCAGTCCACCGGTTTGACACGCGCCAGCGCTGCGAGATCGCCGGTGTCCGCCACGATCGTAGTCATTGCGCGTAGTTGATCCAGCTTCGACGCCAAGGCCTTTTCCTCTTGATGTCGGCCACGCCCTTGTATGCGGCACGGGGTGCGAGCCTGCCTTCTTGTCGCCGGCTCGCGCTGTTCTATGCCTTGCGCGTGGTCAGGGTCATCGGACCGTCCTTCTTCAGACGGGCTTTCCCGACTGCTCTTCCTCGAATGTCACCGCCACAGCCGCGTTCGCGGAAAGGCGAACCCTCTGCCCCTCGACGTCGGCGACCAGTCCAAGAGCGATGAAGTGCGCGTGGCCCTTGTGCTGACCCTCGCCGCTGTCGCGCTTCGCGAGCTTGATGCGACCGTTGGCGACGCCGTCGACGGTGCCGACGTGGACGCCATCCGCACCGATCACTTCCATGTTCTGAATGATCTTGTCCGTGGTCATTTCGTCTCTCTCCTGTGGGTCTGCCGATCATTGCGCAGCGATGCGTCCGCCGGCAAGCGAGGACGCATCGCAACCTTCATTTATGCAAGCGAGGTAGGCCGCGTCCGCCGCCGCCGCCGACACGTCCCAACGCCGCCCTCAGGCGGCGCTTCTGTGCGGAAGCTTCCACTGCGGACGGACGAAGTGGCAAGTATAGCCATTCGGGTGGCGCTCCAAATAGTCCTGGTGCTCGGGTTCAGCCTCCCAGAAATCGCCAACGGGAGAGAGCTCGGTCACCACCTTGCCGGGCCACAGCCCCGAGGCTTCGACGTCGGCGATCGTGTCTTGCGCGACGCGGTGCTGCTCCTCGCTGGCATAGAAGATCGCAGACCTGTAGCTGGCGCCGTGGTCGTTTCCCTGGCGGTTGGGAGTCGTCGGGTCGTGGATCTGGAAGAAGAACTCCAGCAGATCGCGGAAGCTCGTCTTGCTCGGATCGAACGTTATCTCGATCGCTTCCGCATGCGTGCCGTGGTTGCGGTAGGTCGCATTCTTGACGTCGCCGCCGGAGTATCCGACCCGCGTCGCCACGACGCCGGGAAGGCGCCGCACCAGCTGCTGCATTCCCCAGAAACAACCCCCTGCCAGGATCGCGCGCTCTGTAGTCGCTGCCATCGTCAGACCTCCTGCTTTGCAAAGAGCTTTGCATACTCGCCGTAACCTTCGCTCTCCAGTTGGTCACGGTGGATGAAACGCAGAGAGGCTGAGTTCATGCAGTATCTCAACCCGCCCTTGTCGCGCGGCCCGTCCGGGAAAAGGTGGCCCAAGTGGCTGTCGCCGTGCTTGGAGCGGACCTCGGTCCGTGTCATGCCGCGCGAGCTGTCCACGTTCTCGACGACGTTCGCGGCTTCAAGAGGCCGCGTGAAACTCGGCCAACCCGTGCCACTGTCAAACTTGTCGGTCGACGCAAAGAGCGGCTCGCCCGATACCACGTCGACGTAGAGGCCGGGCTCCTTGTTGTCCCAGTATTCGTTGGCGAAGGGGCGCTCGGTCCCGTCAGTCTGTGTTACGCGGTACTGCTCGGGGGTCAACTTTGAGACCGCCTCGGGGTTTTTCCTGTAAGTAGGCATCGCGCTACTCCCTTTAGTCGTGCGCCAAAGATAGGCACGGGGCTGGTGAGCGTCCAATCACCTGCGGCTATCGAAACGATGCCACGCGGATCGCCGCCCGAGGTGTTTCTATCTGGCGGGAACGGATTCACTTGCCCCCGAACCGAAGGGTTAGACATTGCTAGAACGAGATTTTGAATCGGCACTCGCCGCGATTCCGTGCGGGTACGGTGAAGGCCTGTATGAGGGGCTGCGGTACGGCGTCACCGTCCGCAGGTCTTGCGACCGAAAGCGGAGCAGCCTGTTCGCGCGAGCGCTCGCCGGCGGCGACGTGGTCAGCTTCAACCTTTACCGGCTGAGGTCCGGCGAGAGCTCCTTGCGGCCCTGCGAAATGCCGGTCGAGAAGGTCATCGCATTCGTCCTCGGATATGTTCCAGACGGCTCCCAGGCTTGAGACGTATCGCCGGTCCATGCGTTGCGCGTTGCCGTTCTGGGATGGCGGGCCCTTCCAGCTAGGATGTGGAGGCGGCCTGGCGCAGCGAGGCCAAGATTTGTGCCGGCTCTGCCCGTATCGTGAAATCGGGCTCGACGAACGCGCTGCGGATCAGGCCTGCCGCGTCGATCACGTAGGTCGCGGGAATGGGCAGCATCCAGACCGACGACCCGTGCCGGGCGCCGAGGTCGAAGCCTAGCCCGGAATAGTGTGCCTTGGTCTCGTCGGGCATCCGAAACAGTACGCCATACGACATGGCAACGCCGTAGTCGACGTCGGCGAGTACCTTCAGGTCCAAGTCCAGGCTCTGTTTGAGCTGCCGCGGGAAATCCCTGGTCTCGGGTGTGACGACCGCGAGGGTCGCGCCGACGCTCTCGAACTCGTCCCTCGCGGCCTGGAGGGCGCACAGCTCGGCGGTGCAGAACGGACACCAGCCGCCTCGGAAGAAACTCAGGACGAGGGGTCCGTTGCGGCGCAGCTCCTCGGAGGAGTGGAGATGGCCGTCGGCGTCCGGCAGGAGGAAGTCCGGCGCGGCGTCTCCGACCTTCAACGCATGCGATGCCACGCCTGTATCGCGCAGCCACCCCACGAGGTGGTTGTATGACTCCCAATCCGCGGCGCTGAACGTCGTCAACAGCTCTGTGCGAATCTGGGCAAGTGTTTTGTCGGTCTGGTTTGGCATCGGTGAGGCGTCGTCAGGCTGCGGATCGATTGGCTGGAAGCGATTGGCGGGGGGCGTGCGTGTCGTTGCCCGGGTCGGGGATTTCGACCGACCAGTCGCGAAGCCGCGCGACCTTGACGAAGGCGTCCAGCGCCGGCGAGTAGCGGCGCCCCTGCACTGCCAGCAACCGCACCTGCCGCGAAACCGGATCGCCTTCGAGTGGAATGGTCTTGAGTGCCGGAAGGCGCGGCATGTGCTCGGGCGCGAGTATCACGCCAAAGCCAGCCGCGGCCATGTGCTGCAGGTGCAAGTCGTGACCACTGCAGTGGCCGAGATGCGGCGGTTCCTCGGGGAAATACGACCGTTGGATCTTCGGGGCGACGTCGCATCCGGTGCGTTCCAGCAAGATGGTCTCGCGGAGGTCGTCGATGCCGATCGACGGACGGTTTGCGAGCTGGTGTGTCGGCGCGAGAACTGCGACGTAGCGCTCCTCGAACAGCGACCAGCCGTCGATGCGGTCGGGGATGTCCTGTACGTCCCCGACCATTGCGGCGTTGATCTCCCCCTCAAGCAAGAGATCGACGAGTTTTTCCGCTGCGCCCTCGCGCAGTTCGACTTGAAGTCCAGGAAGGAACTTTGCAATCTCCGCGATCGGATCGAGGACGAGCGACGCAGAGATGGACGGGGCGAGGCCGATCTTCAGTGGCGCAACCTCCTTGCGTTGGAACTCTTGGGCTCTGCGGCGCACCGCCTCTGCCGAGGCCAGCGTGCGCTCCAGCATCGGAAGGACTTCCTTCCCAAGATCAGTGAGCTGCGTCAACTGGCGCTCGCGGTAGATCAACTGGCCGCCGAGCTCCCGCTCGAGCTTCTGCACCCCCTTGGTCAGGGCGGGCTGCGTGACATTGCACTGCTCGGCAGCGCGGGTAAAATTGAGCGTGGCCGCTACGGCGAGGAAGTAGCGAACTTGATGAAGCTCCATGGGTTTTTCTCCGTCAAGTTGCTGGCGACTATACTGACGAGGCTCTGCACTCGACGGCGTGACCGGGCACGCCGCACTCATGGCGTATGGATGCCACTTGCAGGACCACGTTGGAAAGGGCCGGTTCTATCGGTTTGGACGCACGGACACGCTTTCTGGAGCCTCTGAAGGCGGGCTAGTGCGCGGCGAGGTGGGCGAGGACCGGGATCAGTTCGGACGGGTCGCCGCGCCGCGTGTAGTCGACGCTGATGTCGGCGTATGCGATCGTCCCGTCGGGCGCCACGACGTACCGGGCCGGCATGGTCAACGTCCAGCTCCGATCGCCGTTGAAGGCCGCGAGATCCATGTCGCCACCCTCCTCGACGGCACGCAGTTCGTCGGAGACCTTCCAGCGCAGACCGAAAGCGTGCGCGACCTCGCCTCCCGCGTCGGCCAGGCTTGCGAACGACAGCCCGTTACGCCTCTGCGTCTCAAGGCTGTTGTCAGGCGTCTGCTGCGAGACGGCGACCAGCGACGCGCCGAGGCTGCGTATGTCGTGGAAGACCGACTCGATCGCTCGCAGGTCGATGTTGCAGTAGGGGCACCATCTCCCCCGGTAGAACACGAGGACGATCGGCCCGCGACGCAGCGCCTCGCGCGACGAGAACGCCCCGCCGTAGCCGTCACGCAGCAGGAATGCGGGGGCTTGCTCGCCGGCGTGCGCGGCTCGCTCGGCCAATCCGGATGCGGCAAGCGCTTCCATCGCCCGTTGTCGAACCAGCGTCACTTTCGGTGGGGTCGTGGCGAGACGCTCGGCTTTCAGAGCGTCCAGTTCGTCTTGGAGTAACATTTTCGGCTCGTCGCGCGCGGCCCGGTTTGCCGGCAGGATAATCGCTTATCCAGTGCGGCGGCGCTAGTCTCGCTGCGCGAGTTTGAGTTATTCTTGTCATGCATGAATGATCGCCCGCGAGCGAGAAGGCTATTTCTTCTTTTCGGGGCTGGTCTTGGGCGCAGAGAGCTTGGCCAGGTCGGCCGCCAGAGATTTGCGCAACCGAGACGCGGCGAACTCCGTGAAGCACCGCAGCTTGAGCGGCAGGTTCGCCTGTCCCGGATGCACCAGATGCACCGGGATCGGGTCCGGCTCATAGTCCTCCAGGATGAGCCTGAGCTGCCCGGCGGCCACCACCCGTGCGACCTGGTAGGAGAGCACGTTCGTCACGCCGACGCCCGCGATCGCCGCGTCGATCGCGGCCTCGGCCGTGTTGATCTTCAGCCGGCAGAAGGGGCGCACGCCCTTGGTCGCTTTGCCGCGCGGGTTGAAGATCCACGTCATCCCAGATGCCAGGGCCGTGAACGTCACGCACATGTGGTGGGCCAGGTCTTCGGGCATTTTCGGGACGCCGTGGGCGGCGAAGTAGTCGGGGCTGCCGCACACCACGCGCCTGATCTCGCCCACCTTCGTGGCGACGAGCGTGCTGTCGGGCAGCGCACCGACACGGACGGCCAGGTCGATGTGCTCGTCGACAATGTTGATCGTGTGGTCGGAGAGCGTCAGGTGAACATTGATCTGCGGGAAGCGCGCGAGGAATTCGTTCACGACCGGTACGACGTGGAGGCGTCCGAAGACGATCGGCGCCGTCATCGTCAGCGTGCCGCGCGGGACGGTGTACTCCCCGGCGGCATGCGACTCCGCCTCCTCGACCTGCTCCAGGATGCGCTTGCAGGCGGCTACGTAAGCGAGCCCCGTCTCGGTCAGCGATAGCTTCCGAGTCGAGCGGACCAGCAACTGTGTGTTGAGGTGGGCCTCCAGGTCAGCGACCTTGCGGCTGATGGTCGGTAGGGGGACGCCCAGTTGCCGTCCCGCCGCAGAGAAACTGCCGGCCTCGGCTGAGGCTACCAAAATCGACATTGCTTCAAAACGGTCCATCTTCTCTCACATTTCGAGAGGCCATTTCTCACGATTACCGGATTATGCCCCGGCACGGTAGGGGCTACCTCGACCGTCTGAAGGTCGAGCCGGCCGGAGTCCAACGGAGAGAAGACAATGTCCCGCATCGCTATCCCAGGCCGCGACGACGCGCCCGCCGGATCCCAGGCAATTCTCGACAACATCAACAAGATGCTTGGCTTCGTGCCCAATCATTATCGCCTCATGTCCATCAGCCCGAACGCCCTCGGCGGTTGGGCGGGTCTGATGGGGCCGGTGTCCAAGACCCTCGACCTGAAGACCCGGGAGGGGATCGCGCTCGCAGTCTCGGAGGCTAACGGCTGCGACTACTGCCTTGCCGCGCACAGCTACGTCTCGACGAACTTGGCGAAGATACCCCCAGAGGAGATCGCGCTGAATCGGCAAGGCCGGTCGAGCGACCCGAAGCGGCAAGCTGCGGTGGCCTTCGCGAAAGCTCTCATCGAGACGCGCGGTAAGGTTTCCGATGCCCAGTTCGCGTCGGTCAAGGACGCTGGATGGACCGACGCCAACATCGTCGAGATGATCGCGCTGACTGCCCAGTTCCTGTTGACCAACTTCATGAACAACGCGGTGCAGACTCCCATCGATTTTCCAGAGGTCGATCCGGCGAAGGCGGGCTAGCGAGAGGTGTCTTCCTTTGGGAAGGGGAGGGCTGCGGAATCCAATATCTGGAGGGGTGCTTGCGGCCTGCTACGACACCAAGCGCAACAACGCCGTTGCCGCTCGCGGACTACCTGGCGGCACTCTAGTCGGGGTCGATGTTCGGGATCGGAAGCTCACTCAAGTCGTCGTCATAGCTTGCTGCCCGCCCGCCGCTGACGTTGTCGTTCGTGCGGATATCGGCGCTGAGGCCGAGCGTCCGCCCGACGGGACACATGTTCGCGGCCTGCATCAATTGGGCGCGCTCCTCGTCGCCAAGGCTTCCTTCGAGACTGATGGAGCGCTCGAAGGAGTCGCGCCCGCCATCGCCGCCATGGTGGTACGACACGGCCACCTCGACGTGGGAAAGCGGGATTTTCCGCCTTCGCGCCTGCAGCCGTATCGTCATCGCGGTGCACGCGGCGAGCGAAGCGCTCAGCAATTCGTAGGGGTTCGCCCCCGCCGCCGTCCCGCCCCTGCCGCCGGGGCCGCCGATCGAGAACTCCGATGCACCGGCACGGCCGTTGAGCGTGCCGTCGCTGTCAAGGTCGCCGGCCACCACAGCTTGTGGGCGGGAAGCGCCGTCGTCATTCGAATTCGTCATCGTATCTTCCTTTCAAATTTTTGACAGGGCTCCCCTCCACGGCTCGCGCTTGGGCGAACGCGGAGTCGAACTCGCGGCAGGTCAGCCCTTCCCGACAGGTGAGGTGTGAGGCGTGGAGGGTCTCGCCGCCCTTGGCGTCTGCGTAGTACTGAGGCGCCTCGCGACGGTCATATTTCCCATAGTCGCGCACGATCCGCACCCTGCGGACTCTCGCCTTGTCATTCGGCAAGGAAGCGTCCTCGTAGGCCTGCGCCGCAGCGGCGTCCTTCCAGGATATGAGCAGAATCAGGTCGCCGGGCGTGAGTACGGCATCGAAGATGTCCCAGGACGTGCTGTCTGCGGCCCACGGGTTCAGCCCGAGCCGCTCGGCGCAATCGTACGGGTTGTTGGTCTGCTTCCACTCCGCGGGGCGAGTCGCGTTGATCAGCGTCACCGCCGTTGCCTCGCCGACTTCGGTCTCGTCGAGCCGTTGCTCGGTGAGCGCGTACCCGGTCGGCACCCGATCGTCGGCGGTGATCTGGCCGACGCGTAGGTGGTAGTCTGCGAGGATTTCGTCGCGACCCTTCTGCTGGACCTCGTGATGGCGCCTGCGGGTGCGCCAGCGCACGAGCGACTTCTCGTCCCGCCAGTTGGAAAGCGAAAGGATCCAACCCTCGCGGGTCAGGCTCTTGTAGCGGATGTTGTCGACGAAGCCTGCTTCCTGCTCCAGCTCGGAGCGCAGCATCTTGGCGTTGTCGAGGTAGTCGTCATAGTTCTCCTTATTGGGGAGGACCTCAAAAATCACTGAAAACATGTTCGTATCCTGCTTCTGGAGTGTGTCCTGGACAGCACATGGTGGCTTCCGTCTCCGTCACCGACACGTCCCCTTGCACCGGTATGACCGTCACTAGCGCGGCCAAGGGATAATCCGGCGTTCGCGAAAACTATACTCTCGCAAAGCGAGAGGGATCGTCTCTCAAGCGCCGTAGCGTTCGGTCTTGATCGCCTTGGCGTTCAGTCCCAAAGCGAGCGCCGCGTTCGCGGCGATGTCAACGAAGGCGTTCGACCCGCACACGAAGGCGCAGCCGGGGGACACAGGCAGCCGTGCCGCGACGTCAGCGACCATCCTGGCGTCGATTCGCCTGCTGAAGTCGTCGCGGCGCGTCGCCGGCTCGCGTGTCAGCGCCAAGGCGAACGCGAAATCGGGAAGCGACCTCTCGAGCTCGAGGAGTTCGTCCCTGAACAGCACGTCGCGCCAGGTCCTGGAGGAGAGCACCAGCGCGACAGGCACGGGTTCGGCGCTGGCCTTCCGATACCGGATCATGGCCATGAGCGGCGCGACGCCGGAGCCGGCGCCGATCAACAGCACTGGTTTCTTGGAAGGCCCCGGCCAGAGAAAGTGTCCGCCAAGCGGCCCCCGAAGCTCGATCGTGTCGCCTATCTGGGCGACGTCGTGGAAGAACGGGGAGACCTCGCCGTCCACCAGGCGCTCAATCGCCAGCTCGATCACCTTGGATTCGCTCGGGGCCGAGGCGATCGAGTAGCTGCGCATGGCAATGTAGCCGTTGGGCGCAGTCAGCCGCACGTCGACGTGCTGTCCAGCCGTATAGTCGAACGTTTCGGAGAGGCGGAGAAAGAAGCTCTTGATAGCCGGCGTTCTCGTCGTGATCTCGACAATCGCGCAGCTCTGCCATCGCACGGTTGCGGCAATCGCTTCAGTCATTCGTGTATCGCTGCTCACGCCACGGATCGCCGTACTTGTGGTATCCGCGCAGTTCCCAGAAACCGGCCTCGTCGCGCTCCGTGAACTGAAGCCCATTCACCCACTTCGCCGACTTCCAGAAGTAGAGATGCGGCACGAGCAGGCGCGCCGGCCCCCCGTGGTCGCGCGGCAGCGGCTGGCCTTCGTACTTCAGCGCGACCATCGCCTTCCCCACCGCGAGATCCGCGAGTGGCACGTTGGTGGAGTATCCGTCGTAGCAATGTGCGAGCGCGAACGGTGTGGGTGCGCTAAGGCCGGCGTCGGCGAGGATGTCGTCGACGGCGACGCCTTCCCAGGCGGTGTTGAGCTTCGACCACGAGGTGACGCAGTGGATATCGCGCGTCATCCTGGTTCGCGGGAGTGCGTTGAACTCCGACCAGCTCCACGCTTTGACCGGACGAGGACCGACCTTCAGCGTGAAAGTCCAGTCCGCGGCCTCGATCCGCGGCGTGGGGCCGGCGGTAAGCACCGGGAAGCTGTCGACGACATGCTGTCCCGGGGGGATCCGGTCCGATAGTTCTGATCCGGATTGGCGGCCTGTGAACCCGCGAGTGACCATAGCGGAGTTCCTCCGTCGGCTGGTGAAAGGGAGTGTCATCCCGCGCAATACACTAAGCTGTTGTGCGCCAGATGAGCAAGGTACCGGCCAAGCATGGAATTCCGCCCGGCGAATGGGAAATGACGTCACGCCATGAAGTCGATAGCCGCGCGTTATGATGGCAGTCCACCTTCCGCATCGGACCCGCGTGCACCCGACGCCGACTGCTCCAACAGCTCGGTCAGCATCCTGACGGCCTCCGTTAGATTGAGAACTTCGCACTCACGCAGTCGGTCGATCTTCTCATGCAGCAACTCTATCTCGAGCTCCGCCTTCACATTGATCCGGTAGTCGTTCTCCGCAGCCTTGCGATCGATGTCCTGCTGCCGGTTCTGGCTCATCATGAGGACCGGCGCGGCGTAGGCCGCCTGGAACGAAAGCGCGAGATTGAGAAGAATGAACGGATAGGGGTCCCAGCCCCTGATCGCGCCGACCAGATTGGCGGTTATCCAGACGAACAGGATCGCGCTCTGGACGATGATGAAACTCCACGATCCCATGACTGTGGCGACCGCGTCGGCTATCCTTTGCCCTGACGTCAGGCGCACAACCACCGGGGGCTCATCCATGTCCTGAAGGCGAAGTGAGCGGCGCGCTCGCCTGAGATCGGCGAGCAGGTCGTGCTCGGCCTGTTCCATGCCGTCTTGGTCTTGAGCCTTCTCTTCCACGTTCCCAGCACCGTTCCGCTTGGTTGCGCGGGCGGCGCGGCCAGCGCCTTGCCGCCTGCTGCTTGTGTCGTTTAGCCGTGGAGCTTCGCGGCGGTCTCCGCGATGGCGCGTCCCTGGTATCGGGCGCCGGCAAGCTCGTTCTCGCTCGGCTGTCGCTGCGCGTCCGTCCCGGCGATCGTTGTCGCGCCGTAAGGTGCGCCGCCGGTGATCTCGTCAACTTTCATCTGCCCGGCGAACCCGTAATTCAGCCCGACCACCGTCATACCGAAGTGGAGGAGGTTGGTGATGATGGTGAACAGGGTCGTCTCCTGGCCGCCGTGCTGCGTCGCCGACGAGGCGAAGGCGCCGCCTATCTTGCCATGGAGGGCTCCCTTCGCCCATAGGCCGCCAGCCTGGTCGAGGAAGCTTGCCATCTGGGACGACATCCTGCCGAAGCGCGTGCCTGTGCCTACGACGATGGCGTCGTAATCGGCGAGGTCGTCGATGCGGGCGACCGGGGCGGTCTGATCGAGCTTATAGTTGGCTGCCCTGGCGGCTTCCGGAGACAGAAGTTCAGGCACCCGCTTCACATCCGCGGACGCCCCTGCCTCGCGCGCGCCCGCTGCGATTTCGTGTGCGAGCTTTTCGACGTGTCCATAGGAGGAGTAGTAGAGCACGAGTACTTTGGTCATGGGAGCCTTCATCAGTCGGGCGGGCCCGATTACACTTTGGGATATTTCGCTTCGCTCCCGCACACGGCATCGAAACGCATGGAGAACCTCCAGCGCGACGGCGGACGTTTGGGGTTGCGTTTTGCCAGCGTTAGGTTTTGCCGGGGGTGGGGTAAAGGTATTGTATCAATAACTCCGGGGAATGCCGCGCTGTCAGGGCGAGCCCTGGCCGGAGCCGCCCTAGGCAGCACGGAGCTCCCTGAGAAGGAAGTCGGTAAATGCCCGTGCGGAAGGCTTTATGGTCTTTCCGCTGACGAAGAGCGCATTCAGTTCCATCGAGCCGAAATCCCAGTCAGGCAGCACCCGTACGAGCTGCCCGGCCTCGAGCTCCGCCAGCGCGCTGCTTTCGCTTGATGTGGCGATCCCCAGCCCGGCGACGGCGCTTGCAGTGGCTCCTTCGTTGATGGTGATGGAGAGCTGGTTGTCAACGCGCACGGAGGTGACGCGGCCGTCCTTGCGGAAGGAGAAGGTCGGCGAGGGATGCGCCGGACTGATGATCACCGAGTGGTGCGCGAGGTCCGACGGCATCGTGGGCGTGCCGCGCTCCCGTAGGTAGTCCGGGGAGGCCGTGAGTATCCTCGGCTGGTGGATGAGTTTGCGCGCCGTCGCGCTCGAGTCGGGCAGGGCGCCGAACTGGAACGATACGTCGATGCCCTCGGTCACGAGGTCTGGGTAGCGGTCAGTCACCCGGAGCTCGATCTTCAGCGCCGGGTGCTGCTTCATGAACGCGGGAAGCCGTGGGATGATTTCCCTGAGCCCGAGACTTATCGGCGTGCCGACGCGGAGCGAGCCGCGCAACTCTCCCGTTCCGCGCGCCTCGTGATCGGCCTCGTCGAGCGCCGCCAGGATCGCCTCAACGCGCGTCAGGTACATCGCGCCGGCGTCCGTCAGCATCACCGCTCGCGTGGTGCGGCTGAAGAGTGTCGTGCCGACCTCCTCCTCGAGCGCGGCGATCAGCCGGGATGCCGACGGCTGCGACAGGCCGAGTTCTCGCCCAGCACGCGAGAAGTTGCCGACGCGCGCGGCGCGGACAAACAGTCTGAGTGCGGAGAGTCGGTCGTTCATCGCTCGGTACGCCCGTAGTGTGCTAGACGGAGGACGCGCGCGGTCAGGGTCGGGTCGACCGAGGCGGCGACCGCCACCGCAAGGGTGATGATCCTAACCCCGATGCGGTCGGCTGAAGCGAAAGTGGCCAACTGCGCTCTCGATCGTGGCTTTCCAGGCATTTGCCGGTCTCCTCAGCGGCTCAATCCAACCCAGTCAAACAGGTAGTGCCTATCGACTTCCAATATAATCGTATATTTGCGAGACATTACCTCTCAAAAAGTGAGAGATATTGTCTCTCGTGCGCCCGGCGCCGCTCTCCGGTGTCGGTGACGAGATCCCGCGAGCAGGACGTGGAAGGTTAGCCGCTCGGCACCTGGCACGTTGCGCGGCATCTCGATGGCTGCGAGAGGGAACGTGGCCTTCCCCTATCTCGATGCCTTCGACGAGGACGAGACGGGCGTGGCAGGCTTGAAGGTGCGCTGCCGTCGCGAAGGTCTAGGCGACATGGCCGTGAAGCACCGGCTCGAACCTCTCTTGCAGGACTTCCATGCGCCGATCCGGGGAGCGCCGCACAATCTATGCCAGTGTTGCGGAATACTTCGCTTGACCTTCTGCGCAAGCGGACCAGAAGGGCACAAGTCGTCACGCAGGCTCCCAAGAGGTCCGCGCGGGGTTGGGGCTGTTCCAACTCGACGAGGCGCCTGCGAGGCGGGAATGGGGTCGATTCCGTTCAGTGCTCAAGCGCCGAAATCGTCCGACCTCGAGGTCCCAGGGCGTTCATGTCGCGGATCCATGTTACCCGGAACCTCCCGGATACGTTCGAGGTCTTGCTTTGGCGCGGCCATCACATTGACGCGCGACCCGTTCGCTGCAAAGATATTAAACACTTGTTTACCAAGCGTCGGTCAGCGCTGGCGATCGGAGGGGGCGTGGAATCGTTTCTGGGTGCGAACCGCCTCAATTGGGATGATCGGGCCGAACTGCATTCGACGGACAAGACCGGCAGCTACCAGATCGAGAATGTGCTAGCAGGCGGATCCAATCTCTATGAGCTGGAAACGCGCGAGGTTGGCAATATTGCCGGCAAGGATATCATCCATCTGCAGTGTCACATTGGGCTCGACACGATCAGCTTGAAAAATCTTGGCGCGCGCAGCGTGACCGGCCTCGACTTTTCACCGACAGCCATCGCGGCCGCGCGGGATTTCGCTGCCAAGGCAGGCGCGGATGTGCGCTTCGTGGAAGCGCCACTGTTCGAGGCGGTCGAAGCGCTTGGCCGGACCTTTGACGTCGCTTACGTCACCTGGGGTTCGGTAAACTGGCTGGACGACGTCGGTCGATGGGCGCGAGTGGTTGCCGATCTCCTGCGACCCGGCGGCCGGCTCTATATGGCTGAGGGTCATCCCTTGATGTTCCAGTGTGATCGCAAGGCCGCGGTGCTGGAATTGAAGCACGACTGGCGAACCCCAATAGCTCAGCCGCTCGCCTGGAACGAAGAACTTACCTATACCGGCGACGACCGACGCTTGAAGCACCCCAGATACTACGAGTGGATCCATCCGATTAGTGACGTGGTGAACGCCCTGGTTTCAGCTGGGCTCACACTCGATTTTCTGAATGAGCATGACATGGTCTCGTGGCAGCACTTTTCATTTGCCGTAAGGGCCGGCAAGGATATGTATGGCTTGCCAGAGAACTTTCCAAAGATCCCGATGGCCTATTCCATCGGCGCGACCAAGCGTAGTGTCGGCACGATCCCATATCTTGCTGCGCCTAAAGCGATGTGACGGCACCGGTCCGACTTAACCGTTTGTCGTCACCTGTGCTCATGATCCGTGCCGAGCTCACGGTCCTTGCAGGGACGTTTGCTGGCTAAGCGTAGCGCCTCTTCCGAGCACCGGCTCGTCGGACCTTTGCATGTCCATCCGCCTCGATAGGGTGAACGGCCCACTTTGAGCGTCGCCGTCTGCTCATCTCGTGTATGGGCCAGCGTCGTGCGGCGCGGTGTCCAATGGATCGGCAGCAGCCTTGTTTAGCTGCGGCTTACCCTTTGTGCGGCGATTTTTTTCGTTCACTGCGGTCACGCCAACAAAGGTGGCGACGCTGGTCGACGAATCCCCTTCAATATCAGCGTCGTAAGGAGCGTGAAATTGTCGACCGGAGCCCATGCCAGCCCGCGATGAGATCAGCATGGGAAGTGCAAAGTTTTCAGGGCTGTGAAGTTCAAAATTAATTAATGAAAGCTAATGTTCCTGCACGGGTCGATATGAACGCCTGAGCAACATAGGGAGTTTCACGCCAGTGGCTCTTTTCGGCGCTAGGTTGGCCGGGATGAAGGATGCCGTTTTTTCTTCGGTGAATATTCCGGCCGCCGTGGCAGTTTTGGTCATTGCCTTCAGCGCAGCGTATGCGGACCATCAAAACAAGATCGTCTCGGACCAAGTGGCCCGCGCGGACGTGCTGGCCAAGGTCAATCTGATCCGCGCCAAGCTGGAAGGAAACATCAACGGAAACCTTCAACTTGTGCATGGACTGGTCGCGACGATCGTGACTGAACCCTATATGGGACAACAGCGCTTTGCGTCCCTCGCCAGTAACCTGTTCGGCGAAAATTCGCAATTGAACAATATTGCCGGCGCGCCCGATCTGGTCGTCTCCTTGATGTACCCGCTGAAAGGCAACGAGAAAGCGATGGGGCTCGATTACCGCAAGGATGATTGGCAGCGCAAGGCCGCGCTCAGGGCGCGCGACGAGCGCAAGTTGATTCTTGCCGGTCCTGTCGACCTGAAGCAGGGAGGCCAAGGCTTCATCGGCCGTTTTCCTGTATTCGTGGCGAGTGCGGGCAACAGTGAAAGGTTTTGGGGCATCATATCCGCCGTCGTCGACGTGCAGCGTCTGTATAAGGCGAGCGGCCTGCTCGACGACAATTTGGGAATCGATATCGCGCTCATCGGTAAAGATGCGCTTGGCCCAGGCGGAGTTCAATTCTTCGGCTCCGAGGACGTCCGCAAAGACAATCCAGTGACGGCCGAAGTTCTGCTACCGTCCGGTTCGTGGCAGATCGCAGCCATCCCCAAGAACGGCTGGCCCTCGACGCCCAGCAACGCCTGGGTCTTGCGCGCCATTATGGCGGCGGCCGGGGCTTTGGTCGTGATCCCATTCCTGGTAGCGGGTCGGCTGATCGGCGAGAGGCAGCGCAATTACGCCGAACTGCATCGCTTGTCGAGACGACTGGAACTTGCCTTGGAGGCGTCAGCGATCGGCGTTTGGGAACACGATCTCGCGACCAACGACCTGTCATGGGACGATCGTGTCAACGAAATATACGGCAGACCCAGCGATGGGGGTCCTCGCGGCTATTCGGATTGGGCGGGCGCGATTCACCCCCTGGATCTGGCCCGCGCCAACGCAGATTTCGACAGTGCCGTCGCCAGCCGCGGAACATACTCGTCGGAGTACCGGATTATTTGTCCGGATGGTGAAATTCGTTATGTCCGGTCCAGGGCCACCACGTACGAGGCGCCAAACGAGACGCCCAAGATGATTGGCGCGGAATGGGACGTAACGGCCGACGTCCTGTTAAACAGCGACCTGGTTCGCGCACGACAGCTGTCTGAGTCGAAAAATGCAGAACTTGAGGCGACCAAGGCGCGCATAGAGCATATTGCGCTCCACGATTCCCTGACCGGTTTGGCCAACCGTCGTTACCTCGACCAAGTGCTGAAAGAGTACACAGCAAACGCCAGGCGCGACCGCGCGCATGTGAGCCTGCTTCACATAGACCTCGACCGCTTCAAGCACATCAACGATACGCTTGGCCACGCGGCGGGCGACGCGATGCTGGTTCACGCGTCTACAGTGCTGCGATCCACGGTGGAAGAGGGGGGATTTGTCGCTCGAATCGGCGGCGACGAATTCGTGGTCCTGTGCACCGTGCAGGATATCAAGAAATTGGCACTGCTGGCTGAAAACATCATCAGCCAGATGAGCGAACCTGTCTATTACCACGGCCACCGCTGCCGTTTTGGCGCTAGCGTGGGGATTGCGGTCGACAACGAAAATGACATCGAAGCCAAGCACCTGTTGGTGAATGCCGACATTGCGCTTTACCAGGCAAAGACGCGTGGGCGCAATCGATACGAATTCTTCACCGAGGCGATGCAAAGCGAAATCGTCGACACAAAGCGGATTGCCGACGAAATTCTCGGCGGCCTTGAGCGCAACGAGTTCGTAGCTTTCTACCAGCCCCAGTTTAGCGCAAAAACCCTCGAGATTGTCGGCGTCGAGGCGCTCGCACGTTGGAGACACCCAAAGCAAGGCATTCTAGCGCCTGATGTCTTCCTGAGAGTTGCTGATGAGTTGAATGTCGTCTCCATGATCGATCGGGCGATACTCAATCAGTCACTTTCCGATTTTGCGGAGTGGTCGACCGCGAACCTCGATGTGCCGCGCGTTTCGGTCAATGTTTCCGGGCGACGTCTTCAGGATGAAGACCTTATAAAGAGCTTAAGAGAGCTAAACATCAAGCCGAGAACGATTTCGTTCGAACTTGTCGAGTCTATTTTCCTCGATGGCAGCGATGATTTGATCACTTGGAATGTAAATCAACTAAAAGAACTCGGAATCGATATAGAAATAGATGATTTCGGGACCGGTTATGCTTCGATAGTCAGCCTGCTCAAGCTACACCCTCGCCGATTGAAGATAGATCGGCAGTTGATCATCCCAATTGTCAAATCGCCGCAACGAAGGCAGATCGTTTCGTCGATCATTGAAATCGGCAAGTCCTTGGGTATCGAGATTATTGCAGAAGGTGTCGAGACGATGGAGCACGCACGGATACTCGAAGGTCTGGGATGCGACATACTGCAAGGCTATGCTTTCGGCCATGCGTTGGATTCGGAGGGACTAAAGCGCTTTGTTCAATCTCGGCGCCTGCGCGCTGTCAGCTAAGTGTCAGAGCCGGTGCTCGACTGACCGATTGGCGGGGGGTGCGCGAACCCACCGGCCGGAACTCCATTCAACTGACGAAAAGCTCGGCTATCGCTCGCGAGAAGGACTGTCTCGCTAAGGCGCAGGAGGAGGGGCCTTGGGGCAACCAAGGTTTGACAATTGTGCACATGGAGAGGGCTCATCGCCGTCGCCGCCATAACGCTCCACAAGTTTTGCGAATCCGTGGCGAAGGCAAAAAGGACCACCAGGATAATCGCTATTCGAACGGCCATATGGGACTATAGCAGGGATCCCATATAGTCGATGCAGTTCAGCTAGCATCACTGCCCTACTGACGCACGATAGATCACCCTGGGTGCAACCATCAGGGCTTAGCCCATCCCCGGAATAGGACTAGGGAGGCCGTTTTTCCAAATCGCGAGCCTTACGAATGGACGTGATGAGCTCGCCGACATGGTCTGCCGGCCCGACCGATGCCTTCGTGCGGCCCCCGAGCGAGCGAGCCCCCAACCGCTTATCATAAATGCGCGTCAGCAGTTCGCAGGCCACTTTGGCGCGCTGCCGAGTACGGCCAACAAGGGAACAGCCTCCCAATCTCGCAGGCGCGTTGTTGAGATCATCCCACACCATCCATCTACCCGATGGCTCGAGACGACAGTGGAACCTGGCCTTGACCTGACCTTTCATGGTCCCACAACGGGAGACAGGTGCCCTTGGTTCGAGCTTGGGTCGGCACGCGGTTAACGCCGCGCGGGCTTTATCCGTCCTGCCCTGTGCGGGGACCGCCACCCCGGGGAGTAGTGGACAGTCGATTGTGCGGCCAAGCACGGCGGCAGATTTCCTGCGTTAGTTGTTGATCATTTAGAAGCCCAGACGTTGCGCGCCCAAAATTTCCGCAATAGGAAAGGATGGAACCATCCAGGGAATACAGGCTAGGGAATACAGGAGTGAGAATTGGATAAGATCGAGAGCGGCGAGCTCATCAGTTTGACTGCCGACGTCGTGGCCGCTTATGTTCAAAACAATCCACTGCCGACAACGGGCTTGCCCGATTTGATCACCAGCGTGCATGCGGCGCTGTCGAAGCTGAAGCAGCCGGCGGTCGCACCTAAGCCCGAACTCATTCCCGCCGTAAATCCAAAGAAGTCCGTGTTTCCCGACTACATCATTAGTCTGGAAAACGGCCGAAAATTCAAGTCGATGAGACGTCACCTCGGCCTGCTTGGCATGACCCCCGAGGCATACAGAGCCAAATGGGGCTTGGCCAAAGATTATCCGATGGTGGCGCCAAGCTATGCCGCGCAACGGTCAGCCTTGGCGAAAGCGAGCGGCCTTGGCCGCAAGGCGGCCCTTCCGTCAAAAGCGGAGAGAGCGAAGCGCAAGGCAAGGGCATAGCCGGCCGGGGCGCTTGAGCTTCGTCAGTCTCGATGACCCTCAGCTGCCCGCCGCGCGGTGAGCTGATCAATCTGATCAGCCGAACCCTTGGACTGCACGGGCAGCGAGGCGGTGTGACCTGCGTGTGGCCGAGCCACGCCCCGGACCTGATAAGTTGCTCGCACTCGGCCTAGAAGGCGATGTCGCCGCCGAGGCGATGTAACTTGCCGCCTGATGTTGAACGGGGTCGAGTCCAGACCTTTCACGCTCGCGGCCGTTCGCAGGTGTTCGGCGAAACAGCCTCCAGCCAAAAGCGAGCTCGCCGGCGCAGCGACCACGATGGATGTCGATCCGCGATCAAGCTGCTTCCCAAGATTGGGTTCCGCCATCGCGCCCTCATTTAAGGTGATTGGCGCTCTCGATCCTACCTTGATCTGGCGAGTGACGGTCCTGCTCACTCCTGGCACAGTGAGACTTGATCACGGTAGGAAACAACCAGTGAAATTCTTGCAACCTCAATCACCCCATCGTCAAGCAGAGCCTCCTGCTTCGACGACCGTCGAGAACCCTGCCTTGCGGGTCGGCACGGGCCGGGCAAGCGCCCATCACGGCGAACTGCTGCAGGGCGTTTTTGAAGACGAACATGGCCGTCTCCACCGAGCCCTTCTCACGTTGCCCTATGCCCGACAACAGGCGGTGGCGACCTTTTGGCCAAGGCAGCAGCCCGGTATCGGCACGCGTCCGGCCGGCCGCTCCAAGTCTGCCCGCGCTGCGCATCTTACGCTTCAGCACCTGGGCATTTCAGGTATAGGTGGCGACCTGACCATTGAAAGCACCATCCCCATCGGTCACGGATACGGTTCGTCAACCGCAGATGTCATCGCCACGATACGCGCTGTTGCTGCCTCGGCAGGCGCGACCTTGCAGCATGCCTCAGTGGCAAGGCTGGCTGTTGCGGCCGAAGGCGCCAGTGACGCAATCGCCTACGGCGAGTGGGCATTGCTGTTTGCACACCGCGAGGGCGCGGTCCTGGAACATTTCGGCAGGGAATTTCCACCGCTTGAGGTGCTCGGTTTCCGACATATGAGGGGACAGCCCGTCGACACTCTGCGGCATCCGCGGGCGCGATATGACAGCGGCGAGATTGAGCTGTTTCGCGTGCTAAGAGGGCTGGCTTGCCGCTCAATCCGGCAGCAGGATCCTCGACTTCTCGGCCGGGTGGCGACGCTGAGCGCCAAGATCAATCAAAGGCGCCTTCGCAAGCCCAGCTTCGACGCTTTGACAGCGCTGGCAAACGAACACGGCGCGTTCGGGATTCAGGTAGCCCATAGCGGGACCTTGATCGGAATTCTGATGGATGCCGATGAAGTCATGAGGGGAAACCGAGTTGCCGCATTGAAGAAGAGCCTGGCAGGCGCAGGCTTCGGAGATTTCACGCGCTTCGCGATCGGAACCGACGGAGCCCGGAACCCATGACCGGGGCAGCAGACTACCTTCGTGCCTTTGAAGCACCCCGTTTTGCCAAACTCGCACCAAGTCTCACCGCTGCCTGCTTCCCGCTCATGAAGCTGATGCCGGCCCGTTTCATGGTCGATCGGGCATTCGCGTCCGGCCGCCTCGAGACAGGTGGGCACATAGTCGAGACAACATCGGGCACATTCGGCCTGGCGATGGCCATGCTCGCCGCCGTTGGTCGCTATGAGCTGACACTCATTACCGCGTCTAGCCTGATTGATCTCAAGCTCTCCCGGCGCCTGGAGCGGCTTGGCGCCAAGGTCTTGAGCGTGGACGATCCAAAGGGAGACGGTAATCAGCCAGGTCGGCTGGAGCGGCTGCAAACGATCGTCGAGAGCAACCCGGATATATATTGGCCGCGGCAGTATGACAGCCCCGAGAACCCCCTTGCCTATGCACGCCTGGCAGAGATGATCGTGAGGAACTTTGGACGTGTTGATTGTCTGGTGGGCTGCGTCGGGACAGGGGGTTCACTTTGCGGCACTGGCGGCTTCCTGCGCGAGCTCTTCCCGCATCTGAGAATTGTTGCTGTCGACACGCATAGGAGCATGCTGTTCGGTCAACCCGTGGGGCGGCGCATGCTGCGAGGTCTTGGCAACAGTGTGCTACCCGCAAACGTCCGCCACGACATGATTGACGAGGTCCATTGGGTGGGCGCCCTGCCTGCCTACGCCATGGCTCACGAACTCTTTCGCGACCACGGCATATTCATGGGACCGACCAGCGGCGCGGCTGCGCTCGTTGCCCGCTGGGTCACGCGGCAAATGCCCGACATGGCCACCGTCGTGATCATGCCTGACGAGGGTCATCGCCATTCCGACACCGTCTACAATGACGAATGGCTTAGCAAGATCGAGGGATGGCCGATGGTCATTCCCTCTGAGCCGGTTGAGATCGATCGAATTGGCCCGGCCCCGGAAACGGATTGGACGCGGTTTCCATGGAGACGGCGAACGCTCAATGAAGTGCTGGCCGCGTTCTGCCAAGGCTGAGGGGTCTGTCTGAATGCGCCTCGTCAAACCAGTCTGCTGGCGATCCCTTTGGAGGGAATGAGCGGCATCAAAGGCACAAAAGTCGATACGCGGCACCATTGTCGAGCGGTTCGAAGCATGCCGACGAGTGGAACCGCCCGTATGTTTGCCGCCTGCGATGTGCTTCACAGGGGATGCATGACGCGCCTCAGAAAATCGCGGGTGCGCTCTTGCGTTGGATTGCGCAACAATTCCTCTGCCGGCCCACGCTCGACAATTCGGCCACTATCCAGGAAAAGCACGCTGTCGGAGACCTCGCGCGCGAACTGGATCTCGTGCGTGACGATGAGCATTGTCATGCGCTCCTCGGCGAGAGCGCGCATGACGTGGAGAACTTCACCCACGGTTTCGGGATCCAGAGCGGAGGTGGGTTCGTCAAACAGGATTGCTTCGGGCCGCATGCCGAGCGCGCGGGCAATCGCCACGCGCTGTTGCTGCCCGCCGGACAGCATGGCGGGATAGGCATCCATCTTGTCTTCCAAGCCAACACGGGCCAGCAGCGCCATTGCCCGCTCCCGAACATCGTGTCTGTTTTCCCTGAGCACGTAGAGAGGGCCCTCCATGACATTTTCCAGCGCGGTGCGATTGGGAAATAGGTTGAACTTCTGGAACACCATCGAGACGCGGGCGCAAATGCCGTGAATGAGCTTGGAACTGGCATCGACCAGGGTACCTCCGACACGAATCTGGCCACGCTGGTAGGTCTCGAGCCCATTGACACACCGAAGCAGCGTCGACTTACCGGAGCCAGAAGGACCGATCAGGCAGACAACCTCTCCTTTGCGGACCTCGGCATCGATCCCCTTCAGAACCGTGTGACGCCCAAAGGATTTTTCTACGTTTTCGAACGTGATCATCGGCCGACGCTCACAGACTTTTCCAGCCGACCCATCATAAAATTCAAGGGCACGGTGAGGCTAAGGTAGAGCAACGCCACTAAGGTGAAGACGGTCATATTGTCGAACGTCGAATAGGCGAGCATCTTCCCCTGCATGGTAAGGTCAGCGACCGAGATCACCGACACCAGCGAGGAATCTTTCAGGAGCACGACGATGTTGTTCGCATAGGGAGGCAAGGTGATTCTGAAAGCCTGCGGCAAAACCACACGACGCATCATCATTGGCCGCCTCATTCCGATTGATTTCGCGGCTTCGACCTGGCCGTGATCGACGGCTTCGATCCCTGACCTGAATGTCTCGCCGAGATAGCAGGAATGGGTGAGCGCCAGTCCAATGACGCCTGCTTGAAAGGCCGTCAGTTCGATGCCGATTTCTGGGGCGACGAAATAGATGTAAAACAGCGTAACAAGCAGCGGAATGCCACGCACGAACTCGACCACCGCGCGAGCCGGTAGCGCCAGCCAGCGGACATTCGATGTTCGCAGCAGTGCCCAGATGAGACCCAAGCCAGTCGCCAGGCACAATGCCAGCGTGGTGACGAGCATAGTCGTTGTCAGGCCACGGGCAAGAAATGGCAGGTATTCTGCTGAGCGGGTGACGAAATCAATCATGTTCACACTCCTCTTCCGGCCAATGGTTCGTCGGCGCCAGGCAAGAAGCAACCTTCATTGAGACCTGCTGCGGCCCTTTGCATGCTGTCGCCCGTCAGAGGCCGTACTTTGCAAAAATCTTTTTAAGCTGCCCATCTCGCTGCAGCTTGGCTATGGTGGCATCAACCATTTCCAGCAGCCGAGGATTGGTCTTGGCGACAGCAAGCGCTATCTGGCCCATTTTCATAGGCACATACCCTTCGACGAGCCGCACGCCGAGACCCCGATTCTGAGAAAGCTGGTAGGCGACGATCGGTCTGTCTCCAAAACCGGCCTTTAGCCTTCCAAGCTTCACGTCACGAATAATATCGGCGATGGACTCGTAGAGCTTAACCTCGCCGAAAACGCCGAGGCCCTGCAGAGCCTCCGCGAAGGTCGAGCCGACAGGCGCGCCGACGGTCTCGCCCTTGAGGTCGTCGAGCTTGTAGTCCTTGGGATCGGCAGCCGCGACGAACATGGCCTCGCCGTAAGCATAAACCGGGCTGCTGAAGTTGATTACGTCCTTACGCTTGTCGGTAATGAACATGCTGGCCGAGATCAGATCGATGCGTCTGGTCGTCAGGGAGGGAATGAGCGCGGGAAACGCAATGACTTGAAATTCGGTTTCCGTGCCGATTGCCTCGGCAATAGCGGCGGCCAGATCCACCATTGCGCCGGCCGGCTTCTGCGTGGCTGGGTCGACGAACGTAAAAGGCACTCCTGTTGGGGTGATGCCGACCTTGATTGTCTCGGCCGCCATCGTCTGAGTTGCTGTCAGTGCAATCATGATGGCGGCCACGCCGCCGGCTATAATCTTCCAGAGCATCGAAACCTCCCTGATGTGTAAAAGTTGATGCGGCCTGGCCCGTCATCGTGCCTGGTACTTACCGAGTGCCTGCGCCGGCGCCCGCGGTCAAAACGGAGCAAGGTCCGGCGATGACACCGCCCGACGAATGCAATTCATCCTGCGTCTTTGCCGGCCGTCCGATCTTGCATATTCTTTCGCAGATGCTGCCAGGCATCATCAACGGACTGGAATGACTGCGGAGCCGACACCGACGCTGTTGAACGGTCGAGATCCTTGAGACCGCTCGCCGTAGTGATGGCCACGACACGGTCCGACGCGCCAATGACGCCGCGCCGCCTCAAGGAGCCGATTGCTGCAAGCGGCGTCACTGAGGCCAATTCGGCGAATATTCCCTCGCAAGCCGCAAGTTGCTCTTGCATCTCGATCAGACCGTCATTGTCGATCGCCACCGCGGTGCCACGCGATTGGCGAAGCGCCTGGAGCGCCTGGAAGGTGCTGCGGGTGGTTCCGATGGAGATCGCAAGCGAATCGAAGGCCGAAGGAGCGTCAATGATGGCATCTCTGTCGCTGTCCAACGTCCTCGTCAGGGAGCCGTGGACTTCGGCTGCCACCAGCCTGGGCAGGCGTTCGATCACTCCTCGCTCAAAAAGGTCTTTGAAGCCTAGCCAGATACCGGCCAACGCATCGCCATAGCACACAGGCAATGCGCACCACTCCGGTGCTGCGCCCTCCATCTGCTCGCAGATTTCATAGGCCAGCGTCTTGTAGCCTTCGAGCCCAACCGGGTGGCTCCCGACAACCGGTGCATGAAATGGCGAGGTGACGTACCAATCGAACTGATCGACGGCACTGGCAAGAAATGGCCAGCGCAACGATTTATCGGCCATCGGCACCACGGTCGCGCCATATTTGCGGACCTGCGTCAACATCGCGCCGGCAGTACCGGCGAAGGTAACGACAACGCACTTCAACCCGGCCCGAGCGGCATAGGCGGCAAGCGAGGCGCCGGCATTGCCCGAAGAAGCCGTTGCTACCACGCGCGCGCCCGTCAAGCGCGCCATCGACACAGCGACCGTTGAGAACCGGTCCTTATGGGACCAGGTCGGGTTGGCGCCCTCATCCTTGATCAATAGACGCGGAACACCCAGCCGCCCACCCAGGGTTTCAGCGGGCAGAAGGGGCGTCAAGCCCTCGCCCAAGGATATCGCGTCGTTTTCTCGGCAGGGAAGCCTGTCTGCATAGCGCCAGAGCGAGGGCGGTGATTTCCGGGAAAGCCGATCCACGGCGCCACCATTTCCAGCCGGTGCATAAATCACCTCAAGATTAGCTGGTGCATCCGCGCGGCAATGCGGACAGCCGCGGGAATCGATCTTGAGGTCCGCCGGAAAGGCTGCGCGACAGCGGATGCAGGTATAACCGGCAACCTTGCTCATTGCGCCACCACCATCAGTTCTCCGGAGGTGGTCATGAGCCGTTCAGCGCCGCGCTCGCGAACGACCAGCATGTCTTCGACCTGGAGCCCCCACCGGCCTATTTCGTAGTAGGGCGTCTCCACGCACAGGACCATGCCCTCTTCGAGCGTCTCAGGACTGCTGGCGGAAAGAATGGGAGCATCATAGCCATCGAGCCCGATGCCGTGACCGACGTGATCACGTTTGTAGTGCGCAATACCCTCGCGGCGAACGACGTTCATCACCTCCTCGAACAGCATTGCGGCTCGCAGCCCGGGGCGTATCACCTCGCAGGCACGTTCGACACCGCGCAACAACGCCCTGTGCAGCCTTGATGCCTCCGCCGGGGGTTCGCCGAGACAGGCGATGCGGGCAATGTCGGCGCGATAATGTTGAAACCGTCCGCCAACGTCGAAGCGTATGATTTCGCCAGGGCGCAATTTACGCGCTGAGGGCTGGACGTTCATGAGCGCGCTGCGTTCGCCAAAACCGATGCAGCCCAACACGGGCAATGCTCCGTCCTCCACGGTCTGCCTGTGGAATGCGCGCGCCAGGTCGAGCTCGCTGGCGCCCTCCGTGGCGGCCGCCAGGGAAGCATGAATGGACCGTTCCGCGATGCGCGCCACAGCTCCCAGCCGTTCGATTTCGTCAGCTGTCTTGACGGCCCGCACGTTGCGGAGCATGGCCGAGGCGGGCGTCAAGCGGGCTTTGGGCAAGCGGGTGCCAAGCGCCTGCAAATCGCCGGGCAGAAACCCGGCTTCGTCGATTCCAATTCGGCCGGAAGCCAAGCCGGCAGCCTGCAGCGACGTCACCAGCGCCGTGATTGCGTCTGCGTGTCGGGGCAAACTGCGCAACGCAAGATGCCTTTGGTCGACCGCTCCTGCCGCGTCGAAGCCGGCTTCGACATGGAAGTCGCCATAGGGGCGGACGTGTCTCACCCATGGCTGCTGGTCAGCGATGAGGTCCAGAGTGCTGGTGCTGGCAATGATTTCGGGCGCGCCTGCTTCTTGAGCTGGCCAGAACACATAGGTCTGTGGCCCGCGGCGTATCCACTGGGGCAGAGCCCAAAAGCCGCTCATGTAGGTGACGTTTTCTGGAGCGGCCGCCACAATGGCGTCCAGGCCGGCGGCGGTGATGTGCTCAGTCAGACGCTGTTCGTTAAGCAACATTGCCAGCTCCTCCGCCTTGCGCCCCGACGGGCCGAAAGCCAAGGCCCGCGGAAACCCTCGACGCTGCCGCCATGACTTGCTCGCCAACATCCGCGATGCCGATCTGTGGGCCCACGGAGCGCGGATAGGCAACGCTAATTCCCGCCACGACGCTGCCTGAGCCGTCGCGAATTGGTGCGCCGATTGCGACCAGGCCGACAAAGTTTTCATCGAGGGAAGTCGTGTAGCCGATTGCCCGTGATGACCTTATCTGAAGGGCCAGCTTCCCCGGATCGGTGGTGGTGCGCTCTGTCAAGCGCTCCAGCGGCGCTTCGCCCAGGACCGAGACAATCGTCTCGCGATCAAAGTCTATCAGGAATGCCTTGCCCAAAGCCGTTGAATGGAGGGGGAAGGTCTCACCCGGAGAGGACCGTATGACGACGGGGCTCCTGCTCTGCACGGTCAAGAGATATAGGCCCTTGTTTCCTCGTCTGACCGCCAGGAAGGCATTGAAGCATCCCCTTGAGGCCAGAGCCTGCAACTCCGGCTCCGCCAGACCGACAAGTTGATCTTTGCTTAGAACGTGGCGTGCCAAGGCCAAGACAGACGGACCAAGCCGGTAGCGCCGCGAGTCCGCAGATTGCTCCACATAACCTTGTTCGGCCAAAGTATTGAGGATCCTCTGGACGGCCGCAGCACTTTGTTCCAGCCGTCGGGCGAGGTCGCGCACGCCAACAGCTTCGCCGGCCTCCTTGAGGACATTCAGGACCGCCAGGCCTCGCTCCAACGAAAGGTTCCCAGTCACGCGACGTGTTCCTTATTTCGGAATGATGTTCCGTATTTTGCGAAACCATACAGCTTCGGTTTGCGCTGTCAACGACGAATGTTCATTATAGTGTGTCGTCATAAAGTGTGCGTTGCACCGACCGTGTCGGCATGGACCTACGCACGGTTGTCGGCCTCAACGTTCAACGGATTCGCCGGGGGCAGGGGCTTTCCCAGGAGGAACTGTCGTTCCGCTCGGGGTTCACCCGCGCTTATCTCAGCGGGCTTGAGGCAGGCCGCCGCAATCCAACACTCTTGTCGCTGGCAAAGATCGCCGAGGCATTGAGTATCACCATCGAGGAGTTGCTGCGCGCGCCGCAAAGCACACCGGCCGCAGGCTCCAAGCGCAGGCGCGGCTCTGGTTGACGGGATCGAGTTTGAAACTTTCGCCGCGCCCCATCATGGCCTGCTGCGGCGGATCAGGACCTCGGCGTCAATATGCAGGGCCAGCGCCAACACCTCCAAAGTGTCCAGCGTGGGCGAACTTTCCTCACGTTCCAACTTGCCGATATAGTTGCGATCGAGCCCGGCCAGATCCGCAAGTTGCTCTTGTGACAGGCCGGAACCCTGACGGAGCAACCTCAGATTGCGCGCGAATATGAACCTCAGCCTCATGGCGTGAGGCAGTCAGAACGCACCCTTTAGTGCCACCTACTATAGTGGTCAAACGTCTTCCTGACGGTTGCCTGCAATATTTGCTTGTATATCCTTGGGCTTGGAGAACTCTTTGAGAGACCGCCAATGGGTAACCTTTCGGCAGCCGCTTCTCGCCGCAGTATTGATCGCATCTTCGAAGCCGCGTCTCACATCGACCGAGCAGTCACTGCTCGTGACATCATGGGGCATCTCCGCAGCGGGATCGAAAGGTACGGATATGTTGCATGCCTGATCACGCAATTGCCGCAGCAGAAGACCGGCTCGCTGGCCGAACACATCCTCCTCAACGGCTGGCCAGCTGAATGGTATCGCCACTACCAGGCTGAGCGCCATTACCGCAACGACCCTTGTGCGGCTCTATGTCGTACCGGGGTTGGACCGTTTGTTTGGAGCGATGTCCGACGTCGTTTGACTGATCCAAGCGCGCGGCAGGTGATGGATGAGGCCGAGGATTTTGGCCTCAGGGATGGGGTATGCATTCCAATTCAGGTACCCTATGGCGAACCCGCGGCCGTGACCGTGGCGGGAACTGAGATCGATTTGGCTCCCGAGGCCCGTTGCAGCGTCCATGCGCTGTCCCGACACGCCTATACCGCAGCCCTGCGGCTGGCCGGGAATGCAGGCCGGGCCCCGGAAAAGAGACTTTCCGACAGAGAGCGGGAAATCCTCCAATGGACTGCGGCTGGCAAAACGGCATGGGAGGTGTCCGTTATTTTGGGCATCTCGGAAAGCACCGTAAACACGCATCTGCGCAATATCCGTCAGAAGCTGAGCGCCGCCAACATCGCACACGCCGTCGTGGAGGCATTTCGCCGGCACGAAATCCAACTTTGATCCATCGCCAAAACTGAGTATGGCCTCACCCGATCAGGATGTTCACATGATCGTGAAACGAGGAAACGCCATGTTCAACATCCACGTCGTTGATAGGAATAATCACGCTTCTTACAAGGACGAGCTCGAAGCGCATTTCCGGTTGCGCCATGAAATCTACGTTGGCGAGCGTGCTTGGAAGGAACTGAGACGGTCAGATGGCCGGGAAGTTGATGCGTTCGACACACCCGACGCAATTTACCTGATTGGAATATCGCCTCAGCTCGGCGTGGTTGCTGGATCGCGGTTGGTTCCAAGCGTGCAGCCGCATCTGATGAGTGAGGTGTTTCCGGAACTGGCACGGGGCGGCGTGAAATGCCGAGCCGATACGTATGAGTGGACCCGATTTTTTGTGATCAAGGCGCTGCGCGCGCCGGGCAGGTCATGCCAGGCGGCAGGTATCGTCTACTGCGGAATCCAGGAATACTGCCTGCAACGCGAGATCCGGTACTTGACCATCGTTTGCGAGGACTATTGGCAGCCTCGTTTCGCCTCCATTGGCTGGAACCCCAAGCGACTGGGTCGGCCGCTGCGGCGCGACGGCATATCGATCATTGGTCTGATGGTCGAGATCAGCCCCGATGCCCTTCGAACCACCCAAGAAATCTACGGGGTCTCGGAGACGGTACTTTGGTCCCAAAGCGCGCCCCACCTGGCCGGGCAAGCAGTGGCCTGAACTCTGGAACTGGCGCCGGAGGATCTCGCGGATGATTTTCGTGAGCGGAACCGATCGTGCCATTCAGCGGCACAGAAAGCGACTACGACTTGTGACAAAGTTAACTGCCGCTCGCCAACGGTGCGGTGGATCGCTTTATCGCGTCATAGCGATCGATCTCGCCAGCGCGGGAGCAATCCTTGCCGAGAAAATTGCGTGGCGGCGGCTGATCCGGCAAAGGCCGGCCAATGTTCATCAGGCGCGCGACAAGGCCATGTACCTGATCGGCCTTTCGCTCTCAGGCAGGGCTACGCTCAGCGGCCGCGACATCGCCGAAATCCGCACGAGGTCAAAAGGATTCGAGAATAGCCTGAAGGCCCTGCTTCAGAAACAGCCATGCCCCCCCGATGGCCGTCAAGGTCCCGACGGCAGTGGTTCACAGACAGGTGACTCCTCGCTCGCAGAGATTGGAGACCAGGACCGAGCTCGCTCAGTTGGTCGCCAATCTTGATGCCGCTTGCCATGCTTTGGATTCTGGAGTGGCGGCGCCAGTAGGCAAGAGCCTGCTAATGGGCAGTTATTGTGGGACGCCGCAAAAGGGTGCAATGTTCGACCGTTCCGGATCAGCACCGGGAGCATGGTCTAGCCCACGAATCCTGTGTCACACGGAGACCGGCCGGGCTATTCAGCTCTTTACTGGCCCGTTCCGCTCCGCCGAATGAATGGCGCATCATCGCCGGTGACGCCGTTGCGAGCTCGCGCGCCATCGGGCGCGTTCCGCACGACAGTGCCGGCTGGTTGGAGTCCAGGTCAAGTGACGGTTGCATGTACCCGTGGCGCTTGGCTGCGCGCGACGCTTGGTACAATCTAAAGCTATGGGCATCCGCACAGCGCCAAGTGCGCTAAGCAACCGCTATGCGAGCACTGCCTTAAGGTCGGGCATAGTTACACGCGCTACTATCGTGAACCACCGTGTCCCGCAGAAGGGCAGCTGGGCGCTAGTAGTCGATCCGGACCACCACGAAAGCACGTGCGCACCTCACCACCACGCGCTCAACGGCCGGCCTATGGATCGTCAGCATCCGTGGAATGCCGCGAATACCTCAGTAAAGAAGAATGGCGGTCGCCATAGAACTGGCGTAAGCTTAATTGATCCAGCGAGGGGGCTTTCTAATGGAGCAGTTTTTTCAATCTCCGTTGCAGATACAAGTCGCGCTAGGAGCTGGATACCTCGGGTACATTACCGCCTATGCTGGTATTCGTAGCCACCACCAGCAAACAGACATTGCCTTCCAAACCGCTGCTTTTGGCATCGTCGCCATTAGCCTCGTTGACCTCGCTGCTTGAGAAGTCGAAGCCGTTCAGATCACGATAGGCTGGAAAGCGTGCCGTGTTGAGCTGATAAGCCGTCGATCTGACCTCGCGTTCTGCCGTCTCGGCCTTGAGGAGCTGCGACAGGATGGGAACGGCGGTTTCGAACGCCGGCGATCCCTGTCCGGTGAGTTCGCCGACAGCCTGTGCCATGCCGTGCATCTTCAGGCTCCGCAGCATGATGACAATTGCGCCGCTGGCTGGATTATGACGCATAGCGCACCTCCGCATTCTTTCTCAGGGCATCGTAGCGTTCGACATTGGCCTTGGGTTCGTTGGTGAGGGTCAAGGCCTGGGGCGCGTCGATAGTCGGTGGCGTGGAGGACTTGCCGTCGACCAGGCGATGCAGCAGATTCAGCACATGGGTCTTGGTCGGAACGCCGGACTTCAACGCCATCTCGACGGCCAAGAGCACGGCCTGTTCGTCGTGCTGCAGGACAAGCGCCAGGATGTCGACCATCTCGCGATCACCACCTGGCTTCTTCAGAAGGTGCTGCTGCAGCGTCCTGACGGTCTCGGGAAGCTCGGTGAACGGTGCGCCATCACGAAGGGCACCGGGTTTGCGCTGCACGACCGCCAGATAGTGCCGCCAATCGTAGACCGTCTGTCCCGGCCGATCATGGGAGCGGTCGATGATGCGTCGGTGCTCACAGATGATCAGGCCTTCTGCAGCAACAACGATGCGATCTGGATAGACCCGAAGGCTGACAGGCCAATTGGCGAAGGATGCCGGAACGCTATAGCGGTTACGCTCCAGGTGCACGAGGCAGGTCGGGGAAACTCGCTTGGTATATTCGACAAAGCCGTCGAAGAGGCGCGATGTCGGCATCAGAGCCTGCACTTCCTCAGCCCAGATATCGGCGATGGTGCCGCGCATCTTCCCGTGCGCGGTCTGCTGCCAAAACTCTTTGCATCGAAGCTCCAGCCAATCGTTCAGGGCTTCCAGCGACGGAAAGCGCGGCAGGGGCTGCCACAGCCGATGACGAGCGTCCTGAACGTTCTTCTCAACCTGTCCCTTCTCCCAGCCAGATGCCGGGTTGCAGAACTCAGGTTCGAAGAGATAGTGACTTGCCATCGCCAGGAACCGGACATTGACGTCCCGCTCCTTGCCACGTCCGACCTTGTCGATCGCCGTGCGCATGTTGTCGTAAATGCCGCGCCGGGGAACGCCGCCAAAGACACGGAACGCATGATTGTGGGCATCAAAGAGCATCTCGTGCGTCTGCAGGAGATAGGCCCGGACGATGAAGGCTCTGGAGTAGCTGAGCTTCGTATGGGCCACCTCCAGCTTAGTGCGCTCATTGCCGATAATCGCCCAGTCCTCCGACCAGTCAAACTGGAAAGCTTCACCCGGATCGAACGCAAGCGGCACGAATGTCCCACGCCCTGTTGTCTGCGACTCTCTCTGCAAATCCGCCTTCCACTCCCGAGCGAAAGCGGCAACACGACCATAAGACCCCTGATAGCCAAGGCTCATCAGCTCGGCATGCAACTGCTTCAGAGTGCGCTTCTGCTTGCGGTTCTTTTTGGCTTCCGTCCTCAGCCACGCCGACAACCGGTCCGCAAACGGATCAAGCTTGCTCGGCCGATCAGGCACTTTGAACTTCGGTTCCACGCTGCCCTGGCGCAGGTATTTGCGGATGGTATTCCGGGCTAGGCCGGTCCTGCGGCTTATCTCCCGGATCGATAGATGCTCTCGAAAATGCCAGCGTCGGATCACGCTCAGTAATGCCATGTCGATCACTCCGTAGCCCCCGCTGAAAACACGCAGGGCAAGGTTCAAACATGGGTCAATTCTCGATGGAAATTCCTGTGCTACCGGGTCAGTTCTCGGTGGCAATCAACAGACAGAAGTCAATCCTAACGGACACCCTTTCGGGCACGTTTCCGAGTGACCGTTGGACTATACCCCTGCGGACGGGCAGACGAGGTTTGCTGGACTGGCGGGCCGTGCCCTGTTTGCATCAGATATTGCTAATTTAGTACCTTCATGAGATATGTTCTGGAAGGGACAAGTTCCAATGAACCCGTTGGGAAGGTTGACGATACCCGTAGCGTCGGCATTGTTGGCGTTGCCGGCCTATGCCGCCGATGTCGATGCGGCGATCGTGTTCGCGGTGGATATGTCGTCGTCGGTCGATGCAGCGACAGCCGACATGCTGCGCGAAGGGCATGCCTCAGCAATGTATGCACCAGAGGTCATGGCCGCCATCACCCGCAACCGTATTGGGTGCGTGGGCATAACCTATTTTGAATGGGCAAGTCGCGGGCATTTGCACATGGTTTTGCCATGGACACGGGTCTGTGGGCTCAGCGACGGGAAGGCTGCGGCATCCGCCATCCTCGAACGCGCCCAGAGAGGCTACGGGCACACTGGAGGCGATACGTCCATATCCTTCGCCATTGACGAGGGAAGTCTGCTCCTCGAATACTTTCCGGGAGCGGCGGCAAGAAAGATAATAGACATCGCCGGCAATGGGACAAACAACGACGGCTTGCCGGTTCAGCAGAGCCGACTTCGGGCGATCTCGAAGGGTTTTACCATCAATGCGATCGTCATATCCCCACTTATTCGGAGTGTGAAATACGATCTCACAAGTTACTTCGCTGAGAATGTCATAGGCGGACCCAGCGCATTCGTCATCGCGCCGGCCAACAAGAGTGATTACGCCGTCGCACTCCGCCGCAAACTGGTCGACGAGATTGGCCTGTCCATCGACAAGCAGGATGTCGCCGGTCTTGCCGTCGCTGAGTAGCCGGAACAGCTCTGGCTGTGCAGTGGGGCCCCGCCCTCGTTCTCCAGGCGGCGGCCATGGTCATCAGGCCACGTCTCCTTGCAGAAGGCCTCAAGGTCGCCAGGCGCGCCCTGTGTCCTGTTCTTGGTCGAGGCCCTAACCGACAAAGAAGGTCGCAGGTACATTTTGTTGTGTGCTAATTGGCGGGCCGCGAACTGGGGGGGGGGCATGCGCATATTGTTCTTCGCGGCAGTGATCTTGGTGTTTATGGCGGCCGGCTTTTGGCTCACCGCCGAGCTTGTAATTCAATCAGCCTGACGCCTGTGACGGAACCGGTTTTAACATTTCTTATACCGGCCATGACTGACCGCCTACCAGCTCGTATGCTTTTCGCGATTCTCCTTGATCTCGCTGTCAACAACATCTTGAACGAGGCTACGCCCGACTGAGTGAGGCTACAGGTTAGATCCAGGCCTCGCCCCGCTGCCGAAACGGTGGCAGGTTTTTTCGCTTTCAGCCCGGAACGACCAGCGCCGTGAGAGGTTAGGGGTCTAGCCGATGCCCTCCCTCCGCCCCCCACCCCGTCGGCGTCGGCTCAAATTACCCGTCTCGGCTCACGCCGGGGCGGGCTTTTTTGGGTTTCCTGGGCATCTACCTCCAATTGCCGACCGAATCGCTCTTTCGGGTGACTTTCTTAAAAGGGCGAACCGTTCAAATCTGGAGCCTCTCAAGCGGGAGGACCGCATGACCTGGTGCATCCTCAGAGACTTCTAGCAAACATTCCGACCCCGCAGGGGAACCATTTGTCTGACAATACGTTGCGGGGAATGTCGGGGACAGCATAATGGCCAAGCGCGACAAAGCCGGTCACAAGACCGTCGCTGACCATCTTCGTGATTTGATACGCAACGAGGACAATTGCCGACAAGTACAGAGGGTCTTTGGGTTGGAGGCTGAACCTGCGCTGCCACCAACGCTAACCTCACTGCTGGACGCCATTGAAGAGGCTCACAAGGGAACCCTAGATTAACCCTCATGGCGCAGCAGAGATTTGACCTCAGGAAGGAACCGGACGGGACCTGGACGGTGTTCGATGTGTTCACCGGGCAGCCGGCGGATGTGTATGGCACGCCCGCCGAGGGTCTCGAAATGGAGTATGCCGACGACCTAATCGACCTCCTGAATGCTGCCGACCTGAAACGTAGGGCGGCCCGAGGTGACCTTTAATGGCGCTTCGAGAGGAGGGGCCTTGAGCGCGTCGAGCTGCTCCTGAAGGCGGCCATTGGTGCGTCACTTTAGCTGCGCAAACTGCAAGGCCGCTGGGCGTGATCGCCTGCCGGTGTTCTTAACATGCATTCCTGACTACGAAGGCCAGCAGCGGGAGCGAAACCGCGATTGGAAGCCGACGTTCGACCGGGGATAAGCGGACAGTAACCGGGTTCCGGGTTGACAGAACATTAGCCCCCTCTAAAGGTTTATGCTGCGGCAGGCGGAGCCACCGTCGCCTGCTGAAGATCGGCCCTCCGATCGGCCCGCGCTCACCGGCAAAGTGGCGCGGGCTTCTAGCTACGCCGAAATCGAGGAAGATACTGTCAGCGTTTACAATACGATTCTCGATGCGGTCGTCTACCACGACGCTGGCTTGGCGAACTGACCTAGCCTGCACTAAATCGGCTTGATGGCACCCGATCGCCTCATCGTTCGTCTCGCCGATCAACGCGGCTGGCAGGTCGTGGATGGCAGTACGATCCTCGGGACATTTGAGTCGAAGGAAGGCGCATTTCGGTATGTCATGGATCGAGGCGCCCGCGTTCGTCTCCAGTGGGGCCGGACGGTCATAGGCGGCCCGCCGTCGCCATTTGACTTCTGCGGCGACTTTCAGGGCCGCAGCGTCGGTCGCATCAAGAAAGAGCTTCACGGCCCATCCGCCGGCCGCTGGTTCTGGTCTTGCTTCGTTGGCGTGGCCAGAGGATCGACTGACACCAGGGTTGAAGCTGTGTTCCAGGTCGAGTGCGCCTATACGCGCATTGTGGTCCAGGCTGACTATCCGAAGTAGCCGACGCAGCCGAGCACCACCTGGTACCGCGGCGCTTTCAAGCTCTTCGGCGATCGATAGGCGGGTCACTTTGCCAAACGCTTGGCTGGCGACTTCTTTACCGGCGCGAGAGGCACAGCCTTGCGGCCCAAGCCACTTGCCTTCGCCAGTGCCGATCGCTGGGCCGTGTAGTTGGGCGCAACCATTGGATAGTCATGCGGCAAGCCCCACTTGGCGCGGTACTCGTCTGGCGTCATACCAAGCTGACGAAGGTGGCGTCTCAGCGACTTAAACTTCTTGCCGTCGTCAAGGCAGATCATGAAGTCGGGCGTGACCGACTTCTTGGGATTGACCGCAGGGACCTGCGACGTCTCGACTGCCGGTGCGACCGGCTTGCTAAGACCAGAGAGGGAAGCGTGTAGAGACACAATGAGGCTTGGCAATTCGCCGGCCGGCACTGGGTTGTTGCTGACATATGCGGCAACAACATCCGCGGTTAGCTCGGCAAGCGCGGATGCGCGGTGATCTGCTTCGTTGCTCATGTGTCGACTCCCATCAGATGCCAAGTTCGTATTAGGACGTGGCATGGGGCGCAAGAGTGGGACCGTGTAAATGAAATCTCAAAATGTATACATTTGAGACAGCTATGGGGATACACCTTGGTGTGGCAAGCGCCCCTTTTGGCTCGTCTAACTGAATTGGGAAGTGTTAGGTTCGAGCTGGGGGAATTGAGATGAATGGGATTAGAGGTGCGCTTGTCGACGCAGTTACTCGATTCGTTGAGCTCGGTCGAATATACACCGGACAGACTTGAAGGGGAGGCGGAAGCAGTTCGCCCGGCTTGACCTGGATTGTGGGGTCCGGCAGATATGGCATGTGCTGATCTTTGCGAGGCGCGCCAGGATTTCGCGGTCACTAATAGCTTCTCCGCGGCCCTGTCCGTCCCGGTACTGCCCCATGAGCGACTAAATCTCGGCTAGGGTTCCCGGCTCAACAACAGCAGGAGCTGCGCTACGCGACGGCGAGCGCATTGAGCCGCTCTTCCGCAGCGCACATTCAAGGCCTACGCCCGATTGGTGGCGTGTAGTCGACGTGCCAATGCGGCCCGTGGGTTGCATCCGGCTCCGGGCCGACATGCGCGCCCCAACTTTCCAGCGCGCGCTGCACTTCGGTTTGCTGGCGATGATTTCCAAGTGGAATGGAAATATCGCGGGCGCGGTCATCCAGATGGTTGCTAACCGTAGCCCCGCGTGCGCGGGCTCGGTGTATTATCTGTTCGAACGCCTCGATGGCTTGCGATCGGGTAGCGCGAGAATGTTGAGCGGCCCATTCGTCCATCTCCCGAATATGCTGGGCCTGACGATATACCCTCAGGAACTGCGTACGGTTCGAAAGCCGCCGCTCCGCCATCAATTCAGCTTGGCGGCGGACGGTCCGCATTCCGCCAGTAACGTGTATGTTCATGTGGGGAAATTGCCGCTGCAGTTCTCGAACAAGCGCGTCAAGGGTCGTGGGCGGCGAGACACGTTCCCATGTTTCGAGACTCGGCTGTTGAGCGCCGTGTCGAATATGGCCCCCGCCAAAATCGGGACGAACCTCAACCAGCACACGGGTTGACCCGACCTTGAGAAGAGTTCCCGAAATTCTAAGCATTGATGAAACGGCAGCACGGTTTGATGGCTGCTTATGCTAGCCTTCTGCGTCAGGAAAAACAAATGTCGCATTGCTGTGCTCGATCGCCGAGCGTAGCACCTATCGGGCACGGGTCGCCGCACGAGACATAAGCCGCTCTGGTGCCCACGAGCGACTAGCTAGAAGGCAATCTTTATTCCGAGCTTGGCGCCGATGGTGGAACTGTCAGACGACGCCTTGCCACGGACTTCGCCGTTGACGGTGGTCAACTCCGATATCTTCAGATTGAACCCTGCCGTTAGCGCCATGGAAAAATCCGCATCGTCGAAGTCGATCTTTCGGGTACCGATTTCGGTCGTATTCTTGTAGTCGAAACGCTGCTGCAATTCGCCTCGCGCATAGGGGCTGAACACCATGCCGTTGCTAAGCGTGTAATCGCCATAGATGCCGGGCTCTAACTTGATCGCGCCAAAGGAGAGTTGGCTCTTGCCGAACTCGTTGCCGCCGCTGTCAGTATAGGGATCGCCGCGGAACGAAACGCCAAGCAGTCCGCCACGCAGGTCAAATCGGGTGCGTTCGCCCAGGGTGAAGATGTGGCCGACCGATCCCGTAACGGCGTAGCCCCTGGTGTCATAGCTGCCAGTGGTGCCGAGCACGCCGTTGGTCACATCGCTTCCGCCGAAGAAGCCGGAGGCGGAGACTAGCGCGTAGTTGTAGTCCATGCGAAACAGCGCGTAACCGCCGAACATGCCGGCCTTGTTTGTGCCTTCGCCGATGGCATCAAACCCGTTGAACGCACCGAGGCTGACGTCGGTCGAGGCATAGCCGGCGAAAACGCCGATGTTCAGGCCATACTCCTTGTCGAACTGGAAGTGTTTGGCGGCATTGAAATCCAGGCTGATGGCGGCCGAAAAATCATTGGCATCGAAGCTCGGGCCGGCGCCATTCAAACCACCGCCGCTGATGTTGTAGCCGTCATGCTCGGTATGAGCGAACTGGCCGGAGGCAAAGACGCCGAAGCTAGACGAAACCGGCACCATTCCAGAGCCGCTTGCGGGCGAGAGAGGAAGGTCGGCATCGAGTGCGTCGCGGTTTATGCCATAGACAGCGTCGATTGCCACCTCGACCGCGCCGGCATTGGTGGCGCTGGTGGGCGCCGCGGCAATGCCGAAATTGGCTGGTGTGGCGCGCAGGAACAAGCCGCCTGGGCCAGTTACGAGTTGATAGGTAAAAAGCGAACCCGGCGTGCCGGGAATGCCCAGGACATTGAAGGTCCCGGTAACCGGCCCGCTGGCAAAGACGATGATCGGGATATCGGTCGCCTGGGCGAATTGCGGTGTGCCCAGAAGATTGACGAGGATGGTGTTGGTGCCGGTGGCCGAAAACGTGCCGGTGACGATCTTGTCCGCCTGGACCGTCTGCTGATCGATATCGAGCCCTAGCTGGGCATTGTTGAGCGCAAGACCGCCAAGGGTGAATATGTCATCGGCAACGCCATCGAGCATGGTGATGGTCGACCCAACCACGTTGGCCCTACCGCTCAGACCGGCATTGCCATTGATGATGAGCGTGGAGCCATCCACCAAATTCAGCAAGTTAATAAAATTCATGCCCGTGCCGAATTTGATTGTCGACGGGTCGACGGTGACGCTGTCAAATCCTTCAAACAACTGGGTCTTCGTGCCGCCCGCAGAGAGGTCAGTATCGATGATGGTGGCAACGGCGTTGGTTCCGCTGAAGACGACTCCGTCGCGCAGGCTGATTGGCGCTGGCGAAAGCGGGTCGTTGATGACGAGACTGGATAGACCGGTGATATTGCCACCGATTGCGCCGCCAGTCAGAGTGACCGTTTCGGCGTCGACATCACCGGCGATTGAACCGCCTGACATCGCGACCTGGTCGATACCGCTGCCCCCTGTGACATCGCCGCCGATCGAGCCGCCCGAGACGGTGATCTGGTCGGCGCCATCATTACCCGCGACGAAGGAGTCGATTATGCCGCCGTCGACGGTCAGGGTGTCGTTGCCGTTGCCGCCGCTCACGGCGCTGCCAAGATGACCGCCGGTCATCCTGAATGTGTCATCGCCGTCTTCAAGTCCGACTGCATCAGGCCCGATCGCGGCATTACCCTGGATCTTTGCGGTGCCCGAAATGATCACTGTGTCGTTCTGGCTGCCTGCGAAGATCGAGCCATCGATCGTACCGCCGCTCGCATTGAAGCTGTTGCCACCACCAAGACCAAACACCGAGCCCGTGATCGTGCCGCCCGTTACGCTGACCAAGTCCGGGCTGCCTCCCGAAAGCAGGATATTGCCGCTGATGATACCGGCCATCTGGTTGATAGTGTTGGGGGCGCTCGCGGTCAGATCGATCGCGCTGCCGGCAGTGCCGGTGATCGAGCCTGTGTTGGAGATCGTCACCGCGGCCGCCGTGTTTGCGAGAATACCCGTTGCGCCTGCGATTGAACCGGCGTTATTCACGCTCGCTGCGCGGCCGGTGCCCGACACAAGCTCGATGCCGACCGTGGTTCCGCTTACTGTCGCGCCGCTTCCCACCGTCACCGTGGTCGTCGAACTGGTGACGGCGGATTCGTTGCGCGCGTAGATGCCCGCGCCGCCATTGCCTGTCACCATGCCAGTGGCGGTGATCGACAATGAGCCTGTGCCCCCATTGAGAGCGCGGATGGCATCTATGCCACCGCTCACATTCGCAGCGCTGATCGTGAGATCTGCACCGGAACTGTTGTCGGCAAGAATGCCGATATTTGTCGTGCCTGTCACTGAACCGGTGGCATTGATCGACAAGGCGCCGCTTCCCCTGTTGATTGCGGCAATGCCGTATCCCCCGCTGCCGTAAGAGGTAAAGGGATACCCTACAGCACCCGCACCGCTCACCACGCCAGTGGTGGTGACCGAGAGCGCGCCGCTTCCATTGTTAAGGGCGACGATGCCGGAGGATGCACCGCTCACGTCTACGGCGTTGATCGTCAGATTGGTTCCATCGTTGTTGGCGTAGATGCCGTCTGCCCCAAGTCTGCACTCGCAAGATTCATAGCCCATTCCCTCGCCGCTGACAGCGCCAGTGGCAGTGATCGAAAGCGCACCGCTTCCATTGTTAAGGGCGACGATGCCTGAGGATCCTCCGCTCACATCCGCGACCTTTATCGTAAGATTGGTTCCATAGTTGCGAGCGAAAATGCCACTATACGTCGCTCCCTTTACTGCACCGGTGGCCGCGATATACAGCTCCCCGCTCCCGAGATTGTATGCGCTAATGCCGGCGTACCCACCTGTCACCTCCGCCGCTTTGATTGTCAGATCGGTACCGGCCGAGCTGTTGATTGCGAGGAGGCCGGCGCCTGCCGTGCCCATCACTGTGCCCGTTGTCGTGATCGACAACGCGCCACCCCCATTGTTGCGGGCTTCGATACCGTTAAGTTGGCCAACAATAGTGGATGAATAGTTGTCGGTGAACGTCAAGCCACCTGTGCCGGTCAGCGTGAAGGCGTTGCCGCCGCTCCCCTCGCTGGCTAGTCTGGTGTCGATGCTGAATCCAGGGACTGTGGTCACGGTCAGGGGCTGTGGTTCGTCGGGGAGCGCCTGTTCCGCCGTGAGCGTGCCACCGCAGGTGTAGGTACCGCCGAGAAGCGTGCAGTCGGCAGAGGCACGGCGGACATATCCACGGTAGCCGCCCAAGAACGCGCTCGTCGCGAGCGCACTACCGAGCACAAATCGGTGGCGCAGACTGAGCGCCGGCCCGTCCGTATTTCGCAGTTTCGCACCCTGCCTCATGATTGTCACCCACTCATATACCTTGGTCGTTGGCTGCCGAGGGCGGCACGACAGCCACCGCGAGAGAATCGTTCGATGGCAATTGCGGCAGCGCCCCACCCGGCGCATGGCTGACGACGGTTGCCGCGTTGGCCGAGCCCGGGCTCACTGCCATCGGGCAGGCGAAGCCGGGGATCACGGCAAGGTCGTAGAGCTCGGCCACCTGGCCGTCGATGCGGAACCAGTCGACGCAGTTACCCTTCTCAAGGTCGATGACCTGGATGCCGCACCATGGCTCCGAATCGGCTGCCGCAAGGCGGGCGTCGAGCGCCAACCCCTCGAAGCGCCGGTAGCGCGGCTTGGAAAGTCCTACGAATGCGTACTTCCCGCAAAATGCCAGCCCGCGCAGGAAGCCCGGGCAGAACGCGACTGGGTCGAAGCGGCCCGTACCGCCATTCTTCGGCAGCTCCACGCATCCGAGCTCGCCGGTGCCGGAGTTGAGCAGCCACAGTGTACCGCGGTGAAGGCGCGGCGAATGTGGCATGGAGAGCCCCTCGCACACGATCGTGCCGGTCCTGACGTCGATCACGACGCCACCGTCGGAGCGCCGGTCGCGCCAGCCGTCGATTGTGTCGGAACGGCTGACAGCCGTGACGTAGGCGGGTTCGCCCTCCTGCATCGCCAAGCCATTCAGGTGGCATCGGTCCTCGTCTACCAGCGTCGAGACGAAAGGCGGCCGCCACACTTCCGCGAAGCTGTAGCGGTCTGACAGGACAGCAAGGCAGTTGAAGCGTGTATTGACGAATATGGGTTGGCCGGCCGCCCCTATGCCGACGTCATGCGCGTCGAGTTCCCCGGTCACGTGCACGGTGCGCGGCACGTAGCAGGCGTCAAAGATCTCATTGGCCCGCTGGTGCGCTTCCAGCGCGTTGACGAAGCGCACGAGATGGAAGCCTGCCGCTAGCATGAGCGTCCCGTCGGAGGCATGGGCCAGCCCCATCGGCCGTAGAATCGGCGTCTGGTGAACGTTGAGCCCGCCGGTCATCGGGTTGCGGCCGATGAGATAGAACAGGCCGGACTGGTATGAGGTGACCGCGAGCGCAATATCCAGCGCCTTCAGCCGCGCCACCAGCCCAGCCGACATCGAATAGGTGAGATCGGGCGAGGCTTCGGCCGGTTCGCTCTCTTCCGGGAAGGGCCCGCCCGCAGCTTCCCCGCTTGCGCGCGCAGCCATGGTGCCGATCTCCACAAATCAACTAATTAGGAATCTATGATCTCAGCTAACTAGGAATTTAGGAATGCATCATCTCCGGCTAATGTATGATCTCAGCTTCACCCAAAAGGCAAACCTTAAATGGACTGACAGAGATCATGATGCGAGGAACTCTGCCCCCCTGTTGCTCTTCGGCAACGGCAATAATTCTTGAGCAGCGACGTGACAGCGGGGCCTAAGTTCGAAGTTCAGCAGAACGTCTGAAAATCATTGGCAGACGTTGACGGTAAAATTGACACGATCGCGAACTCGGTCACAGCATTTAATATAATTCGACTTCTGTTTAGTTCTCGGTATCGAGCGATCATTGCCTGTTTAGACGTCTGCGCCGACTGTTTCCGCATCCGAAAAGCTGCCCGCCTCACGCTAATTGTCCGAGAAGATGCTGACGCGTGGGTGATTTTGCCCCTTAGCGAAGCGGGAAACCATGCGGGCTGAGCGGCAGGACATTCGCAAACCATTGACCCCGCCAACGATCAATAACGGCCAGTGCTCCATCGGGCGTCGTGTTCGCGCAGATGGTGCGTTTGTGCGCTTGGCTACTCCTTGATCAGGCGCCGGCAAGATCAGATTGGTACGCTCTTACGGCGGACGCATTGTGGTTTAACGCGCGTCCATTCAGCTGAGCAGCAGGGCCCGACGGACCGGCGCCATCGTTGCCGCAGCTAAAACACACCACCAATGCCTATGCCGCCACTGATGTCTGGTGGGGGGGGCGCGGGGCTTCTCGGGGCGGTCTGCG
>NZ_VFWA01000007.1:0-252175 GCF_006442295.1 Mesorhizobium sp. B2-3-2 | reverse complement strand
ACCCGCGCCGAAGGGCACCCCGCATTGGCCCTTACTTCTCCTCTTGCGCTCCGACCCTAATAACGCAACAGGCCCACAAGGGGAGAAGGAAGAAGCGCCTAAGCGTTCCCGATCAGCACGCCCGCCGCGAACACCAGCGCGCCGCCGAGCACCACCTGGAAGGCGGCGCGCAGGAAGGGTGTCTGCATGTAGCGGTTCTGGACGAAGGCGATCGCCCAGAGTTCGAAGAACACCACCACGGCGGCAACCGCTGTCGCCGTCCAGAAATGCGGGATGAGGTAAGGCAGCGCATGGCCGAGGCCGCCGAGCGTCGTCATGATGCCCACGGTCAGGCCGCGCTTGACCGGCGAACCCCGGCCCGACAGCTTGCCGTCGTCGGAGGCGACCTCGGTGAAGCCCATCGAGATGCCGGCGCCGATCGAGGCGGCGAGGCCGACGAGAAGCGTCTGCCAGGTGTCGTGCGTGGCAAAGGCGGCGGCGAAGATCGGCGCCAGCGTCGATACCGAACCGTCCATCAGTCCGGCCAGTCCCGGCTGCACATAGGTGAGGATGAACTGGCGCTGCTCGGCCGTCGCCTCCTCGACCTTCACGGTGCCCGGCACGTGCTGCTGCTCCAACCGCTGCGCCATGCTCTCATGGCTCTGTTCCGCCGCCGCCAGTTCGTCGAGCAGCTTTCTGGTCGAGGCATCGGTGGTGCGCCTGGCCGCCTCGACATAGAACAGATAGGCCTGCCGCTCCATCGCCTCGGCCTGGCGGCGTACCTGCTCGATGCCGAGCGGCTTGACCAGCCAGTCGGGCTTGCGCTCGTAATAACCCTTCACATGCTCGCGCCGGATCAGCGGAATGCGCTCGCCGAAACGCCTGCGGAAAAGCTCGATCAGCGCGTCGCGATGACCGTCCTCCTCCTCGGCCATGTCCTCGAACATCTTGGCTGATTGCGGAAAATCCTCCGCCAGCCCATCCGCATAGGCGCGATAGATGCGACCGTCGTCTTCTTCCGACGAGATGGCAAGCGCCAGGATCTCCTGTTCGGAGAGCGAATCGAAGGAACGGCGGCCGAAGCCGAAAACACGGGAAAGCATGAGGAAATCACCCTAGTTTAGAATTGTTCTAAACTAAAGTTTGCCGCCGCATCGGTCAATCGTGTGCCTGGGGGCCGGTCAAGATTTGTTGAAGCAGCTATCCGGCGCCGGCCCTTCATTATTGGCAAATGTTCACTTATATGACGGAACTCAAGCCAACAACCGAGGAAGTTCGATGACAGCAAAGCCGCACGCCCATCACTTCGACCCGAAACCTGTCCTCGACCTCATCGCCAGCATTGAGGCCGATCTGCAGCGCCTGAAAGGCCTGGTCGAGCAGCAGATCGAGAAGTTCGACCCGGCCAACCCGCACAACAAGACCCTCGACGGCAAGCTGACCGAGGAAGGCGTCGAGTGCTGCTACCGCATGTTCGACGAAGGCAAGTCGCGCTATTCGGTCTCCCAGCAGATGAAGATTTCCTTCGCCGCCGCCACCCATCGCTTCAACGCCTGGCGCAAGGCCGGCGGCAACAAGCGGCAGCGGACGTTGTTGGGGTGAGGGTTGAACTGGACGGACCGGCAGGCAGGTGACGGCCAGCACTGCTGGCCGTCGTGACCCCAAACCTTGTGACGGTTACATTTTTTTGTTGGCCTCGCGCGGCCCTTTGCGTGCACCATGGCCGAACCACATCTACAGGACCCGCCATGACCACGCCTCCCGGCATCGCCGATATCCACGCCGCCGCCGCCCGGCTCTCCGGCCTTATCGTCGAGACGCCACTGATCGAATCGCCCGAGCTCAACAGCCGCTTCGGCGGTCGCATCCTGTTCAAGCCGGAAACGCTGCAGCGTACCGGCTCGTTCAAGTTCCGCGGCGCCTACAACAAGCTGTCCTCGCTATCGGCCGAGGAGCGCGGCCGCGGCGTGGTCGCCTTTTCCTCGGGCAATCATGCGCAAGGCGTTGCCGCTTCCGCCGCCATGTTCGGCGTCAGGGCGGTCATCGCCATGCCGTCGGACGCCCCGGCCGTGAAGATCGGAAATGTCCGCAAGATGGGCGCCGAAGTGGTCGCCTTCGATCGCGTCCGCGAAGACCGCGTGGCCGTGGTTCGGCCTTACGTGGAGAAGGGCATGGTCCTGGTGCCGCCCTATGACGATCCCGCCATCATCGCTGGCCAGGGCACGATCGGCCTCGAACTGCTGCGTCAGGCCAAGGCGCATGGCGTGAACCTCGACGCCGTCATCGTTCCCTGTGGCGGTGGCGGGCTGAGCAGCGGGATTTCGATCGCGGTCAAGGACGGTTCGCCCGCCACCGCCGTCTGGGCGGCAGAGCCGGAATTTTTCGACGACACCAGCCGGTCGCTGGCCGAGGGCGCCAGGGTAGCGAACGAGCCCGGCCACACCTCGATCTGCGACGCGCTTCTCGTCGCCGAGCCGGGCGCGCTCACCTTCGAGATCAATCGCAGGACGCTGGCCGGCGGCATTGCCGTCTCGGAGGAGGCGACGAAGCAGGCCATGCGCGACGCCATGGCCCATCTCAAGCTGGTCGTGGAGCCCGGCGGCTGCGTCGGGCTGGCGGCGCTCTCGTCGGGTAGGATCGACCTGGCCGGCAAATGCGTGGCCGTGGTGCTCTCTGGCGGCAATGTCGATTTCGACGCCTATGCCAAGATCATGGCTGCTGCCGCCTGAGGCCCGCCCCGCGTGGCAGGGCGGGCAGCCTTGTTGTTTCGCAATTCCGGATGGAAACCGCTGCGCACTTTTCCTGGAATTGCCCCAGTGCCGTCAGTCGATGACCTTCACGATGCGACGGGTTCCGGGATCGACGAGGACGGTCTGACCGTTGACGACGACATAGCGGTACTGCACATCAGGGACATCGATCGCATGCAGTTCCACTGTGTCCGGCAAGGTCGAGCCGATGGCCAGTTGGACGCCCAGCAGGTCGACCGAGGCGATCGGCTTCTTGTGCACATATTCGCGGATGACGGTCTCCTGCTGCGGCTCGATGATCACGTCCTGAGCGGCGGCGGCACCGATGCCGGCAAGCAGAAGCCCGGCCGCGGTGGCGGAAAGATACAGTCTCATCATTGCCTCCATTGCTGGTCGATAGAGCGCAATACACTTGCAAGTCTGTGCTCTATCCCGTTGTTGTGATGGCATTCCGGATCCCGCCAGATGATCCGGCTGGACTTCGAGATGCCAAAGGCTTCGCTTGCACTGAGGAGGCCATCTTGGCCCGCAAGTGGCAGCGGCGAGGCTGATCGACAACGCCGGCGCAGGAGCATGGTTCCAACCTTCCGGGGGCTGTTTAGTCCAGCGTGCGGCGGAAGCGGACAAGGGCGACGCCGGCAAACAGCGCCACGAACACCATCAGCCAGCCGATCTCCACGGCCACCGCCGGCAGCTGCGCGCCCTTCAGCATGACGGCACGGGTAATGCGCAGGAAATGCGTGAGGGGAAAGATCTCGCCAAAGATCTGCGCCCAGCCCGGCATGCCGCGATAGGGAAACATGAAACCCGAAAGCATGATCGACGGCAGGAAGAAAAAGAAGGTGAGCTGCAACGCTTGCATCTGCGTGCGCGCGACGGTCGAGATCGTGTAGCCGAGCAGCACCAGGGACAGCACGAACACCAGCACAGCCGACAAGAGCAGCGTCATCGACCCCGTGAAGGGGATGGCGAACAGAAGCTTCGACGCCGCCAGCACCACCACGACCTGAACCGCGCCGACCGCCAGATAGGGCAGCACCTTGCCCAGCATGATCTCGAGCGGGCTCGAGGGCATGGCGAGCAGGTTCTCCATCGTGCCGCGTTCTGTCTCGCGCGTCAGCGCGATCGAGGTCATCATCACCATCGTCATCTGCAGGATGACGCCGAGCAGGCCGGGGACGATGTTGTATTGCGAGATGCCTTCCGGATTGTAGCGCCGGTGCACGACCACATCGAGCTGGCCCCGGGCGGCCTCGGCGGCGGCCTCCTGCATGCCTTGCGCTCTGAGCAGCGCCTGGCCGGCGACGGTGCTGAGCGTCGAGATGGCGCCGCTGGCAACCGCCGGGTCGGTGGCGTCGGCCTCGATCAGGATCTGCGGATTGTCGCCGCGCTCCACCCGCCGCGCGAAATCGGCCGGAATGGTGACGACGAAGGCGACGTCGCCGCGCGCCATCAGGAATTCGGCCTCCTCGGCACTTTGCGCCACATGGTCGAAGCGGTAGTAGCCGGTGGTCTGCAGCGCGGAGACCATGGCGCGCGTATAGGGATCGCTGCTCGTCGCCACGAGTGCCGCCGGCAGGCTCTTCGGGTCGTTGTTGATGGCGTAGCCGAACAGCACCAGCTGGATCAGCGGCACGCCCAGCATCATGGCGAAGGTGATGCGGTCGCGGCGCATCTGGATGAACTCCTTGATCAGCAGCGCGCCGAGCCGGGCGAAGGAGAAGACCGCGTTCATGCCATGTTGTCCTTCGAGCCGGACATGAACTGGATGAAGACGTCCTCGAGGCTGGTTTCGCCCGGCGCCACCGTCACGCCCTTGTGCTCCTTCTCGACATCGGCCAGCGCCGCCTCCAGCTTCTTCCTGTCGGCCCCCACGACATGCAGCGTCGCGCCGAACGGCGCCACCTGGTCGACGCCCGGCCGGCCTTCGAGCGCTTGCGCCACCTGGTCGAGGCGCGGGCCCTGCAGGACGAAAGTGGTCAGGCCGGCATTCCTGACCACCTCGGCGACGGTGCCCGTCGCCAGCATCTTGCCGTAGGAGATATAGCTGATGCGATGGCAGCGCTCGGCCTCGTCCATATAGTGGGTGGAGACCAGCACGGTCAGCCCGCCGCTGGCCAGCCGGTGGATCTCGTCCCAGAACTCGCGCCGCGCCTTGGGGTCGACGCCGGCCGTCGGCTCGTCGAGCAGAAGCAGCTTCGGCTTGTGCATGATGCAAGCGGCCAGCGCCAGCCGCTGCTTCCAGCCGCCCGACAGCGTACCGGCGAGCTGGTTGCGGCGTGTCGTCAGGCCGAGTTCCTCCAGGGTCCTGGCGACATGCTCCTCTACCGGCTTCAGCCGGTAGAGCCGCGCCACGAATTCGAGGTTCTCGCCGATCGTCAGATCCTCGTAGAACGAGAACTTCTGCGTCATGTAGCCGACCTCGCGCTTGATGCGCAGGCTGTCGGTGAGGATGTCGAAACCCAGCACCGTGCCTTCGCCCTCGTCCGGGGTCAGCAGGCCGCACATGATGCGGATGGTGGTGGTCTTGCCCGAGCCGTTGGGGCCGAGGAAGCCGACGATCTCGCCTTCCGCCACCGTCATCGTGACATGGTCGACGACGGTCTTGTCGCCGAAGCGCTTGACCAGGCCGTGCACGTCGATGACGTTCATTTCCCTGAAACCGCCAGCTCGACATCGACGATCTGGCCCGGTTGCAGGGCGCTGGCGTCACCCTCCGGCCGCGCCTCGACGAGGTAGACCAGCTTCTGCCGGTTCTCCAGCGAATAGATCACCGGCGGGGTGAATTCCGGATCGGGCGAGACATAGCTGACGCGCGCCTTCACATCCGGGCCGCAGCCGTCGCAATGGACGCGGAGCAAGGTGCCGACCTTGACCGAGGAGAAGGCGGCTTCCGGTATATAGACGCTGAGCTTCACCGCGCCGTCGGGCAGCACCGAGATGACGGGCGCGGTCGGCCCTGCCGTGTCGCCCGGATTGCGGATGACGTCGCTGACGCGGCCCGGAGAAGGGGCCGCCAGGGTGCGCTTGGACAGCCGCCACGCCGCTTGGTCGAGCGCGGCCTGCGCCTGCTTGACCTGACTTTCGGCGGCCTTGATCGTCTCGGGACGCGCCGGCAGGCCGCCGGCGGCGAGATTGGCCTGCGCCTGTCCGACCTGCGCATTGGCCGTCTCCAGCGTGGCGGAGGCGGTGTCGTAGTCGGCCTGCGTGCCAGTGCCGCGCCTGAACAGGTCGGCGGCGCGGTCGTATTTGCGTCTGGCATCGTCAGCCTGCGCCTTGGCCATGTCGACCTGGGCCTTGAGGGCGGCGATTTCTTCCGGCCGCTTGCCCACTTGCAGATCGGCAAGCTGCGCCTGCGCCTGGGCGAGACTCGCCGTGGCCTGTGCGACCGCGATTTTCGCGTCGGCGTTTTCCAGCGTCACGATCGTCGTGCCCGACGTGACGCGATCGCCGCGCTTGACGGCGACGGTCTCGACCTGCGCCACTTCGATCGGCGCCAGCAGCACATAGTCGCCTTCGACATAGCCGACGGCCAACGGCGACGCCGGTGCGCAGGCACCGATGAGCTGAGCGGCAAGCGGCAGCGAACACAGAAAGCTCATCGTCTCGATCCCTTCCGGGCGGCCAGTATGGCGCTGAGGTTGTCCGATGTGACGGCCGCCACCTTGGCGGCCTCGGCGGCGCCGATCTCGCGCCAGCCCATGCGGCGCATGACCGCCTCGCGGCCGATGCGGAAATAGATGACCTGTCCGATCAGCGTGAACACGGTGAGCCGGGTCGCCTCGCTCTCGGCCTCCTCACCGGTCGCCTGTTCCCAGAGCAGGCACAGGCGCCGATGCGTCGGCTCGAATACGCCCTCATAGATGCGGTCGAGCGCCGCGGTCGGGTGCGAGAGCTCGCGCAGCACGAACTGCACGATCTCGCCGGCCTGCGGCTGCGCCACGACGAATGCCACCATCCGCTCCAGCGCCGCGAACAGTTGCGCGCGCGCCGTCTCGGGGTTCGCGATTGCCGGCGCCCGCGCCTCGCCGAGTGCCTGGCCGGCGACCGACTGTATGGTCTCCACGATATGGTCGGCGGCGGCGAGGCGCAGCCCCTCCTTGCTGCCGAAATGATAGGCGATGGAACCGATATTGGCCTTGGCCTCCGCCGCGATCTCGCGCGTGGAGGTGCCGTCGAAGCCTTGTCTTCCGAACAGCTTGAGCGCCGCGCGGACCAGGGCTTCACGCGTCATCTCCGCGGCGGGCGGCTCGCGGCGAGGATTTCGGGCTTCGGGCGACTTGATCATGTGGCATACTTTAATCAATCGATTGATTAAAGTCAAATCGGATCCCGGACATGCTTGCCATCCCGGCCCGCGCCGGCTTTAGTGCGCGGCCATGGGCAAGGAAGTCGAGCGCAAGTTCCTGGTCTCCGGCACGGCATGGCGGGATCTGGTCGAGGCGGACATCCGCATCCTCCAGTTCTATCTCGCCGCCGCGCCGGGACGCACGGTGCGCGTGCGCATCAGCAACGGCGCCTCGGCCAGGCTGACGCTTCGGCAGTAAGGCGCGCGAGCGCGACGAATTCGAATATCCCATTCCGCTGGCAGACGCCGTGGAGATGCTCGGCTTCGCCATCGGGCGTGTCATCGAGAAGACACGTCATCATGTTAGGCATGGCGGCTATCTCTATGAAGTCGATGTCTTTGGCGGCGCGCTGGCGGGGCTTGTGGTGGCCGAACTTGAGACGCCGGACGATGTCCCGGATGAAATGCTGCCAGACTGGCTCGGCCGCGAGGTGACTGGCGAACAGAAATTCTACAACGCGTCGCTCGCCCTCGGGGGGATTCCGGAGATCGCCGCATGAGCTTTCGCATCGATCCGCGCCTGCCGCTGACCGGCGAGGTCAGGCGTATCCTGGCCGAGGAAATCGGCAAGGCGCTTACTCATCTCGACACGGCGCGTGACAGGCCGGAGCAGGGACTGCACAAATCCCGCAACCGACTGAAGAGCGTGCGCGCCTTGTTGCGTCTGGTCCGTTCCGGTGACGAAACATTCTGTCGCGCGGAGAATGAGCGTTACAGGCAGGTCTCGGCATTGCTCGCCGGACCGCGCGAGGCGACCGCCTTGATCGAGACGATCGACCGTCTGGCCGACGCCTTTCCGGGGCAAGGCGCCGGTGACGGCCTCGGCCCCGCCCGCGATCGCCTGGTGATGCGCCAGCACGCGCTTCATGCCGGCGCCGGTCTCGACGCGGCCATAGAAGCTGCCATCGCCGCCTGCCAGGAGGGCCTCGAACGCGTCGACAGGCTGTCCTTGCCGGACCAGCCGGAGCGGGCCGCCGACATTCTGGCCGAGGGCGCCCGCGCCATATTGCGGCGCGCGCGCAAAGCGCTGGACAAGGCGGCCTCGAGCGGCGAGGCCGAGGATTTCCATGACCTGCGCAAGGCGGCCAAGACCCACAGCATGCATCTGTCGCTGCTCGGCCGCCTGTGGCCAACGCCAATCAAGGCTCGTCGCAAGGCGGTCGAGAAGCTCGCAGAGCAACTCGGCGAACTGCACGACGTCTTCGTCATGCGCGCGATGCTGGATGCCGGCGGCGAGCCGCTTGGGCCGCCCGGGGATACGAAACTCCTCGGCAAACTCCTGAAGCGTTCCGAAAAGAGCCTGAGGAAATCCTGCCTTGCCGAGGCGGCCGAACTTTTCGGCGACAGTCCCAGGCGCTCAACGAAGAAGCTGGCCCGCAAGGCGCGCGACGATCTTGCCGGCGCTCCGCCTGCGGAGGAATTGGCGGCGAGGTGACGCAACGGCATTCATCGCCGGTCATGCCGGCATTGGCCGTGGGTGGCTCGCCGGGAGGGGCTGGCCCTTCATTCGCGCACCGGCATCACGCGGGTGCGGGCCGATCGGCATGATTGCGGGAAACGGCGTCGCACCGAAGGCGAACGTCCATTTGTAGCCGACCAGTGCGTCCTCCGGCGTCGTGTGCTGGTCATGATGGGCAAGCAGCCGGGCTCGGTCGGCCAGTTCTTCCGCCTCGCGCCGCACCATCTCGGCCGTTTCCGGGCGCATGCGTCTGGAGAAGCTGACGAAGGTCGCCTCGTTCTCGATATGGGTTATGGCCCAGCCGATGAAATTCTTGTTGGTCATTTCGAATAGCGGCCTGAGCGGCCCTTCGAAATTCCACTGGATCGGCGTCTCCACCAGCAGCCTTGCCGACAGGCCGCGCCCAAGCGCCACCAGGCCCAGCTCCTCGAGGTCGCGCAGATAAAGGAACATCGAGGCCTCGCTCAGCCCCTGCGAGCGCATGATGCCCTGCGGCGTGAACTTTTCCGACAGCATGACGAAGACGAACAGCAGCGCCGGCCGGCCGGCGAGCCTGCGCTCGATCTCCGGCGCGATATGGTTGACCGGTCCCGGTCCCCTGTTCATCGAGCCGAGCACGTTCTCCAGCTCGACGCCGGCGGCCGCGCAGATCTCCACCAGCCTGTCGAGCTTGCAGTTGCGTTCGTGGAAGATGCGCTTCACCGTCGGCTCTGAGACACCCATCCGTTCGGCAAGCGCGCGATAGGTGAGGCCCTTGGCCTTCAATGTCCGCTTCAGCGCCTCGAAGATCGGACCGTTCATGGAATGAATCTCTTTTGCGAGGTTTCGTATCGACTTTCGATACTAGCAGCGATCGGTCTTCCCCGGAAGTATCGAAATAGCTAGCTCTGCGCCGGCAATCACAGGAGACCAGTCATGAAGAGCCCCTCCATCCTTGTCGCCGTCGCGGTCGCCGGCATCGCGCTAGCCCTCCCGGCGCAGGCCGGCGAGGCCTGGCGCGCCACCGGTTTCGAGCAACCGGAATCGGCGCTCTTCGACGCCGCCGGCAACCGCATCATTGTCTCCAACATCGTCGGCAATCCCGGCGAGGCCGACGGCAACGGCTATCTGTCGTTGCTATCCTCCGACGGCAAGCTGATCACCCGTCACTGGGTCGGCCGCGTGGACGCTCCGAAAGGCATGGCGATCTCGGGCGGCAGGCTCTACGTCGCCGACATCACAAGAATCCGCGTCGTCGATCTCGCCAGCGGCAAGCTCATCTCCAGCATCGATGTGCCGAACGCCGTCTTCCTGAACGACATGACGTCGGATGTCTCCGGCAAGGTCTATGTCACGGACATGCTGGCCGACACCATCTACCGCATCGACGGCGACAAGCCGGTGCCGTTCGTCAAGGACGCGCTGCTTGCTTCGCCCAACGGCATCTTCGCCGGTGGCGGCAGGCTGATCTTGGCTTCGTGGGGCAAGGGCATAAAGCCGGATTTCAGTACGGCCGAGCCCGGCGGGCTGCTCGTGGTCGACCTCGCCGGCAAGACGGTGACGCCGCTGCCCGGCGCCCAGAACTTCGCCGATCTCGACGGCGTCGTGGCCAGGGGCGACAGCATCTACGCCACGGCCTATATGACCGGCACGCTCTACCGGTACAGAGAGGGCGGCACGCCGGAAGCAGTAGCGCATTTCAGGCCGGGCAGCGCCGACATCGGTACCGACGGCAAGTCGATCCTCTATGTCCCGCTGATGAACGAGGGCGAAATCGCGGCGCTGAGGCTCGATTGAGAAGCCAGATTTTCGGAGCCGACTTTACGAGAGCCTTTGCCACATGGGCCGGGCGGATCTAAAACCAGCCGCCATGAGGATGGTCGTCCGCCGCCCGCTCGCCCGTTCGGAACTGCCGCACGATACGGCCGTTCTCGCGCGCTATCTCATCGGCAAGATCGTGGTGCGGGAATTGCCCGGAGGCATTGCCAGCGGCCGCATCGTCGAAACCGAGGCGTATGTAGCCGGCGACGCTGCCGGGCACGGCTACCGGGGAATGACCTCGCGCAACCGCTCGCTGTTTCTCGAGCGCGGGCATGCCTATGTTTATCTCGCCTACGGCATCTCATACATGCTGAATGTCTCGAGCGAGGTGCCCGGAATCGGAACCGGCGTCCTGATCAGGGCACTCGAGCCGCTCGACGGCATTCCGATCATGCGGCTCAATCGCGGCATCGAGCGCCTGCGTGACCTGGCGCGAGGACCGGGAAGGCTCGCCATGGCGTTGCGGATCGACCGTTCGCTCGACGGGCTCGATCTTTGCCGGGAGGGCCCTCTCTGGCTTGCAAGCGATGGCCGCGACCCCGGCGAAATCGGGCAGGGCGTTCGGATCGGCATTTCGAAGGATGCGGACCGCCTGCTGCGATTTTATGTCCGGGGAAGTCCGTTCGTCAGCGGTTCGCGATCGCTCAACCCATGAGAGGTGCTTCCCGGCGCGTTGACAGCAAGCAGAATGCAACTACTGCGCCGCCCTTTTTCCCTCCAGCTGCGCTCGCGCGGCCCGGATCGAGGCGGCGTAGGTCACCAGCGGGCGCTTGAGGCCGTGGTTGATCAGCGTGCGCCTTGTCTGCGGCGAAGCGCCCGATATGACAAAGCGCACGCCGGCGCGCCTGGCCTTGTGTGCGGCGCCCTCGATGACATTGGCCGCGGTCGAATCGAAGAACGGCACCGCCGAGCAGTCGAGGATGAAGTTCTTGCGCTGGTCGGCGATGCGGTCGAGCACCGCGCCGACGGTCGAAGCGGCGCCGAAGAAGAACGCGCCGGAAATGCGGTATACGACGGTGTCGGCGTCGGTCGCGTCCCTGGAATCATAGACGCTCTCGCGGTCGGCGACATCCTCCGGCACCAGGGTCTGGTCGGCTTCGACGGCGATGGATTTCGCCATGCGGTCGATGAAAAGGATCGAGCCCAGCGCGAAGCCCACGACGATGCCTTCGGTCAAGTCGCGGAAGACCACGATCAGGAAGGTGGCCATCAGCACCAGGGCATCGCCGCGCGAGGCGCGCAGCAGCGTGGCGAAAGCCTGCTTCTCGAACATGTTCCAGCACACCACCGCCAGCACGCCGGCGAGGGCGGAGAGCGGGATGTAGCTGGCGAGCGGTGCTGCCACCAGCATCAGGACGAGCAGGATCATGGAGTGGATCATGCCCGAAACCGGCCCGTGCGCGCCGGCCCGCACATTGGTGGCGGTACGGGCAATGGTGCCGGTGGTGCAGATGCCGCCGAACAGGGCCGAGGCGATGTTGGCGAAGCCTTGCGCCACCAGTTCGCAGTTGGAACGGTGGCGGCGGCCGGTCATGCCGTCGGCGACGACGGCCGACAGCAAGGATTCGATGGCGCCCAGCAACGCGAAGGCGATGGCGTCTGGCAGCACGTCGATCATCCTGTCGAGGCTGACAGGGGGAAGCGCCGGCCATTGCAGGCTGCGCGGGATGCCGCCAAAGCGCGTGCCGATCGTCTCGGCCGGCAACGCAAACAGCGCCACCCCGAGTGACGCCAGCCCGATGGCGATCAACATCGCCGGCCATTTCGGCCGCCAGCGCTTCACGAAAGCGATGGTTGCGATTGTCAGCACCGCCACGAAGGTCGCCGCGAGATTGATCGTGCCGGCCGCCTCGCCGATCGCCGTCAGCTTCGGCACCAGCGGGCCTGGCTCCTTGCCGGCGAGCTTCAGCCCGAACAGTTCGACGATCTGGCCCGAGAAGATGATGACGGCGATGCCGGCGGTAAAGCCGACCGTCACCGGATAGGGAATGAACTTTATGTAGGTGCCGAGCCGCAGGTACCCGATGGCGATGAGGAAGATGCCGGCCATCATCGTCGCCAGCAACAGCCCGTCCACGCCGACCCGCGCGACCGTCGCCGCCACCAGCACGATGAAGGCGCCCGCGGGGCCGCCGATCTGGAAACGGCTGCCGCCGAACGCCGAAATGATGAAGCCGCCGATGATCGATGTGTAGAGCCCGCGCTCCGGCGTCACCCCCGACGCGATGGCGATTGCCATCGACAGCGGCAAGGCGACGATGGCGACGGTCAGCCCGGCAATGGCATCGGCCCTGAGATGTTCGAGCCCGTAGCCTTCGCGCCAGACCGTCGCCAGTTTCGGTGTGAACAGTTCGGAAAAAGTCGGCTTTGCCGGCCCATGGACCGGTTTGCGCGCGATTTTGTGGAGTGTCTGCCCGATCTCGTCCATGGACTGCCTTCCGCACTTGAAAGGCGGCGGGATCGTCGGCAGGACTGTCGGCGGTCGCCGTCGCGACTTATGCCGGCTCAGCTTTCGGATTGGGCGGCACGGCAGGCTTGAGGCGCACGCCCCGGCCGCCGCGCTCACTGGGTTGATTCTCGCCGATCAGCTCCACCCCGGCCTCGTCGAGGGCCTGGATGACCTTCATCAGCGTATCGACCACGCCCCTGACCACGCCATCGCTCGCTTCCATACGCTGGATAGTGGGAAGCGAAACGCCGGCGCGCTCGGCGAGCGTCTTCTGATCGATGCCGGCCAGCGCCCTCGCGGCGCGCATCTGCGCGGCAGTGATCATCGGCCGGGATCCCCGTCTGAGTCTGCGGATATGATGTATAATAGGATCATTATGATGTTTCAAGCATCAGGATGCACGCTTGACCCTTGATCATCATAGCTATCGAGCATTTTTCGGATACTTCCCGGGCATTGAGAGCTATGGTGTTCCATCTGGGGCAGGGGATAACGCGGTTGACCATCTTCAAGACATTGACGACATCGGCATGCCTGATATCGGTGGTCCTTCTGCTAACGGGCTGCGGACACTTGATCAACCGGCTGATCTGACCGCTTCCCGCTCGGGCGTCGTCAGGCATCGTCACGCACCACCCTGCGCCGCTGCAGGACCCTTGCCGCCAACCAGCACAGCATGGCCCAGGCAAAGCCCGCGCACCAGCCGGCCAGCACGTCCGACGGCCAATGGACGCCGAGATAGATGCGGCTGATGCCGACCAGCACCGTCGTCAGCACGGCGAGGGCCAGAACATAGATCTTCGTCGTCCGGCCATGCAGGAAGCGCGCCGCAAGCGAGCCCAATGTGAGATAGGTCACCGCCGACAGCATCGCGTGGCCGCTCGGGAAGGAAAGCGAGGTCTCGTTGACCAGATGCGAGACGAGCTCGGGCCGCGGCCGGTCGACGCCGAGCTTCAGCAGGCTCGACAGCGTCTGGCCGCCCGCCACGGCGACGAAGATGAGAAGCGCGGTCCCGGGCCTGCGGATCAACAGCAGATAGATGATCGTCGCCGCCGTGATCAGCACCAGCACGCTGGTGCTGCCGAGGCTGGTGATGTCGCGCATCGCCCCTTCCATCCACGGCGGGCCGACCGGGATACCGGGTTGGCCCGCCTGGCGGAAGGCAAGCATGATTTCAGCGTCGAAGGCGTGCGGCGTGGTGGCCCGTGCCACCTCCATCAATTCCACGAAGCCCCAGAGGCCGGCGGCGACCACAAGGCCGGCCAGCAGCACCGGGAATTCGACCCGGCTCAGCAGAGCCTTTGCCGCAGTCTTCATCGGACCTCGTTTCGCAACCATGGTTTGCCGGTCATCGCCCTTGCACATAGGGTCCGAGCGTGATCAGCGCCACGGCCGCGATCGCCAGCACGATGCCGGCCGCTTGCAGCGTATTGATGCGTTCGCCGAAGAATATCAGCGCCACCAGATTGACCGATACCAGCTGGATGACGGCCGACAGGCTGAACGACACCGACATGCCGAACTCGCGAACCAGCCGCAGCATGATCAGGTTGCCCAGCGAATAGAGCGCAAGCGTCAGCACGATCTTGCCCAGGCTGGGCGCCATCCCCCATTGCTTGGCCGCCGCCGCCGCCAGCAGAAAGATCACGGTCGAAAGACCGAGCTGAAGTAACCCCGAAAAACTCACCCTGCCCCTCGATATTGATGCCGGTCGTCCGTGCCTTGTTTCGCAAGCGCGTCGGGACGTCAAGCAGCTGCCGTGGGACCAGGCTCTTGTGTCGGCAGGACCGAAGCGCCAAAGTCGCGGCCACTGCCCTGCCCCTGCGGGTGGGGGCGAGGAGCGTGTCGTGCGATTTCTCGAAACCTTGTCGCGGCGCTGGAACGGACTTACGCTGGCTCTGCAGTTCATCATTGCCGGCGGTTTTGGGCTGCTTGCGGTGATGCTGGTGGTCGGCTTCTGGGTCACCGCGCAAATCCGCGAAAGCGTGCTCCATAATTCGGCGGCCACGACTGCCCTTTATGTCGACAGCGTGATCGCTCCGCTGCTCCCCGATCTGCGCACGAACCGCCAGCTCGATGACACCGTCAAACGGGCGCTTGACGAGACCCTCGGCCAAGGCGCGCTCGGCAAACGGCTGTTTTCCTTCAAGCTGTGGCGTCGGGACGGCACGGTGCTGTATTCGAAGGACACGGCCTTGATCGGCCGGCAGTTCGGCCCGAGCGCCAACCTGCGTGCCGCCTTCGCCGGGAATGTCGTCGCCGAGTTCAACGAGCTAGGCGACGAGGACGACGAGGAGGAGAGGGCCGCCGGCGTGCCGCTGCTGGAAATCTACAATCCAGTCCGCGAACCCTGGTCGGGCGAGGTGGTCGCCGTCACCGAATTCTACGAGATCGCCGACGATTTCCAGGCGGCTCTGGCTTCCGCCTTGCTGTCGAGCTGGCTGATCGTGGCCGGCGCCACGCTGGCGGCGCTGCTGCTGTTGTCGGGGATCGTCATACGTGGCAGCCGCACCATCGACAAGCAGCGCGGCGTTCTGCAGGGCCAGGTCTCCGAGCTGCAGGCGCTGGTCTCGCAGAACCGGGCGCTGCGCCTGCGCGTCCAGCAGGCGTCGCGCCGTGCCACGGCGCTCAATGAACGATATTTGCGTCGCATCGGTGCCGACCTTCATGACGGGCCGGCTCAGCTCGTCGCGCTGGCGGCGCTGCGTTTGGACAGCCCCGCCATTTCCGGCGAGGGTGCCTCCAGCGACAGCCGTAACGCCGAGATCGCCATGATCCGCATGGCGCTGGACGACGCGATGCGTGAAATCCGCGGCATCTGCAACGGCCTTGTCCTGCCGCAGATAGAAACGGCCGCGGCCGGCGACATTCTGCGTCTTGCCGTCGACGAGCATCAACGCAGGACCCGCAGTTCCGTGGCGCTGACCCTATCCAGGCAGTTGCCCGAACTGGGCGCTTCGGAGAAGATCAGCATCTATCGCTTCGTCCAGGAGGGGCTGAACAACGCCTACCGTCATGGGCAGGGCAAGGATCAGGAGGTGAAGGCCGGGATGACAGGCGGCAAGTTCTTCGTTGAAGTATCGGATGGCGGGCCCGGATTCGATCCGAGGCGGGCCGAGGGCCTGGGGCTCGCCGGCATCAGGGAGCGCATCGAAAGCATTGGTGGCCAGTTCGAGACCACGACCGGCCCGCAGGGAACACGATTGATGATTACGCTAGCCGTCGAGGATCAACCATGATCGCTACCATCCGTGTCGCCATTGTCGACGACCACCCGCTGTTTCGCGAAGGCGTTACCCGCAGCCTGTCGGAGATCGGCGGCTTCGAAATGGTGGCCCAGGGCGCCACGGCGCAGGATGCCGAACGCATCGCCTCGACTTTGCAGCCCGACATACTGCTGCTCGACATCAGCATGCCGGGTGACGGTCTTGCGTCGGTGGCCGGCATACTGGGTGCCAATCCCGGACAGAAGATCGTCATGCTGACGGTCTCGGAGGCCAATGCCGACGTGGCGCGGGCGCTGAACGCCGGTGTGCGCGGCTATGTGCTGAAGGGGGTCGGCTCGCGCATGCTGGCCGAAATCCTGCATGGTGTCGCGGCCGGCGAGACCTATGTGTCGCCGACCCTGTCGGCCCGCCTGCTTTCGGACCTGCAATCGCTGCAGCCGGCCAACGGCAGGACGGACCGCCTGCGTCAGCTCACCGGACGCGAGGCCGAGATCCTGCAGCTGGTGGCGGAAGGGCTGAGCAACAAGGAAGTGGCGCTGCGGCTGGCGCTGCAGGAAAAAACGGTCAAGCATCATATGACCGGTGTGCTGTCCAAGCTCAACGTGCGCAATCGCACCGAGGCGGCGCTGCTGATGCGCGAAGCGCGGGATCGGGCCGGCAGCTAATCCTGGTCGCCGCAAGGGATCCCCGGTTTGGGATAACGACACGCATAAATGAAAACCTGAAGCGCGGTGCAGCGGAACGCTCCAGGGCAAAAAAAGACGGCCCCTGTACGGGGCCGGAGCGACAAGCTCACCTCCGCCGGGGGGCGGCGGAGGTGACACGTAGAGCGGGCGATGCCCGCTCTACAGCCCCTTGAGGCGGCTTATATCCGCCGCCGTCGCAGGGCGCTCGACGATCGTGCGTCCCAGCGCGTCGGTCATTTTGAAGCGACCCTTCTCGATCTCTTCGCCGAAGCCGTTAGGGTGCTGCACCACGATCTTGTTATCGTCTATTTCGACACGATCGCCGGTTGTTGCGTTCACATGCTTGCCGGAGCTGTTGGCACCCTTCCCCTTGCCAGTGTTGCCGCCGCCATTGTTCCCGTTACCGCCGGCGTTGCCATTGTTGCCACCGGCGTTGCCATTGTTGCCGCCGCCGCTATTCCCGCCCCCACCATTTCCGTTACCCCCGTTACCCCCATTGCCGCCGTTCCCACCAGGTGCGGCTTGGGCGCCGGACGCGGCAATGCCTGCGGTGGAACCGTGAAAATCGAGGTGATAGGGGGCTATGGTCAGCGCCAGTGCCGGCACTGCTCTCAGGGCCAGCCAGCAACAATGAGCCATGATCGAGCTGCGCATCAGTCCCTCACTTGATCGGACCGGCAAATTCAGAGGCCATCTCGTGCAGGTACGCGACCATCGGCGACATGGCGTGTTCGTGTAAGTGGCCCACGACCGATGCCGCGGCAATCCGGACCTTCGCCCCGATCGGTTTAGGACCTTAGTCCGAGTTTCAAACCGGATGTGGCGCGAGGTTCGCGGTCAAGCTGGCGGGTGCACGAATGTCACGAAAGTGTGACCGATCGTCTATAAGGGGTCGAAACGCGTGACACGCTCCAGCCATCCAGGAAGCCAGAGGCAGACCCATGACCGACCATCGCTCGCCCGACGCCAGATTCCGCACCAGCCTGCTTGAGGAAAACGAAGGTCCGGCGACCAACCCCACTGACAACAGCACCATGGGCGAAATCATCGCCGAGCGGTTCTCCCGCCGCGCCTTCCTCAAAGGTTCGCTGGCCGTCTCGGCCATCGCCGCCACCGTCGGCCCGTTGGCGCTCGTGGCCGCCGACGATGCGCGTGCCGCCGAGGGTTCGGCCTTTTCGTTCGACGAACTCGAAGCCGGTATCGACGACAAGCACCATGTCGCGTCGGGCTACGATGCCGACGTGCTGTTGCGCTGGGGCGATCCGCTGTTTGCCGATTCGCCGGCGTTCGACCCGGCCAGACAGTCGGCTGAGGCCCAGGCAAGACAATTCGGCTACAACAACGACTATGTCGGCTATATCGGGATCGATGGCTCCGCCGAGCATGGCCTGCTGGTCGTCAACCACGAATACACCAATCCGCATCTGATGTTCCCGGGCATCGTCAAGATCGTCGAGAAGGACGGCAAGAAAGCGGCCGAACTCGCACCGCTCTCGAAGGAGCAGGTCGACGTCGAGATGGCGGCACATGGCGGCACCATCGTCGAGATCCGCAAGGAAGGCGGCAAGTGGCAGGTGGTGCGCGACGGCAAGTTGAACCGCCGCATCACCTCCAACACCGAAATGGCGCTGTCAGGCCCGGTCGCCGGTCATGACCGTGTCAAGACCAATGCCGACCCATCCGGCACCAAGGTCGTCGGCACATTCAACAACTGCGCCGGCGGCGTCACGCCCTGGGGTACCTATGTCATGGCCGAGGAGAACATCCACGGCTATTTCTCGGGCGAACTGCCGGAAGGCCATAAGGAAGCCGCCAATTACAAGCGCCTCGGCATTCCGGAAGGGGCCTATGAATGGGGCGCGCATTACGACCGCTTCGACCTCGCCAAGGAGCCGAATGAGCCCAACCGTTTCGGCTGGATCGTCGAGGTCGACGTCAACGATCCGGCATCCACGCCGAGGAAGCGCACCGCAATGGGCCGCTTCAAGCATGAAGGCGCCGAATCGATCGTCGCCAAGGATGGGCGCGTCGTCTTCTATCTCGGCGATGACGAGCGCTTCGACTACGTCTACAAATTCGTCACCGCGGGCCGTTTCAATCCGGACGACCGCGCCGCCAACATGAACCTGCTCGACGACGGCACGCTGCATGTCGCCAAATTCGCCGCCGACGGTACGGTGGAATGGCTGCCGGTCGTCTTCGGCCACGGTCCGCTGACGGCGCAGAACGGCTTTGCCGGCCAGGCCGACGTGCTGATCGAGACGCGGCGTGCCGCCGACCTGCTCGGCGCTACCAAGATGGACCGTCCCGAGGACATCCAGCCCAATGGTGTCAACGGCAAGGTCTATGTCATGCTGACCAACAATTCCAAGCGCAAGGCCGACCAGGTCGACGCCGCCAACCCGCGCGCCGACAACGTCTTCGGCCACATCATCGAGATATCGGAGGATGGCGGCGATTTCGCCGGCACCAAGGGCAAATGGGAAGTGCTCCTGAAGTGCGGCGATCCGGCGGTTGCCGATGTCGGCGCCACCTTCTCCACCGCCACCACGGCCAATGGCTGGTTCGGCATGCCCGACAATTGCGCGGTCGATTCGGCCGGGCGTCTGTGGGTCGCCACCGACGGCCAGGGCCCGAAGGCCACCGGCCGCACCGACGGCCTGTGGGCGGTCGACACCGAAGGGCTGGCGCGCGCGACGTCAAAACTGTTTTTCCGCGTGCCGATCGGCGCTGAAATGTGCGGGCCGCTGTTTGCGCCCGACGATCAGACTGCCTTCGTCGCCGTCCAGCATCCGGGCGACGGCGGCGAGGATTGGGAGGCGTTCGGCCGCCCGTCCTATTATGAGGATCCGTCGACGCGCTGGCCCGATTTCAAGCCGGACATGCCGGTGCGGCCGGCGGTCGTCGCCATTACCAGGCAAGGCGGCGGCAAGATCGCGATTTAGAGCAATTGCAGGAAAGTGGGTTTCCGTCCGACGCGTAAAACGAACCACCAGCACGTTTCAGGGGCCGGAATTGGCGATCCGCCGGGCAATCCGCTCGGCGATCGCCTTGGCCTGGATGGCGGCATTGGCGAAGCAGCCGCGGATGCTCGGCCGCATGCCGGTGAACCAGAGGCCAGGCAGTTTCGGATCCGCATCGCCGCCGTTGAAGAGCGGAACGCCCTTGCCGTCGAGCACGCCGAGATCGCCGACCATCTGCTCAAGCCCGGTGCGGTAGCCCGTCGCGGCAATGACGATATCGGGATCGATCAGGCTGCCATTGGCCAGGATGACTCCGTCGCGGGTGAATTCCCGCACTCCCGGCACCACGGTGATCCTGCCCGAGCGGATGGCGTCGATCGCGCCCTCGTCGGCGGCTATCGCGGTGTAGTCGGTGGTCAGGCGGCTGGCGCCGCCCACCGGTGCCGGCGGCACGCCGAATTTCGTCAGGTCGCCGAAAACCAGTCGCTGCGTCAAGGCGATCACCGCATCGGCGACCCGCAAAGGCAACCGCGCCATCAGCGGCGACAGCCGGTGCACGGCAATCTTGCCGATGCGCTTGGGCAGGACCGACGGACCATTGCGGGCCGACAGCCACAGCGAGGCGGCGCCTGCCTGAGCCAGGTGGTTGAGCGCGTCTATACCCGAGTTGCCGGCGCCGACGACCAGCACCTTCTTGCCGGCATAGTCCTTCGCGTCGCCGAAATCCGCCGAATGGATGATGTGGCCGGCGAAATCCCGCATTCCATTCCATTCGGGGATGAACGGCTGTCTGTCGCGGCCGGTGGCGATCACGACGTGGCGCGCCAGGCGCATCCCGGCGCTGGTCGCTATCGCCCAGTGATCGCCCTTGAACAGGACCGTCTCGACGGCGACGCCGAGCTCCACCGGCAGCCGGTTCGCCTCGCTGAAATCGTTGAGATAGCGGATGACGGCGGTTCTGTGGGGGAAGGCGAGCGTGCCCTTCGGATAGGCAAGGCCGGGAAGTGCCGAAAGATCGCGGTGCGTATTGAGGCGCAGCTGCTGGTGACGCCGATGCCATGGCTCGGCCAACCGGCGCTCCTTTTCCAGGACCACCGTCGCCACGCCGGCCTTGATCAGCGCCTGCGCTGCCGCGAGACCGGCGGCGCCGGCCCCGATGACGATCGCCGGTTCGATGGTTACCGTCTGGTGCGCTGCCGGTCTGATTTTCGTATCTGCCATTCGATCACGAACCCCATTCCACCTTGTGGCGCTTCCGCCGACACCGGCAGGACGCCCTCCCGCGCATGATCCATACAGCAGATCGGCCCCGGATTTCGAGGCCATGCGCCGCACCGCGGTTGCGTCCTATATGGCATATACGCGAGATCGGCGATAATCAGGTCGCGGCAATGTGATTGATTCGAGATCCGGGGGCTGGCGGATCTCTGTTACAGGTACAGGAATCCGAAGTCCTCGAAACGCTTTTTTCGGCTTCCTGTGCAAAATCAAGGCGCCACGGCGTATAGCGTACCCGGGTGCGCGCCGCAGATGCACGCGGAATCTCGACCCATGCCCTCCTTGCGGATCTATCTCGACAAAATCCTCGAGCGTGCCTCGCCCAAGGTCGAGCGCCAGGCGTTCACCCATGCCGAACGGCTGGCGCTGGTGCGCCGCCATGGCGATTTCTCGCTCGCCTACTCCTCCGCCGTGCAAGGCAGGCTCTCCTATTTCGGCGACGCCGACGGTTACATCGCCTTCGGCACCAAGATGAAGCATCATTTCGCGCTCGGCGACCCGGTCGCCGATCCGGCCCATCGGGCCGACTACATCACGCGCTTCGTCGAGACCGCCGGCAGCCCCTGGTTCGTGCAGATCGGCGAACAGTCGGCGCGGGTGCTGGCCGGGCTCGGCTACAAGGTCAACCGGCTGGGCATCGACACCCGTCTGCCGCTGCCCGAACACGATTTTTCCGGCAAGCGCAACGAAACCGTGCGCTACTCCGAACGCTGGCTGTTGAAAAAGGGCTTTTCCTTCGCCGAGGACAAGCGGACGATCTTTCTCGACGAGATCTCCCGGCTTTCGGCGAACTGGCGCGGCGACCGCATCGTCAAGCGTTGGGAGATGGGCTTCCTCAACCGGCACTTCGCCGACCATGTGGGCGTCGATATGCGCCGCTTCGTGCTGCACGGCCCCGATGGCGAACTGGTCGCCCTGCTCGACTTCGATCCGCTGTTTCGCGGCGGCAAGGTCATCGGCTATACCACCGCCTTCAAGCGCAAGCACATCGACGCCTCGCCGCATGCGGAGGTCGGCCTGACCAAATTCGCCGTCGGCCGCTTTCGCGAGGAAGGCATTTCGGTCGTCACGCTCGGGCTGTCGCCGCTGGTCGACGTCGGCCCCAGCGGATTTGCCGAAAGCGATTTCTGGCGCAACGCCTTCCAGCGCGCCTATGATTCGCCCTGGGTCAACCGCCGCCGCTTCAACCTGCAGGGGCAGGCGGCGTTCAAGCGCCGTTTCCACGGCATCGAGGAGCCGGTCTACGTCGCCTTCCGCAAGGGAACATACATGGAGATGCTGGGCCTGCTGCGGCTGGTCAAGGCGATCTAGGGCAGTTCACCGTTCACGGAAACGGAGAACCGCTCTAACTCTTTGTTTTGACGCAACTCCCAAGGGAAAGCGCTACGCGCTTTTCCCGGGAAAACCGTATACACTTTTGCTGAAATTGCTCTAGATGCGGCCGCGACTTGGCAGGTCTTCGCCCGTCAGTTCCTCAGCCGATAGCCGGTCTTGAAGATCCAGGCGACGGTCGCCACGCAGATCAGCAGAAAAACCACGGTCATGCCGAGGCTGATGCCGACCGAAACGTCCGATTTTCCGAAAAAGCTCCAGCGGAAGCCGCTGATCAGGTAGACGACCGGATTGAACAGCGTCACCGTGCGCCAGGCGCCCGGCAGCATGTTGATGGAATAGAAGCTGCCGCCGAGGAAGGTCAGCGGCGTGATGATCAGCAGCGGCACCAGTTGCAACTGCTCGAAGCTCCTGGCCCAGATGCCGATGATGAAGCCGAACAGGCTGAAGGTCACCGCCGTCAGCACCAGGAAGGCCAGCATCCAGAACGGATGCTGGATGGAGAGCGGCACGAACAGCGAGGCCGTCGCCAGGATGATCAGGCCGAGGATGATCGACTTGGTGGCGGCGCCCCCGACATAGGCGAGGACGATCTCGAGATAGGAGACCGGGGCCGACAACAGCTCGTAGATCGAGCCGACGAATTTCGGGAAGTAGATGGCGAAGGAGGCGTTGGAGATCGACTGCGTCAGAAGCGACAGCATGATCAGCCCGGGCACGATGAAGGCGCCGTAGCTGATGCCGTCGATCTCGGTGATGCGCGAACCGATGGCCGATCCGAAGACGACGAAATAGAGCGACGTCGACAGCACGGGCGAGACGATGCTCTGCAAAACGGTGCGCAGCGCGCGCGCCATCTCCACCCGGTAGATCGCCCATACCGCGCGCAGGTTCATGGCTCTTGCCTCAGAAGATTGACGAAGATCTCCTCCAGCGAACTGTTCTGCGTGTCCAGGTCGCGGAACTGGATGCCGGCGGCCTCGAGATCGCGGATCAGCGATGCCACGCCCGGCCGGTCGCTCTGGTTGTCATAGGTGTAGGTGATCTGCCCGCCATCCGACGACAGTTCCAGGGCGTAGTGCGAGAAGGCGTCCGGAATGGCGTCGAGCGGGCTGCGCAGTTCCATCACCAGGCGCTTGCGGCCGAGCTTGCGCATCAGTTCGGCCTTGCCCTCGACCAGGATGATCTCGCCGCGGTTGATGACGCCGACGCGGTCGGCCATCGCCTCGGCTTCCTCGATATAGTGGGTGGTGAGGATGATGGTGACGCCGTCCTCGCGCAGCCGCCGCACCATCGCCCACATGTCCTGGCGCAGTTCGACGTCGACGCCCGCCGTCGGCTCGTCGAGGAACAGCACGCGCGGTTCGTGCGACAGCGCCTTGGCGATCATCAGCCGCCGCTTCATGCCGCCCGAAAGCGTGATCGCCTTGGCGTCCTTCTTGTCCCATAGCGAGAGATCCCGCAGCACCTTCTCGACAAAGGCATGGTTCGCAGGCTTGCCGAACAGGCCGCGGCTGTAGTTGACCGTCGCCCAGACGCTCTCGAAGGCATCGATGGTCAGCTCCTGCGGCACCAGCCCGATCAGGCCGCGCGCGGCGCGATAGTCTTTGGTGATGTCGTGGCCGTCCACCGTGACGCTGCCGGACGAACGGTTGACGATGCCGCAGACGATCGAGATCAGCGTCGTTTTGCCGGCGCCGTTGGGGCCAAGCAGCGCGAAGATCTCGCCGCGCTCGATATCGAGATTGATTTCCTTCAGCGCCTTGAAGCCGGTGGCGTAGGTCTTGGTGACCCCGGAAATGGATATGACAGGCTGCATGGCTGAAAACGGCTGCTTGAAAGAGGACCCCAGATATAGGCCGAATGTCGCCGCATGCAACCGGAAGTCAATGAAGTTGCTGACAGTTCTCGACACTCGTTGCAGACAGGCCATGCCCGCGGATGAAGAGACAGGCCGAGATCGGGCGTGCCGCCTCTCCAAGGTCAACACGGTGCGACGGGTGCGGTCGTCCCGGGCCGATGCGCGTTCGACGTCGATAGTGGGATGGGACTGCTCGCAAAGCGCGGCAGGCCCGGTGCTGCGTCATCTTGGCTTGGCGCTGCGGCGTTCCGCCTCGCGGCGGGACGCCGCTTTGACCGGCCGGCCCTACAAGCCTATTCTCGGCCCATTAGAAGCAGCCGGAGCCCGCCATGGACCCGCTCATCCTTTCGCGCATCCAGTTCGGTGCGAATATTTCGTTTCATATTCTGTTTCCAGCCATCACCATCGCACTCGGCTGGGTGCTGCTTTTCTTCAAGCTCCGCTACAACGCGACCAATGATTCGGCCTGGATGCGCGCCTATTTCACCTGGGTGAAGGTGTTCGCGCTGTCCTTCGCCATGGGCGTGGTTTCCGGCGTCACCATGAGCTTCCAGTTCGGCACCAACTGGCCGGGCTACATGGAAACGGTCGGCAACATCGCCGGGCCGCTGCTGGCCTACGAGATCCTCACCGCCTTTTTCCTCGAGGCGGCCTTCCTCGGCATCATGCTGTTCGGCTTCCGCCGCGTTTCCAACCGCATCCACACGCTGGCGACCGTGCTGGTCGCCGGCGGCACCACCGTGTCGGCCTTCTGGATCATCGCGCTGAACTCGTGGATGCAAACGCCGGTCGGCTTCGAGATGCGCGACGGCGTCGCGCATGCCGTCGACTGGTGGGCGATCCTCTTCAACCCCTCCATGCCCTACCGGCTCGTCCATATGCTGCTCGCCTCCGGCCTGACGGTGTCGTTCCTGATCGCCGGCCTGTCGGCGCTGCGCTACCTCAAGGGCGACCGCTCGGAATCGATGTGGAAGGCGCTGCGCACCGGCGTCTTCACCGCCGCCATCCTCATCCCCGTCCAGATCCTTGCCGGCGACCAGCACGGCCTGAACACGCTCGAGCACCAGCCGCAGAAGATCGCCGCCATGGAGGCCAACTGGAACACCGGCCCCAACGTGCCGCTGGTGCTGTTTGCCATTCCCGATGAAGCGGCCAGGGAAAACAGGTTCGAGGTGACCATTCCCGACGGGGCAAGCTGGATCCTGCGGCACAGCGCCAGGGGCGTGGTGCCGGGGCTCAACGACTATCCCGGCAACCACCCGCCGGTCTTCCCGGTGTTCTGGGGTTTTCGCGTCATGGTCGGCACCGGCCTGTTGATGCTCGCCGTCTCCTGGTCGGCCGCCTTCTTCCTCAAGCGCCGCCACAGCCTGCCGAGGCCGCTGGCGCTGCTCATGGTGCCGATGACCATTTCCGGTTGGGTGGCGACGCTCGCCGGCTGGTATACGACGGAGATCGGCCGCCAGCCCTGGCTGGTGACGGGCGTGCTGCGGACCGCCGACGCCGTCGGCCCGGTGGCCGGCGGCCATGTGGCGCTGACGCTGGCCGTCTATCTCGTTCTCTATGTGCTGTTGCTGATCGCCTATCTCGGCGTGCTGGTCCATCTGGCGCTGAAGGCGGCCAAGGACGGCGACACATCGCCGCTGCCGGGCGTGCTCAACAGGCCGATGTCGCAGCCGGCGGCTGGCGAGTAGGAGAGAGAAATGACCTATGACTGGCCGACCCTGCTCCCCCTCATCTTCGCCGGCCTGATGGGCCTCGCCATCCTGATCTATGTCATTCTCGACGGCTTCGATCTCGGCATCGGCATCCTGTTCGCGGCGGCCGAGGACGCCGAGCAGGACACGATGATCGCCGCCATCGGCCCGTTCTGGGATGCCAACGAGACCTGGCTGGTGCTGGCCGTCGGCCTTCTGCTGGTCGCCTTTCCGATGGCCCATGGCGTCATCCTCAGCGCGCTCTACATCCCGGTGTTCGTGCTTCTGGTCGGCCTCATCCTGCGCGGCGTCGCCTTCGACTTCCGCGCCAAGGTGGCGACCGAGCGCAAGCATCGCTGGAACCGCATCTTCTTCCTCGGCTCGCTCATCGCCTCGCTGGCGCAAGGCTATATGCTGGGCGTCTATGTGCTTGGCCTCGACTTCGGCCTGGGCGGCATGGCGTTCGGCGTGCTGGTGGCGTTCTGCCTGGCGGCGGCCTACGCCGCGATGGGGGCGGCCTGGGTCATCTACAAGGCCGAAGGCGACTTGCAGAAGAAGGCGGTACGCTGGCTGCGCACCGCCTTGGTGCTGACCGCGCTCGGCATGGCCGCCGTGTCGCTGGCCACGCCTTTCGCCAGCCCGCGCATCTTCGCCAAATGGTTCGTCCTGCCCGAAATGCTCTATCTGTCGCCGCTTCCGATCCTGTCGGCGCTGCTGTTCCTGTGGCTGTGGCGGCAGACCTTCCATCTGCCCAGGCCCGATGACCGCCATTCGCTGACGCCGTTCCTGACGCTGGCCGCCATCTTCGCGCTCGGCTTTGCCGGGCTCGCCTGGTCGTTCTATCCGTTCGTGGTGCCCGACAGGCTGACCATCTGGCAGGCGGCTTCCGCGCCCGAAAGCCTGGCCATCATCCTGGCCGGCACCGTTGTCGTGCTGCCGATCATCATCTTCTATTCCTTCTATGCCTACCGCGTGTTCGGCGGCAAGGCGACGGACCTGACCTACGACTGAGGGGCCAAGCGGCGGGCGAAATCAGGGCCTCCGCCTGCCGCATGTCGCCGACCGGAAAGACAATATTCATCTTCACGCGGAATAACCTTCCGCGACATGCTGCGGCCTGATGGCAGCGGTGCGAGAAGAAGGGCAATGCAATGCGCGGTGTCCCGGTTGCCTCGATAGAACACGATCCGCAGGCGCGGCAGCGCTACGCACCTTTCCCGGGAAAATCCCTACGCGGCGTTCCTGGAGTTGCTCTGGCCCTGATCCGCCTGGTCACGCTGATCGCCGCGCTTGTGCTGGCCAGCCTGCTGCCCGCCGTCCAGCCCGCCCATGCCCAGCAGACGGCCAACTGGGCCGGTGTCTGGGACACCAAATGGCGCGGCGGCGGCGCCCAGATCACCTTCGAGCAGGACGGCGCCGAGGTAAAGGGCGTCTATCCCCTGTATGGCGGCCGCATCGAAGCCAAGGCCGAAGGCGAAAAGCTGTTCGGCCGCTGGTTCGAGGGCAGTCGCCAGGGCGAGTTCAGCTTCGTCATGGCGCCGGACGGCGCGAGCTTCATGGGCCGTTTCGAATCCGCCACCGCCGAATGGTGGACGGGCGTGCGCGTCGACGCCGCCGAGACCCTCAAGGTCGACCAGACCAGCCCGATGACGACGATGCGCTCATTCCTTCAGACCATGAACGAGAGCGGCGCCGACAATGTGCCGCGCGCCACCGGCGGCGGCATGGGCCTTGCCGCGCAGGCGGCCGGCCTCGTCGACGTTACGGAGGCCGATCGCGGCGGCCTCAACATGCCCGATTATACCAAGCTCCTGTTTTCGGTGATCGACAACGCCACCTTGCGCCTGTGGAACCTGCCGCATGATGCGATCCCCGGCGACGAGGTGACAGCCAGGCTGCAGCAATATGGCAGCAAGGTTTTCTTCGACGTCACCTTCCGCCGCAAGGCCGGCGAATGGTTCATCGTCGGGCCGCAGCTCGCCGTGCTGCAGGCCAAGCTCGCCGAGTTCCAGGCGGCGCGTGGCGAAGCCCCCGACATGGTCGACGATCCGGCCAAGCTCGCTTCGCCGCGCGACACGTTCAAGATGCTGCTCGGCGGCATCGCCGACCAGAATGGCAGTTCGCCGCAAACGGCGCTCGACATGCGCGGCTACAATCCGGCGGTGCGGTCCGACGAGGCGGTTCTGCTCGAGAGCTATCTCAAGAAAGTCATCGACCGCATCGGCTACGTCTACTGGCAGGAAATTCCCGACGATCCCCAAAGCAACACGCCCTATGTGTATTTCGAGCACCCGGCCGGCAACATCGTCGTCGCTCCGGTGGGGACCGAGAAAGGCGGCAAGCTGTGGAAATTCACGCCGGAAACGCTGGCCAACATCCGCACGCTCTACGCCGATATCGAAGATGCGCCGGTGGCGCCGGAATTCACCGCCTTCGCCAGCAACGATCCGTTCTTCGCCACGAGGGGCCTTGCCCGCGAGATCAGCCCTGCCCTTTTGACCCGCGCCGGGCCGATCGAACGCTGGCAATGGCTGGGGCTCGGCATTGCGGTGCTTGCCGGCATCGCCTTCGGTTTCCTTGCCAACGCCGTCATCGTGTTCTTCGCCCGCAGCGGCAGGAGTTCGGGGCGGGCCGGCTTCTTCCGCGTCGTCGAATGGGCGGTGCGCTCGATCTTCCTCGGCCTGTTCCTGCTGTTTGCGCTGCGGCCGCTCGGCTTGCCGCAGGTGATCGCGGCATCCGCCAAGGCGGCGGCCTGGAGCCTGATCCTGATCGGCGCGGTTCCCGTCGTCTGGCACCTGATCGGCAAGATCGCCGAGCGCTACCGCGCCACATTCAACGTGCCCGGCTACCACGAGACGCTGATCTCGCTGCTGACCGGCGTGGCGCGCATCGCCGCCCTGGTGGTCGCCTTCCTGCTCCTGGCCGAGGTGCTGGCGATCCCCTATCAGGGCGTGCTGGCCGGCCTCGGCATTGGCGGCTTGGCGGTGGCGCTGGCAGCGCAGCCGACGCTGCAGAATTTCCTTTCCGGCCTGACGCTCTATGCCGACCGGCCGGTTAGCGTCGGCGACTTCTGCAAGTTCGGCAACCAGTCCGGCACCATCGAGCATATCGGCATGCGCTCGACCCGCATCCGCTCGGTCGACCGCACGGTGATCTCGGTGCCGAACTCGGACTTCGCCGGCATGCAGATCGAGAACTATGCCCATCGCGACCGCACTCGCTTCGCCACGACGCTGCAATTGCGCTACGAGACGACGCCCGACCAGTTGCGCTACACGCTGGCGGCGCTGCGCAAGCTCCTGATCGCGCATCCGCGCGTCATCGACGATCCCTGCCGCGTGCGGTTCGTCGGCTTCGGCCCCTATTCGCTCGACATCGAGGTCTTCACCTACATCATGACCGCGGATGCCTCGGAGTTTCTCGCCATCCGCGAGGACATATTGCTGTCGATGATCGCGGTGATGGACGAGGCCGGCGCCCAGTTCGCCTTCCCGGCGCAGTTGGAATACAGCGCCGCCGACCTGCCGCTCGACCAGGAAAAGCGCATCGCCGCGGAAAAGCGGGTCAGCGCCTGGCGTGAAGAGGAAAAACTGCCTTTCCCCGATTTCAGCCAGCTCGACAGGCTGGAGCTCAATGACAGCCTGCCCTATCCGCCGCAGGGCTCGGTGCAATACCGCGAAGCCCAGACCGCCCCCGCCACGGTCGAAGCCAAGGCCTCGCTGGAGAAGGCGCGCTGGAGCCTGCCGTGGCGCAAGAGGGTGTAACCTTCTTCGCAGGAGAGGCCGCGATCCCTCGCGCCCCTCTGGCCTGCCGGCCATCTCCCCCACGAGGGGGGAGATTGGATGTCGTGACGGCTTTCGCTAATGTCTAACGTTGACAGCGGGGCGGGACGGCGAGGCCGCCGATCTCCCCCCTCGTGGGGGAGATGCCCGGCAGGGCAGAGGGAGGCGCTGTCCCGCCGACCTGTCGTTCTTCTCACCCTGCAAAGCCTCAATTGCTGGCCGACAGCACCAACACCGGCTTGTCGCTGTAAAGCTTCGGGAACAGCGTCTTCAAATTCGCCACCTTTGGCAGGTCGTTGTAGACGATGTAGGGATAGGTCGGGTTGAGCGTCAGGAAATCCTGGTGGTACTCCTCGGCCGGGTAGAAGGTCTTGCCGGTTTCGATCGTGGTGACGATGGGCTTGGAAAACAGCTTGGCCTTGTCGAGCTGGGCGATATAGCTCTGCGCGATCTTCTTCTGCTCGTCGTTCTCGGCGAAGATCGTCGAGCGGTACTGCGTGCCCTGGTCCGGCCCCTGATAGTTGAGCTGGGTCGGATTGTGGGCGACCGAGAAATACACCTGCAGCAGCTGGCCATAGGTGACTTTGGAGGGATCGTAGGTGATCTCGACGGATTCGGCATGGCCGGTCCGGCCGGTGCCCACCGTCTCGTAGACGGCGTCGTCCTTGGCACCGCCGGTGTAGCCCGAGACCGCCTTGGTGACGCCCTTGACGTGCTGGAACACGCCTTGCACGCCCCAGAAGCAGCCGCCGGCGAAGATTGCCGTCTCGCTGCCGCCCGCGGCCTTTTCATCCAGCGCCGGCGGCGGGATCACCACGGCGTCTTCCGCCGAGACGGCCGGCGTCAGCCAGAAGGCGGCGCCCGCGACGGCGAGCGCGAAAGCTGCGAGCGCGCCGCGGACGAAGCCGCTCGAACGCTTCTTGATATCGGTCATGGTTGCACTCCTGATGGCTTCCATTGAGTTCAGTCTATTGAATTAGCGTCGCCGGTGCGATGCGCGAGTCGCGGCGGAGGCTCACATTCGCGTGCGGCCCCGGCGGGTGCGTAACTCTCCGCCGCGGTTGACCTAATTGGCAGGCTTCATCGCATCCGTCGCCGGCTTCATCGCGTCAGCCGCCGGCTTCATGGCGTCCGCCGGTTTCATCGCATCGTCGGCGGGCTTCATGGCATTGGTGGCCATCGGGTCGGCCGGCTTCATCGCATCGGTTGCCGGTTTCATCGCGTCGGCGGCGGGTTTCATGGCGTTGGTGGCCTCGTCGGCACGGGCGATGCCGCCGGCCAGCATTGCCGTCGAGCACAAAGCGAGCGCGAGCGCCGGCAGCGTCAGGCGGGAAAGAACGGTCATGATGGTCTCCTTGGTTGGTGGCGCGCCCTTGCGGCGGCCGGCTGTTGCGGCGCCGCAGGCGCGGCGTTGCGCAATTTCTGGTCGGGCATGGTCTCTCCGAAACCGGGGAGTTTCCGCGATCACGCCCGCTCGAAAGCTAGTTGGCGGCAGCGGCCAGGATCGGCCCGCCGCCCGGCGACTGCACCAGCACGGCGGTGCTGAGGCCATCGGCGGCCGGCGGCACGTCGAGCGTCGTGGCCTCTCCGGTCCAGTTGCCGAGTCTTGTCAGCGCATGCACGACATTGCCGTGCGGCAAGGTGCGGCCGGTGTTCTCGCCGCGCGCCACGGGCACCTCGACGACGCCCCTGGCATAGCGCACCAGCCAGATGTCGGCCTTGCCGCCCGGCACGCTCCCCGCGCCGATGTTGGCCTTGCCGCCATCGAGCGACAGCGACGGTCCCTTGACGCGGCCGCTCGCCGCAATCAGCCGTTCGATCTCGCCAGGCGCGGCGCCGACCGCATCGGCATGGCCGTTGACCACCACTTGCGGCGTGAACGGCCCGTCATGGCCGAGCGGCGGCTCGTAGCTGACCTGGCGTTGCGTGAATTCCTGCCGGCCGAAAATGTCCTTCCAGCCGAGATAGTCCCAGTAGGTGACGTTGAAGGACAGCGCCAGCACGCCGGGCTGGTCCTTGATCTTGATCAGGTTGGCATTGGCCGGCGGGCAGGACGAACAGCCCTGGCTGGTGAACAGCTCGACTACGGTAAGCGGCTGCGCCGCGGCCGCACCGAGCGACGCCGCAAGCGCAAGCGCGCCCAGGCTGGACATTGCGAGGAACTTGCGGCGTTTGGCTTGCGACATCGGCTTGCTCCCTGGGACGGCGCTGCGATGCGCCGCTCATGCCCCCATTTCGCCGCCATTCGCCGCTTCGTTACAGAGCTCACCGGTTTGTGATTGAGCGCCAGCGGGTTCTTCCTTCTCCCCTTGTGGGAGAAGGTGGATCGGCGCGCAGCGCCGAGACGGTTGAGGGGTGCTCCAGCGGAGTGAGGCGTTGGCGTTCCCTGGAACACCCCTCATCCGACCTCGCTGCGCGAGGCCACCTTCTCCCACAAGGGGAGAAGGGGAGACGGCGCCACTATCGCCAAGGCTGCAGATTTCTGTCCCGGACATAGGCGATGATCGTGTCGCAAACGGCATTCATCTCCTTCAGGACATCGTCGTTCCAGAAGCGCAGAACGCGAAAACCCCTCCCCTCCAGATCGGCCTTGCGGATCCGGTCAGCATCCGAGTCGGCGTGCTGGCTGCCGTCGATCTCGACAATCAGCCCGGCTTCGAGGCAAACGAAATCGGCAATGTATTTTCCGAAAGGAACCTGGCGCCTGAATTTGATCCGGTCCAGCCTGCGGTCGCGCAGTTCCTGCCAAAGCCTGTCTTCCGCTTCCGTCATGTCACGGCGGAGCGAACGAGCAAAGTTGCGCTTGGCGGGGATGACGGGTTGATGCGGCATGGCGCCAGATTAACCAGCCACTGCGCTTCGTCCAGCACCCTCTCTGTCGGCGTCGCGCGCCGATCCCTTCGCCCCTACTGCGTCAGCACGGTTTGCGAGGGGCGCTGGTTGAAGTCGCATTTGCCCATCACGGTGTAGAAGAAGTCGGCGTTGACGACGGGCGCCGGCACCGCCGAGCCGCCGTCTTCCCAGGCCTGGTAGCCTGTCTGGCCGCACGGCACGGCGGTGAAGATGTCCACGGTCTGGCCCGTTGCGATTTCGGGCATGTCGGTCGGGCTGGTGCCGATATAGAGCCGGTCCGAGGTTTTCGGGTCGTTCGACCTTAGCGTGGTCGGCTGGGCCGGTTTCGCCGTCGCGGCGGAGGGCACGTTCATTTCCAGATAGAGCTGGTCCATCTGGCTGACGTCGATGACCGCGCCGGCGCTGTTGGCCGGGCTGGTGGTGCAGACGGTCTGCCGCATCACGCCGTTGCCGTCGGTGCTGGTGATGGCGCCGGCGGGCGTGTTGTCGAAATTCGCGACCGTCGTGGTGTTGCACACCTGCTGCTGCACCTGGGTAAGCGTGGTGCCGCTGACGGTGGAGACGGTGGTGGTGCCATAGCCCTTTGGATCGCCGCCCTTGTTGTAGACATAGCTGATCTGCATCAGCTTCTGCTTCGTGGTCGAACCGAATTGCGTGCCGTAGAGATACATGGTCTTGTCCCACCAGCCCGACGCCTTCTCGATCTTGAAGGTGGTCTGCACCAGGGCCGGCGCCTTGTTGACCGCCGAGGTGACGCCGACCGGCACGGTGTTGATCCTGGCGATCTGCATGAAGTCGGTCGGCATGGCGAAGCTCGCCGAGGCCTGCGCCGTGGCGGTGCCGTTGGCCGCGATGGTGAAGCTCACCAGCGTTGCGGTGCCTTGCCCGCCATTGGCGGCAAAGGTGTCCTGTAACATTTGCCGGCGGGCCGCCAGCGCCGTCGTCTTCGGCAGCGTGGTGATGGCCAGCGTCGCCGCGTCGAGCGCCTGCTGCATGTTGGACCGGGTCTGGACCGCACTGGTATAATCGACCGAGAAGCCGACCACGGTGACCAGCGGCACCAGGCTGATGAAGAACAGCGGCATCATCGAGCCGCCGCGCGAGCGGGCGAACCTTCCTGCAAGCCCCAGCATGTTTTCTACCCCCAGAGACGATTTATCTGCGCAGGAACTAACATGCGCCGGCAAACCGGCGTCTAAGATGATCGTTCAAAGTTTAAGCATCCGGCCGCTCCCGCCCGCCGTTTCGGGCTTTTGCCCCCGGTTCACCGCTTTGTGATGACCGGGGCGCGCCTTGCGCTGCAAGCCTTGCCGCAGCAAGCCGCCCCTGCTAAAGCGCGCGGCATGAGCACGCCCCTCGACCACATCAGGAATTTCTCCATCGTCGCCCATATCGACCATGGCAAATCCACGCTTGCCGACCGCCTGATCCAGCTGACCGGCGGGCTGGAGCTGCGCGACATGAAGGAGCAGGTGCTGGACTCGATGGACATCGAGCGCGAGCGCGGCATCACCATCAAGGCGCAGACGGTGCGGCTGAAGTACCGCGCCAATAATGGCGAGGACTATATCCTCAATTTGATCGACACGCCCGGCCATGTCGACTTCGCCTATGAAGTGTCGCGCTCGCTCGCCGCCTGCGAGGGCTCGCTGCTGGTGGTCGACGCCTCCCAGGGCGTCGAGGCGCAGACGCTGGCCAATGTCTACCAGGCCATCGACAACAACCACGAGATCGTCGTGGTGCTGAACAAGGTCGACCTGCCGGCCGCCGAGCCCGAGCGCATCCGCGAGCAGGTCGAGGAGGTGATCGGCATCGACGCCTCCAACGCTGTGCTGATCTCGGCCAAGACGGGCCTGGGCATTCCCGACGTGCTGGAGGCCATCGTCCATCAATTGCCGCCGCCGCGCGAGGGCGACGCGACCGCCCCCTTGAAGGCGATGCTGGTCGACAGCTGGTACGACGCCTATCTCGGCGTCATCGTTCTGGTGCGCGTCATCGACGGCGTGCTGAAGAAGGGCCAGACCATCCGCATGATGGGCACCGGCGCCAAATACCTGGTCGAGCGCACCGGCGTGTTCACGCCCGCCCGCATCAATGTCGATGAGCTCGGCCCCGGCGAGTTCGGCTTCTTCACCGGCTCGATCAAGGAAGTGGCCGACACACGCGTCGGCGACACCATTACCGAGGACAAGCGCCAGACCGCGCATGCCCTGCCCGGCTTCAAGCCGGCGCAGCCGGTGGTGTTCTGCGGCCTGTTCCCGGTCGACGCCGCCGATTTCGAGGACCTGCGCGCCGCTGTCGGCAAACTGCGCCTCAACGACGCCTCCTTCTCCTATGAAATGGAAACCAGCGCGGCGCTCGGCTTCGGCTATCGCTGCGGCTTCCTTGGCTTGCTGCATCTCGAAATCATCCAGGAGCGGCTGGAGCGCGAGTTCAACCTCGACCTGATCGCCACCGCGCCATCCGTCGTCTACCGGCTGCTCCTCAATGACGGCTCGGTGAAGGAACTGCACAACCCGGCCGACATGCCCGACGTGGTCAAGATCTCGGCCATCGAGGAGCCGTGGATCCGCGCCACGATTCTCACCCCCGACGACTACCTCGGCGGCATATTGAAACTCTGCCAGGACCGGCGCGGCATCCAGGCCGACCTGTCCTACGTGGGAAAGCGCGCCATGCTGACCTACGACCTGCCGCTCAACGAAGTCGTCTTCGATTTCTACGACCGGCTGAAGTCGATCTCCAAAGGCTACGCCTCGTTCGACTATCACCTCACCGACTACCGCGAGGGCGATCTGGTGAAGATGTCGATCCTGGTCAATGAGGAGCCGGTCGACGCGCTCTCCATGCTGGTGCACCGCACGGCGGCGGAAAAGCGTGGCCGCCAGATGTGCGAGAAGCTGAAGGAACTGATCCCGCACCACCTCTTCAAGATCCCGATCCAGGCCGCGATCGGCGGCAAGGTCATCGCCCGCGAAACCATCTCCGCGCTCCGCAAGGACGTCACCGCGAAGTGCTATGGCGGCGACGTGAGCCGCAAACGCAAGCTCTTGGACAAGCAGAAAGAGGGCAAGAAGCGGATGCGCCAGTTCGGCAAGGTGGATATTCCCCAGGAGGCGTTTATTCAGGCCTTGAAGATGGGGGATTGAGGTCCGGCCTCCGGCCGAACGCATCGCCCCGGCGGGCAGCGCTGGTCATGGTCGGTGTCCGAAGACCTTCGCTTTGTGGATGCGGCTCACCGCACTCGTTGCTGCATGGGGGCGGGGCGCTGACGCTGCTGACCTTCTCCCCTTGTGGGAGAAGGTGGATCGGCGCGCAGCGCCGAGACGGTTGAGGGGTGTTCCAGCGGAGTGAGGCGTTTGGGGTTTTCTGGTGTGGTTCGTTATCGACGTCCGCGCCAAGCTGGAGCACCCCTCATCCGATCTCGCTTCGCGAGGCCACCTTCTCCCACAAGGGGAGAAGGAAGAACCAGCGTTGGCGCTGCCGCTCGTCTGGCTGCCGCCATCTTCCCCGTAAAACGGGGAGAAGGACGCTGCCTTTACCGCTTTCGCCAATCGCCAGCGTTGTAGAAAAAGCGCCGGCGTTGCGGCGCCTTACCTTCCCCCCTTGTGGGGGAAGGTGGATCGGCGCTTCAGCGCCGAGACGGATGAGGGGTGTTCCAGCGGAGTGAGGCGGTGGAAAGATTGAGCGCGCTTACAAGCGTTTGATTCTGCAAGGCAGCGATCCGTCACGCACCCCTCATCCGTCTTGCCGCTTCGCGGCAATCCACCTTCTCCCACAAGGGGAGAAGGAAGAAGCGGCGAAGGCTCAGCTTTCGATCCAAACCTTCTCGAAGTGCTGCTCCAGCGCCTGATGCTGTTCGCACCCTTCCACCCCTTTGCGATACGTCCGATAGACCGAGCGCCAGTAGGGCTGGATGATGATGCCGGAGTCGCGCAAATTCTTCTCGATGCCGGCCATGATCTCCTTGCGCTGGGCGGCGTCGGGGGTGGCGAGCGCCTTGTCGAGCAGCTCGTCGAACTCCTTGTTGGCGTAGGCGCTTTCGTTCCAGGCGGCGCCCGATTTGTAGGCCAGCGCCAGCACCTGGACGCCGAGCGGGCGGCCCAGCCATTCGGTGCAGGAGAAGGGATATTTGCTCCAGTCGTTCCAGAAGGTGGCGGCGGGCAGCACGGTGCGCTTGATCTTGAGGCCGGCCTCGCGCATCTGCGCGGCGATCGCGTCGCCGGTGCTCTTTTGCCATTCGACATCGACCGAGATGAGGTCGTATTCATGGTCCGCCTTGCCGGATTCGGCCAGCAGTTTCTTGGCCGCCTCGACGTCGCGCTTGGCCGGGCCGATATCGGCATATTCGGGGTGCATGGGGCCGACATGGTGGTTGTCGGCGGGCTTGCCCCTGCCGCCGAGGCCGAGCGCCAGCACGGCCGAATTGTCGACGGCGAGCTGCGCGGCGCGGCGCATCTTGACGTCGTCATAGGGCGCGTTGGCGACATTGAAGCGGGCGACGATGGTGGAGCCGGTGGCGATCTCGGAATTCTTCAAGCCCATCTGCTCGGTCTGCGAGACCGCATCGGAGGCGGTTTCGTGGTCGGTGTCGATCTCGCCGGATTCGAATGCCGACAGCATGGCGTTGGGGTCGGATCCGTAGTCGATCCACTGGATGCCGTCGAGCCAGAATTCGCCCTTCCACCAGGGCTTGTCCTTGCGCTTCACCTCGGCGCCGGTCTCGGCGTCCCACTTCACCAGCTCGCAAGGGCCGGTGGTGATCGAAAGCGCCTTCAGGGGATCGCCGTCGCCGTCATAGGAGCGGTGCATGATCAAAGCGGGATAGTCGGCCATGCCGGCGATCAGAGAAATGTCGGGCTTGGGCAAATTGAGCTTGATCGTATAGTCGTCGACCTTCTCGATGCCGCCCTCGACCACCTTCTTGGTGTCGGCGTTGACCAGCGCGCCCATGCGCGCGGCGACCGAATTGCCGGCAACGCCGGCCTCGCACCAGCGGGTGAGGTTGTGGACGACATCGTCGGCGTTGAAGGCGTCGCCGTTCGACCAGGTGATGCCCTTGCGCACATGGAGTGTGAGCGTCCTGGCGTCGTCGCTCATCTCCCATTTTTCGAGCAGCCAGGGCTCGAAGGAGAAATCGGTGTTCCAGCGCACCAGATATTCGTTGCAGTGGCGCGCGACGTTGGACATTTCGACGCCGTCGAAGGTGCGCGGGTCCTTGAAACCCTTGACGTTCATGGCGACGCGCAGGGTGCCGCCCTTCTTGGGCTCCGCCGCGCGGGCCGGCGTCGCGGTCAGTCCGCCCAGGGCAAAAGCGCCGGCGGCGCTGACGCCGAGCCCGGCCATCAGCGCCAGATATTCGCGCCGGTTGATGGCGCCGCTTCTGAAATCCTCGGCGACGGGTTTGGCCCGCGGGTGCAGTTTCCTGTCGGTCAGCATGAACTTCATCGTCGTTCCCTCTTGTTGGGCGCCCGGCCGACCGCGTGCGCGGGGGCGGATGCGGCTCGCCGGACGCCATTGCCTGAGGGATGATAGGGCGAGCTTACGCAGCGGAGTGTTCTGGAATCCGCAGGACTTGTGCGCTGCTCCGCAGGGAGGTTCGCATGCAAGGGCGCGCGAAGGCCTTCACCTTCGTCATCCACGGGTCTGCGCTGCGTCGCTGCACTCCTTGCTTCGCCCGTGGATGTCGAGGTCACCCCCAGATCATCAGCGCGACTAGCCCGACGATGCCGACCACCAGCCGCCACCAGCCGAACAGCGCATAGCCTTTGCGCGAGACGTAATCGAGCAGCAGGCGCACCACCAGCAGCGCGGTGACGAAGGCTGCGACGAAGCCGACGGCGATGATCGGCAGGTCGGCCGACGTCAGCACGTTGCGGTTCTTGAACAGGTCGAAGGCGAAGGCGCCGACCATGGTGGGGATGGCGAGGAAGAAGGAAAATTCCGCCGCCGCCCGCTTGTCGACGCCAAGCAGCAGCGCGCCGACGATGGTCGATCCCGAGCGTGAGGTGCCGGGGATCAGCGACAGGCACTGGAACAGCCCGATCTGCAGATAGAGCCGGGTCGGGAAGCGTTCGACGTCGCGGTACATCGGCTTGAGGTTCATGCGGTCGACGGCGAGCAGCACCACGCCGCCGATGATCAGCATGATACAGATCAGCCGCGGCGATTCGAACAGGATGGTCTTGATGAAATCATGCGCCAGCGCGCCGATGATGGCCGCCGGCAGGAAGGCGATGAGGATGCCGATGACGAAATGCCGCGTCAGCCGGTCATGCGGCAGGTCGAGCAGCATCTGCCACAACCGCCGGAAATAGACGCTCAAGATAGCCAGGATGGCGCCGAGCTGGATCAGGATCTCGAAGGCCTTGCCGGTCGAGTGGAAGCCGAGAAAGTGGCCGGCGAGCAGGATATGGCCGGTAGAGGACACCGGAATGAACTCGGTCAATCCCTCCAGGAGACCGAGCAGCAGGGCTTCGACGATTGTCTGGCTTTCCATTGGCTACCTCGGCATTCGCGGGATGGACTGACAGGGCTTGCTTGTCATGGCGCCGAACTCCCCCTATAGGTCGCAACACCCTGACGGCCCGCTTACCGGGCGGCCAAGACTTACCGGTGCGCCCGGCGATTCGCCAGTGTGGCAATCCGGAATTCGCCACAGCCGGGAGGAGCGCGATGCGTGAATTCCGGATTCTGAGCCACACTGCCAACTTCAAGTTCTGGTGTGGTTTGGATTTGAAGTTCCTGAACGCAGATGCCGTTGAGGGGACAGGAACTTCAAATCCAAACCACCAGTGCGCTTTATCATAGCGGAACCATGCTGACGCTTTTCCATCATCCCATGTTCGCCTCCTGCCGGTTCGTGCGCCTCGCTTTCGGCGAGTATGGCGAGGAGCTGGCCCTGATCGAGGAGAAGCCGTGGACGCGGCGCAAGGAGTTTCTGGCGCTGAACCCGGCCGGCACGCTGCCGATCCTTTTGGCCGAGGGCGACGTGCCGATCGTCGGCGCCACGGTCATCTCGGAATATCTCGACGAGACGCGCGGCGTCCTGAAGCGCGACAAGCGCCTGTTCGCCGAGGACCCGATGCAGCGCGCCGAGATCCGCCGGCTCATTGACTGGTATCTCCACAAGGCCGAGAGCGAGGTCACCCGGCATCTGGTGCGCGAACGCGTGCTGAAGCCGGTCATGCCGGAAACCGCCGGCGGCGGCTCGCCCGATTCGGCCGCCATCCGCGCGGCGCGGGCCAACATCCGCCAGCACATGAAATACACCAACTGGCTGGCCGGCACTCGCCACTGGCTGGCCGGCTCGAGGGTCACCTATGCCGACCTTGCCGCCGCCGCGACGCTCTCGGTGCTCGACTATCTCGGCGAGATCGACTGGCGCGAGCACACTGCCGCGCGCGAATGGTACACGCGGGTCAAGTCGCGGCCTTCGTTCCGGCCGCTCTTGACCGACCGGGTGCGCGGCCTGTCGCCGGTGTCGCATTATGCGGACCTCGACTTCTGACGCCGCGAAACTGCGCGCGCTGATCGACGCGCAGGCGCGGCGCGCCGGTTTCGAGGCGGTCGCCGTCACTACCCCCGATGCGATCCCGCTGGCGCCGGCCCGGCTCGCCGCCTTCGTGGCGGACGGGTTCCACGGCTCCATGGGCTGGCTCGCCGAGACGCTGCAACGCCGCAGCGAGCCGTCAATGCTCTGGCCCGAAGTGCGTTCGATCGTCGTGCTGGCGATGAATTACGGACCGGACCATGATCCGCGCGACCTGTTGGCCAGGCGCGACCGGGGCGCGATCTCGGTCTACGCGCAAAACCGCGACTATCACGACGTGATGAAGGGTCGGCTGAAGGAAATCGCCGGCAAGATCGTGGCGCGGGCGGGAGGCGACGTGAAAGTCTTCGTCGATACCGCGCCCGTCATGGAAAAGCCGCTGGCCGAGGCCGCCGGGCTCGGCTGGCAAGGCAAGCACACCAATCTGGTCAGCCGGCAGCACGGTTCCTGGCTGTTCCTCGGCACCATCTTCACAACGGCCGAACTGGCCCCCGACATGCCGGAGGAGGACCATTGCGGCTCCTGCCGCGCCTGCCTCGACGCCTGCCCGACCGACGCCTTCCCGGCGCCCTACCGGCTCGATGCGCGGCGCTGCATCTCCTATCTCACCATCGAGAACAAGGACCCGATCCCGCATGAATTCCGGGAAAAAATCGGCAACCGCATCTATGGCTGTGACGACTGTCTCGCCGCCTGCCCGTGGAACAAGTTCGCCAAGGTGGCGTCCGAGGCCAAGCTCGCCGCGCGCGAGGATCTACGCGAGCCGGCGCTGGCCGATCTCCTGCGGCTGGACGACACGGCCTTTCGCGCCTTCTTTTCCGGCTCGCCGATCAAGCGCATCGGCCGCGACCGCTTTGTCCGGAACGTGCTGATCGCCGCCGGCAATTCCCGCGATGCCGCGCTCTCAGATGCTGTGCGTGCACTGCTCGCCGACGCCTCGCCGGTGGTGCGGGGCGCGGCAATATGGGCGCTGGCGCGGCTGGTGCCGGAGGCCGAATATCGCAAGCGCGCCGCAGCCGGTCTGCAAACCGAGGGCGACGCGGCCGTGCGCGAGGAATGGGCGCGGCCGGTTCCAGCCAGGGCGACTGCATGAGCGAAAAGCGGATATTCATCTTCGGCGCCGGCTATTCGGGTCAGGCTTTTGCGCGCGCCAGCCGGGATGCCGCCACGACGGTCCGCGGCACGACGCGCTCCGCGGAGAAATTCGACGCGCTCCGCCAGGCCGGCATCGCACCGCTGCTGTTCGATGGCGCGCTGACCGACGAAATCGGCGATGCGCTGGCAACAACGACCCATCTGGTGATCTCGATCGCGCCCGAGGAGGCCGGCGATCCCGTGCTGAACGCCGCCCGCGCGGCGATCGCGCGGATGCCTGCGCTCGAATGGATCGGCTATCTCTCCACCGTCGGCGTCTATGGCGACCATGGCGGTGCCTGGGTCGACGAGACGGCGCAATGCCGGCCGGTGTCGAAACGCTCTGCGATGCGCGTGGCGGCCGAGCAGGACTGGCTGCGGCTTGGCCGCGAGATCGGCAGGCCGGCGGCGGTGCTGCGGCTCTCCGGCATCTACGGCCCCGGCCGCAACGCCTTGGTCAATTTGGAAAACGCCACCGCGCGGCGGCTGGTCAAGCCAGGCCAGGTGTTCAACCGCATCCACTGCGCCGACATAGCCGGCGCGCTGTGGCATCTGATCGGGAGCAACACAGGCGGCATCTTCAACGTCACCGACGATGAGCCGGCGCCGCCACAGGACGTCGTGGCCTATGCCGCCGCGCTGATGGGCGTCACACCGCCGCCCGAAATTCCCTTCGAGGCCGCCCAACTTTCGCCCATGGCGCGATCCTTCTATGGCGAGAACAAGCGCGTCGCCAATGCGGCGCTCAGGGCGGCGGGCTACCGGTTCCGCTTCCCGGACTATCGCGCCGCCTTCGACCATATGTGGGCAAGCGGCGACTGGCGCGACGGCGCGCCGCGCAGCCCGATGAAACGTTGACGCATTCCAGGCAACACGTGACACGGTTGCGGTCCGGAATGGGTCGGAAAAGAAAACAGGGCGGTTGACCGGTTTGTGAAAAACGGAACCGCTCCGGTGATCGAAGCCACGTCCATTGCGTGCTATGATTCGGGCTTGGGTTTGCGGCGGGGTTCAAGGAGACAGCGATGCGGCTCGGCAAGCGTTCACGGCTGGCGGCGGCTTTTGGCCTGCTCGCCCTCACAAGCCTCGCCGCGCGGCCGGCGGCCGCCGAGGAACGGGCAAAGGACCTGTTCGGCGCCGAGAAACTGCCGGCGGCGACCGCGCCGCAATCCTTCGGATTCTACTCCAAGGGCTGCTTTGCCGGCGGCGTCGCCATCCCCATGGACGGCCCGACCTGGCAGGTGATGCGGCCGTCGCGCAATCGCCGCTGGGGCCATCCGGCGATGATCGCGCTGGTCGAGAAACTGTCGCGCGATGCCGTCGCCGACGGCTGGCCGGGCCTTTTGATCGGCGACATCGCGCAGCCGCGCGGCGGCCCGATGCTGACCGGCCATGCCTCGCACCAGATCGGGCTCGATGCCGACATCTGGCTGACACCGATGCCCCGCCGGCCGCTGTCGAGGGTGCAGCGCGAGACGATGAGCGCGACCTTGATGGTCGACGAAAAGACGCATCTGGTGAAGGACGCGCTGTGGACGCCGGCGCATACGCGGCTTTTGAAGCGCGCGGCGAGCTATCCCGAGGTCGAGCGCATCCTGGTCAATCCCGGCATCAAGAAGAAGCTCTGCGACACCGTCAGGGGCGACCGCTCCTGGTTGCGCAAGATCAGGCCGTTCTGGGGCCACGACTATCATTTCCACATGCGCATCGGCTGCCAGCCGGGCTCGCCCAACTGCAAGGCGCAGGAAGCGACCCCGGCCGACGATGGCTGCGGCAAGCCGCTGGCCTGGTGGTTTACCGAGGAGCCGTGGCGGCCCAACAAGAACCCGGATGCGCCCAAGGCGCGCGATCTGATGACGATGGCGAACCTGCCCAGGGAATGCCGCGCCGTCCTCGACGCGCCCGGGCCGACCTCGGTCGAGGCGGCCACCTACCATGGCGGCACCGTGCCGGTCGCGGTCGCCGCGCCCGAAGCGGAGGCGCCGTCGCTGCCCGTCACCGCGGCCAGCGGGACGGCCGGCCTGCCAGGCGTGGTGAACGCCTTCACCGCGACGCCGGAGATCGGCGTGCCGTTGCCGCGGCCACGGCCGGGAAACTGACTGGTCCTATCTGACAACCCCGTCTCCCGCGAGCAGGAGGCCCGCCGCATTGAAAACGCAGGATATGGGCCTTCGCCGCGTCGTCCGCTGGGTGGTCCTTCTGAACCTGGGCTACTTCATCGTCGAATTCGCCGTGGCATCTGCGATCGGCTCCGTGTCGCTGTTCGCGGACAGTGTCGATTTCCTGGAAGATGCCTCGGTCAATTTTCTTATTCTCATTGCCCTGGGTTGGGGCGCACGCAGCCGCGCAAGGGTCGGCATGGCTCTGGCGGCGATTCTTCTGGTGCCCGCCTTGGCGACGCTCTGGACGGCTTGGGCCAAGTTCAACCTGCCGGTCGCACCGGCGCCGTTGCCACTGTCGCTTGCGGGCGTAGGCGCGTTGGCCGTGAACCTGTCCTGCGCGTTCATGCTGGCGCGCTTCCGCCATCACAGCGGCAGCCTGACAAAGGCGGCCTTCCTCTCCGCGCGGAACGACGCCTTTGCCAACGTCGCCATAATCGCCGCGGGCCTTCTCACCGCCGCCATCTGGCATTCTGCGTGGCCCGACCTGATTGTCGGTCTGGGAATTGCCGCCATGAATGCCGATGCGGCCCGCGAGGTCTGGTCCGCTGCCCGCGAGGAGCACAAGGCGGCAGCCTAGTCGCGGCCGTTCGACTTCATAAATCGGTCGTGCGCACCATCGGTTTCGAAAACCGTTTCCCTTTTTTAACTCATGCGCTAGTCAACGGGAGAACGGCAATGGGCCGTCGGGCGCCGGGGACGGACGACAAAGCATGCCAAACACAGGCGACGACGACACGGCGCTGCGGTTCCCGATCCTGATCGGCGACATCGGCGGCACCAATGCGCGCTTCTCGGTCGTGCTCGACGCCAATTCGGAAGCCGGCGAGCCGGCGATCGTCCAGACCGCCAGTTATAACACCATAGACGAGGCGATCCAGGCGGCGGTGCTCGACCGCTCCTCGGTTCGCCCCAATTCGGCGGTGCTGGCGGTGGCCGGCCCGGTCGACGGCGACGAGATCGAGCTCACCAATTGCCCGTGGATCGTCAAGCCCCGGCAGATGTTCGCCAGCCTCGGCCTCAGCGACATCGTCGTGCTCAACGATTTCGAGGCGCAGGCGCTGGCCGTCGTGGCGCTCGGCGAAGAGCACATGGAAAAGATCGGCGGCGGCGCGCCGGAGCCCGATGCCGGCCGCGTGGTGCTCGGCCCCGGAACCGGGCTCGGCGTCGCCGGGCTGGTGCACGCGCTGCGCCATTGGATCCCGGTGCCCGGCGAGGGCGGCCATATGGACATCGGCCCGCGCACTGTCAGAGATTTCGAGGTTTTCCCGCATATCGAGAAGCTCGAGGGCCGCATTTCGGGCGAGCAGATCCTGAGCGGACGCGGCCTGGTCAACGTCTACCGGGCGGTGGCCAAGGCGGACGGCAAACCATCGCCCTTCACCACGCCGGCCGAGATCACCGCAGCGGCGCTTGCCAAGACCGATCCGGTTGCGCAGGAGGCGCTGGAGATCTTCGTCACCTGCCTTGGGCGCACCGCCGGCGATCTCGCCTTGGTGTTCATGAGCCGCGGCGGCGTCTTTCTCACCGGCGGCATCGCGCAGAAGATCGTGCCGGCGCTGAAACAGGGCAATTTCCGCACCGCCTTCGAGGACAAGGCGCCGCACAGCGAATTGATGCGCACCTTGCCCGTCTATGTCATCACCCATCCGCTGGCGGCACTTCTGGGCCTCGCCGCCTACGCCAGGAACCCTTCGCTGTTCGGCGTCCAGACCGCAGGCCGCCGCTGGCAGGCTTAGCCCTGCGATCGCATGGCGGACACAGGCGTCGGTCCTATACCCGCGACGAAGTTAATCAGCCGCGGGCATAGGCAAGCCGGCCGCTTGGCGCTAAGAGGGGCGCCAGAAGGGATGCAATGTGCAGCCCGGTCCCACCAAGCGGAAACCACGAAGCGCTCCCGATTTGACACTCCAAGCTCCACATAAGCAGAAAGCCACCCCAGGCCAGGTCTGGGCGGTGCTGCGCCGTATCATCGCCGAGAACGGCCGCGACTACCTGTGGTCCTACGTCTTTGCCGGGGCTTGCCTGCTGGCCGTGTCCTCCACGACCGCGTTCACCGCCTGGATCATGAGCCCGGTCGTCAACCAGATATTCTACGAGCGGCGCGGCGATCTGATCGTGTGGATTTGCGCCGGTATCATGGGTGCCTTCCTCGTGCGCGGGTTCGCCGGCTACGGCCAGGCGGTGACGCTGGCCACGGTCGGCAACAACCTGGTTGCGCGCTACCAGCGCCGCATCTTCGATCACCTGATGAAGCTCGGCGTCGGTTTCTTCAACGACACGAGATCGGGCCGGCTGGCAGCGCAGGTCAACGAGAACGTCAACGGCATTCGCGACCTGCTGTCGATGACGCTGACGTCGATCGCGCGCGACGGGGTGACGCTGTTCGGGCTGCTCGGCGTCATGATCTACCAGGATCCGGTCCTGTCGCTCAGCTCGCTGGTGATCGGACCGCCGCTCATCTACACCGTTGTCTATCTGATGCGCCGGGTGCGTCGCATCACCCGCGAATCGGTGCAGATCAACTCGCGGCTGATCGGCGCCATGCAGGAAGCCACGCAAGGCATCGCCATCGTCAAGGCCTTCACCATGGAGGACGAGCTGTCGCGGCGCATCGGCCAGCTCGCCAACAGCGCCGAGCACCGCGGCAACAAGATCGCCCGGGTTTCGGAACGGCTGTCGCCGATTTCCGACATGCTGGCCGGCCTCGCCGTCACTGGCGTCATCGCTTATTCCGGCTATCGTGCGCTCGTCCTCGGGCAGCCGCCGGGCGCCGTCTTCTCCTTCATCACCGCATTGATGCTGGCCTACGACCCGGCAAGGCGGCTGGCGCGCATGCAGGTCGGCATGGAGCGCGCGTTGGTCAATGCGCGCATGATCTACGAAATCCTCGATCTCGAACCGCAGCAGGGCGACGCGCCGGGAGCCGCCGAGGCGAATTTCACCACGGGCGAAGTGCGGTTCAACAATGTGAGCTTCCGCTATGTCGAGGAGGCGCCGGTCCTGCAGGACCTCAGCTTCGTCGCCGCCGCCGGCAAGATGACTGCCATCGTCGGCGCCTCCGGCGCCGGCAAGACCACGCTGGTGGCGCTGCTGCAGCGTTTCTACGACGTCGAGGCGGGTACGATCGAGATCGACGGCCAGGACATTTCGAAGATCACCAAGCAGTCGCTGCGCAGCTCCATCGCCTATGTTTCGCAGCAGCCCTATCTGTTCGAAGGCACCATCCGCGACAACATCCGCTATGGCCGGCTCTCCGCCACTGACGCCGAGATCGAGCAGGCCGCGCGACTGGCCCAGGCCGACGGCTTCATCCGCCAGCAGCCGCTGGGCTACGACACGCCCGTCGGCGAAAACGGCGCGTCGCTGTCGGGCGGCCAGCGCCAGCGTGTGTCGATCGCCCGCGCCATCGTCCGCCAGGCGCCGATCCTGCTGCTCGACGAGGCGACCTCGGCGCTCGACAACGAGGCGGAAGCCAAGGTCCAGGAAGCGCTGACCCACGTCATGGAGGGGCGCACCACCATCGTCATCGCCCACCGGCTGTCGACGGTGGTCAATGCCGACCACATCATCGTGCTGGAACAGGGTCATCTGGTCGAACAGGGCACCCATGCCTCGCTGATGGCCGATCCGCACAGCGTCTATTCCCGCTTCCACCGGGTGCAGGGCAGGAAGGGCCTGGGGCTTGTCGATGACGGCGCGCCGATCCAAACTCCGGCGCCAGGGCCGACGCAAACTATCGAGACGCAGGGCATCGCCGGGAGCGCGAGATGAGTGAAACGCCGACAGCCGACAGGCCCGCGGGCGATATGGGCCTGGTGGTGGTGGGCGCCGCCGGCCGCATGGGCCAGACGCTGATCCGCGCCATCCACGCAATGCCGGGCGCACGCGTCGCCGGCGCGATCGAGCGGCAAGGATCGCCCTATCTCGGCAAGGATGCGGGCGAGCTTGCCGGCATCGGCATCATCAATGTGGCGATCTCGGACGATCCGCTGCCGGCCTTCGCAGGGGCGGACGGCGTGCTCGATTTCACCGCCCCGGCTGCAACCGTCGAATTCGCCGGCTATGCGGCGCAGGCGCGCATCGTGCATGTCATCGGCACGACCGGCTGCTCGTCCGACGACAATGCCAGGATCGCCGCCGCGGCGCGCCACGCGACGATCGTCAAGTCGGGCAATATGAGCCTCGGCGTCAACCTCCTGGCGGTGCTGGTCGAACAGGCCGCGCGCGCCCTCGACGCGGGCGATTTCGACATCGAGATCCTCGAAATGCATCACAGGCACAAGGTCGACGCGCCGTCCGGCACCGCTCTGCTGCTGGGCGAAGCCGCCGCCGCGGGGCGCGGCGTGCCGCTTGCCGGCAACGATGTGCGGGTCCGCGACGGCCACACCGGCGTGCGCAAGCCTGGCTCGATCGGCTTCGCAACGCTGCGCGGCGGCTCGGTGGTCGGCGACCACAGCGTCATCCTGGCCGGCACCGGCGAGCGCATCACGCTCGCCCACCATGCCGAGGACCGAGCCATCTTCGCCCGCGGCGCCGTCAAGGCAGCCCTTTGGGCGCATGGCAAGAAGCCCGGCCTTTACTCGATGCGGGACGTACTCGGGCTTGCCTGAACGACCCTGAACCGTCTTCGTCCCCATGCAATTCCGGACAGAAAACCGCTTCCCACTTCTGCTGGAATTGCTCAGATCCCAGAGGAGCAAAAATGTCGAGAACCCTCGTGCTCGTGCGCCATGGCCAGAGCGAATGGAATTTGAAGAACCTGTTCACCGGCTGGCGCGACGTCGACCTGACCGAACAGGGCCACGCCGAGGCCAAGGCGGCCGGCCAGAAGCTCAAGGCACGCGGCCTGAAGTTTGACATCGCCTTCACCTCGGCGCTGATCCGGGCGCAAAAAACCTGCCAGCACATCCTCGACGCCGTCGGCCAGAGCGACCTGAAAACCATCCGCGACCAGGCGCTGAACGAGCGCGACTATGGCGACCTCTCCGGCCTCAACAAGGACGACGCGCGCAAGAAATGGGGCGAGGAGCAGGTGCATGTCTGGCGCCGCTCCTACGACGTGCCGCCCCCCGGCGGCGAGAGCCTGAAGGACACCGGCGCCCGCGTCTGGCCTTATTACCTGCACGACCTCCAGCCTCATGTGCTGCGCGGCGGCACGGTGCTGGTCGCCGCCCACGGAAATTCGCTGCGGGCGCTGATCATGGCGCTGGACGGCAAGTCGGGCGAGGAGATCGTCAAGCTGGAGCTCGGCACCGGCGTGCCGGTCATCTACACGCTCAACGCCGATTCCACCGTGGCCTCGAAGGAAGTGCTGGAAGGCTGACCGGTCCGGGGCCGGCAGTCAGAGGCGGCGGCTCTGGCCGGGCATGATCTTTTTGTGAAAGCCGGTCCCACCTTTCGGGATCATGTTCCAAAAACCGCGTTGACACACACCGCTTGCCCGCTTATTGAGCCCGCACCAGCCCAGATGGCGGAATTGGTAGACGCGCACGGTTCAGGTCCGTGTTCCGCAAGGAGTGGAGGTTCGAGTCCTCTTCTGGGCACCATTTTTTTCCGTTTCGAACCGTTCGAAGGTTCGGAGACCCAACAAAAAAGCCCGGCTCGTCCGGGCTTTTTTGTTGGGTGCACGATCGCTCGCATGGTCATTCCCGCCAACGGAAAGCCGCGGGGACTTGCCCGACATCATGCGCACGCCTCTTGGGAAACGTGCGCTGTCGATGACCGTGCCCTTATCGCACCGATCCCGTTACCGTCCGGTCCACGGCTGGGACGGATTTGCGGTCGTTGCCTGCAAGTGCGGCGATGATCAGCAGGCTGGCGACGACCGGGACGAAAAGAACCGCCACGCGGGCTTGCACGTAAAGAATGGCGCGCCATTCATTGCGCTTGTCAGGGCTGTCGCTCATCATACACTCTCTGTCATGCCCCTCCGGGCGCTGACATAGCGACGAACGGTTAAACAACCACTTCCGAAATCGTTAATCGACGGAAATTGCGCGGATTCAGTTCAATCCGATCCGCCTTGCGCCTTGCCGGAACAATGCCTCCGCATCTGCTTCGAAACGGAACGTGCCGATGAAATCGTCGGCGCGGTAGTCCGGCAGCGCCTTGCGGATGGCGGCGGCGAAATTGCGTGCCTCGTCGAGCCGACCGGCCAGCGCCAGGCAGTGTGCAGCGATCGCCAGGATGATGGCGTGGGCATTGGGCCGCGCCGCCGCCTTCAGCGCCCATTCGGCCGCTTCCTCGAACTGGCCGAGCCGCACATGCGCCATGGCGCGCGCGCCCAGCATGCCGAACAGCAGCGGGTCGAAGGGGCTGAGATGGCGCGAATGGTCGGAAGAGCCGATCGCCGCCTGCGGATCGCCGGACTGCGAGTGGACGAAGGACAGCGCATAGTGGCCGAGCGCGAAATTGGGGCTGAGCTCCACTGCCCGTTCCAATTCGAAGAGCGACCCGTCCTGTTCGCCGCGCAACCACAGCGCCCGGCCCATCGCCCAGTGCGCGGCAGGGTTCTGTTCGTCGACCAGGAGACTGTGTCCCGCTGTCTCGTAGGCCAGCGCGCTTTCGTGGTCGCGGTCGCCCCAGCGCTGGAAAGCGCTTTGCCAATGGGTGAAGGACAGGCCGGCATGGGCGCGGGCGAAGGTCGGGTCGAGCGCCGTCGCCACGCCGAAGAAGTGCTGCGCCAACTCGTTCTCCGGCTGGGTGAAGCGGTACATGTGCCAGAGGCCGCGGTGATAGGCTTCCCAGGCGTTGAGCGAGTTGGGCGCCTTCAGCATCGCGCGGTTGCGTTCGACCGTCTCAATCTCGGCCGAGATCGAGGAGACGATCGCGTTGCCGATATCATCGAGCACGCCGAAGAGGTCGTCGGCCCGGCGCTCGAAGCTCTCGGCCCAGACGATCCTGGCCGTGCGAACCTCGATGAGCTCGACGGCGATGACGACGCGGCCGGCCACGGTGCGCACCGTGCCGGTGGCGACATAGTCCACATTCAGCTTGAGCCCCGCTTCCTGCGGCGCGATGTTCTTCTCGGCGAGCGCGAAGACCGAGCCGCGCGCGATGACGAAGAAATCCCTGAGCTTGGCCAGGCGCGTGATGATGTCATGGGTCAGGCCGTCGGCGATCCCGCCGCGCGTGCCGCAAAGGCCGGCAGCCTCGACGAACGGCATCACCGCCAGAGAGGCGTGGCTGGGCTCCACGCCCGCCGGAGCGGGCGACGGCGGCGATGCCGTGATGCCGACGGGCTGCGCCGAAAGCCGATCTACCACGGGCGGATCTACCGACGGCCTATCTACAGCCGGCCGATCTACAACCGGCTTGTCGCGCAGCGCCTGCCAGGCTGCGCGCACCGGTCCGAAGTCCAGCCCTTCCGATTGGAACAATTGCGCCGTCGCCGTCAGATGCTGCTCGGCCGCACCGATGGCGCCGCGCCCGGCCAGATGCGTGAGCAGCGCCAGATGCGCGCGGCCGTCGAACGGCGCCAGCTCCACCCACCGGTCGAGACCGGCGGCTGCCGCTTCGGAACCGGGCGGAAGCGCCGCGACCAGTTGCTCCAGAACGGCGGCGTGACACGATTGGAAGCGGCGTCGTTGCGCGATCAGCCAACTCTCGAAAAACGGACTGCGGTCGAGCTCCAGACCGTCGAGAAAGTCGCCGGCGAACAGCTCCGACAGGGACCGCAGGCGCTCGGCGTCGAGCGAGGCGATCCCTTGCGCGGCGGCGGCGCCAACCTCCAGCGCGTCGACGAAACAGCCGTCGAGGCGCAATGCGACCGTGTCGTCCTGTGTCTCGACCCGACGGTGCCCCGGCTCATCGAGGACGGCGCGAAGCTTGCTGAGGCACCAACGCAACTCGCCCCTGGGATCGTTCGGAACATCCCACAAAAGCTCGCACAGCCGAGCGCGTCCCACCGGATGCGGCGCCAGCGCCAGATAGGCAAGCAGCGCGCGCAGCTTGCGCGATGCCGGCAATTCGGCCCGCACGCCATCGCGCACGACCGCAAACGGGCCAAGCAGGCGCACGGCAAGAGCGGGCTTGCCGCGATCCAGGCTCGGTCGAGCGGATTCCACGTGCATTTCCACGCTTGCTCCCACGCTTCCTCCCACGTTGGCCGGTCGGCCCTCGTTTTATCACCGAACACGGCATGAACGCACCCGGTTTGCGAGTTGCGCGCCGGGATGCGGGCAGCCGCATTGCCGGCACGTCGAGCGACCCTAGCGCGGCAAGGTCTCGAAACCTCGCCGCCCAAACCGCCGGTTTGTAACCGGCCCGTGACCGCAAGGCACCAACACAGACGAGGAGACCACACATGTTGCAGCAAGCAAGAATCAGAACCACGGCCGGCCGCGGCCGCCTGTTCGACAGCATTTTGGACACGGTCGGCGACACGCCGGTCATCCGCATCAACAATCTCGGCCCGGCCCACGCGACGATCTACGTCAAGGCCGAGTTCTTCAACCCGGCTGCCTCGGTGAAGGACCGGCTGGCGCTCAACATCATCGAGGAGGGCGAGCGCAGCGGCGCGTTGAAGCCGGGCCAGACCATCGTCGAGGCCACCAGCGGCAACACCGGCATCGGGCTCGCCATGGTCTGCGCGCAGAAAGCCTATCCGCTGGTCGTCACCATGGCCGACAGCTTTTCCGTCGAGCGCCGCAAGCTGATGCGCATGCTGGGCGCCAAGGTGGTGCTGACGCCGCGCGCCGAAAAGGGTTTCGGCATGTACAAGAAGGCCGTAGAGCTGGCCGAGGCCAATGGCTGGTTCCTGGCGCGACAGTTCGAAACCAGGGCCAACGCCGCCATCCACGAGGCGACGACGGCGCGCGAGATCATCAATGATTTCGCCGGCTCGCGGCTCGATTGCTTCGTCACCGGCTACGGCACTGGCGGCACCGTCGTCGGCGTGGCGCGCGTGCTGCGCCGTGAGCGGCCGGATGTCCGCATCATCCTTTCCGAGCCGGCCAACGCCCAGCTCATCGGCAGCGGCAAGGCGCAGCAGCGCGGTGCCGACGGGGCGCCCGCCGCCAGCCACCCGGCCTTCGAGCCGCATCCGATCCAGGGCTGGACGCCTGATTTCATCCCCAACGTGCTGCAGGAAGCGGTCGACGCCGGCCTCTATGACGAGGTGATGCCGATCGCCGGACCCGAAGGCATCAAATGGGCCAAGGCGCTGGCGCAGAAGGAAGGCATCTTCACCGGTATTTCCGGCGGCGCCACCTTCGCCGTGGCACGGCAGGTCGCCGAGAAGGCGCCGGCCGGATCGGTGATCCTGTGCATGCTGCCCGACACCGGCGAACGCTACATGACGACGCCGCTGTTCGACGGCATCGATGCCGAGATGGACGCCGACGAGACGGCGCTGTCGCGCTCGACGCCCGGCTGCCAGTTCCCGGCGACTTGACGGGAGGCTGTCATGGACGTCGCGCAGGAAACCCTTGCCACTGTGGCCGAGGAGACGCTTGACCCCTCGGACTGGGCCGATGTGCAGGCTTTGTCTCACCGGGTCATCGACGATGTCGTCGACTATCTGCGCGACGTGCGCGACCGTCCGGTCTGGCGGGAGGTGCCGGCAGACGTGAGGGAGGTCTTCGCTGCACCCCTGCCGCGAACCCCGGCGCGGCTGGCCGCCGTCTATGGCGAGGTTTCCCGCACCGTGATGTCATACCCGATGGGCAACATCCATCCTCGCTTCTGGGCCTGGTACATGGGCTCGAGCAACTTCACCGGCGCGCTCGGCGATTTCCTGGCGGCGATCCAGGGCTCCAACCTCGGCGGCGGCAACCATGCCGCCGGGCTGATGGACTGCCAGGTCGTCAACTGGTGCAAGCAAATGCTGGGGTTTCCCGTCTCGGCCAGCGGCACGCTGGTCAGCGGCGGTTCGATGGCCAACCTGATCGGGCTGACGGTGGCGCGCAACGTCAAGGCCGGCATCGACGTGCGCGAGCATGGCGTTGCCGCCATCGAGAAGCCCCTGCGCTATTATGGCTCGGACCAGCTCCATTCCTGTCACCGCAAGGCCATGGAGGCGCTCGGCCTCGGCAACCGGGCCTTGCGGCGAATACCGACCGATGCCGGGCTGCGCATCGACATCACTGCCTTGCGAGCGGCAATTGCCGAGGATCGCCAGGCGGGCTTCAAACCTGCCTGCGTGATCGGCAATGCCGGCACCGTCAACACCGGAGCGATCGACGACCTGCGGGCGCTTGCCAAACTGGCGCATGAGGAAGAGCTCTGGTTCCATGTCGATGGCTGCATCGGCGCCCTGGTCGCGATCGCCCCCCAGAACGCCCATCGGGTCGCCGGCATCGAATGGGCCGATTCGATCGCGCTCGATCCGCACAAATGGCTGCACGCACCGTTCGAGGCCGGCTGCGCCCTGGTCAGGGACGCCGTCGCCCATCGCCGTACCTTCGCCGTGACCCCCGAATATCTGGAATCGACGCCGCGCGGTCTCGCCTCCGGCGAATGGCTGCATGACTACGGCTTGCAGACGTCGCGCGGCTTTCGCGCGCTCAAAGTATGGATGGCGCTGAAGGAGCATGGCGCCGACAAATTCGGCCGCCTGATCGACCAGAACATCGCGCAAGCGGCCTATCTCGCCGGACTGATCGAGGCCGAGCCGTCGCTGGTGCTGATGGCGCCGACCACGATCAACATCGTCTGCTTCCGGCATCGGCTTGCCGGGGCGTCCGGCGAGGAGCTTAAGCGGTTCAACACGGAAATCATGCTGCGTTTGCAGGAACAAGGCATTGCGGCACTGTCGGACACGACGGTGCATGGCCAGCATTGCCTGCGCGTGGCGATCACCAACCACCGGACCCGGCGCGACGATCTTCACCTGCTGGTGCGGGAAACGCTGCGGCTGGGACGCCAGATCGCGGCGGAGGCGGCTTCCTAGTTCGCGGCGGCCATGCGATTCTGCCGGCATGATTCGAAAGGTCCAACCGTGACGCTCTTTCGCACGGCCGCTGTCGCGGCATTGATCTTCACCACCTCGGCCGGGGCGGCCGACATGGCTTTCTTCGTCAAGAACCAGCGCGGGCAGGCCGTTGCCGTCGAACTGTTCAGCCGCGACCGCGAAACGGTCTGGCCGGGCGACGACAAGGTGTTCCTGTTCGATCCCGGCTCACGCAAATCGGTGCCGATTTCGTGCAATGAGGGCGAACGCATCTGCTACGGCGCGTGGGTCAACGGCAACGACGCCATCTCGGCCGGCGTCGGGCCGGACAACGACCGGCCCTGCGACGATTGCTGTTTCATCTGCGTGGACCATTCGACCGAGACCGTCGACCTGGTTGAGTAGGCCAATCTCCCCAAAATTAGTCCGGGATTGTCGCGGTCGACCCCTTTAGCGATCGGTGGCCCCGTGCAATGCCCGCAGGGCGGCCGGGTGGGCCGTTTATTTTTGGGGGATATCATGTTCTACGCCTATGCGCGCCGTTCGCTGGCCGCGCTGTCTCTTGCCATGCTGCTGGTGCCGTCGGCCCGTGCCGGCGACGTCACTTTCGCCATCAAGAACAGCCATCCCAATGCCATGCGCCTCGAGCTCTACAGCCAGGACCGCGACTATGTGTGGCCGGGCAACGGCAAGGATTTCTACCTCGACGACGGCGAGACCAGGCAACTCCCGGTCTCCTGCGACGAGGGCGAATCGATCTGCTACGGCGCCTGGGTCGACGGTGACGAAGGCACCTATTGGGGCGTCGGCCCCGGCGACAAGGAAAAATGCGACGATTGCTGCTATACCTGCAGCGGCGGCGAGACCGAGGAGATCGAACTGGTTCCCTGACCGGCTTGCCAGCTTGACGCTTTTCCTGCCTGGGGCATAGCCTGCAAGAACAGCACCCAAAGCACGCCGCATCCGGGCGGCGTGTGTCAGGCAACAGGAGCAAGGCGATGGCGGGTCCGGTCGAGGGCGAGAAGATCGATGTCGGCTTTGCCGGCCGGCGCTGCATCCATTCGCGCAATTGCGTGCTGGGCGATCCGCATGTCTTCGTGCCGAACGCGCCGGGAGAGTGGATCCATCCCGACGCGGCCAGCGTCGAGAAGATCGTCGCCATTGCCGAAAGCTGCCCGTCAGGCGCCATCACCTATGTCAGGAAGGATGGCGGGCCGCAGGAAAGGCCGCCGCTGGTCAACACCGTGCGCATCAGGGAAAATGGCCCGCTGGCCGTCCACGCCGAGATTATGCTCGACGGCGAGACGTTCCACCGCGCCACGCTCTGCCGCTGCGGCGCGTCGCAGAACAAGCCGTTCTGCGACGGCAGCCACAACAAATCAGGTTTTGCCGCCACCGGCGAGCCGGCGCTGAAGGACACGCCGGCGCTGGACGCGCGCGACGGGCCACTCAAGGTAACGCCGACGAAAGACGGGCCGCTCAAGCTCGAAGGCAATATGGAAATCGTCACCGGCACCGGCCACACGGTCGACCGCACGCAACGCGCCTTCCTGTGCCGCTGCGGTCATTCCGCGAACAAGCCGTATTGCGATGGCTCGCACAAGAAGGTCGGGTTTGTGGGGTAGCCAATCGCGGAGGTTGGTGCGAGGCACCCCCCTCTGCCCTGCCGGGCATCTCCCCCTCAAGGGGGGAGATTGGCAACTTGAACGCCGGCGCTCCTTCTGCAACGTTGGCGATTGGCGAAAGCGGTTGCGACATCTGATCTCCCCCCTTGAGGGGGAGATGTCCGGCAGGACAGAGGGGGGCGCCTCGCTCCGGCCCTCAATAAATCCTCCGTCGCGCCAACGCTGCTTCCCTTGGCCCAGCGCTCGCGGCTTTATCGGCCGGCCGCTATCGGCTAAGGGCAGGTAGATAAATGCGGGCCATCATCAGAAATGACCAAGACCAAGCCAAAACCTCTTTTCCTCGGCATCGACACTGGCGGCACCTACACCGATGCCGTGCTGTGGTCCGAAACCGAAGGCCCGCAGAGCGGGCCGAACAAGGGAAAGGTGCTGGCCAAGGCCAAGGCTCTGACCACCAGGCACGATCTCGCCGTTGGCATTTCCGGCGCCGTCGACGCGGTTCTGGAAAAAGCGGTCACCGATCCTGCCGCCATCAAGCTTGTCTCCATGTCGACGACGCTTGCCACCAACGCGCTGGTCGAGGGCCAGGGCGGCCGCGTCGCGCTTGTCATGATCGGCTTTTCCGAGGCGGACCTTGCCCGCGATGGGCTGAAGGCGGCGTTGGGCACCGATCCGGTCGTGTTCTGCCCTGGCGGCCACGATGTGCACGGCAACACCGCCAAGCTCGACCTGTCCGGCCTCGAGGCGGCGCTGCCCGAACTCGGCGGCTCGGTCTCGGGCTTTGCCGTCTGCGCCTATTTCGCCACCCGCAACCCGGCGCACGAGATCGCCGCCCGCGAGCTGATCCGGGAGAAAACCGGCCTGCCGGTCACCGCAAGCCATGAATTGTCGGCCAAGCTCGGCGGCCCGCGCCGGGCGCTGACGACGCTGCTCAACGCCCGGCTGATCTCGATGATCGACCGGCTGGTGGCGGCGACCGAAGGCTTTCTCGAGGCGCGCGGCATCGCGGCGCCCCTGATGGTGGTGCGCGGCGACGGCGCGCTGGTGTCGGCGGCGTTTGCCCGCCAGCGGCCGATCGAGACCATTCTCTCCGGCCCGGCCGCCAGCCTGGTCGGCGCGCACCACATGACCGGGTTGGAAAACGCGGTGGTTTCCGACATCGGCGGCACCACCACCGACGTTGCCGTGCTCGACAAGGGACGGCCGCGGCTCGATCCGGAAGGCGCCACCGTTGGCGGCTTTCGCACCATGGTCGAGGCCGTCGCCATGCGCACCTTCGGCCTCGGCGGCGATTCCGAAGTGGCGTTGGAAGACGGCGCTCTCAATCCCAGGCTCCTGCTCGGACCGCGCCGGCTGGTGCCGCTGGCGCTGGCCGGCATGGTGCATCGCGAGGCCGTTTTGGCGGAACTCGAGCGCCAGCTGCGCGCGCCGAACACCGGCCGCATGGACGGCCGTTTCGCGATGCGCACCGGCGTGCCCGACCGTCTTGCCGCCGGGCTGACCGCCCCGGAAGCAAGGCTCTACGAAGCGATCGGCGCAATGCCCTTGCCTCTCGACAGGCTTTTGACCTCGAATGCGCAAAACGCCACCTTGAACCGCCTGGTGTCGCGCGGGCTGGTGCACATTTCAGGCTTCACCCCATCGGATGCGGCGCATGTGCTTGGCAAGCAGGCGAACTGGGATGCCGCCGCCGCCCGCCTCGGCGCAGAGCTGTTCGCGCGCAAGCGCGACGGCCGCGGCCAGGCGATCGCGGCCTCTCCCGAGGCGATCTCGGAGCGCGTGCTGGCGGCGCTGACGCGCTGGTCGGCCGAATATATCCTCGAAACCGCCTTCGCCGAAGACGGGCTCGACGGCGCGGCCACCGTTGCGCATGCGCTGGTGCAGCGCGCCGTCGACGCGCATCCAGGCATTGCGCGCCTGAGCGTCGCGCTCGACCGGCCGGTGATCGGCCTCGGTGCCTCGGCGCCACTGCACTATGCCGGACTGCCGCCATTGGTCGGCAATGACTGCGTGGTGCCTGATGACACCGATGTCGCCAACGCGCTCGGCGCCGTGGTCGGCCAGGTCCGGGTATCGGCGGAGGCGCGCGTCAGCCAGCCCAAGGAAGGTCTGTTCCGTCTTGCCTCGGGCGAAACCGTGCGCGATTTCCTCGACGAGGCGGCGGCGATCGCGGCCGCCGAGGCCGATGTACGCGCCATCGCGGCGCAGCGCGCCAGGGATGCCGGCACCGACAGCGCCGAAATCGATGTCGCGACCGAATTCCGCGTCTCCACCGTCGAAGCCCAGCGCATGTTCATCGAGGCGCATGTGGTGGCGGTGGCTTCGGGCAGGCCACGGATCGCGGTGTGATGGAGAGTGTAATCTCCCCTAGTTGGGGGGAGATTGGCAGCGTCGCCGCCGGCACCAAGCCTAAAAACCGCGCCTAGCTGCCCTGCCTTCACCCTAAGCTGAATTGACCCTGCACTCCCAACATGCCAAAGGCGCGCGAAAGCCTTTCATCTGGAGCAGCCTGATGACCGATCGCGTCGAAATCGCCGGATTGCGGATCGCCCGCGAACTCCATGACTTCGTTGTCAACGAGGCCGCTCCGGGCACCGGCATCGATCCGGATAAGTTCTGGAACGGCTTTTCGGCCATCGTCCACGACCTCGCTCCGAAGAACCGGGCACTGCTGGCAAAGCGCGACGCTATACAGGAAAAGCTCGATGACTGGTATCGCGCCAATGGCGCGCCGGTCGACCTGGAAGCCTACAAAACCTTCCTGAAGGAGATCGGCTATCTCGTCCCCGAAGGCCCGGCCTTCTCGGTGACGACCGAAAAGGTCGATCCCGAGATCGCCGTCGTCGCCGGACCGCAGCTTGTGGTGCCGGTGATGAATGCGCGCTATGCGCTCAACGCCGCCAATGCCCGCTGGGGCTCGCTCTATGATGCGCTTTACGGCACCGACGCGATTCCCGAGACGGACGGCGCCGGGAAGGGCAAGGGCTTCAACCCCGCGCGTGGTGCGAAAGTCATCGCCTGGGCCAAGGACTTTCTCGACCAGTCGGTGCCGCTCACATCGGGCAAATGGGCCGGCGTCAACGGCCTTTCGCTGGCCAATGGCGCGCTGCGGCTCAGCGCCGGTGCCGGCTCGACCACGCTTGCCGACGTCAGGCAGTTCGTCGCCTATCGCGGCGACGCCGCCAACCCGCAAGCCGTGCTGCTGGTCAGCAACGGCCTGCATATCGAGATATTAATCGACCGCGACAACCAGATCGGCCGCACCGATCCGGCCGGCATCGCCGACATCATCCTGGAATCGGCGCTGACCACCATCCAGGACTGCGAGGATTCGGTCGCGGCGGTGGATGCGCAGGACAAGGTCGTCGTCTACCGCAACTGGCTCGGCCTGATGAAGGGCGACCTCACCGAAGAGATCACCAAGGGCGGCCGGACCTTTGTCCGCAAGCTCAACCCCGATCGGTCCTACACCTCGCGCAATGGCGGCACGGTGACGCTGCCCGGCCGCTCGCTGATGCTGGTCAGGAATGTCGGCCACCTCATGACCAATCCGGCGATAACGGCCCGCGACGGCAACGAGGTGCCGGAAGGCATCATGGACACGGCGATGACCGCGCTGATCGCGCTGCACGATGTCGGGCCGAACGGCCGCCGCGCCAATTCCCGCGCGGGCTCGATGTATGTCGTGAAACCCAAGATGCATGGACCCGAGGAAGTTGCCTTCGCCGTCGAGATCTTCGATCGCGTCGAGGCCCTGCTCGGCATGGAAAAAAATACCATCAAGATGGGCATCATGGACGAGGAGCGGCGCACCACCGTCAACCTCAAGGAGGCGATCCGCGCCGCCAGGGAGCGCGTCGTGTTCATCAACACCGGCTTCCTCGACCGCACCGGCGACGAGATCCACACCTCTATGGAAGCCGGCCCGATGATCCGCAAGGGCGACATGAAGCAGGCTGCCTGGATTTCCGCCTACGAGGCCTGGAATGTCGACACTGGGCTGGAATGCGGGCTTGCCGGCCACGCCCAGATCGGCAAGGGCATGTGGGCGATGCCCGATCTGATGGCGGCGATGCTCGCCGAGAAGATCGCCCACCCCAAGGCCGGCGCCAACACCGCCTGGGTGCCTTCGCCGACCGCGGCGACGCTGCACGCCACCCATTATCACAAGGTCGATGTCCACGCCGTGCAGGCGGCGCTGAAGAGCCGGCCGAAGGCCAAGCTCGACGACATCCTGTCGGTGCCGGTCGCGGTGCGGCCGAACTGGTCGCCGGCCGACATCCAGGCGGAGCTCGACAACAATGCGCAAGGCATTCTGGGCTATGTCGTGCGCTGGATCGACCAGGGCGTCGGCTGCTCGAAAGTGCCCGACATCAACGATGTCGGCCTGATGGAGGACCGCGCCACGCTTCGCATCTCCTCGCAACACATCGCCAACTGGCTGCACCATGGCGTCTGTGCGGCCGACCAGGTGATGGAAACGATGAAGCGCATGGCGGCGATCGTCGACCAGCAGAACCAGGGCGACCCGCTCTACCGGCCGATGGCCGCCGATTTCGACGGCTCCGTCGCCTTCCAGGCCGCCTGCGACCTCGTCTTCAAGGGCCGCATCCAGCCCAACGGCTACACCGAGCCGGTGCTGCACGCGCGGAGATTGGAATTGAAGGCGAAGGGAGCGGCCTGAACCGGAGGGTTGGAGCCGGCGGGCGTTCCGTTCCCCTCCTCTCGAGGGAGAGCGCGCTACGCCGCCTGCGCCACGCGCTCCGAGCTCATACGATAGGAGATCGCTTCGGCCAGATGAATGCGGCCGACGGTCTCGCTGGCGTCGAGATCGGCGAGCGTGCGCGCCACTTTCAGCACCCGGTGGTAGGCCCGCGCCGAGAAGGCAAGCTTTTCGCTGGCGTCCTTGAGCAGCGACAGGCCCGCTGCGTCGGGCATGGCGATCTCCTCGATGACCGCCGGCGCGCAATGCGCGTTTGTGGTGGCGCTGGTGACGCCGAGCCGTTCGAAGCGCTCGCGCTGGAGGGCGCGGGCACGCGCCACGCGCAGCGCCACGTCGGCGCTCTTCTCCGCCCGGTCGGGCCGGATCAGGTCGCTGGCCGAAACCGCCGGCACCTCGATCCTGAGATCGATGCGGTCGAGCAGCGGGCCCGAGATGCGGGCCTGATAGTCGGTGCGACAGCGCTCTCCCCGCAGGCAGCGATAGCCGGGCTCGCCGGCCATGCCGCAGCGGCACGGGTTCATCGCCGCCACAAGCTGGATGCGCGCCGGATAGGTGACGCGATGGTTGGCGCGAGCGATCATGCAGTCGCCGGTCTCCAGCGGCTGGCGCAACGCGTCGAGCGTCTGCGGTGTGAATTCGGGAAATTCGTCGAGGAACAGCACGCCGTGGTGCGCAAGTGACACTTCGCCCGGCCGCGCCCGGATGCCGCCGCCGACCATCGCCGCCATCGAGGCCGAATGGTGCGGTGCGCGGAACGGCCGCCGGTCGGTCAGCTTGCCTTCGCCGAGCTCGCCGGCGACAGAGGCAATCATCGACACTTCGAGCAATTCCTTCGGCGCCAGCGGCGGCAGGATCGACGGCAGCCGCTGCGCCAGCATCGATTTTCCCGAGCCGGGCGGGCCGACCATCAGCAGATTGTGCCCGCCGGCCGCCGCCACTTCCAACGCCCGCTTGGCGGTTTCCTGGCCCTTGATGTCGGCGAGATCGGGCAGGTCGCGCGCCGCGGCATGGATGCCGGCTTCGGGGCGCGACAGCACCTGCGTGCCGCGGAAATGATTGGCGATGGCGATCAGGCTGCGCGGCGCGAGTATGTCGAAATCCTTGCCGGCCCAGGCGGCCTCCGAGCCGCAGGCGAAGGGGCAGATCAGGCCCTTGCCTTCAGAATTAGCCCCAATCGCCGCCGGCAGGGCGCCGGCGACCGCCGCAATGGTGCCGTCGAGCGAGAGTTCGCCAAGCACGACATAGCCGGCCAGCATGTCGCCCGGAATGGCGCCAAGCGCCGCCATCAGGCCGAGCGCGATCGGCAAATCGTAATGGCTGCCCTCCTTGGGCAGGTCGGCGGGCGCCAGATTGACCGTGACCTTCTTGGACGGCATCGACAGGCCGGAAGCATGGAGTGCCGCCTGCACCCGTTCGCGGCTTTCGGCCACCGCCTTGTCGGCCAGGCCGACAATATGCATGTTGACCTTGCCGGGCGCGATCATCACCTGCACGTCGACCGGCACGGCCTCGATGCCCTGGAAAGCAACCGTGCGAACCCGCGCAACCATGTTTTGCCCCCGGATCTGGGCTTGCCCCAAGCCTTTTGCAATCAGGCCGCGAAGGGCCTGGGCCGGAGACAATCACAGTTCCTCGGCTAAATCAAGAACATTACAGGAACATGCAATCGCTTAAGTTGCGGTCCGACTGTCTCCGGTTGCAAAAACGGAACATGGTTAATACAAATTGAAAACGGCTATTTCCGCTTGGCCTCCACCGCGTCCCAGAACAGGCTGGCGATGTCGGCGCCGCCGAAGCGTTGGACTTCGCGCACGCCAGTCGGCGAGGTCACGTTGATCTCGGTCATGTAGTCGCCGATGACGTCGATGCCGACGAGGATGAAGCCGCGTTCCCTCAGTGCCGGCCCGATGCGGGCGCAGATCTCGCGTTCGCGCTCCGTCAGTTCGGTCTTCTCGGCGCGGCCGCCGACATGCATGTTGGAGCGGGAGTCGTGCTCGGCCGGCACCCGGTTGATGGCCCCGACCGGCTCGCCGTCGATCAGGATGATGCGCTTGTCGCCCTTGCGCACATCCTTCAGGTAACGCTGCACGATGTACGGCTCCCGGAACATCTGGCCGAACATTTCGAGCAGCGATGCGAGGTTGCGGTCGGCCTCCAGCAGGTGGAAGATGCCCGCACCACCATTGCCGTAGAGCGGCTTGACGATGATGTCGCCGAATTCCTTGCGGAAGGCGGCGACCTCCTGGGGATCCTTGGTGATCAGCGTTTCCGGCATCAGGTCGGAAAACTCGGTGACGAAGATCTTTTCCGGGCTGTTGCGCACCCACGCCGGGTCGTTGACCACCAGCGTCCTGGGGTGGATGCGCTCCAGTATGTGCGTGGTGGTGATGTAGTTCATGTCGAAGGGCGGGTCCTGTCTCAGCAGGATCACGTCCATCTCCGACAGGTCGGTTCGCACCTTCTCCCCCAGCGAATAGTGGCTGCCCTTCTCGTCGCGCACCTGCATCTCCTCGATGCGGGCAAACACCTTGCCGTCGCGCAGCGACAGCCGGTCGGGCGTGTAGTGGTAGAGCTGATGGCCGCGCCGCTGCGCCTCCAGCGACAGCGCGAAAGAAGTGTCTCCGGCGATCGACACGGTGGAGATGTGGTCCATCTGGACGGCGATTTTCAGCTTCATGTCAGGTCCCCAGCACGGTCGATGAGAGAGCGATATAAGGGTCCCGGCGCCTTCTGCCAATCGGGCCACGCCGCTAGCGGTCGAAGACCAGCCTGGAATAGCCGAGGAAGGACACCGCCATCGCGGTCAGCGAAGCGAAAGCAAGGGCGGTCAATGGCGGGGTTGTCGGCAGGACGACAAGGATGGCGCAGTAGACCAGATAGTTGGCGATGCTGGTGGCGATGCCGACGCCGCCATAGCGCGCGCCTTCCCGCACCAAGCCGCGGCTCGACGGCGAGAAGGTCAGATGCCGGTTTATCTGCCAGGTGACGCAGAGTGCAAAGCCGATGGACAGCATGCGGGCGCTGAAAGGGCCGAGCGGCGTGACCGCAAGCAGCAGCCAGAGGGCGGCAGCGTCGGCGACGAAGCCGATGCCGCCGGCAAAGAGGAAGCGGATGAGACGGCTCACCGCTTCATGCGGCGCGAGGCGTCTTGCCTGGGCCGGCCTTCGCGGCAGTCGGCTCGCTGGCGCGCTCGCGCCGCTCGATGCGGCCCGAAGGCATCGACAGGTAGAAGATGCGCTTCTGTTCGGCGCGGCCGCGCGACACCGAATCGAGGATCACGCCGGTCACACCAGCCAGCATCGAGAGCAAGAGCAGGCCGACCGACAGCACCCATGTCGGCATGCGCGGCACCAGCCCGGTCTCGGCGAATTCGACCAGCACCGGCGCCATCAGGAACAAGCTCGACGCCAGGAAGACCAGGGCGAAGGCGCCGAAGAAACGCAGCGGCTGCGTTTCCTTCATCAGCATGGCGAACATCCAAAGGATCCTGGCACCGTCGCGAACGGTCGAAAGCTTCGACGACGAGCCGTCCGGCCGCTTGCCGTAATCGAGCGCGATCTCGCTGACGGGCAATTTGAGCTGCGAGGCATGCGCCGACATTTCGGTCTCGATCTCGAAGCCGCCGGAGACGGCGGGGAAGCTCTTGACGAAGCGCCGGGTAAAGACGCGGTAGCCCGAGAATATGTCGGTGAAATCGCTGCCGAACAGCCCTTTATAGAGGCTGTTGAAGACGCGGTTGCCGAAGGCATGGCCGGTCCTGCCGGCATGGTTGGTGACGCCGCGCCGGGTGCCCACCACCATGTCGGAGCGCTCCGTCAGAAGCGTGTTGATCAATTGCGGCGCGTCTTCCGGCGCATAGGTGCCGTCGCCGTCGGCCATCAGGTAAATGTCGGCGTCGATGTCGGCGAACATGCGCCGCACCACATTGCCCTTGCCCTGGCGCGCTTCGCGCACCACGATGGCGCCGGCCGCGCGGGCGCGCAACGCGGTCAGGTCGCGCGAATTGTTGTCGTAGACATAGACCGTCGCCAAAGGCAGCGTCTCGCGGAAGCGCCGCACCACCTCGGCGACCGTCAATTCCTCATTGTAGCAAGGCAGGAGTACGGCAATGGTGGGTTCGTAGCGAAGCTCTTGCGGCATTTTCCTCTCCGGGTGCCTCGCCGCCACGCGCGGTTCGCGCCAAAGTCAGGCGCGTTCAGGCGGTTTTACTATTTATTGAAGCCGTTAAGGCTAGGTTTAAGGCCGGACTGTACGAGTGTCGATTGGCCGGAAAGGCCCGGCATTCCTGCTAGAGGCGATGGGGATGAGCACAGCCAGTAACGGCGCTTCCACCTGGAAGGCCGACATCGCGTTTGCGTTGCTTGCCACCTTGCTGCTGCTGGCGCTCGATCGCTATGCCGGATTCCCGCAACTGGCCAACCCGGCCGGCGACAATGACAGCCTGCTGCAACTGGTGGAGGTTCGCGACCTCCTGGCCGGCCAGGGCTGGTTCGACCTGCACCAGTACAGGATGGGGCTGGAGGGTGGCTTCGTCATGCACTGGTCGCGGCTGCTCGACGCCCCGCTGGCGCTCGGCATGCTTGCCCTGTCGGCCCTGACGGGCAGTACCGCTTTGGGCGAGCAGGTCGTGCAGGTGCTTTGGCCTCTCCTGCAATTCTGGCTCGCGCTGTTCTCCATCATGCGCGCCGCGCGCGCTTTCGCCGGCGAGCACGCGGTCCTGCCCGCTGCGGTGGTCGGCGGAGCGGCTTTGTACTATCTCGGAATCTTCTCGCCCGGCGCACTCGATCACCACAATGTCCAGCTGATGCTGACCTTGGCCGGCCTGGCTTTGCTGCTTGAAGCACCTCGCCACCGGCCCGCCGCCCTGTTTGCCGGCGCGTGCGCCACCCTGGCATTAGCGATCGGCATGGAAAGCGCCCCCTATGCTGGAACCCTCGGCGCCGTCGTCGCCCTGCTGTTCCTCGTCAGCGGTGCCGGCGAAAGGCTGATCGCCAGGGATTTTGGCTTGGGCGTCACCGCCGTCTCGGCCCTTGTTTTCATCGCCACCATACCGGCTTCGGCATGGGGGCAGGCCCAATGCGACACCTTCTCGACCGTGCAGTTCGTGGTTGCCGCGCTTGCCGGCGCCGGCCTTGCGGTCATCGCCTCATGGCGGGCCGCCAATGCGACGTACGGCCGTCGCCTGGTCTCGCTCGGCCTGCTGGCATTCGTGCTTATCCTTGTCGTGATGTTTCTGTTCCCGCAATGCCTGGCTGCCCCCTATGCGGACCTCGACCCGCGCCTCCAGCAGATGTGGCTCGGTCATATCGACGAAGCGCAATCGATATTCCAGCTCGTCGCGGCCGATCCGGCCAGGGCGGTGGCGCGCTTCGCGACGCCGCTGGTGGCGATCATCCTGATGGCGCTGCGCCTCGGCAAGGGCGGCTGGCGGCGGCAGGACAGTCTCGTCGGGGCGCTGCTGCTGGTGGCTTTCCTGGTCAGTGCCTGGGAGGTCCGCGGCTCGACCTTCTCCATCGCCTTCGCGGTGATCCCGCTTTGCGCCTGGATCGCCAAATGGCGGCAGCGCGCCGAAAACAGTCCGTCCGGTGGCTCCGTGCTCCGTATGGCCGCAGCCTGGCTGATCTCGGTCAATGCAGTTTGGTCCAGCGCCGCCGAGGCGGCATCGAATGCCTTCCAGACCGGTACGGCCATCACGGACGCCGGCATCGATGCACCTTGCAACAGCAAGGCCTCGTTCGCCGCGCTCGCCCGCATGCCTCACACCACGGTGCTGGCCGTCTCCAATCTCGGCTCGCCGATCCTGGCCTTTACCCGCCATCGCGCGCTCGCTGGGCCCTACCACCGCAATGTTGCCGGAAACCTGCTCGTATTCGATGCCTTGCTGGGCTCGGCTACTGACGCGAAAGCCGTCGTGGCAAGCCATCGCGTCGGGATTGTCGCGCTCTGCCGCGGCAACCCCGAAACGAGGCTTCTCGCAGCCAAGGCGCCTGACGGCTTTCTGGCCGGGCTGATGCATGGCGGCGTGCCGGATTGGCTGGAACCGGTGGCGGAGACCCAGGGCGCGCCGCTGGAGCTCTATCGCGTTCGCCCCGCCGGTTGAGAATCCGCGTGAGCGACGACGCCCTTGAGCCTGGACGGCTTTGCGGAGAACAACGCGCTTTAGCGGCGAAAAATCGATTTTCCCGATACGTTTCCTAAAGGGTTTGCTGCCAGTCTCGGGCATAAATTCCGACTTCGAGAAACAGGGACACCGATGCAAACTTCGTTTGGCACCGGTCAGGCAAACAGGGAGAGCACGGATCTGGCATTCACCGATCCGTTGACCGGGCTTGGCAACCATCGCCGCTTCTTCGACAAGGTCGATCGCCTGATCAGCGACCGTGCCGACGATCCCGCGCCCTTCACCGTCGGCATTCTCGACCTTGATGGCTTCAAGCCGATCAACGATCTGTTCGGCCACAAGGCCGGCGACGACATCCTGATCCAGGTGGCGATGCGGCTGCGCGCCTCGATGGACGGCCATTCCACGGTCTGCCGCATCGGCGCCGATGAATTCGCCTTCCTCTACCCGCTGGTGTTCTCAGAGGAGGCGGCGGCCGAAAAGTCGCGCATGCTGATCGAGATCCTATCCGCCCCTTACGATGTCGGCGAGCGCACCGCCAGGCTGTCGGCCTCCGTTGGTTGTTCGCTGTTCTATTCCGGCGACGAGACCACCGAGATCCTCATCAACAAGGCCGAAACGGCGCTTTACCATGCCAAGCGGTCCGGCCGCGGGCGGGTCGTCGTTTATACCCGCGAAATGGAAGAGGCGGCCAAGCGCGTCACCCGCATCGAGCAGGCGCTGCGCCGCGCCGTCTCGGCCGGCGAGGTTGAGCCGCATTTCCAGCCGATCGTCGACCTCGCCACGCGCCGCACCATCGGCTTCGAGACGCTGGCGCGCTGGACCGACCGCGATCTCGGCTCGGTACCGCCGACCGTCTTCATTCCGATCGCCGAGGAGCGCGGCATCATCGGCCCGCTGTCGCAGCTGGTGCTGCGCAAGGCGACCGAGGCGGCGAGGAGCTGGCCGAAGGACCTGTTCCTGTCCTTCAACCTGTCGCCCTCGCAGCTCGTCGACCAGAACACCGGCTTGCACATACTGGCGATCCTCGACCGCACCGGCTTCGATCCGCGCCGTCTGGAGATAGAGATAACCGAGACCGGCCTGATGAACGATCCGGCCTCGGCCGCGCAGATCGTCGAGGACCTGCGCCGCGTCGGCATCCGCGTTTCGCTGGACGATTTCGGCACCGGCCAGTCCTCGCTCGGGCGGCTGCGCGAATTCCATTTCGACAAGCTCAAGATCGACCGCGCCTTCGTCTCCTCCATTCTGGATGACCGCCCGTCGGAGCACATCATCCGCGCCATTCTCGCAATGTGCGAAGGGCTTGGCATGGATGTCGTCGCCGAAGGCATCGAGGAAGAGGCGCAGGCCGACCGGCTCGTCCAGTTCGGCTGCGCCGGTGGGCAGGGCTATCTGTTCGGCAAGCCGGCCGACGCCGACGCCACGCTCGGCTATCTCCGCGACTCCTTCCGTGGCGCCCTGCGCGCCAAGGCGATCTGAACGGCGATCGTCCGTCCCGATCGAGGTCCAGGCGTGCCCGTGCGCGGCCTCCAGGCTTTTTGTCAGACATAAGGCGGAAAATCCGTCTTTTCGCCCTTGCCCGCCGGATCGGTCTGGCTAGGATGCGCGCCGATCAACCCGGGAGACGAAAACCATGATGCCATCGGCACGTTTTGCCGACCTCGAAAGTGCTTCGGTGCTGATCACCGGCGGCGGCTCCGGCATCGGCGCGGCATTGACCGAGGGTTTCATGCGCCAGGGCGCCAAGGTCGCCTTCATCGACATCGCCGACAAGCCCAGCATCGCACTCGCCGACCGCATCGAGAAAGAGCTCGGCCGCCGGCCGCTCTACCTCACAACCGATCTGCGCGACATCGAAGCGCTGCGGGCGTCCACCGCGAAGGCGGCCGAAGCGCATGGCGACGTCACCGTGCTGGTCAACAATGCCGCGTGGGACGAACGCCACGCCGTCGAGGACGTGACGGTGGAGTTCTGGGACAACAACCAGGCGATCAACCTCAGACCGCATTTCTTCACCGCGCAGGCCGTGGCGCCTGGCATGAAGCGCGCCGGCGGCGGCTCGATCATCAACTTCACCTCGACCTCCTACCTGATCAACCACCCCGACATGCCGGCCTACACCGCCGCCAAGGCCGGCATACTCGGCCTTACCAAGGGTTTGGCCGGCAAGCTCGGGCCCGACCGTATCCGCGTCAACGCCGTCGCGCCCGGCTGGGTCATCACGGAACGGCAGCAGGAACGCTGGGTCACGGAGCAGGCGCTTGCCTCTCATGTCGCCAAGCAGTGCATCAAGGACGTGATGTCGCCCGACGACATGGTCGGCACGGTGCTGTTTCTCGCATCGGACGCCTCGCGCATGCTGACCGCGCAAATGCTGATCGTCGACGGAGGTTTCCTGTGAGCCCCGGGTTTGCCGGCCCCCGATTTGCCGGCAATGTGCCGGCGGTCGCGACGCTCGATTGGGGCACGACCCGGCTTCGTGCCTGGCTGATCGACGGCAGCGGCAAGGTGCTTGCCGAGCGTCGCGGCGACGACGGACTGATCACCGCGCGCGAGAAGGGCTTTTCCCGGGTCCTCGAGGGTCATCTCGCCGCCATGGGCGCGCCCGAAGCGCTGCCCGTCATCATCTGCGGCATGGCAGGCTCGCGCCAGGGCTGGGTCGAAGCGCCCTATGTCACCGTGCCGGCGCCGATCGGCGCCATCCTGGGCGGCGCGGCCCGCATCCCGGGCGAGAGCCGCGACATTCGCATCGTGCCGGGCCTTGCCCAGCGCCTGGACGATGCGCCCGACGTCATGCGCGGCGAGGAGACGCAGCTTGCCGGCGCCGGTTTGCCGGCAAAGGGGCGTGAAATCGTCTGCATGCCGGGCACCCATTCGAAATGGGTTGTGGTCGAGGACGGCGCCGTCGCCGGTTTCGGCACCTGGCCGACCGGCGAGCTGTTCTCGGTGCTGGCCGCGCATTCGATCCTTCGCCATTCGCTCGGCGAGCATCCCAAGCCGGTTGAAGCCGACAACCCGTTCTTCCGCCGCTGGTGCGAGGCGGCGCTGGATGAAGGTGGCGACGTCACCGCAAGGCTGTTTTCGATCCGCGCCGCCGGCCTGCTCCAGGATCTGAAGGCCGACGATGCCGCGGCCTGCCTGTCCGGCCTGCTGATCGGCGGCGAGATCGCTTCGGCGAGGCGCCGTCAGGCTGCGGGCGCCGCATCGGTGGTGCTGATTGCCTCCGGCGCGCTTGCGGTGCTTTATCGGCAGGCGCTCGGCCTTGCCGGGCTTGGCGTGCGGACCGTCGACGCTGACGAGGCGGTGCGCGCTGGCCTGGTCGAGGCGGCGCGCGAAAACGGCATGATCGCCAGAACCGGAGTTGGCCGATGAGCCAGACCGCTGCCTTCCCGAAGCTCAAGCGCGGGCTGGTCGCCATCCTGCGCGGCCTCAAGGCAAGCGAGGCGATCGCCATCGGCCAGGCATTGTTCGATGCCGGCATTGAGGCTATCGAGGTGCCGCTCAATTCGCCTCAGCCGTTTTCGTCTATCGCCAGGATTGTCCAAGTGCTGCCGAAAACAGCCCTGGTCGGTGCCGGCACGGTGCTGACCGCGGTCGATGTCGATGGCCTGCACGAGGCCGGCGGCCGGCTGCTGGTCAGCCCCAACATCGATGCCGAGGTGATGGGGCGCGCGATGCATTACGGCATGGTGACCATGCCGGGTGTGTTCACGCCGACGGAAGCCTTCCAGGCGATCCGGCTTGGCGCCTCGGCGCTGAAATTCTTCCCGGCGAGCGTGCTGGGTGCATCGGGCATTTCGGCGATGCGTGCCGTGCTGCCGGCTTCGACGCTGGTCGGCGCGGTCGGCGGCGTCTCGGAAAAGGACTTTGCCGGCTACAAGGCCGCCGGCGTCTCTGTCTTCGGCCTCGGCTCCAGCCTGTTCAAGCCGGGCATGAGCGTCGACGACGTGGCTGCGCGGGCCCAGGCGGCGGTAACAGCCTGGGATGCGGTGTTCGGAGAGGCATGATGAGCGAAGCGATCGTTTCGGTTTTTTCCGACCATGTCTGCCAGCTCGGCGAGGGGCCGAGCTACGACCCCGCCACCGACACGCTCTACTGGTTCGACATCGTCAAGGGCCATCTCCTGGAAAAGCGCCTGTCCGGCGGCGCGACCCGGGTGCACGAGCTCGGCCGGATGGCCAGCGCGATCGCCATCATCGATGACAAGCGCCAGCTGATCGCCACCGAAACCGGGCTTTTTGTCCGCGACGTCGCCACCGGCAAGATGACGCTGCACACGCCTGTCGAGGCCGACAATCCGGTCACCCGTTCCAACGATTCCCGCGTCCATCCCTGCGGCGCCCTGTGGACCGGCACGATGGGCAAGGGCGAGGAGAAGCGCGCCGGCGCGATCTACTGGTTCTTCAAGGGCGAATTGCGCAAGCTGTTCTCCGACATCACCGTGTCGAACTCGATCTGTTTTTCCGCGGACGGCGCGCTCGCCTATTACACCGACACGTCGACCGGGCTGTTGATGCGTGTTGCCTGCGATCCGGCGACCGGCCTGCCGGCGGGCGAGCCGAAGGTGTTCGTCGATCACCGGTCGGCCAAGGGCTTCGTCGACGGCTCCGTACTCGACCGCGACGGCATCCTGTGGAATGCCGTCTGGGGCGGCAAGGTGGTCAAGGGCTACGCCCCGGACGGCAAGCTGGTGCGCACGATCGCCATGCCGGTGACGCAGCCTTCCTGCCCGGCCTTTGTCGGCAAGAACGCCAGCCGGTTGGCGGTTACCTCGGCCTGGCACGGCAAGGACGACAAGCAGCGTCAGCTCGACCCGCAGGCCGGCATGACCTTCCTCCTCGACATCGAGATCAATGGCCGGTTCGAGCCCCGCGTGCTGATCGCCTGATCCTGCCCGTCCGGTTGCTGACCGAGGCGTTGTCACGCAACCGTCCGACGCTGTCGGTTTCACGAAAGCCGGTGGCATGCACCATGCAATGGTGGATGCCTCGCCGGGAGCGTTGATGATGTCGAGCCGCCAGCCGAAGCTGATCCTTACCCATGAGCCCGAACAGGCTTGCTTCGAGCGGCTCGTCGCGGAGGGTCACGCGCCGGAACGCGCCGCCGAGATTTCGTCCTACCTGGCGCAATCGACCGATCTCGCGCACGAGTTCGACGCGCTCGCTTCTGCCTTCGGGCGGCGCGGTCTCGGCTTTGCGGCGGTGGAGTTGGACGATGCCGCCGATATGCTCGCCAAGGCCGATCCGGCCGCCACGCTGGTCTGGACGCTGACCGACGGCATCGCCTATTTCCGGGGCGGCGCGGCGCCTGCGCTTGCCAGGCTGAACGGCCTGAAGACGATAGGCCCCGAGGATGCGCTGTCCGCCCTCTGCCAGGACAAATTTCGCTCCGGCGCCGTGCTCGGCGCGCTGGGCCTGCCGGTGCCGCAGGCCGGTCTGGCGCGCAACGGACAATGGCTGGTCGAGCCGCCGGTTTCCGCCGCCGGCTGGTTCGTCAAGCCGAACCGGCTTGGCGCCAAGATCGGCATCTGGCCGGATTCGCGCTGCGGCGATCTCGGCCATGCGCTGGAGCTTAGCCGGCGTGTTTTCGCCGCCTATCGCGACGACGTCGTCGTCCAGTCCTATGTCGCCGGCCGCAACGCGCGCGCCAGTTTCCTGGGCCTGAGGCCGGACACCGGCGTCGAAGCGCTCGGCGTCGCCTTCGTCGAGTCCGGCGGCGATTTCCAGACCATGGAAGACAGCCTGGCGCTTTACGGCGAAACCGGCGAGGCGGCGAAGGCGGCGGGCAAATACGCCGAGCCGCGTCTGCTTCCGGTCGCCGAAAGCCAGCCGGTCGCCGATGCAAAAGTCCGCGCCATCGCCGAGCGGCTGATGCGCGGGCTCGGCCTGCGCGACGTGTTTTCCATCGATCTCAGGGTCGAGCCCGACGACACCGTTCACCTCATAGAATTCGAGGTTTGCCCCGGCCTGCCTTGCTTCGATTTTCGCGCCTATTGCAGGTCGCAATGGGGGCTGGGGCTTGCCGACGCCATGGCGGAAACCGCAGCGAACAGGATAACGGCCCGGACCGTCGCTTCTTAGCGATGCGGCGTAAGCGAACCCGCAACATCGTAATGCTTCCACGTTCCGGCGTGTCTATCCCAAAGGCATTCGCTCGAATGTCTGCAGGGCGGGGTCGATCATGTCCCAGGCATGGCCGCGGATGGCATATGTGACCACCTGCGGATTGAACTGGCCGGGATCGTCAAGGCTGGTCGCGTGAACCGCTATCAGGTCCGGTCTTGTGACCTGCGTCAGGTAGACCGGCGTTCCACAGGTCGGGCAGAAGGCGTGGATCTTTTCGTTGCCGCTGTCGCCCGCCACCCGCCAGGTGCTCGCTTCGCCCGTTATCGTCACATCGGCTCGCCGGGGGAAGGTCAGATAGGAGCTGTGGCCCGTGCCGCTTCGCTTCTGGCACTCGTGGCATTGGCAATGGTTTTCGAAGATGGGTTGGCTGCTCGTTTCATAGCGGATCGCACCGCATGCGCATCCGCCGGTGTAGCGTTTGGTCATTGTCGTTTCCCGCAGACGGATTTGCTGGTCAGGCCGATTTCGGCTTGGCGAAAATGTCGATGCCGCTGCCGGTTTCCAAAAAGGATTTCATGCTGGACAGCACTGCCGGCCATCCCTGGCTGATGCCCTTCGCCATGCCGCTGCCGGCTTCGAGTTCGTCATGGCTGACGGTCAGCCGCACCATGGTGTCGTATTCCTCGATGGCGAACGTCACCCGGCTGTATTTCGATGGATCGTCGGCCTGCGAAGCGTTTGCCCAGGTCATCACGAGACGCGTCGGCGGTGAAATCTCGACGACCTTGCCGACCAGTTCGACGGTGCGCTCGTCATTGGCGCGGATATGTTCCCATTTCGATCCAACCTTCCAGTCCGAGACGTTCTCGTGGCCCCAGTAACGCCGTGCGATGTCGGGCCTGGTTATGGCCTCGAACACTTTTTGTGGCGTCGAGCGGATGTAGGTCACGTAGACAAAGCTGGTCGTCTCTGCGGTCATTGGTCTTCTCCTTCGAGTTCCTGTTTCAGGTCGTGCAGCAGGCTGAGCCGCTGGCGTTCGAATTTGCGCACCCACCGCTCGTAGACCTCGTGCAGCGGTACGGGATTGATGAAATGCAGCTTCTCGCGGCCGCGTTTGACCGTGCTCACCAGGTTGGCCGCCTCCAGCAGGTCGATGTGCTGGGTGGCGGATTGCCTGGCCATATCGAGATGTTCGCAAAGCTGGCCCAGCGTCTGCCCGTTCTTCTCGCACAGAAGATCAAGCAGCCTTCTGCGTGTCGGGTCGCCCAGTGCTTTGAAAACCTTGTCCGCATCCATCGGGTTCACTCTGTGTGAAGTCGTAATATGCAGGTAAATACCTGCATGTCAACAAGCGACCAGCCGGCATCGCGATTACCCGGGGCTAAGGCCTACTCGGGCGTCGATTGCTGAACGGGTTGTGAGCCGGCCATGTAGCGGCCGTTGTCGAACGGCTGCGCCGGTTGTCTCTCAAGGACAACCGGTCAGGGCATCGCCTGCTGGCCAGGCTGCGGGATGTGAACCGTGAGGACTTCTGTGAAGGCCGCCGCCAGCACCGGGTGCTGGCCGGGATAGACTTCAGACGCCTTCGACCAGCACGATCTCGCCGTCGGCGACCTTCTGGCGAATGGCGGCGGCGCGCTGGTATTCCGGCGAATGGTAGCAGTCATGCGCGGCGGCAAGCGTCTCGAACTCGATGACGACGTTGCGCGCGCGCCCGGCCCCTTCGGCCTTCTCATGCTTGCCGCCGCGCGCCAGGAATTTCGCGCCGAAGCGCTCGAAGGCCGGTTTGGCGGCGGCGACATAATCCTTGTAGCCTTCCGCATCGCGCACATCGACGCGGGCGATCCAGTATCCCTTGGGCATTCTTCTTCTCCGAAGCCGTTCGTTGGAAATTATGCCGAGCGCATTTCGTCGAGGATGGCTTCAGCCGCCGCGCGTCTGTCCGCCGCGGCGACGATCGGGCGCCCGACGACCAGATGGCTGGAGCCGCTGCGGATGGCATCGGCCGGCGTCATCACGCGCTTCTGGTCGCCATGGTCGCTGCCGGCGGGGCGTATGCCTGGCGTCACCACCGCCATGTCGGGCCCGACGATGCGGCGCACCGCCTCTGTTTCCGCGGCCGAGCAGACGATGCCGCCCATGCCGGCATGCAGGGCCTGTTCCGCGCGCCGCAGCACCAGCGTGTGCGGATCGTATTCATAGCCGGCGTCGATCACGTCCTGTTCGTCCATCGACGTCAGCACGGTGACGGCAAGCAGGCAAAGCTCGCTGCCTCTCGCCGCCTCCACCGCCGCCCGCATGGTCTTTGGGTAGGCATGCAGCGTCAGCATGGTCATGCCCATCTTGACGATGTTCTCGACCCCCTTGGCCACCGTGTTGTCGATGTCGAGCAGCTTCATGTCGAGAAAGATCTTCTTGCCCCCGCTGGCGAGCTCCCTGGCGAAATCGAGCCCGCCGGCGAAGGCGAGCTGGTAGCCGATCTTGTAGAAGGAGACGACGCCGTCGAGTTCGCGCACCGCCTTCTCGGCCTCCTTCAAGCTCGGCACGTCGAGGCCGACGATCAGCCTTTCGCGCATTGTGTCGGCCTGCATCGCGTTGGCGATCACGGCTCGACCCGGGTCGACAGCATGCGCGAGGTTTCGATCAGCGTGCGGCATAGGTGCTCCATCGATTGGTGTAGTCGTTCGTTCCTGAAACGCCCGTCCTCGTCGAAGGCGTTGCCGCCTTCCGGCACCGAGCATTCCGGCGTCACCACTTCCATCTGGCAACGCACCAGCACGGCGCGCAAATGATTGATGCAGCGTATCCCGGCGAAGTGTCCGCTGGAAGACGAACTGAGGCCGGCGACCTTGCCGGCAAACGGCCTCACCGCACGGCCGCCATCCTTGCGCACCCGGCTCACCCAGTCGATCGTGTTCTTGAGCAGCGGCGGAATGGAGCCGTTGTATTCGGGCGTGGCGATCAGCAGCCCGTCATGGGCAATGATCATCCGGGCGAGTTTCAGGGCGTTTTCGGGGACGCCTTTTTCCTTCTCGAGATCCTCGTCCAGGATCGGCAGGGGATAGTCGGCAAGCGAAATGCGGGTGACCTCGGCGCCTTGCACCGCAAGTTCCTTCTGCGCTACGTCGGCAGTTCTGCCACTGAAGGCCCCGGTCCGGACCGAGCCGGCAAAGACGAGGATTTTCGGGATCACTGCCATTGGCCAACCTTGTTCCCGGACAGGTACAGCCAGAGCCCGCTCAAATCAATGCAGATCAGGCAAAGCGTCGACTTTCGAAGACATTCGCGGTCGACTTCGCAATCCCTAATGCGCCTCGCGCCGGTAGATCCACAGCTGCGTCGGCGGAATGTTGCGGATGATGAAGTCGAAATGCTTGACCGTGTAGTCGCCGCGGCCGGGCGGGATCGGCGACATCGGGCCGTAGGTCAGCTGCACGATCGGTCGGCCGGCCGGAATGCGGTCGAGCAGGCTTTCGACATAGGCGATACGCTGGGCGACCGGGAAGTTGAGCAGCGGCACGCCCGAGACCACGGAATCGAACATCATCCCGCTCTTGTCGCCAAGCGTGGCGTTGAGATTGAAGGCGTCGCCCTCGATGACGTTGACGCCGGGATAGAGCCGGCGCAGATGGCGCACGAAGTCGGTCGAATATTCGACTGCGTAAAGGTTTTCAGGCCTCACCCCCTGGGCCAGTATGGCGCGGGTGATGACGCCGGTGCCGGGCCCGACCTCGAGCACCGGCAGGCCGGACTTCGGGTCGACGATCGAGGCCATCTTGCGGGCGGTGATGGAGCTGGTCGGCACGATCGAGCCGACCGTCTTCGGCTTGTCGATCCAGCCCTTGAAGAACTTCAGCTCGTCGTCGAACTTTTCGGCAAGCGCCTTCCGCAGTCCCGGACCACGTGTCATGCAAGCTCTCCTCAGCGCTCCCCTGAGAGCTACTTAACACCTAAGCCGCCCAAGGCAAGGCAGGGTCATGCCAATGTCGTGGATAAGATAGTTTTCGTCGCGTCCAAAAATGCGCGCCTTCTGCGGTTGACGGTGTGTCTTGGCTGCCGGCAGGTGGGGAAGCCGCCGACGCCGGCAAGGCAAGCCACACGTGCACAGGCGGTCGATCAATGCTCGCCGAACGACTCGAAAAAGTCCTTCATGCGGGCGAAAAAGCCGCTCGACTGGGGGGAATTGTCCTGTGAGGAGAGCTGTTCGAACTCCTCAAGCAACTCGCGCTGGCGGCGCGACAGGTTCTGCGGCGTCTCGACCGCCGTCTGGATGTAGAGGTCGCCGACATTGGGCTGGCGCAGCACCGGCATGCCCTTGCCCTTGAGGCGGAACTGGCGACCGTTCTGGGTGCCTTCCGGCACCTTCACCTTGGTCTGCGTTCCGTCCAGCGTCGTCACCTCGAACGAGCCGCCAAGGGCGGCCGTCGTCATCGAGATCGGCACCTTGCAGTAGAGGTCGGCGCCATCGCGCTGGAAGAATTCGTGGGGCTTGACCGCCAGGAAAATGTAGAGGTCGCCCGACGGCCCGCCGCGCAGGCCGGCTTCGCCCTCATTGGCAAGCCGGATGCGGGTGCCGTCCTCGATGCCGGCCGGAATGTTGACCGACAGCGAACGCTCCTCGGTGACGCGGCCCTGACCGGCGCATTTCGGGCACGGATCCTTGATGGTCTGGCCGCGGCCCTGGCATTGCGGGCAGGTGCGCTCGATGGAGAAGAAGCCTTGCGTGGCGCGCACCTTGCCGTGGCCGTTGCACATCGAGCAGGTGACCGGCTGGGTTCCGGGCTTGGCGCCGGTTCCCGAGCATTCCGAGCACGAGATCGAGGCCGGCACGCGGATCTGCGCGGTCTTGCCGGCAAAGGCCTCTTCCAGCGAGATTTCCATGTTGTAGCGCAGGTCGGCGCCGCGCTCGCGGCCGCCGGAAGAGCGGCGCTGGCGGCCGCCCATCATGTCGCCGAAAATATCCTCGAAGATGTCGGCGAAGCCGCCGGCGCCGAAGCCGTGTGCGCCGCCGTTCATGCCGCCCTGCTCGAAGGCCGCGTGACCGAAACGGTCATAGGCCGCGCGCTTCTGGGGGTCCTTCAGCGTCTCGTAGGCTTCGTTGATTTCCTTGAACTTGTGCTCGCAGGCATGGTCGCCCGGATTGCGGTCGGGGTGGAACTGCATGGCGAGCTTGCGGAAAGCGCTCTTCAGTTCCTTGTCGTCGGCACCCTTGTGCACGCCCAGCGTTTCGTAGAAATCAGCTTTCATTTTTTCCCGCTGTCCGGATGCTCAACGTCTTCATGCAGTGTTGCGTCGTTTGCCGGCACGTTGCCACGATTTAGGATCGGCGCAGCCCGGATGCTAGGGCCGGTGCGGAGCTGTTCGTGCTTTTCGACGATTTTTCCGCACTTTTTCTGCCAGGGTTGCAAAAAAGCCCGGCTTTGCGCCGGGCTTTCCGCTTTGTCTTGCCGTCAGCCGGTTCAGGCCGACTTCTTCTTGTCGTCGTCCTCGTCGATTTCCTCGAAATCGGCATCGACCACATCCGAGTCCTTGGCGGCGTCCGCCTTGGCGTCGGCTTCCGCCGCTTCCTTCTGCGAGGCTTCGTACATGGCCTGGCCGAGCTTCATCGAAGCCTCCGCGAGCGCTTGGCTCTTGGCTTCGATTTCCGCTGCGTCGTCACCCTCGGTGGCGGTCTTCAGAGCCGCGATCGCGTCCGATATCGCCGTGCGGTCGGCTTCCGAGACCTTGTCGCCATATTCCTTCAGCGACTTCTCCGAGGAATGCACCAGCGCCTCGGCCTGGTTGCGGGCCTCGACCAGCGCACGCCGCTTCTTGTCGGTCTCGGCATTGGCTTCGGCGTCCTTCACCATCTTCTCGATGTCGGCGTCCGAAAGGCCGCCCGAGGCCTGGATGCGGATCTGGTGCTCCTTGCCGGTGCCCTTGTCCTTGGCCGAAACGTTGACGATGCCGTTGGCGTCGATGTCGAAGGTAACCTCGATCTGCGGCACGCCGCGTGGGGCCGGCGGAATGCCGACCAGGTCGAACTGGCCGAGCGCCTTGTTGTCGGCGGCCATTTCGCGCTCGCCCTGGAAGACCCGGATAGTCACGGCCGATTGCGAATCCTCGGCCGTCGAGAACACCTGGCTCTTCTTGGTCGGGATCGTCGTGTTGCGCTCGATCAGCCGGGTGAACACGCCGCCCAGCGTCTCGATGCCGAGCGACAGCGGGGTCACGTCGAGCAGCAGCACATCCTTGACATCGCCCTGCAGCACGCCGGCCTGGATGGCGGCGCCGAGTGCGACGACCTCATCGGGGTTGACGCCCTTGTGCGGCTCCTTGCCGAAGAACTGCTTCACGATCTCCTGGATTTTGGGCATGCGGGTCATGCCGCCGACCAGGACCACCTCGTCGATCTCGCCCGCCTTCAGGCCGGCATCCTTGAGCGCCGCCTTGCACGGATCGATGGTGCGCTGGACGAGGTCTTCGACCAGGCTTTCGAACTTGGCGCGCGTCAGCTTCAGCGTCAGATGCTTCGGGCCAGTCGCGTCGGCGGTGATGAACGGCAGGTTGATCTCGGTCTGCGTCGTCGACGACAGCTCGATCTTGGCCTTTTCGGCAGCCTCCTTGAGGCGCTGGAGGGCGAGCTTGTCGTTCTTCAGGTCGATGCCCTGTTCCTTCTTGAACTCGGCCGCCAGATATTCGACCAGGCGCATGTCGAAATCCTCGCCGCCGAGGAAGGTGTCGCCATTGGTCGACTTCACCTCGAACACGCCGTCGCCGATCTCGAGCACCGAAATGTCGAACGTGCCGCCGCCAAGGTCATAGACGGCGATCGTCTTGCCGTCCTTCTTGTCGAGGCCGTAGGCGAGGGCCGCCGCGGTCGGCTCGTTGATGATGCGCAGCACTTCGAGGCCGGCGATCTTGCCGGCATCCTTGGTCGCCTGGCGCTGGGCGTCGTTGAAATAGGCCGGAACGGTGATAACCGCCTTCTCGACCTTCTCGCCGAGATAGGCTTCCGCCGTTTCCTTCATCTTCTGCAGGATCATGGCCGAGATCTGGCTGGGCGACTGCTTCTTGCCGCCGGCCTCGACCCAGGCATCGCCATTGTCACCCTTGACGATCTTGTAGGGGACAAGCTTCTTGTCCTTCTCCGTCACCGGATCGTCATAGCGGCGGCCGATCAGGCGCTTGACCGCGAAGATGGTGTTTTCAGGATTGGTGACCGCCTGGCGCTTGGCCGGCTGGCCGACGAGACGTTCTCCGTCGCCCGAAATGGCGACGATGGAAGGCGTCGTGCGCGCGCCTTCCGCATTCTCGATCACCTTCGGTTCCTTGCCATCCATGATGGCGATGCAGGAGTTGGTGGTGCCAAGATCGATACCGATTACTTTTGCCATTTTTCTAGTCTCTCCGCTAAGCAGGCTCTCAGGACCCGTAAGGCGTTCCGACGAAAGCCCCTGTTCACAAGAAATCCCGTTCGGCAACCGCTGTCGCGGCGCTGGACGGCTTGGCGCGTATATAAGAACAGGCGGCATCGGGCGCAAGCATTCTGCGCAACGCTTCCACCATCCTCGCCAGCGCATGGAAAAACGGCCCGATCAGGCCTGCCTCGCTGTCGTTTGGAAGAATAGCCGGGCCCCTCAGTGAACCTTTCCACCTTCGCGTCCGACTGACGCTCAGGCGCCGCATCATGCGGCCACGGGAAAGGGAGCCACCATGACCAGCACCCCAGGGACGCGATGGCCTCCCCGACCAACAGGAGCTCGGCGCGACCATCGTCTTCGAGACAAGGTCGATGCGCTTGGCTTTCCGCTGGTTCCGTTGACCCTGCACAGGGGCGGGCGTATCGTAATCATGAGGAAAGCAGACAATTCGATCGGGGACGAACGTGCCGGAACGCCGCGCCCTGCCTTGGTTTGCGCGGCAGGATCGGTTGGTTCTCCCTTAGGCTTCGGGGGGAGTTCCATGTCTCGCGATCACGGCCGGTTCGTGCCCTTTCGTGCCGGCCGATTGCGCCGCGTGGCGAAGGCAACCAGCGCATTTCTTGTTCTGGCGCTGACCGCCGGCCTGTGGCTTGGCGGCCCCGCGCGGGCGCAGGAAACCCGGATCATCTATCCCGGCTCGATGGCGGTCACCGGCTTTTCCGGCACTGTCATTCCCGATTTCGACTCTTCTGATTCCGAAAAGGGGGGCCTGCCGCCCGGCGTCGATCCGGTCGACGAAACCTTCATCGACACCGCGCGCGCCACCTTGCGCGTTTTCGACGTTTCACGCCTGGGCGGGCCGGCTTCGGGCCAGCTCGTCTACACGCCGCCGCCTTTCGAGGTGACATCAGGCCAGATCGGCCAGGTCTTCGGCCTCACCTATGATGACGGCATGCGCGATGGCGTCCCGTCAGGCATCCCCAATCTCTATGCCGGCGCCACCTCGCTGCATGGCATCCGCATCGTCACGCCTGACGCCGACGATGACGGCCGTCCGGAGCGGCAGCGCCGCGGCATGGCAGGCGCTGCTTTCATGGAGGGCCAGTTCGGCACCGAGAACGGCGGCGGGCCGGGCACCATCTGGAAGATCGACGGCATCACCGGCCAGGTCGCCAAATTCGCCGATATCGATACCAACAGCGGGCCGGGCATCGGCAATCTCTCCTTCGACCCCATCCACCGTCAGGTCTTCGCCTCCGACCTCGATACCGGCCTGATCCATCGCATCGACGCCGATGGCGCCCTGGTCGACACGTACGACCATGGCATCGCCGGGCGCCCGGCGCATGGTCTGGCTCCGGTCGCCGACGATGGCGCCGTCATGGACATAAAGGGCGCCGCCTTCGACACGGAAGATCCCGAGACCTGGGGCTACACCCAGGACGAGCGCCGTGTCTGGGCCGTCGCCTATCATGGCGGCCGGCTCTATTATTCCGTCGGCGAGAAGGCCGAGATCTGGTCGGTGGGCATTGCCCGCGACGGCCGCTTCGCCGGCGATCCCCGTTGGGAGCTAACGGTCAAGGCCGACAAGGACTATGCCGTCACCGACATCGCCTTCGACAATAGCGGCTTCATGTACCTGGCCCAGCGCGGCCCGGTCGAGAACCGCTACGACTACAGCCAGTTCGCCGATTCCGGCAAGGGCGAGGTCATCCGCTACTGGCGCGAGTCTCCGGACGATCCGGCAACGGAATCGGCTTGGGTGGAAGCGCCGCAGGAATATGCCGTCGGCTTCCCGCAAGGTTTCAGGCAGTCGGCCGGCGGGCTGGACCTGCAATATGGCTATGACGCCGAGGGCAATCTCGATACCTCGGCCTGCACCCAGACGCTGGTCAAGTCAGGCGACAAATTGCGTGACAATCCGGCCCTTGCCGAGCGGCTCGCCGCTGGCGGGCCGCTAGCCGTGCACGGCGTGCAGATCACGCCCAGGGAACGGGTCAAGCCGGCCAATGTGCCGCCTTTCGGCTCCTGGTTCGTCGACTTCGACGGCTATTTCGAGGACCCGGAAGTGGAAGGCCATGTCGGCGACGTCGCCGTCTGGCATCCCTGCGAGGGCCGCGCCGGCTATTATGAGGAAATCCCGGGCGGCTACCTGCCACCGTTCTATCCGCCGGACTTCCTACCGCCCGGCAACCTGCCCCCCTGTCTCGATGTCGACGATGTCAGATATTTCTGCACGCCGCGCGGGCTCGAGGCGGACCTCTACCTTCATGACCATGCCGGCTTCGGCGGCGATTCGATCAAGGCCCAGCCTTCGACCGAGACAAGGTCCAGGACGCCAGGCATCGGGGTGACCTCGCCCATGTCACATGCGCGGGGCGAGCCCTACACGATCGGCATCACCGGCCACGATCCGGGCGACACGGTCGATGTCGGGCTCTGCTTCTACAGGAAGTCCGACAAGGACAAGGGCGGCTACTACCCTTGCTGCAAGATGACCTTGCCGCTCAGAACGCCAGCCGTCAGCTGCGAACGTTGAGGAGGGGACGATGAACAATCTCGCACTCTCCTTGGCTGGCGTCGCCGACAAATCAACCGTCATGAACACGAGGCGCCTGTCTTTTGCCAGGCGCGCTGCGCTCTGGCTGGTGGCGGCCGGTATCGCGGTCGCCATGCTGCCTGCGCTGCCGGCACTTGCCGAAGACACGGCTCCGGCCAAGACCGTCCAGGCCGCCGGCCCGGATATGGAATTCAAGCTCGACAATCCGCGCATCATCAATCCGGAGCCCGGACGGGCCGTGCCGGTCTTCACCAAGACCGGCGGCCAGCGAAGCTGCGACTATGTCTTCTACACGTTGAGCTTCGGCCTGCGCGGCGCCCCGCAAGGCTTCGCCGGCCCGGGCCTGGCGGCTTCGCTGAAGAGGGCCCGGCTCGACTTCAAGGACCAGCTGCCGCACGGCCTGCAAATCACCAATGTGCAGGTCTCCGGTGACGGCACCGATGCGTCGGGCGAATCTCTGCCCGGCGCCGTCCTCAGCAATTCGGCCGGCCCCAACGACACCGCAACGGTTTCCGATTTCCGGATTTCCGCCTCTGATCTCGACGGCTCGGGCGCGCCGAACGAACGCGTCATCACGTTCCGCATCACCGCCAGGATCGACCATGCGGCGTTCCCCGCGCCGGCGACGGTCGACAATCAGGGCCTGATCAAAGTCACCGTCGGCACCGGCACGGGAACCGTCATCCCGTCGCAGGATCCCGGTAAGCCGGACGACGGCAATTTTCTCACCGGCGAAAAAACCTCGATCCGGATCGACCTGACCAAGTGCAATCCGCCGCCACCGCCGCCACCCGGCAAGGAATGCTTCAAGGTGGAGCGCGGCACGGTCGACTGCGTGCCCGGCGGCGGCGCCTTCATCTACCATATGCCTGTCGGTCCCGAGATGGGCGGCAAATGGGTGCAGCTTTCGACGACGACGCCCGGCATCACCATAGTCCCCGACACCCAGAAGGTGCCGGCCGGCGGCGGTGTGCTGAACTGGAAGATCGTCGGCGCCTCGCCGGGCGACGTCATCCACCTCGTCGTCACCGGCATCGAAACCTATGCCGGGCCGAAAGAGGGTTGGGGGCTCTGCTGCACGCAGACCATCGACATTGTCATCCCGCGTGACCAGAGATGTCCGCCCAAGGACAGGCAACCGGACCTGAAGATCGAGAAACGCGCCGATGTCACGCGCTGTACCATGGGCGGCGGCTGCGACTTCACCATCCGGGTCAGCAATGTCGGCGACGCGCCCTATAGCGGCAAGATCGTGCTCGACGAGGTGACGCTGCCGGCCGGCTCGACGCTCGACTCAGGGCCCAATCCGCCCTGGACCTGCGTGCCCGGCACCGCGCCGATGACGTGCACCCACCCGGTGACTACGCTCAATCCGGGAGCTTTCGTCGACCTCGAGCTCGGCTTCAAGCCGGCCGGGAGCTGGCAAGGCACAAGCTTGCGCAACTGTGCCGCCTATAACTATGCCGCCAGCGGCAAGCCGCTGTTCGGCAGCCAGGCCAACGACCGTGGCTGCGCCTCGATCCCGATCTGCCGGCGTGGCGATCGCGACCGCGATTGCCGGCCGCCGATCGAGAAGAAGACCGACCTGATCCTGAAAAAGCGTGCCCGTGCCGAAACCTGCACCGCCGATGGCGTGTGCAGCTTCGTCATCGACCTCATCAACAACGGCACCTCGACTTATAACGGGCCGTTGACCGTGATCGACACCTATCCGGGGGGCGCGCCGGCTTCCTCGACCTTTGGCCCGAGCCCGCCCTGGACATGCGGTCCGAACGGGCCCGGCCAGTTCCGCTGCGACAATGCCGGCATCTCGCTGCCGCCGGGCGCCTCGACGGCGATCGTCGTCAAGGCGGTGGTGCCGGCCAGCTATCGGTCGGACATGGTCGAGAATTGCGCCGAGGTGAAACCGATTCCCGGCGAGACCGACCTCACCAACAACCGGGCCTGCGCCAAGCAACGCATGCCTCGTCCCAATGGCGGCCAGCCTGTCCTGCGCATCACCAAGACATGCGGCGGCTCGCTGGCGGGTGCCGCTTTCGTCTCCTGCCGCATCACCGTCAGCAATGCCGGCACGGCTGCCCCCACCGGTCCGGTGCGGGTCGTTGATGCCGCCACTTTGGTGTCGGGCGGCGCGCCCGTCGAGATCCGGACCGTCACCCCTGACGGCGCGGAATGGGCGTGTGGACCGCTTCCGGCCGACACGCTGGCGTGCCAGATTCCCGGTGCCGTCATGACGCCGGGAACCAGCAGGCACTTCGACGTCACCGTTTCGGCCAACGGCGAGTTCGAGAACTGCGCGCGCGGCTCCTACGGCCCGGCGCAGGGCGACGATGTCGTCCATCCGATCGGCCGGGCCTGCGCCAAGGGCGGCGGGGCCTCGTCCATCCGCGTCGAGAAGACCGGCGACAGCGAGTGCCGGCCCGGAGAACCCTGCTCGTTCGAGATCACCATCACCAATGACGGCCCGACGGGATTTTCCGGCCCGGTCCGTATCGGCGACGCGATCGGCGTCGAAGGCCTCGGCCGGCTGGAAGGCGTCGCGATCACCTCGATCGAGCCGCCCTTCGGCTGCTCGCCGGAACCGGCGGTCCTGCCTGCGTCCTGCATCGCCGACCTGAAGCTTGGCGGTGGCGAAAGCCGTATCCACAAGGTTACCGTGGTCATCCCCGACGACGGCCGCCTGGCCAATCTGCAAGGCAGCCTCAACGGCCAGAACTGCGTCGGCGTGCTCTCTCCCGACACGCGGGTGCAGGGCGGCGGTGACGATGTGCTTTCCCGCGACCAGGCTCGGGGCGAACGCGGCAAGGCCTATGCCTGCCATCCCTTCACCATCAGGCATGAGACGAAGAAGGAATGCTCGGCAGGCTTCGTCATGAACGACGCCGGCCGGTGCGTCTGCCCGCAAGGCACCACCTATCGCAACGGCCAGTGCTCGTCCGGCGGCGTCATCATCCCGCCGAAGGAGCCAAAGCGTTGCGTGCTGCTCGAGGGCCAGATCCGCACAGGGGATGGACGCTGCGTCTGTCCGCGCGGCACCGAGCTTGAGAACGGCGCCTGCGTCAAGACCTCCAGGCCGGGCTGTGCGATACCGGGCTCGGTGCCGACATCGGACGGAGATCGCTGCACCTGTCCCAGGGGCACGCATCTCGACCGGGATGCCAACGCCTGCATACGCGACAGGCCGAAGCCTGAGCAGTGCACCATCCGCGGCCAGGTCCATGACGCTGACGGCGACTGCGTCTGCCCGAGGGGCACAGAGCTGCGCAACGGAGCCTGTCGTCAGGTCCGGCCGAAGCCTGAGCAGTGCACCATCCGTGGTCAGGTCCATGACGCTGACGGCGACTGCGTCTGCCCAAGGGGTACCGAGCTGCGCAATGGAGTGTGCCGGCGCAAGCGGTCCGATGTGGAGCAGTGCGACATACGCGGCCAGATCCACAACAAGCGCGGCGAGTGTGTCTGTCCGCGTGGCACCCAGGTGATCGACGGCGCATGCCGGCGGTCCAGGCAAGAGAGCGAATGCGCGCCGGGCTCGCAAATGGTCAACGGCCAGTGCCAGCCGATCTTCAGGCGGCGTTGTCCGGAAGGCACGATCGGACGTTATCCAAACTGCAGGCCGGTGCGCGGGCAGCCCTCGCTGGAACTCAACCCGGGATTGCTGCTGCAGCAGGTTCTGCCACGGCGCAGGCCGCAGTCCGACCAGCGGCAGGATACGGCTCCAAACAGAATCCTCAATCTCCAGCAGCAGTAACCATCGCCTGAAAGGCACATCGGAAACCCCGCGGGAGCAATCCGGCGGGGTTCTTCGAAGCTCGGGAGCAAGCCGAAACTGGCTGCAACACGACGAGGACGCCGCCACACTATCCCAGCCTGTGGAACCGCCACGCTCGCGCTCTCGACAAGTCACCCGCTGCGCTTTAGGCAGTGACCAGATGAAAAAGGCGCTCGGAAAGGCCCCATCATCATGACGAAAAATACCTTGATCGCACCTTCGGTGCTGGCTTCGGACTTTTCGAGGCTGGGCGAAGAGGTCGAAGCCGTCGCGGCAGCCGGCGCCGACTGGATCCATCTCGATGTGATGGACGGCCATTTCGTCCCCAACATCACTTTCGGTCCGCCGGTGATCAAGGCGATCCGCAATCGCACCAAGGCTTTCTTCGACTGCCATTTGATGATTGCGCCGGCCGATCCCTATCTGGCCGCCTTCGCCGAGGCCGGGTGCGACGGCATGACGGTGCATGCCGAGGCCGGGCCGCATCTCGACCGCTCGCTGCAGACGATCAGGAATCTCGGCAAGAAGGCCGGCGTTTCGCTCAATCCGGCAACGCCGGAAAGTGCGATCGAATACGTGCTCGACAGGCTCGACCTGATCCTGATCATGACCGTCAACCCGGGTTTCGGGGGCCAGGCCTTCATTCCGGCAATCGTCGACAAGGTGAGGCGGGTCAAGGCGCTGATCGGCGGCCGGCCGATCCGCATCGAGATCGACGGCGGCGTGTCGCCCGAAACCGCGCCGCTGGTGACCGCCGCCGGCGCCGACGTGCTGGTGGCCGGCGCCGCCATCTTCAAGGGCGGCAGCGTCGAAGCCTACCGGGCGAATATCGAGGCGATCAGGACGGCGGCCGACAAGGCAGCCGGCTAAAAGCACCGCACAAGGAGCCTATGGGCCGGAGGCCTGGATTTCCTCCGTGGTCAATTCCGCGAACGTTAAATTTCTGGCGGTTGTAGCCGAACACGATTTCGTTCGACCAGATATAGGATCGTGCATATTTCTTTGTTCTAAAGTACAATGGCGCGATCTCCCGCTTGAGCCCGTCGAGACGCGCGCGGTAGGGTAAGTGTACGGAAAGGGAACTGTTTCTCGGACTCGAATTGCCCAGGACCGGAATTGGGGACAAGGAGCCGATTTTGACATACGCAGCTGCCAACCTGAATGACGACGGCACCGGCTCGAAGAGTACGCTCGCCAGCACCGTCTACCATCAACTCCGTGCCGATCTTCTGCGGGGTGCCCTTGAAACCGAGAGCAAGCTGCGGGTCGAATGGGTTGTTTCCAAATATGGCGCCGGCGCTTCCCCGGTTCGTGAGGCTCTCAATCGCCTGGCCTCGGAAGGGCTTCTCGGTCGCCATGACCAGCGAGGCTTCTTCATCATGCCGGTCAGCGCGGCAGAGCTCGAGGAATTGACGCGCACCCGTTGCTGGCTCGAGGAACGGGCGCTTCGCGAATCCATCGCCCACCGCACCGCCGAGTGGGAAGAACAGCTGGTGCTGGCGCTGCATCGGTTGGGCCGCACCTCGCGGCTCATCCCACCGGACATGTCGCTCAATCCGGAATGGGAGAGACTGCATCGCACTTTCCACCGTGTGCTGATCTCGGCCTGCCGGTCGCAATGGCTGGTTGGCTTCTGCGACCAGCTTTCCGATCACGCCTACCGCTACCGGCGAATGGCCAGTAACGGCGAAGGCGTCCAGCGCGACGATTTCGCGGAGCACCGCCTGATCGCGGAAAATGCGCTGGACGGTAATGCCGACGCCGCGGTCGAAGCCCTGCTCAATCACTATCGCCTGACGGCAGCCATGTGCATGGAGCGCTTCAAGCAGGTCGAAGCATCAGAGCCGGCCGGCGCCGCGGCCGAGCGCACGCCACGTTAGCGCGGCATCGCGCCAAGTCTTTGCCACCTCACCGGCAAGGCCTTTCCGCTTTTCGCCCGGCGACATGATCATGGCGGCCGCGTGGAGCCGCCCTTGCGGGCTTGACGGGTCGGCAAGAACCACCAAGAGTCTGGCGCCGTGCAAAGCGGCCGAACCGGGAGACAGGCCCGGCTCCGTCCGGATACATGCCTTTCTCCGCCAGACGCAGGAAGACCTCATGAGCAATCATCTGTTCGACATTTTCCGGTCCCGGATGCCGAAGCCCGGACGCCTGTTGATGCGGACGGATGACGGCCGAGTGCTGACCTATGGCGACATGCTGGCGCGCTCGGCGCAATTGGCGCACGCGCTTTTGCAACTTGGTGTCGAGCCCGGAGACCGGGTCGCGGTGCAGGTCGAGAAGAGCCCGGAGGCTATGCTGCTGTACCTCGCCTGCCTGCGCGCCGGCGCCGTCTTCCTGCCGCTCAACACCGCCTATACGCTGGCCGAACTCGCCTATTTCTTCGGCGACGCCGAGCCCCGGCTCGTCGTCTGCGATCCGGCTCGGGCAGCCGAAATCGAAGCCCTGGCGCAAAAGTGCGGCGCCCTTGGCGTCACCCTCGGCGGCAAGGGCGAAGGATCGCTGACGGACCAGGCGTCGCGGCAATCGCCCGACTTCCACGACGTGGCGCGCGGTCCTGACGATCTTGCGGCGATCCTTTACACGTCGGGAACGACTGGCCGCTCGAAGGGCGCCATGCTCAGCCACGAGAACCTTGCCTCGAATGCGCGCGTGCTGGTCGACTATTGGCACTTCACATCAGACGATGTGCTGATCCACGCGCTGCCCATCTTCCACACGCATGGGCTGTTCGTCGCCACCAACGTCATCCTGATGGCCGGCGCCTCGATGCTGTTCGAGCAGAAGTTCGACGCAGGGCGCGTCGCCTCGCTCTTGCCGGACGCCACGGCGCTGATGGGCGTGCCGACCTTCTATGTCCGGCTCTTGCAGCAGGACGGGCTGACCCGCGAGACGGCAAGAAACATCCGCCTGTTCGTTTCCGGCTCGGCGCCGCTGCTGGCCGAGACGCACAAGGCCTGGCGCGAGCGCACCGGCCACGCGATTCTCGAGCGCTACGGCATGACCGAGACCAACATGAACACCTCCAACCCCTATGATGGCGAACGCCGCCCCGGTACCGTCGGCTTTCCCTTGCCGGGCGTGTCGCTGCGCATCGCCGACCCCGACACTGGCAGGCCGCTTGCCCAGGGCGAGGTCGGCATGATCGAGGTCAAGGGGCCGAACGTCTTCTCCGGCTACTGGCGCATGCCGGAAAAGACCAGAGCGGAATTCCGCGCCGACGGTTTCTTCATCACAGGCGATCTCGGCATGATCGATGCCGACGGCTATGTCCACATCGTCGGCCGCGGCAAGGACCTGATCATCTCGGGCGGCTACAACATCTATCCCAAGGAGCTCGAAAGCGAGATCGACGCGCTTGACGGCGTCCTGGAAAGCGCCGTCATCGGCGTTGCCCATCCCGATTTCGGCGAAGGCGTCACGGCCGTGGTGGTTCGCTCGCCGGCTTCGACCGTCACCGCTGCCGCAATACTCGCCGCCATTGCCGGGCGCGTGGCCAAATACAAGCATCCCAAGCGCGTGATCTTCATCGACGAATTGCCGCGCAACACCATGGGCAAGGTGCAGAAGAACCTGCTGCGCGACGCCTACAAGGACCTTTTTTCTGGCAATACGCCGGCTAATTGAACCCATCCAGGCAAGATGCCCTCATCTCCCAGTCCTGCTGTTTGACGAGACACAGCGAGAACAGGTTACGAGGACATGCGAACAGTTTCGTGCGGTCGCCTGGGCATCATCGGGGATACAGGAGACCGACGACATGCTCGGCCAGAGCCAGACTTGCCGTCAGGCCGGGGCTCTCGATGCCGAACAGGTTGACGATCCGGCCGGCGCCGTGGTCGGCCGGCCCCTGCACCATGAAGTCGGCAGCCGGCTGGTTCGGGCCGGATAGTTTCGGCCTGATCCCGGCATAGGCCGGCAGCAGGGCGCCGTCCCTCAGATCCGGCCAATAGCGCCGGATCTCGTCATGGAAGACCGCGCCGCGGCCGGGATCGACCGTATAGTCCGTCTGGTCGATCCATTCGACGTCGGGCCCGAAGCGCGCGCTGCCGCCGAGATCGATGGTCAGGTGCACGCCCAGGCCGCCATTGACCGGCACGGGATAGATCAGCCGCGAGAATGGCGAGCGGCCCGAAAGCGAAAAGTAGTTGCCGCGCGCCAGCCAGAGCGGCGGCACGAGCTCTGGCGGGAACCCTTCGATGCTACCGGCCAGCGCCTGCGCGTCGAGCCCTGCGGCGTTGACGAAAGCGCCGGCTTTCAACGTGAATGTCTCGCCGTCGCCGTCGTGCGTGCTGATACGGATCCCATCGGGGTCGATCGCCGCCCCGGCGACGGCGGTCAGGAAGGCGAACGACGCACCGCCCGCCTCCGCGTCGCCGCGCAGCGACAGCATCAGCGCCTGGCTGTCGACGATCCCCGTCGACGGCGACAGCAGCGCGCCGGCGCAGCTCAGCGCCGGTTCGAGGTTTTCGGCTTGCGCGGCGCTCAGCAGGTCGAGGTCGTCGACGCCGCATTGCTCCGCATTGGCCCGGATTGCATTCAGCCGGGGCAGCTGGCCAGGTTCGACGGCGACGATCAGCTTGCCGGTGCGTCGATGGCCGATGCCACGCTCGCGGCAATAGGCATAGAGCCGCTCGCGCCCTTCGACGCAGAAACGCGCCTTCAGGCTTCCGGGCGCGTAATAGAGCCCGGCATGGATCACTTCCGAATTGCGCGAACTGGTGACGGTGCCGATCGAGGCGGCCTTTTCGACCACCAGCACTTCGCGGCCCGACAAGGCGAGCGCCCTGGCAATGGCGAGCCCGACGACGCCGGCTCCGGCGACGACGCAATCGACGTCAGCCATGGCCGGCTTTCACCGTTGCCCGCCGACGCTGGTCGAAAAAACCCTGTCGCCGCCGATCCAGACGCTTTTGATGTCGAGATCGTCCGAAAGCGAAACGATGTCGGCGGCGGTACCCTTGGCGAAGCGCCCGAGCCGGTGCGACTGGCCGACCGCCTGCGCCGGGTAGAGAGACGCCATGCGCAAGGCCTCCGAAAGCTCCACGCCCACGCTGCGGTGGGTGAAACGCACGGCTGAGATCATGTCGAGATCGGCGCCGGCCAGCGTTCCATCGGCAAGCCGCAGGCTGCCGTCCTTGCGGTAGATGGTGCGGCCGTTGAGCGTGAAGGAGGTCATGTCGGTGCCGATCGTCGCCATGGCGTCGGTGACCAGCACGATCCTGCCCGGCCCCCTTTTGGCCCGCAGCGCTATTGCGATGGTGGCCGGATCGACATGGATGCCGTCGGCGATCAGGCCTGCGGACAGGCTGCCGATGTCGATTGCCGCACCCGCCAGGCCCGGCTCCCGGTTGCCGATCTGGCTCATGGCGTTGAACAGGTGGGTGACCACGCTGGCGCCGGCCTCGCTGAAGGCTTTGGCCGTGGCGTAGCCACTGTCGGAATGGCCGAGGCTGACGATGATGCCGGCCTTGGCCAAGGCCGCCACGCGGGTCGCCTCGACGGATTCGGGCGCGACCGTGGTGAGCAGCACCGGGAGCTTGCCGCGCGCGGCGATCAGCATCGCCTCGTCCTTGTCCGTCATCGGCCGGATCAGCGCCGGGTCATGCGCGCCCTTGCGGGCGATCGACAGATGTGGACCTTCCAGATGCAGCCCGAGAAACCCCGGTACTTTCCGCAGTGCCGACGCCTCGCCGGCGGCGATCGCCGCGGCGGTGATATCAGCTGTATCGGTGATCAGCGTCGGCAGCAGCGCCGTGGTGCCGAACGGCGCATGCGCCCGGCAGATGGCCTCGATCGAGGCGACATCGGGGTGGTCGTTGAGCATGACGCCGCCGCCGCCATTGACCTGGATGTCGACGAAGCCCGGCGCCAGCATGCCGCCGCCGGTGTCGAGGCGGCGCATATCCACGGCAAGCGCGCCGGTGGGCAGGATGGCCTCGACCAGGCCGTCGCGCACGACGAGGGCATGACCGTCATGCCAGTCGTCGCCGTCGAAGATAGTGGCGCCAGTCAGGGCAAAACGGTCGCTCATACTGTCTCCGTCACCTTGCGAAGGTTGCGCGGCGTGTCCGGATCGAGACCGCGGTGGCGCGCAAGAGCCTCGACGAAAACGTAGAAGGACACGATCAGCGCCAGCGGATCGGTCAGCGGATGGCCGGTGGCGACATGCGGCAGGCGCGTGGCCTTGGTGGCAAGCATCGAGGTGACGAAGACCGGCGCCCCCTTGGCCGCCAGGCTGTCGGCGGCTTCGGCCACGGACGGTTCGGACGCGTCGCGTGCGGCCAGCGCCAGCACCGGAAAATCGGGGCCGATCAGCGCCAGCGGGCCATGCATGACTTCGGCAGCACTGTAGGCCTCGGCATGCATGCCGCAGGTTTCCTTGAATTTCAGCGCCGCCTCGTTGGCCATCGCCGCGGACGGGCCGCGGCCGAGGATGAACAGCGACTTCTGCTTTTCGATCGTTTCGACGAGCACGCTCATCCAGTCGCAGGCGATCGCCTTGCCGAAATGCTCGGGCAAGCAGGCGAGCGCCTTGAGAAGCGCTTCGTCGCCGGTGGAATGCGCCATCAATGCCAGGCCGGCGACGGCGGAATTGACGAAGGTCTTGGTCGCCGCGACGCTGCGCTCGGGCCCGGCCAGTATGTCGATCGCATGGTCCGAGGCACGCGCCAGCGGCGAATCGGCGGTGTTGGTGACGGCGATGGTCAGCGCGCCACCTGCCCGTGCGGTTTCGGCCATGGCGACGATGTCGGGGCTCTTGCCCGACTGCGAGATGGCCAGGCACGCGGAGCCGCCGAGCCTGAGTTTGCGACCATAGATCGAGGCGATCGAGGGGCCGACCGAAGCCACCGCCAGACCGGCGGTGAGTTCGACCGCGTATTTCATGAAAGTGGCGGCATGGTCGGACGAGCCGCGCGCCACGGTGACGACGAAATGCGGGTCGCGCTCGCGAATGCCGCGGCCGGCTTCGGAAAGCACGGCGCCGGAACCGTCGAGCAGGCGGGCGACGGCTTGCGGGATCTCCTCGATCTCGCGCCGCATATGGGTCGGCTCAGTCGATTTGTTCGGCTCGGTCGTCATGGTCGGCCCTCTTCGCTCGGCCCTGTCAGCCGCAATTCGGCGACGAAATCATAAGCGTCGCCCCTGTAGATGGAGCGGGTGAACTCGATCACCTTGCCGCTTGCCAGATAGGAGATACGCTCGATGTGCAGACCGGCAATGCCCGGCGGCACTTCGAGCAGGCGCGCGTCGCCGTCACCGAGATTGGCGGCCGAGATGCGCTGCACCGCGCGCACCGGCCTGTTGCCGGTCAGTTCCAGGGCTGCGTAGAGCGAGGAGCCAATTCCAGCGGGGTCCGGCAGCACGCTGGCCGACAGCGAGGCGCGTTCGATCGCCAGCGGCGTGTCGTTGGCGATGCGCAGGCGCGCCACGCGCGCAACCAGTTCGTTCGACGACAGACCGAGCACCATCATCTCGTCGGGCGAGGGCGCGTAAAGGCCGCGGTCGAGCCAGGCCGAGCGCACCGCCATGCCGCGCCGCGCCATGTCCTCGGTGAAGGAGGTCAGCCGCGACAGCGACTGCTCGACCCGCTCCATGCGCGGCGCCACGAAGGTGCCGGAGCCGTGGCGCTGCACCAGGATGCCGCCCTTGACCAGGTCCTGCACCGCCTTGCGCACGGTGACGCGCGAAATATCGGCCTTGATGGCGATGTCGCGCTCGGAAGGCAGCGCGTCGCCGGGCCCGATCAGGCCGCGGTTGACGGCATCCTCGATGCTCTTCCTGAGCTGCAGGTAAAGCGGCGCACCGCTTTGCGAGGATTGCTTGAGCATAGCGAAGATCTGGTCGGCGGCGTCGCTCATCGAGCCGCTCCCCTCGGCGCGAACAGGCGGACCGCCATCTGCACGGCGCCGCCGAGCGCATCGTCGAGCGGCTCTCGAAGCAGCGCCCGGTAGCGTGCCGACAGGCGCGGCGCGTAGAGCGGCGCCAGCCCGCCGAGCAGGCAGAGCGGCGCGTCGTCCGCCAACTCCAGCGCGCCGAGCGAGGCCTCGACATCGGCGACCGCCTTGTCGAGGATCCAGTTGGCGACCGCGTCGCCCCTTTCGGCATGTTCGAACACTTTGGGGGCGAAGCCGCCGAAATCGCCGGGCTTGGCATTGGTGGTGAACTCGACAACGTCCTCCGGATTGTCGCGGAACACGGCCATCATGCTGTCGGTCAGCGGCGTGCGCGCGCGCACGCCGTCATGAGCAAGCAGGGTCTGTTCGAGCAGGTCGCGGCCGATGCGCGCGCCGCTGCCCTGGTCGCCGACCTGGAAGCCCCAGCCGCCGATGGCGCGTGACTTGCCGTTCTTGCGCGCCATGTAGGCGGTGCCGGTGCCGAGGATCGCCATGGCGCCGTCACCGGAACCGACGGCGCCTTCGAGTGCGATCTCGGCGTCGGTCTCGACGCGGCTGGTGCTGAAAGGCAGGATCGCCTCGAGCTGCTGCCGGTAGGTGCCGACATTGGCGCCGGCAAGGCCGAGAATGGCCGGCGTTCGCGGGATCAGGTCCGGATCCTGGCCAGCGGCGACAAAGGCTTGCCGCGCCGCCTCGACGATGTTCGATCGCGCGCCGGTCAGGTCGGTGCGGATGTTGGCGGCGCCGCTTTTGGCGCGGCCGAGGACCGTGCCGTCCGCCATTGCCAGGGCCGCCCTGCAGCTGGTGCCGCCGCCATCGATGCCAAGCACGAATTTCACGTGATTTCTCCTCCGGGCCGATAATACCAATAAAATACCAATAGCCAAGGGTTAATTTCCGCTGCAAAAAGATTAGGGCATATTTTACTGAAAAGCTTGGCCGTTTACCTGCGTCAGCGATTTCGGTACCGCGAATTCGTTAATGCGTGTGGACAAGTGGTATTTTTTTGGTATTGTTTTCCGAATTGGAGGAACCGGGATGGCCGAAACGCGCACTGAAGCGCTGCACAGGAACGCCGAGGGGCTGGATATCCAGGCACCCGAAGCCATCCTTGCTTCGCTGGCCGACGCGCAGGTCGAGGCCGCGAAGACCGTGCGCGATGCCATCCCTTCCATAGCCAAAGCAGCCGAGGTCATCGCGAGCTGCCTGAGCAACGGCGGCAAGCTTGCCTACGCCGCGGCCGGCAGCTCCGGCCTGATGGCGCTTGCCGATGCGCTGGAACTGCCCGGCACTTTCGGCATCCAGCGCGACCGCATCGCCATTCTGGTCGCCGGTGGCGACGACGCCTTCAGGACGCTGGCCGGCGGCCCCGAAGACGACACCGAGGAGGCCGCGACAGCGGTCGCCAACGCCGGCATCGGCAAGGGCGACTGCCTGATCGCAATCTCGGCCAGTGGCACGACGCCCTATGCGCTGCGGGCGATCGAGGAAGCCGCCCGTCGCGGTGCGGCCACCATCGGCATCGCCAACAACCGGGACTCAGCTCTGCTGCGTCTGTCTGGAACCGCCATCCTGCTCGAAACCCCGCCGGAAGTGATCGCCGGCTCGACGCGCATGGGCGCAGGCACCGCCCAGAAGATCGCCCTCAACATGCTGTCGACGCTCGCCGCCATCCATCTCGGCCATGTCCATGACGGCTACATGGTCAATCTCATGGCCGACAACAGCAAGCTGCGCGACCGCGCGGCGCGGATCGTAGCTGCCATTAGCGGCGGCAGCCGCGACGACGCGGCCCGCCTGCTCGAAAAGAGCGGCGGCGCGGTCAAGACCGCCATTCTGCTTGCCGCCGGCGCCGACAGCGCCGACACGGCGCAGAAGATACTGGAAGAGGCCGGCCAGAAGCTGCGGCCGGCCCTTTCCGCGCTGGGGCATGATCCCGAAAAGTGGAGACCGCTTTTCGGAAAAGATCATGCTCGAACGAAGAAATAGAGCCTGTTTCGTCCCGATTTCCATCGGGGGTGAAGCAGGCTTGCGAGGGGAGCAAGGGGCGCGACGCCTCTGTTCTCATCAAAACCGAACCTGAAAAAGGTCAACAGGGAGACTGAGCATGACAACGAAACTACTGACGGCACTGCTTCTGGGCACCAGCATTCTCGGCTCGGCCGGGTTGGCTCACGCCGAGGACGTAACGCTCAACATCGAAAGCTGGCGCGGCGACGACCTTGCCATCTGGAAGGACAAGCTGATCCCGGCCTTCGAAGCCAAGAATCCCGGCATCAAGGTGGTGTTCGCGCCGTCGGCGCCGACCGAATATGACGCGGCCCTCGGCGCCAAGCTCGCCGCCGGTTCGGCGGGCGACCTGATCACCTGCCGCCCGTTCGACAAGTCGCTCGAGCTGTTCAAGAAGGGCAACCTCGCCGATCTCTCCTCGCTGCCCGGCATGGACAATTTCTCGCCAGTGGCCAAGTCCGCCTGGCAGACCGACGACGGCAAGGCGACCTTCTGCGTGCCGATGGCGTCCGTCATCCATGGCTTCATCTACAACAAGGACGCCTTCGACAAGCTCGGCATCAAGGTGCCGGAGACCCGCGATGAGTTCTTCGCCGCGCTCGACAAGATCAAGGCCGACGGCACCTACATTCCGATGGCGATGGGCACCAAGGATCTCTGGGAAGCCGCGACCATGGGCTACCAGAACATCGGCCCCAACTACTGGAAGGGCGAGGAGGGCCGTGCGGCCCTCATCAAGGGCGAGCAGAAGCTGACCGACAAGGACTGGGTGGCGCCCTATGAGGAACTGGCCAAGTGGAAGCCCTATCTCGGTGACGGTTTCGAGGCGCAGACCTATCCGGACAGCCAGAACCTGTTCACACTCGGCCGCGCCGCCATCTACCCGGCCGGCTCGTGGGAAATCGGCCTGTTCAACACCCAGGCCCAGTTCAAGATGGGCGCCTTCCCGCCGCCGGTCGAGAAGGCCGGCGACACCTGCTACATCTCCGACCATACCGATATCGGCATGGGCCTGAACGCGGGCTCCAAGCATGCGGACGCGGCCAAGACCTTCCTGTCCTGGGTGGCCTCGCCGGATTTCGCCACCATCTACGCCAACGCGCTGCCGGGCTTCTTCAGCCTGAACTCCTCGCCGGTGAAGATGGAAGACCCGCTGGCGCAGGAGTTCGTCTCCTGGCGCGGCAAGTGCAAGTCGACGATCCGCTCGACCTACCAGATCCTGTCGCGTGGCACGCCGAACCTCGAGAACGAGACCTGGGTCGAATCGGCCAATGTCATCAACGGCACCGATACGCCGGAAGCCGCTGCCAAGAAGCTGCAGGACGGCCTCGACAGCTGGTACAAGCCCGCCAAGTAAGGCTCGGGCAACGAGCTGGGCCGTTCCAGGTGGACGGCCCGGCGTTTTTCGATAGCATCGACTGCGAAGGACGGCGCCGCTCCTTATCCGCCTGCCGGCACCTTCTCCCCGTACAGTGACGGTGAGAAAGGAAGTTGCCGCAACGCTGGCGACCTCCTCTCTCCGTTCTTCACCAGGAGAGGGTAAGGATGAGGGGCAGCGCTGTTGTCGAAAGCATTTTCCCAGACCTGATCGGCGGGGACCGAACTCATGGCCGCAGATATCAGACCGAAAAGACCGTTCCGCTGGCATATCGCCGTCTTCCTGGCGCCGGCGGTGCTCGTCTACACGGCGATCATGATCCTGCCGCTTGCCGGCACTTTGCAGCTGTCGCTGTTCCGCAACATCGAACAGTCGCAGGTCTTCGTCGGGCTGGACAATTTCCGCACCCTGTTCGGCGATCCCAACTGGTCGGTGAATTTCTGGAATGCGCTGCGCAACAATGTCTGGTTCTTCATCATCCACATGCTGGTGCAGAACCCGATCGGCGTGCTGCTGGCCGCTCTTCTGTCCAGCCCCAGGCTGCGCTTTTCGGCCTTCTACCGCACGGCGATTTTCGTGCCGACCATCCTGTCCTTCGTCATCGTCGGCTTCGCCTGGAAGCTGATCCTGTCGCCGCTATGGGGCGTGGCGCCGCATATGATGGATCTGGTCGGCCTCAAAAGCCTGTTCACGCCGTGGCTAGGCAAGGAGCAGTATGCGCTGACCGCGCTTAGCCTGGTCTCGGTGTGGCAGTTCGTCGGCATTCCGATGATGCTCATCTACGCCGCGCTGCTGTCGATCCCCGACGAGGTGATCGAGGCGGCCGAATGCGATGGCATCACCGGCCTGTCGCAGTTCTGGAAGATCAAGCTGCCGCTGATCCTGCCCTCGATCGGCATCATCTCGATCCTCACCTTCGTCGGCAATTTCAACGCCTTCGACCTGATATACACCGCGCAGGGCGCACTCGCCGGGCCGAATTATTCGACCGACATTCTCGGCACCTTCCTCTATCGCGCCTTCTTCGGTTTCCAGCTGCAGGTCGGCGATCCCAACATGGGCGCCACCATCGCCACGATCATGTTCCTGATCATCCTCGGCGGTGTCTGCGTCTACCTCTTCCTCATCCAGACGCGCCTGCGTCGCTACCAGTTCTGAGGATTGGAGATGTCACGGCTGAATGCCCCCCTCTGGCCTGCCGGCCATCTCCCCCTCAAGGGGGGAGATCAGATGTCGCAACTGCTTTCGCCAATCGTCGATGCTGCAAGATGGGCGGTAAGATCAAAGCTGCCAATCTCCCCCCTTGAGGGGGAGATGTCCGGCAGGACAGAGGGGGGTGCCCTGGCGCCAACCTCTCTGAGCACTCGAGAGGCTTTCCAATGAGCACCGCCACCCGTTCGCTGCCCCGCACCATCGGCGCCCATGCGGTCCTGCTGACCTACACGGCGATCGCGCTGTTCCCGGTGATCCTGGTCATCATGAATTCGTTCAAATCCCGCGCCGGCATTTTCGGCGCGCCTTTGACGCCGCCGACGCCAAAGACCTTCGACCTGATCGGCTACACCACGGTGATCGGCCAGGGCGACTTCATCCACTATTTCCAGAACAGCCTCGTCGTCACCGTCGCCTCGCTGTTCTTCGTGCTGCTGTTCGGCGCCATGGCTGCCTTTGCGCTGTCGGAATACCGCTTTCGCGGCAATACGCTGATGGGCCTTTATCTGGCACTGGGCATCATGATCCCGATCCGGCTGGCCACCGTTGCCATCCTGCAATTGATGGTGGCGAGCGGGCTCGTCAACACGCTGACGGCGCTGATCCTGGTCTACACCGCGCAAGGCCTGCCGCTGGCTGTCTTCATCCTTTCGGAATTCATGAAACAGGTGTCCGACGACCTGAAGAACGCCGGCCGCATCGACGGCCTGTCGGAATACACCATCTTCTTCCGGCTGGTGCTGCCGCTGGTGCGGCCATCGATGGCGACGGTCGCCGTCTTCACCATGATCCCGATCTGGAACGATCTGTGGTTCCCGCTGATCCTGGCGCCGTCGGAAGAGACCAAGACGGTGACGCTCGGCGCGCAGCTCTTCCTCGGCCAGTTCGTCACCAACTGGAACGCCATCCTGGCCGCGCTCTCGCTGGCGATCATGCCGGTGCTGATCCTCTACGTCATCTTCTCGCGGCAGCTGATCCGCGGCATCACGTCAGGAGCGGTGAAGTGATCGAGGGGCGGCAAATCCTCGTAGGGCCGCGCTGCACCTCACCCGGCGCTGCGCGCCGACCTCCCCATCGAGGGGGAAGCGCCGGGTGGGGTGACACCCTCTCAAGAGAAAGTGGAGTAGTCAGGTGAGCGACAAACCACCCCTTCGCGTCGTCGTCGCGGGCCTCGGCAATATGGGCCGCAGCCATGCGTTGGCCTACCACACCAATCCGGGCTTCGAGGTCGCGGCGCTTATCAACCGCTCCGACGTGCCCCTGCCGGACGGGCTGGCGAGCTATGGCATCAAGCGCTCCTTCGAGGATGCGCTGCGCGACGAAAAGCCCGATGTCGCCTGCATCGCCACCTATTCCGACAGCCATGCCGACTATGCGGTGAAGGCGTTCGAGGCCGGCTGCCATGTCTTCGTCGAGAAGCCCCTGGCAACGACGGTGGCCGATGCCAGGCGCGTCGTCGCGGCCGCCAGGGCCAATGGCAGGAAACTGGTGATCGGCTACATCCTTCGCCATCACCCGTCCTGGATCAGGCTCATCGCCGAGGCGCGCAAGCTTGGCGGCCCTTATGTTTTCCGCATGAACCTCAACCAGCAATCCTCCGGACACACCTGGGAGACGCACAAGCAGTTGATGCGCACGACCTCACCGATCGTCGACTGCGGCGTGCATTATCTCGACGTCATGCTGCAGATCACCGACGCCAAGCCGGTCGAGGTGCGCGGCATGGGCGTGCGGCTGACCGACGAGGTCGCACCCTCCATGTACAATTACGGTCATCTCCAGGTGCTGTTCGATGACGGCTCGGTCGGCTGGTACGAGGCCGGCTGGGGACCGATGATCTCGGAAACCGCCTTCTTCGTGAAGGATGTCATGTCGCCCAATGGCTGCGTGTCGATCGTCATGAAGGAGGGCGTGAAGTCCGACGACATCGACACCCACACCAAGACCTCGACCATCCGCCTGCACAGCGCGGCAACCGGCGCGGACGGCAAGTTCGCCAAGCCGGATGAGATGCTGTCGATGGAGGGCGAACCCGGCCACCAGGATCTCTGCGATCTCGAACAGGCTTTTGTCCTCAAGGCGATCCGGGAGGACCTGGACCTTACCAAACATATGGACGATGCAGTCAAGTCGCTCGCCGTCTGCCTTGCCGCCGACGAGAGCGTGCGCAGCGGGAAGGCGGTGCGGTTGTGACCAGCGAATTGTCGGCAGAGGTTGCGCTCTACGGCGCCCCCCTCTGGCCTGCCGGCGATCTCCCCCTCACGGGGGGAGATCGGATGTCACCACGGCTTTCGCCAATTATCAGCGCCGGAGAAAGGCGCGAGGCCTCGAAGCTGCCAATCTCCCCCCTTGAGGGGGAGATGGCCGGCAGGCCAGAGGGGGGTGCCCTGGCGCCCGCTTATCAATTTGGAGGACTGCCGTGGGCTCGCTGAAGATCGAAAACGTGAAAAAAGCCTTCGGGCCGGTGGAGGTGCTGAAGGGCATCGACCTCGAAGTCACGGATGGCGAATTCGTCGTCTTCGTCGGCCCTTCGGGCTGCGGCAAGTCGACTTTGCTCAGGGTGATCGCCGGGCTGGAGGATTCGACCTCGGGCCGGGTTGTCATCGATGGTGCGGATGTCTCGGCCACGCCGCCGGCGAAACGCGGCATCGCCATGGTGTTCCAGACCTATGCGCTCTATCCGCATCTGACGGTGAAGAACAATATGGGCCTTGGCCTCAAGCAGGCCGGCACGCCGGCGGCCGAGATCGACCGCCGCATCGGCATCGCCTCGTCCATGCTGTCGCTTGAGCCCTATCTGGAAAGGCGTCCCGCGGAACTCTCGGGCGGCCAGCGCCAGCGCGTCGCCATCGGCCGCGCCGTGGTGCGCGAGCCAAAGCTGTTCCTGTTCGACGAGCCTTTGTCCAATCTCGACGCGGCGCTGCGCGTCAACACGCGGCTGGAAATCGCGCAGCTGCATCGCCGCCTCAAGGCGACGATGATCTACGTCACCCACGACCAGGTCGAGGCGATGACGCTGGCGGACAAGATCGTGGTGCTGAATGCCGGAAAAATCGAGCAGATCGGCGGCCCGATGGAACTCTACAATGCGCCGGCAAACGAGTTCGTGGCCGGCTTCATCGGCTCGCCCAAGATGAACTTCATCGACGGCGCTCGCCTCGGCGAAACCGCCAAAACCATCGGCGTGCGGCCCGAGCATCTGACCGTCGATCCGAAATCCGGCGCCTGGAAAGGCACCGTCGTGCATGCCGAGCACCTCGGCGCCGACACCAATCTCTACCTCGACTGCGAAAAGGCCGGGCTGATCACCGTGCGCATCTTCGGTGTTTATGACGCCGAGCCCGGTGCGACGCTCTACGCGACGCCGGATCCGGCGAAGACCTACCGGTTCGGGGAGGACGGAAAGGTGCTGAAGTAAGCTGGCGACTGGTCTTCCTTCTCCCACAAGGGGAGAAGGAAGAAAGCCGGGACTACTCGTCCGCCTTGAACGTCTGCTTCTGCTGGCCGAGCCCTTCGATGCCCAGCTCCACCACGTCGCCAGCCTTCAGGAACACCGGCGGCTTCATGCCCAAGCCGACACCGGGCGGCGTGCCTGTCGAAATAATGTCGCCGGGATGCAGCGACATGAACTGGCTGAGATAGGACACGAGATAGGCGACGCCGTAGACCATGGTCTTGGTCGAGCCGTTTTGCATGGTCTTGCCGTTGACGGTCAGCCACATCTTCAGGTTCTGCGGGTCTGCTACTTCGTCCTTGGTCACCAGCCACGGACCGGTCGGGCCGAACGTGTCGCAGCTCTTGCCCTTGGTCCATTGGCCCTGTCGCTCGGCCTGGAAGGCGCGCTCGGACACATCGTGCGCGACGCAGTAACCGGCGACATAATCGAGCGCATCGGCCTGGCTGACATATTTCGCTGTTTTGCCGATGACCACGCCGAGCTCGACCTCCCAGTCGGTCTTCTCCGAGCCGCGCGGGATCAGCACGTCATCGTCCGGTCCGACGATGGCCGAGCTGGCCTTCATGAAGATGATCGGCTCCGGCGGCACGGTGGCCCCGGTCTCGGCGGCGTGATCGGAATAGTTGAGGCCGATGCAGATGAACTTGCCGGTGCCGGCAACGCAGGCGCCGAGCCGCGGCTTGCCGGAAACCGCCGGCAGCGACTTTGCGTCGAGCTTGGACAGCATCTCCAGCGAGGCCGGATGAAGCGTGGTGCCGGCAATGTCGGCGACATGGGCGGAGAGATCGCGGATCGTTCCATCCGCATCGAGCAGGCCGGGACGTTCGCTCCCCACCTCGCCATAGCGCAGCAGTTTCATTTAAACCCTTCTCCTGGTTGCGGCCTCGCGGCCTTTTGCAAACGCTTCACCGAAATGAATGGCTCTTTTGAGGAAGCCGGCGGACCGTACCACCGGCCTGATCCAGGGCAAGCGCGGACATCCTATCGTGATAGCCGGTGAGCGGGATTTTCAGACTCCTCGATCCGATCAGATCGACCAGCCACCATCGATGTTGTAGGCCTGCCCGGATGTGTAGGTGGCGCCGGCCAGGTAGACGGCCAGATCGGCGATTTCCTCCGGCGTGCCGAGCCGGCCCATCGGCTGGCGCGCGATGAAGGCCGCGCGGGCCGCCTCATAATCACCTTGCGCGTGCATGCGATCCTGCAGCGACGGGCTTTCCACCGTACCGGGGCAGATGGCGTTGCAGCGTATACCCTTGCCGACATAATCGGCCGCGATTGCCTTGGTCAGGCCGATCACCGCAGCCTTGGTGACGCCATAGGCGAAACGGTTCGGCACGCCCTTCTGCGAGCTCGCCAGCGAGGCCATGTTGATGATCGACCCGTCGCCGCGCTCCAGCATGCCGGGCAGCACGGCGCGGATGGTGCGGATCATGGCGCGCACGTTGAGGTTGAAGGCAAAATCCAGATCGCTGTCCTTCATCTCCAGGATCGATCCCGAGTGGACGAAGCCGGCGCAGTTGAACAGCACGTCGACGCGGCCGATCCCGGCGAAGGCGGTGGTGACCGCCTCGTCGTTGAGCACGTCGACCTTGCGGGTTTTGATTCCCGCCGTCTTGGCGAGTTCTGCCAGCAGCGTCTCGTTGATGTCGGTGGTGTGGACCACGGCACCTGCCTTGGCGAAGGCGAGCGCGCTTGCCTTGCCGATGCCTTGCGCCGCTGCCGTGATGACGACGACCTTGCCTGCCAGATCCGCCATGCGCTGTTCTCCTCCTGGGTCAACTGCCTTTATCGGCGGCCTGCGAAGGCGTCATGTGCCAGTCACAGGCCATGAAGTGGCCTGCTGTGTCAGTTCACAGATAAAGATGTTTTTTCTCGTTAAAGAACATAAGCCCGAGCGTCAAGCCCGAACCCGATCTCCATTGTGACAGCATGGAACGTCAGTCGCCGTAGGGCACCCAGACATTCTTCACCTCGACGGCGCGGCGCAGCAAGGCATCGCCCGCGGCCTCGTCGGAGGCCCAGTCCAGGCTGCGGCCATTGCCGGTCCAGACGCGCTTGAGGTTGCCGATGGACTCGGCCTCTGTCTTGGCGCAGGTCTCGGCGTCGGCAAACAGCCAGAGCCCGTCGACATCGTCATGCTTGGCCAGCACGCCGGCAAGTTCGGCCGTGCGCCCGGTGACGATGTTGATGGCGCCGGCCGGAACGTCGGAATATTCGATGACCTGATAGAGATCGGTGGCGAGCAGCGGATGGCGCTCCGAAGGCACCGCGACCACCGTGTTGCCCATCGCCAGCGCCGGCGCGACCAGTGAGATGAACCCGAGCAGCGGCTGATTGTCGGGCGCCACGATGCCGACGACACCAATCGGCTCATGCAATGCCAGCGTCACGGCCCGTGCCGGCGGCTGGTGCACGCGCCCCTCGAACTTGTCGGCAAGTCCGGCATAGAGGAACAAGCGCTCGATCGACTGGTCGACCTCCTCGCGTGCCGCCTTTGCGGTCGCGCCCGTGAGCTGGACGAGACGGGCGCCGAACTCCTCCGCCCGGCCGGAGAGGTTTTCCGCCAGATAGTAGAGCACCTGTGAGCGGTTGTAGGCGGTCGCGTCCGGCCAGCCCTTGCAGGCTCGCGCGGCCGCGACGGCGTCGCGTATATCCTTGCGGTTACCGAGCCCAACCTCGCCGGCGAGCTTGCCCTTGGCGGTAACAACCGCCAGCGAGTAGTTGCCGTCCGGCCGGACTTGCTTGCCGCCGATGAACAGTTTTGCCGTCCGGTCGATTGCCGCGCCATCGGCCTGCTCGACCGGTTGTGTCGAGGCTGCCGCCGGCTTGATGACGGGGCCAAGCGGCAGCTTTGCCGTGAGATATTCGAACATGCCTTCGCGCCCGCCCTCGCGGCCGAAACCGCTCTCGCGATAACCGCCGAAGCCGCAGGCGGCGTCGAACATATTGGTGCCGTTGATCCAGACGACACCCGCTTTCAATTGCGGCGCGACGTGCAAGGCAAGGTTGACGTTTTCGCTCCACACCGAAGCGGCAAGGCCATAGCGGGTGTTGTTCGCGAGCTCGATCGCTTCCTCGGTGTTGCGGAACGTCATGGTCGCCAGAACGGGGCCGAACACTTCTTCCTGGGCGAGAATATTAGCCGGCGAAACGCCGGTAGCGAGGGTCGGCAGATGGTAATAGCCGGATGAGGGCAGCGCCGCATCCGGCTGCCAGCAGACCGCCCCCTGTTTTGCGCCCTCGGCGACCAGGCCCTTGACGCGATCGAGCTGCGTCAGATCGACTAGCGGGCCGATATCGGTGTTCTTGTCCAGCGGGCTGCCGACGCGCAGCCGGCTCATCCTGACCTTGACCTTGGCGATGAAGGCGTCGGCGATGCCTTCCTGCACCAGCAGCCGCGAACCGGCGCAGCAGACCTGTCCCTGGTTGAACCAGATGCCGTCGACCAGACCCTCGACGGCGCTGTCGAGATCGGCATCGTCGAACACGATGAAGGCCGACTTGCCGCCAAGCTCCAGCGACAGCTTCTTGCCCGAGCCGGCGGTAGCCTTGCGGATGATCTTGCCGACTTCAGAAGAACCGGTGAAGGCGATCTTCTGGATACCGGGATGGTTGACGATGGCCGCACCCGCTTCCGGGCCGCCCTGCACGATGTTGACGACGCCTTTCGGCACGCCGGCTCGTTCGCAGATTTCGGCGAACAGGATGGCTGTCAGCGGCGTGAATTCGGCCGGCTTCAGCACCACCGTGCAGCCGGCGGCCAGCGCCGGCGCGATCTTCCAGGCCAGCATCAGCAGCGGAAAGTTCCACGGGATGATCTGGCCGACGACGCCGACGCCCTTGTGGCCGGGGAAATCCCTCTCCAGCGCCTGCGCCCAGCCGGCATGATGGATGAAGTGGCGGATCGCCAGCGGCACGTCGATGTCGCGGCTCTCCCGGATCGGCTTGCCATTGTCGATTGTCTCAAGCACCGCGAACAGGCGCTGGTGGCGCTGCATGGCGCGGCCGATGGCGTAGAGCACTTTGGCCCTGGCATAGCCCGAGGAGGCCGACCATTTCGGCAGCGCCTTGCTGGCCGCCGCGACCGCCGCGTCTATGTCGGCGGCGCCGGCGTCCGAGACCTTGGCCAGCAGCTTGCCGGAAGAAGGCTCGCTGGTCTCGAAGGTCTTGCCGCCACCAGCCGCCTTCCAGGTGCCGTCGATGAACAATGCCTTGGAAAAATCGCGCCCGGCAAGCCACGCGTCCGCCTCGTTGCGGGCTTCCGGCGCCGGGCCGTAGTCCATGGCGTGATAGCGTTCGAGAATGTTCATGGTCGGCTCCTTTGTGAGGAGATTGTTTTCAGAGAAAGCACCCTGCGGCGTTCAAGGCTTCACTCCGCCTCACGCCATCGCGTGGCGGTGATTGGCCGAATAGTGCCCGGTCAGGTGATGTTCGAGCTGCCGCTCGATGTCCGTCAGCAGGCTCGAGGCGCCGAAGCGGAACAGCTCCGGTTCCAGCCATGGCCGGCCGAGTTCTTCCTTCATCAGCACCAGCCAGTCGAGCGACGCCTTGGCGGTGGAAATGCCGCCGGCCGGCTTGAAGCCGATGAGATAGCCGGTCTCCTCGAAATAGGCCCTGATGGCGCGCACCATGGCAAGGCCGACGGGCAGCGTGGCGTTGACGCTTTCCTTGCCGGTCGAGGTCTTGATGAAATCGGCGCCCGCCATCATCGCCACCATCGAGGCCAGCATCACGTTGCGCAGCGTGGCGAGGTCGCCGGTGCCGAGAATGACCTTCAGATGCGCGTCACCGCAGGCGGCGCGCATCGAGACGATCTCGTTGTAGAGCTCCCGCCATTTGGCCCCGAACACCAGGCCGCGCGGGATGACGACGTCGATCTCGTCGGCGCCGTCGCGAACCGAGGCCTCGATCTCCTGCAGCCGGGTCGACAGCGGCGCAAGGCCATGCGGGAATGCGGTGGAGACGGCGGCGACATGGATGCCGGTGCCGCGCACGGCGTCGACCGCGGTAGCGACGAAGGGATGGTAGACGCAGACGGCGGCCGGGCGGATGGTTTCATCAGCAATGCCCAGGCCCTCGGCGATGTCGCGGCGCAGCGGATTGATCGCCTTGGCGCAAAGCCGGCGCACGCGCTCTTCCGTGTCGTTGGAGTTCAGCGTCGTCAGGTCCATGCAGGCTATCGCCCGCAGCAGCCAGGCCGCCTGGTTGTCGGCCTTGATCGAGCGCCGCTTGGTCAGGCTGGCGACGCGCCGTTCCAGCGCCGAGCGATTGACGCTGCGCACCGATTCCAGGAAGCCCAGGTCGAGCTTCATGCCGGGATTGCGCGCGATGCGATGATCCAGCGGGAGGGCGGTGTTGGCCGCGGCGCGCGCCGGCAGCGGCATCACCTTGGCCTCGGCCTCGCGGATTGTGCTGCTCATCTCCTGCCCTTTCACTCAGCGACTGCGCTTATGTCTTGGTGCATGTCGTCCTCCCAAAACCGTTGGGCACTTTTGGGCGACACGCACGAAGATAGCCCGCGAAGCCGCGCTTCACGAGTCCTCAAGCGAGGGATAGATGAAAAAGGCCGCGAAAGCAGCTAATTTTTGACCAGAAGGTCAAAAGCTCGATCGTCGGGGGAGAGCAGGCCTCAGCCGACGAAGGCGCGCTCGACGACAAAAGTCGAGGGATGGCTGAGCGAGCCTTCCTGGAAACCAAGGCTCTCGGCCATTTCCTTGACATCCTTGAGCATATGCATCGAGCCGCAGATCATGATGCGGTCGGTCTCGGGATTGAGCTTCTCTATGCCGAGGTCGGCATAGAATTTGCCGGAGCCGATGAGCGCGGTGATGCGGCCCATGCGCGCCGACTCCTCGCGGGTCGTGGAGTTGTAAAGTGTGACGCGGCCGCCGGTCAGTTCGCCGATCAGCGGGTCGCTTTCGAGTGCCGCCACCAGTTCCTGGCCATAGGTCAGCTCGGCATTGTCGCGGCAGGTGTGGGTCAGGATCAACTGTTCGAATTTTTCATAAGTGTCAGGGTCGCGCAGCAGGCTGGCGAAGGGCGCGATGCCGGTGCCGGTGGAGATCATGAACAGTCGCTTCGCCGGCGTCAGCGCGTCGACAACCAGCGTGCCGGTCGACTTCTGGCGCATGATGACGGTGTCGCCGACCTGGATCTTCTGCAACTCCGAGGTCAGCGGGCCGTCCGGTACCTTGATGGAAAAGAATTCCAGCTCTTCGTCCCAGGCCGGGCTGGCCACGGAATAGGCGCGGAACACCGGCTTCTCGGCATTGGGCAGGCCGATCATGACGAATTCGCCGGAACGGAAGCGCAGCGACTGCGGACGGGTGATGCGGAACGAGAACAACCGGTCGGTGTAGTGCTTCACCGAGACCACGGTTTCGGCATAGACATTGGCCGGAATCGGAAATTGCAGCGGGCGGGCGCCGGCGGTGCTGAACGCGGATGTGGTGTTCATCAAATCCAACCTTCTGGCCCAACTCACGGACGCGGGCGCCAAACCTTATTCCTGCGCGCCCGAACCTTTCAGGTCCCGGCGTGCTGCTCGCACACTCCAAAGCGGTAAGCTCTTGTGTCCGGAATTTATTAGTATACAAACGATATTTGCGTCAAGATGCCGTCGTAAAACACCTTTCCAAACTGTGACATATCCGTAGTCCCAGCATTTCGGGTTTCGACAATGAAAGAGAATTTTTCGGTGCAGCAGCCGGATTCCCTGGGCAGTGTCGTCGCCGGCATCGATGTCGGCGGAACCTTCACCGACCTGCTTCTGATCGACGGCAGGAACAATGGCAAGGTGCATATCGCAAAGACGCCGACCACGGTCGACAACCAGGCTTTCGGCGTCGTATCGGCGCTTGGCGCCACGGGTTTCCCCGTCGACGGCATCGACCTCATCGTACACGGCACGACCACCACGACCAATGCGGTGCTGGAGCGCAGGTTGGCCAGGACCGGCATGATCACCACGCGCGGCTTCCGCGACGTGATCGAGCTTGGCCGGCGCATGCGGCCGCAGCCCTATGGCATGACGGGCACCTTCATCCCGGTCATCCCGCGCAACCTGCGGCTCGAAGTGTCGGAACGGGTCGAAGCGACAGGTGCCGTCCGCACGCCGCTCGACGAGACCGAAATGCGCGAGGCGGTGAAGACGCTGATCGATGCCGGCTGCGAATCCCTCGTCATCCACTTCCTGCATTCTTACGCCAACCCTTCGCACGAGCGGCGCGCCGCCGAGATCGCCAGCGAACTCTGGCCGAACGGCTACATCACCACGGGCCATGCGCTGCTGTCGGAAGCGCGCGAGTTCGAGCGCGGCGTCACCGCCTCGGTCAACGCTTCGGTGCAGCCGATCCTCGAACGTTATATCGAGCGGCTGCGCAAGGAACTTGCCGGCAAGGGCTATGCCCGCGATTTCCTGATCATGAACGGCAATGGCGGCATGATCTCGGCCCGCTTCGTCACACGTGAATCGGCCAAGACCGTGATGTCCGGCCCGGCCTCGGGCGTCATCGCCGCCGCCTATACGGGCAAGCGCGCCGGCTTCGAAAACCTCGTCACCTACGACATGGGCGGCACCTCGACCGACGTGGCGCTGATCCGCAACGCCGAACCGGCGGTTTCGAACGAGATCGAGATCGAATACGCCATGCCCATCCATGTGCCGATGGTGGCGGTGCATACGGTCGGCGCCGGCGGCGGCTCGATCGCGCGCGTCGACGCGGCCGGCCTGATCCAGATCGGCCCGGAAAGCGCCGGCGCCAATCCCGGCCCGATCTGCTACGGGCGCGGCGGCCTGGAGCCGACCATCACCGACGCCAATCTGGTGCTCGGCCGGCTGGCGCCGAAGAAGCTGCTGGCGGTCGACAATCCGGTCACATCAGAGCGTGTCACCGGCATTTTCGAGGACAGGATCGGCAAGGCGACCGGCCTGTCCGGCGTCGAAGCGGCCGGCGCGGTGCTCAGGCTCGGCAACATGAAGATGGCCGGCGCCATCCGCATGGTGTCGGTGTCGCGCGGCCACGATCCACGCGATTTCGCGCTGTTCGCCTTCGGTGGCGCCGGCCCGCTGCACGCCACCGCTTTGGCGCGCGAACTTGGCCTGCCCAGGGTGCTGGTGCCGGCACGGCCCGGCATCACCAACGCGCTCGGCTGCGTCGTCGCGGACCTGCGCCACGACTTCGTCAACACCATCAACCAGCCCGTAGGCGTGCTCGACGAAAGCCAGCTCCACCAAGTATTGGAACGGCACCGAAACGAAGGTGAGGAGCTGATCGCCAAGGAGGCGGTGAAGCCGGAAACCATCCGCGTCACCCATTCCGCCGACATGCAGTTCGTCGGCCAGACCCACATCATCAACGTGCTGCTGCCGTCCTCGTCGGTGACCCGGCAGGAGCTGCAGGCCCTGTTCGAAAAGGCCTATTTCGCGCGCTTCAAGGTCGAGCTGCCGGAAATCCGCGCCAATCTGGTCAACCTGAACACCTCGGTGACGGGTGTCAGGCCGGCGATCGATCTGTCTCGGCTGATCGACCCCGCCGGGCGGGCAAAGACGCTCGACGATGCAAGACGCGAGATCCGGCCGGTCTGGTACAGCGGGCGCTGGCATGACACGCCCGTATACGCACGCGAAGAACTGCCGCTCGATGGGATCATCGAAGGGCCCGCGATCCTCGAACAGATGGACGCCACCACCGTGCTAGAACCCGGCGACCGCGCCCGCTCGGACGTCGACGGCAACATCATCATCGACATCGGCGAGGCCTGAGATGCAAAAGCTCGACGCCATCACGCTCTCGGTCCTCCAGGCAGCCCTGCAGCAGGTCTGCGATGAGATGGACCTGACCTTTTCCCGCGCCGCCTTCTCACCTGTCATCGCCGAGGCCAACGACCGCTCCGACGGCATCTATTCGGCCGTCGACGGCTCGCTGATCGCGCAAGGCAGCCAGGGCCTGCCGGTATTCGTCGGCGTCATGCAATATTCGACCAGGACGGTGATCGAGATGATCGCCGACGGCCGCTGCCTGGCCCCGGAGCCGGGCGACATCTACGTCGTCAACGACCCGTATCTCGGCGGCACGCATCTGATGGATGTGCGCTTCGTCATGCCGGTCTATCGGAACGGCAAGATTTTCTGCTGGCTGTCGAACACCGGCCATTGGCCCGACATTGGCGGCTCGGTGCCCGGCGGCTTCTCGGCTTCGGCCACGGCGGTCGAGCAGGAAGGCTTGCGGCTGCCGCCGGTCAAACTGTTCAAGAAGGGCCTGCTCGACCCGGAGATCTACGCCATCATCTGTTCGAATATCCGCGTGGCCGACCAGCGCATCGGCGACATCAGGGCGCAGGCTGCCGCACTGCTGATCGGCCAGGACAGGCTCAATGGAATCCTGGATCGTTACGGTGACGAAACTGTTGTCGAGGCAATCGCAGAACTGCGCCGCCGCGCCGCCGAGCAGATGCGCGCCAACATAGCGGCCATTCCCGACGGAACCTACCGCTCAAAGGCCTTCGTCGATTCCGACGGCGTGGTCAACGAGCCGCTGACAATCGCGCTCGCCGTCGAGAAGAAGGGCGACACCCTGACTTTCGATTTCGCCGGCTCGTCAAAACCCTGCGCGGGGCCGATGAACAGCGTGCTGGCGACCACCTTGTCCTCGGTTTATCTCGCCATGCGCCATATCTTCCCCGATGTCCCGATCAGCGCCGGCGCGTTCGAGCCGCTCGAGGTCAAGCGGCCGGAGGGTACTTTCCTGGATGCCAGATATCCGCGCCCGGTCTCGGGCTGCGCCGCGGAAGTGTCGCAGCGCATCGCCGAGGCGGTGTTCGCGGCCATGGTGCAGGCGCTGCCCGACAAGGTGACGGCGGCGCCCGCCGGCTCCAGTGGCAATTTCGCGCTCGGCGGCAACGATCCGGCGCGCGGCCGCGACTATGTCATGTACCAGATTTCCGGCGGCGGCTATGGCGGCAATGCCGGCCATGACGGGCTGAGCAATGGCTGCTCGACCATCGGCATCTCCAAGTCGCCGCCGGTCGAGATCATGGAGCAGGCCTTTCCGGTGCTTTACCGTCACTATGCCTTGCGCGAGGGCTCTGGCGGCGCCGGCAAGCATCGCGGCGGCTTTGGCCTTGCCTACGAAGTCGAGATCCTGCGCGGCGAAGCGCGCGCCTCCTTCGTCATGGACCATGGCCGCTTGGGCCCGCAGGGCGCGCTCGGCGGCAAGGATGGCGCGGTCAACACCGTCACGGTCTTCCGCAATGGCGAAGAGCATGTGCCGCCGCACCTCTCCAAGGAGCAGGACATCCCGCTCATGGCGGGTGACCGCGTGCGCGTCGGCACGCCGGGCGGTGGCGGCTATGGCGATCCGCTGGAGCGCGATCCGGAACTGGTCGCGCGTGACGTCAGGCTTGGCTACTATACGGCCGAACAGGCCAGGGACTTGTTCGGCGCGGCATGAACTCGCCGGCCTCAGCCGATCCGAATGTTCAACCGGCAGACCATCATCTCCTATCCAACCTCGCCACCAGCCGGTCGCCCACCCACTGGATGCCGCAGACCAGGATGATCAGCACGATCACCACGGCGATCATCACTGACGTCTCGAAGCGCTGGTAGCCGTAGCGGATAGCGAGGTCTCCGAGGCCGCCGGCGCCGATCGCGCCGGCCATGGCTGAGGCGCCGACCAGCGTCACCAGCGTCACGGTGAAGCCGGCGACGATGCCTGGCAGCGCTTCCGGCACCAGCACCTCGCGGATGATCGTCCAACGGTTGCCGCCCATGGCGCGCGCCGCCTCGATCAGGCCGTGGTCGACCTCGCGCAGCGACACTTCGGCGATACGCGCGTAGTAGGGCGTGGCGGCGATCGACAGCGGCACGATCGCCGCCCAGGTGCCGATCGAAGTGCCGACGATCAGCCGCGTTACCGGTATCAGCGCCACCAAAAGGATGATGAACGGCACCGAGCGGAAGCCGTTGATGACGGCGCCGAGCACCCGGTTGACCCACAGGCTTTCGGCGATGCCGCCGCGTTCGGTGGCGATCAAGGCGAGACCAAGCGGCAGGCCGAACACCAGCGAGATGAGGCCGGAAGCGGCCGTCATCAGCACCGTCTCCCAGATCGACCGCAAAAGAAGCTCAAACAGAATCGGCGACATGGCCAAGCACCTCCACCCGCGCCTGGCGGGACTTCAGGAATGCGATGACAGCAGCGAGATGGCTTGCATCGTCGCCGGGAATGGAGAGGAACAGCGTTCCCACCGGTTCCTGCTGGATGTGGTCGATGCCGCCATGGACGAGGCGGAACGGGCCAGGCGCGGCCGCTGCAAGATCGGACAGAAGCGGGCTCCGCGCGGCCTCGCCGGCCACATCCACGCGCACAATGGTCTCCGCGCCGGCTGACGGCGCCAGCCGAGCCGAGAGCTCGGCTGGCAATTGCGGCCGGATGGCGCCGAGCAGGCTTTTGGTGATCTGCGACCGCGGCTCGGCAAACACCGACCACACCGGGCCTTGCTCGACGATGCGCCCTGCATCGATCACCGCCACGCGGTCGGCGATCGAGCGGATCACCTCCATCTCATGGGTGATCAAAAGGATGGTCAGGCCAAGCTGCCGGTTGATGTCCCTCAGCAAGGCGAGGATGGACCGCGTCGTCTCCGGGTCAAGCGCGGAGGTGGCTTCATCCGACAACAGCAGCGCCGGCCGCGCGGCCAACGCCCTGGCGATGCCGACGCGCTGCTTCTGCCCGCCCGACAGTGACGCCGGATACGCCTTGGCCTTCTCCGACAGGCCGACGAGGTCAAGCAGTTCGGCGGCGCGCCGCAGCCGCTCCGCCTTCGGGCGGCCCTCGATCTTGAGCGGCAGCGCCACATTCTCCTCGACCGTCTTGGCCGACAAAAGGTTGAAATGCTGGAAGATCATGCCGATGCGCCGCCGCAGCGGCTGCAGGTCGCGCTCGCCGAGCCGGCTGATCTCGCGGCCTTCGATGAAAACCTCGCCGGAATCTGGCCGTTCCAGGCCGTTCAGGCAGCGGATCAGCGTCGACTTGCCGGCGCCGCTGCGACCGATAATGCCGAGAATCTCGCCCTTGCGCACCGTCAGCGAAATGCCGTCGAGCGCCGCCGTGGCGCCGAAGCGGCGCCTCAGGTCGAGAAGACGTACCACGTCCTGGGACGCGTCAGGCTGGCCCTGGATCGGGCCGACGGTCCCCGTTGATGCCGCGAAATGCTGGTTCATGCGTGTTCCTGTTCTCGTCATCCGAAAACGAAATTGCGGCCCGCGCTCGAGCGCGGACCGCTATAGCTGTCGAACCGGGCGCCCGGTCCGTTCTCAATAGGCGCTGAGGCCGGTTCCCTTGTAGACCTTGTCGAATTCGGCCTTGACCGCCTCATTCTGGTAGGACGCGACCAGCGTCTTCACCCAGGGCTCGTTCTCATTGCCGACCTTGACCGCGATGAAGTTGCGATAGGGGTTGTCGGCAATGGGCTCTTGCGCGATGCGGTTTTCCGGCGTCAGGCCGCTTTTCAGCGCCCAGTCGGTATTGACCACGGCGGCATCGAGATCCTCGACCGAGCGTCCGACAATGCCGGCGTCGAGCTCCTTGATCTCGACCTTTTTCGGGTTTTCCGCGATGTCGGCGGTGGTGGCGAGAATACCGGTGCCGTCCTTCAGCTTGATCACGCCTTCGTTCTGGAGCACGCGCAGCGCCCGGCCTTCGTTGGAGGGATCGTTCGGCACGCCGATCACCGCGCCCTCGGGCAGGTCGGCGATCTTCGTGTATTTCTTGGAGTAGAGGCCGATCGGCCAGACGCCGGTATAGCCGACGCGCACGATGTGGTAGCCTTGTGTCTTGATCTGGTTGTCGAGATAGGGCTGGTGTTGAAAGGCATTGGCGTCGATCTCGCCGCGCTCCAGTGCCTCGTTGGGCTGGGTGTAATCGTTGAACACAACGGTCTCGATGCTGAGGCCCTTTTGCGCCGCCTGGGCGACAACGACGCGCCAGACATCCTCGTCCTCGCCGCTGATGATGCCAACCTTGATCGCCTTCTTGTCCTCGGCGAACGAGGCGCTGGGCGCAATCACCCCGGTGACCGCGACTGCCGAAGCGAAAAGCAAAGCAAGACCCGCGCGCCGGTTGAAATATGACGAGAGGGAAGACGACAAAGTGTTCCTGAAATCGGACATGATGGATCTCTGCGGTTGCGAAGTCACAAAGCCGGGCGGAATGCCGAGCCTTGCCCTGATCATCAGAAACTCTACGGATATTATCAAAGAACCGCGTTCCCCGGTTCGCCTCAAACTTCGGAATATTCTCTCAAAATTTGCTGAACGGCGAGCACGCCGGCCTAGCCGCACCGAGCGGGCCGCAGCGCCGCCGTTGAGCTGATAAACGCACTTTTCCGTAGTGTCTCGGTTTGCGATTTGGCCGGTCTGCTGGCGCATCCCGCTCTGAATCCCTATATGCCTGGAGGAAAGCATAGGAGATTTCATGATAGCCAAATGCACAACCGCTGAAGAAATGGCTCAAACCGTAGGCGTTGAGCCGACAGCATTCCGTGAAGCGCTACGCAGTGCTAAGTTTCCCCGAAAACGCGGTACTGACTGGGAAGTGACAATCGGCGGCCCGGCATACTCAGGAATGCGTACCATCCTGGCATCTCTCATACGGCGCAAGGCGGCCTGATTCCGAGCGGTCCAAAGGTCACATGTTTCCAATCTTGCCGCTTCGAACGGTGACCATATAGAGACACCTGCGGAGCTAGAGAAACTTATCTCTAAGCCGGGCGACCAATGTTTCTCAGCCGCCTTCCGGACGATCTCGGCGCGCCGCTCTGGCGCTTCTTTCCGCCCCTCGCCCCAGCGCTTCGCGGGGGGTTCTTGCCGTCGTCAATCACGTCGTCGGCTTCTTCGCCTGTGAGAGGTTCTCCTGGCCGAAGGGATTCATAAACCTCCCCATCCCTGGGTAGAAGGTTCCTGCCCAATCGCCTTGCGGCCCAAGCCTTAATTTCAAACTTGGACCGATCGCACTTTCCTGCTTGACTGCGCGGTCGCACGGAATAGTTTAGGTTGAAAATACCGGCCCCGATCGCCGGGCGGCAAGAATGCCTCGTATGCCTCGCCCTCCGGCGGTGGCTGCGGGGCATTGTTATTTTTGGGGATCTGTTTGAAACGGCGTATCGAGATCGGCATCCTCTATTCCCGCTCGGGGAGCTACCAGCTCGTTTCCGATGCCTGCCGGATGGGCGCCCTGCGGGCTATTGCCGATATCAATGCCGACCGCGGCCATGACATCGAGCTGGTGCCGGTCGAGCGCGATCCGCAAAGCAATGCCGATCGCTACGCGACGCTGTGCGAGGACATCTTGAGGACCAGCGGCGCGCGCCATGTCGTCGGCTGCGTCACCTCCTGGAGCCGCAAGGAGACGATTCCCGTGCTGGAGAAAGCCGGCGGCATGCTCTGGTACGCCTGCCCCTATGAAGGCTTCGAGGCCAACGAGCACGTCGTCTACATGCACGCTTGCCCCAACCAGCATCTGGTGCCGCTGATGGCCCATGTCGTGCCCCGCTTCGGCGCCAACGGCTTCCTGCTCGGCTCGAACTACATCTGGGGCTGGGAAATGAACCGCGTCGCACGCGACCTGATCGCGGACGCCGGCGGCAAGGTCTTGGGCGAGCGCTACCTGCGCATCGGCGAGACCGACGTGTCGCGGCTGATCGCCGAGATCCGGGCCACGCGGCCGAGTTTCGTCCTCAACAATCTCATAGGCACCACCTCCTACGCCTTCCTGGCTGCCTACCGCGACCTGGGCGTTGAGGACCCGGCCTTCAGCCCCGGGGTGTGCCCGGTCATCTCCTGCAACCTCACCGAGGGTGAGCTGCCGGCGATCGGCGAAAACGGCAGGGGGCATTTGTCGGTCGGGCCGTATTTCGCGCCTCGGTCGGCGGCCTTCGCCTCGTCTTTCGAGGCCTCCGCCTATGCCTCCGTGCAAGTGATGGCCGACGTGCTTTCGCGCGATCCCGACGCCGGTCCGGCGGAATTCTCGAAAGCCTTCGCCAAGCGCCGCTTCTCCACCCGGCTCGGGCCGATCGCCATCGACGCCCACTCCCAGCATGCGACGCTGCCGGTGATCATCGGCCGGATCGCCGACGGCTTCTTCGAGGTCGTCAGCCGCGAAGACGAGGTCGCGCCGGATCCGTATCTGTCGCGCTACGACCCGGCGAAAACATTCGGCCGGCCACGCCTGAGGGTGGTGTCGTGACCAGGACGCCGCGCATCCCCAATCTCGGCGGCGCCAGGGCCTTCGTCCTGCATCGCCCGCACCCGACGGTTCAGGCCATCACCAGGCAATTGTCCGCCATCGGCCTGGTCACGGTGGATTGCTGGCCCGAACTGCCGCCCGAAGCGCTGGCCGCCGATTTCGTGTTCTTCGACGCCGATCTCGGCTTCGATGAGCAATTCCCGTGGAAGGCAGGCGAGGCGCCGATGCCGCTGGTGGCGCTGATCGGTTCGGAGGCGCCTGGTCGCATCGAATGGGCGCTCTCGCACAAGGCGGATGCACAGCTCCTGAAGCCCGTCGGCACTGCCGGCGTTTACAGCGCGCTCTTGATCGCAAGGCAGAGTTTCGAGGCGCGAAAACACCTGGCCGGCGAGATCGCCTCGCTGCGCCAGCGCGTCGCCGAGCGCCAAACCATCGTGCGCGCGGTCGCGGCACTCTCGAAAGGCGCCGACGACGAGCGCGCCTATGCGCAGTTGCGCTCGCTGGCGATGAGCTGGCAGATCAGCGTCGAGGATGCGGCGCGCCGCATCGTGGCGATGACGGATGAGCCCATGACGGGCAGGGAAGGCGGCGATGACCAGTCCCATCGCGCCTGATCTTCCGGCGGCCGCACGCATGCCGGTCAAACCGCGCCCCGGCGTCTGGCGCCGGCTGGTCAAACGTCGCCTGGCGCTGCTCGGTCTGTTCATCGTCGCCATCGTCTTCGCCGGCGCGATCCTCGCGCCATGGCTGACCGGCTATGACCCGAATGAGCAGATGTTCGACGGGCTGACGCTGGAAGGCTCGCCCTTGCCGCCCGATGCTAAATTCTGGCTGGGCACCGACCTGCTCGGCCGCGACCTGTTGACCCGCATTCTCTACGGCGCGCGCACCTCGCTGATCATCGGCATCGTCGCCAATGGCGTGGCGCTGCTGATCGGCACGCTGGTCGGCGTCACGGCGGGCTATTTCCGCGGCTGGATCGGCAGCGCGCTGATGCGCTTCACAGATCTGATGATGGCGTTTCCGGCATTGCTGCTCGCCATTTGTCTCGCGGCGGTGTTCGAGCCAAGTCTCTGGATCGTCGCTCTGGTCATTGCGCTGGTCAACTGGGTGCAGACCGCGCGCGTCATCTACACCGAAACCTCTTCGCTTGCCGAACGCGAGTTCATCGACGCCGAACGCACCATCGGGGCGAGCGCGCCGCGCATCCTGTTCCGCCACATCCTGCCGCATCTCCTGCCCACCATCATCGTCTGGGGCACGCTCGGCATCTCGACCACGGTGCTGCTGGAAGCAACGCTCTCCTTCCTCGGCATCGGCGTGCAGCCGCCGACGGCCTCCTGGGGCAACATCATCTTCGAGAACCAGACCTACTTCCAGGCGGCACCCTGGCTGGTGTTCTTCCCGGGTGCCGCGATCCTGGCGCTGGCGCTGGCCTTCAACCTGATCGGCGACGCGCTGCGCGACATCCTCGATCCGACGCAAAGGGGCCGGGCATGATCGCCTATCTCGGCCGCCGCCTGATCCAGTCGCTGCTCATCCTGCTCGGCGTTTCGCTGATCACCTTCGCGCTGCTTTATTTGCTGCCCGCCGACCCGGTGCGCCAGATCGCCGGCCGCAGCGCCACGCCGCAGACGGTCGAGAACATCCGCCAGCAGCTCGGCCTCGACCAGCCCTTCGTGGTCCAGTACTGGCACTATCTCATGAAGCTTGCCAGCGGCGATCTCGGGCGCTCCTATATCCAGCGCTCCGAGGTCACCGAGCTGATCGTCTCGCGGCTGCCGGCGAGCCTGCTTCTGATGGTCGGTGCCATCCTGTGCGAATTGCTGATCGGGCTCTCGATGGGCCTGACCGCCGCCGTCAAGCGCGGCACCGCCACCGACCAGACGCTGATGGTCGCGTCCTTCGTCGGCGTCTCGGCGCCGCAATTCGTCGTCGGCCTGCTTCTGCTCTACGTGTTCGCCGTGCGGCTCGGCTGGTTCCCGATCGGCGGCTACGGCACCTGGCGCCATCTGGTGCTGCCCTCGCTGACCATGGGCATTCTCGGCGCCGGCTGGTACGCGCGCATGATGCGCTCCTCGATGATCGACGTGCTGCGTCAGGATTATGTGCGCACCGCGCGCGCCAAAGGCCTGGCGCGCCGCGCCATCCTGTTTCGCCATGCGCTCCCCAACGCCATCCTGCCGGTCATCGCGATGATCGGCATCGATATCGGCATCTTCATGGGCGGCATCGTGGTGGTCGAAAGCGTGTTCGGCTGGCCAGGCATCGGCCAGCTCGCCTGGCAGGCGATCCAGCGCGTCGACATTCCGATCATCATGGGCGTCACGCTGGTGTCGGCCTTCGCCATCGTGCTCGGCAATCTGTTGGCCGACATCATCGCCCCATTCATCGATCCCCGCATCAAGCTCAGATGAAACCAGAAAACCAACAGAGAAAGGGAACATAACAATGAAAAAGCTTCTCGCATCCACCGTGGCCGCATCGGCGCTGGCGCTGATGCTCGGCATGACGAGCGTCCGCGCCGAGGACGCCCTCGATCCCAACGCCAAGCAGGGCGGCGCCATCACCATCACCTACAAGGACGATGTCGCGACCCTCGACCCGGCGATCGGCTATGACTGGCAGAACTGGTCGATGATCAAGAGCCTGTTCGACGGGCTGATGGACTATGAGCCCGGCACCACCAACCTCAAGCCCGATCTCGCCGAAAGCTACGAGATCTCGCCCGACGGCAAGACCTTCACCTTCAAGCTGCGCCATGGCGTGAAATTCCACAATGGCCGTGAAATGACCGCCGACGACGTGAAATACTCGCTCGACCGCGTCACCAATCCGAAGACGCAGAGCCCCGGCGCCGGCTTCTTCGGCTCGATCAAGGGCTATGACGACGTCGCCGCCGGCAAGGCGGAGACACTGTCCGGCGTCACGGTGGTCGATCCCTACACGGTCAAGTTCGAGCTGACCCGGCCCGACGCCACCTTCCTGCATGTCATGGCCATCAACTTCTCGCATGTCGTGCCGAAGGAAGAGGTCGAGAAATACGGCGCCGATTTTGGCAAGCATCCGGTCGGCACCGGCGCCTTCAAGCTCGCCGAGTGGACGCTCGGCCAGCGCATCGTCTTCGAGCGCAACGCGGACTATTGGCACAAGGGACTGCCGCATTTGGACAAGATCACCTTCGAGATCGGCCAAGAGCCGATCGTGGCGCTGCTGCGCCTGCAGAAGGGCGAGATCGACGTGCCCGGCGACGGCATTCCGCCGGCCAAGTTCCAGGAGGTGATGGCCGATCCCGAGCAGAAGGCGCGCGTCGTCGAGGGCGGGCAGCTGCATACCGGCTACGTCACCATGAACACCACCATGGCGCCGTTCGACAACGTAAAGGTGCGCCAGGCGGTCAACATGGCGATCAACAAGGCGCGCGTAGTGCAGATCATCAACAACCGTGCCGTGCCGGCCAATCAGCCGCTGCCGCCTTCGATGCCGGGCTACGACAAAGAGTTCAAGGGCTATCCCTATGACGTCGCCAAGGCCAAGGCGCTGCTGGCCGAAGCCGGCCATCCTGACGGCTTCGAGACGCAGCTTTTCGCCATGAACACCGATCCCAACCCGCGCATCGCGCAGGCGATCCAGCAGGATCTGGCGGCGATCGGCATCAAGGCCAGCATCCAGTCGCTCGCCCAGGCAAACGTCATCGCCGCCGGCGGCGACAAGGCCGGTGCACCGATGATCTGGTCGGGCGGCATGGCCTGGATCGCCGACTTCCCGGACCCGTCGAACTTCTACGGCCCGATCCTCGGCTGCGCCGGCGCGGTGCCGGGCGGCTGGAACTGGTCGTGGTATTGCAACAAGGATCTCGACGCCAAGGCGGCCGAGGCCGACTCGGTGGTCGACCCGGCCAAATCAGGCGAGCGCTACAAGATGTGGAGCGCCATCTACGACAAGGTGATGGAGGACGCGCCCTGGGCGCCGGTCTTCAACGAGCAGCGCTTTACCATGAAGTCCGCGCGCATGGGCGGCGCCGACAACCTCTATGTCGACCCGGTCCATATCCCGATCAACTACGACAATGTGTACGTAAAAGATGTGCAATAACTGCGATTATACCATCCACGGGCGCCATCACCATTTCGGCTGGGACAATTCCTTTGTCCCGGCTGAGCGCGTTGCGCCCGGCTCGACCATCGAGTTCCAGTGCCTTGATGCCAGCGGCGGTCAGTTGCGAGCCGACAGCACGGTCGCTGACGTCGCCAAGATGGACTTCGCCAGGGTCAATCCGGTCACCGGGCCGATCTTCGTCGAAGGGGCCGAACCCGGTGATGCCTTGAAGGTGACGATCGAGATGTTCAAACCGTCCGGCTTCGGCTGGACGGCGAACATTCCGGGTTTCGGCCTGCTCGCCGACGACTTCAAGCAGCCGGCGCTGAACATCTGGAAATACGACGCCGCCTCGCTCCAGCCGGCATTGTTCGGCAAGAACGGCCGCGTGCCGCTGAAACCCTTCGCCGGCACTATCGGCAACGCGCCGGGCGAGATGGGCCATCACTCGGTGGTGCCGCCCCGTCGCGTCGGCGGCAATCTGGACATTCGCGACCTCGCCGCCGGCACCACGCTCTATCTGCCGGTGGAGGTGGCCGGCGCGCTGTTTTCGGTCGGCGACACGCATGCCGCGCAAGGCGACGGCGAGGTCTGCGGCACGGCGATCGAAAGCCCGATGGACGTCGTGCTCAAGCTCGACCTGGTCAAGGACGCCAGGCTGAAGATGCCGCGCTTCACTACGCCGGGTCCGGTCACGCGCCACCTCGACGCCAAGGGTTACGAGGTGACCACCGGCATCGGCCCGGACCTGATGACCGGCGCGAAAGAGGCGGTCGCCCAGATGATCGACCTGCTCGCCGGCCGTTACCAGATTGATCCGGTCGAGGCCTATATGCTGGCCTCGGTCTGCGGCGATCTCAGGATCAGCGAGATCGTCGACATGCCGAACTGGGTGGTGTCGTTCTACTTCCCGCGCTGCGTGTTCGAATGATGTTCGGTCGGCGCTGCACCCCCCTCTGCCCTGCCGGGCATCTCCCCCTCAAGGGGGGAGATTGGCAGTTTCGTCGCCTCGCCTTTTTTCAACGGGTGGAGACTGGCGAAAGCCGAAGCGACATCCGATCTCCCCCCTTGAGGGGGAGATGTCCGGCAGGACAGAGGGGGGCGTGCCGCAATAAACTTCTCAGAACCCAGCTCGTGCGATGACCTCGACCAGCGAAACAATCCTCGACATCGCCAATCTCTCCGTCTCCGTGCGCGGCGAGGACGGCGAGCGCGAGGTGGTCTCCAATCTTTCGCTGACGCTTCAACGCGGCGAAACGCTCTGCATTGCCGGCGAATCCGGCTCCGGCAAATCGATGACCGCGCTGGCGATCATGCAGCTCCTGCCGCAGCCCGCCGCGCGCATATCTTCGGGCACGATCCGCCTTCTCAGCGGGAATGCGGGCGACACCGATCTCACAGCTCTCGACGAGCACCGCATGCGCCGCATCCGCGGCGACCGCGTCGCCATGATCTTCCAGGAGCCGATGACCTCGCTCAACCCGGTGCTGTCGATCGGCCGCCAGCTCACCGAATCCATCGAGGCGCATACCAGCCTCTCGCCCGCCGAGGCCCGAAGCCGCGCCATCGAGGCGTTGAAGGCAGTGCGCATTTCGGAAGCCGAAAGCCGGCTGAAACAGTTTCCGCATGAGCTGTCCGGCGGCATGCGCCAGCGGGTGATGATCGCCATGGCACTGGCGCTGGAGCCCGACGTGCTGATCGCCGACGAGCCCACGACCGCGCTCGACGTCACCGTGCAGGGCGAGGTTCTGGAGCTGCTGCGCGACCTGCAGCGCCAGCACGGCACCAGCGTCATCCTCATCACCCACGACATGGGCGTGGTCGCCGAAATGGCCGACCGCGTGATCATCATGCGGCATGGCAGCATGGTCGAGGAAGGCACGGCTTCGGACATTTTCGCCAGGCCGCGGGCCGACTACACGCGCGAGCTGCTCGCCGCCGTGCCGCGCATCGGCAAGCGCCCGGATTTGGACCCGGCGCCTGCCCCCTCACCCAGCCTCCGCTTCGCTCGGCTGACCTCTCCCCAAGGGGAGAGGAGATCGCCGGCGTCCGCGCCAATCTCTTCTCCCCACCGGGGAGAAGGTGGCCCGCAGGGCCGGATGAGGGGGCCTAGCGCCGACGCTAAAAAATCTGTCGCCGAGGTGAGAGATCTGCATGTCCGCTTCGACCTGCGTGGCGGCTTCTTCGGCCGGGTCAACCGGCGCGTCCATGCCGTCGAAGGCGTCAGCTTTTCGATCGCTTCCAACGAGACGCTGGCGCTGGTCGGCGAATCCGGTTGCGGCAAGTCGACCACCGCCAAGGCGCTGGCCGGACTGGTGCCTTATACCGGCGACATCGTCATCGGCGGACGCAACCTGTCGGGCCTCGGCCGCGACGAGCGCAAGGCGGTGCGCCGCGACGTGCAGATGATTTTTCAGGACCCCTACGCTTCGCTCGACCCGCGCATGCGCGTCGGCGATCTCGTTGCCGAGCCGCTGGTCATCCATGGCGTCGCCTCGAAGGAGGAGCGCAGGGACCGGGTGGCGGCTTTGTTCGAGCGGGTCGGCCTGTCGGCCGGCCAGATGGAGCTCTATCCCCACGAATTCTCCGGCGGCCAGCGCCAGCGCGTCTGCATCGCCCGTGCCCTGGCGCTAAGGCCGAAGCTGATCATCGCCGACGAAAGCGTTTCGGCCCTCGACGTTTCCGTGCAGGCGCGCGTACTCGACCTGCTGAAGGAATTGCAGCGTGAATTCGGCGTCGCCTACCTCTTCATCTCGCACGACATGGCTGTGGTCGAAAACATCTCCGACCGCGTCGCCGTCATGTATCTCGGCCAGATCGTCGAAATGGGAACGCGCGACCAGGTTTTCTCCAACCCCCGCCACCCCTACACCAAACGGTTGATCGAAGCCGTGCCGGTGCCTGATCCGGCGAAGCGCAGGAGCCGGTTCGCAAGGCTGGACCAGGAGATTCCAAGTGCGACGCGGAGGCTGGGCGAGAGCCCACAGAGGCTGGTGCTGAGCGATGTCGGAGGCGGTCACCTGGTGGCGGGGTGAGGGGTATGCTGCTCATGCAAAGCTCGGAAACCATCGCAGCATTCTGTCGCGATGCGTGACGGGTCCCCGGCGCAAATCCAGAAATCCAGGAAAAGCGCAGACGCGTCAGGCGATGCCCGCCTTAAGGCGCGCACGGGTTCAGCAGCCCCAAATCCCACATCACGGCGCAAAACGCCGCCGGCGGGATCGAGACAGACCGGACTACCTCAGCCATAACATCCCCGCTCGATCGCCAGCCGCCTTACCAGCGCCAGCACCCCATCGATCGTCGGCGTCGGCTTCTTCACCAGCCGCCCCAATTCCTGCACCGCCGTCACCAGCGCGTCTATTTCCATCGGACGGCCGCGTTCCAGGTCCTGCAGCATCGAGGTCTTGTGCTCGCCGACATCGCCGGCGCCCTTGATGCGGCGGTCGACCTCTATGGGGAAGCGCACGCCGAGGCTCTCGCCGATCGCTTGCGCTTCCAGCATCATGGCGCGGGCGAGCTGGCGGGTGGCCTCGTCGGCGACGATCGCGGCAAGCGTGCTTCCGGTCAGCGCCGAGATCGGGTTGAAGGAGAGGTTGCCCCACAACTTTACCCAGATCTCGCTGCGTATGTCGTCGCGCACCGGCACTTGCAGCCCGGCCTTGACCATCTCCTGCGCCAGCAGGGTGACGCGCTCGCTCTTTTCGCCGGAAGGTTCGCCGAGAGAGAAGCGTTTTCCTTCGACATGGCGGATCAGGCCGGGCGCGTCGACCTCGACGGCGGGGTAGACGACCGAGCCAATTACGCGCCGCGCGCCGATCCGGTCCCAGATCGTGCCGCCGGGGTCCACCGCTTGCAGCCTGGTGCCTTCGAGCGGCCCGCCCGCCTTGTGGAAATACCACCACGGCACGCCGTTCTGCATGGTGACGACTGATGTGTGCTCTCCAAGCAGCGGCGTTATCCGGTCCAGCGCGGGGCCGACGGAATGCGCCTTCAGCGCCAGCACGACATAATCCTGCGCGCCAAGCTCCTCGGCCTGAGCCGCGGCTCTGACCGGAACCGCCGTTTCCGCGCCGTCTTCGATCATGCGCAGCCCGCTCTTCCTGATCGCTTCCAGGTGGGCACCGCGTGCCACGATCGAAAGCTCGGTCCGGCCGGCCGCAGCAAGCTTGGCCGCGAGATAGCCGCCGATGGCGCCGGCGCCGAAGATGGTGATCTTCATCGTCACAGCCCGAGCTTGGCGGCGAGCCCGATGCGCTGCAGCTTGCCGGTCGCGCCCTTGGGGATCTCGTCCAGGATCAGCACCTTGCGTGGCACCTTGAAGTCGGCGAGCCGCATGGCGGCATACGCGCGGATATCGCTTTCGCTGGCGCTCATGCCTTCGCGCAGCACCACGGCCGCCGCCACCTCTTCGCCAAGCTTGTCGTGCGGCATGGCGAAGGTGACCACCTGCGCCACCGCCGGATGGTCCATCAGCACGTCGTCGACCTCGAGCGGCGAGATCTTCTCGCCGCCGCGGTTGATGATCTCCTTCAGCCGCCCCGTGACCTTGAGATAGCCGTCCGTGTCGAGCACGCCCTGGTCGCCCGTGTGGAACCAGCCATGCGCGAAGGCCGACGCATTGGCGTCGGGGTTCTTCTCGTAGCCCGCCGTCACGTTCGGCCCGCGAATGACGATCTCGCCGGTCTCGCCTGCCTCCATCAATCGGCCGTCCGGCGCCATGACGGCGACCTCTGGTCCGCCGGCCGCACCCACGCTGCCCGGCTTGCGCAGGCCCGGCGGCAGCCGGTTCGAGGCCATCTGGTGCGCGGCCTCGGTCATGCCATAGGCTTCGATGACGGGGCAGCCGAAGGTCGTCTCGAGCTCGGCCATCACCTGCGCCGGCAGCGAGGCCGAGGAGGAGCGGATGAAGCGCAGCGACGTCGCCGCCAACACCTCGCGATTGCGCGCCGCGCGCGGCAGGATCGCCTGGTGCATGGTCGGCACCGCCGTGTACCAGCTGGGCTTGGCCTCGCCGAGCCACTGGAAGAAGCGCAGCGCGTTGAAGCCCGGCGTGCAGTAGATGCTGCCGCTCGAGGCCAGCGACGACAGCACCGCCGCGATCAGCCCATGGATGTGGAACAGCGGCATGATGTTGAGGCAGCGGTCATCGGCCGTCAGGCCGAGCGTCGCGCCGATATGGGCGGCGGAAGCCACGACATTGGCATGGCTGAGCGGCACCAGCTTAGGCCGAGAAGTGGTGCCGGACGTGTGCAGCAACAGTGCGATATCATCGTCCCTCGCCATGTCGGGCGCCGCCCGCGGGCCGACCGCATTGCCCTCGATGATGAAGCTGCCGGCAGGCGCACCCGGCGGCACGACAAGCCGCAGCACGCCGATGCCGAGACGCTCGGCCACCGTCACCGCCGCACCGGTTTCATCAGCGGCGACGAGGATCGCCTTGGCGCCGATGTCGGTGAGATAGAAATCGAGCTCATCGGCACGATAGGCGGGATTGAGCGGCGCCGTCGCAGCGGTGGCCGCCACGGCCACGAAGCTGGTTGCCATCTCCGGCCCGTTCGGCAGCACGATGGCCACCCTGTCGCCCCGGCCGATGCCGAGTGCATGCAACTGTCCGGCCGTGGCGGCGATCAGGCTGCGCAACCCCCCATGGGTGAGTGTGGTCCTCTCTGGCGCCAGGATTGCCGGCGCGTCGTCGGCTCCGGCGGCGAGGCGGCGGGAGAGGTCTTTTGAATTCATACTCATGATCACCGATTATGGTTCAAACGATAGTTTTTGAAAGTCCAGTGGATGGTCCTGCCCCCCACGATTGCCGACGACGTCATATGCATTGCTCTGCTGTTCACGGGCGGGGTAGCGCCAACGTCCGGAGTTCTCCCGATCGTCTCAATATCCAAGCGCCATCCCATCCTTGCGCGCATCGGAAGCCCCGGTCAGCGTTCCCTTTTCCCAGTCGATCAGCACCGCCTGGCCGCCGCCGAGCGGGTGATGCGGCTCGCCTATACGGTGGCCGCGCCGGCGCAGGCCTTCGATCGCCCCGGCGGGCACGTTGCGCTCGGCCTCGACCATGCCGTCATTGTAGAACACGCGCGGCGCGTCCAGCGCCTGTTGCGGATCCATGCCGAAATCGAGCATGTTGGTCAAAAGATGGACGTGGCCGAAAGGCTGGTAGCCGCCGCCCATGACGCCGAACGGCATCACCGCGCGGCCGTTCCGCGTCGCCATGCCGGGCATGATCGTATGCATCGGGCGCTTGCCGGGCGCGATGGCGTTCGGATGCGCCGGGTTGAGGCGGAAGCTCGAGCCGCGGTTCTGCAGCACCACGCCGGTCTTAGGGCCGACGACGCCGCTGCCGAAGGAATAATAGGTGGAGTTGATGAAGGAGACCGCGTTGCGGTCGCGGTCGACGATCGAGATGTAGACCGTGTCGCTGCCGGGCAGCTGCACATCCGGCAGGTGCGTCATGGCGCGCTCGCGATCGATCTCGGCACGCAGCCGCCCGGCATAGGCGGTCGACAGAAGCTGTCCCACCGGCACCGGCACATGGTCCTGATCGCCGACGAAACGATCGCGGTCACGGTAGGCCAGCCGTCCGGCCTCGATCTCAAGATGCAGGCGCTCGGCGCCGTTGGGGTCGAGCTCGCCGAGCTTCAGCCCCGACAGCACATTCAGCATCAGGAGCGCCGTCATCCCCTGATTGTTCGGCGGCATCTGGTGGATTTCGTGGCCGCCATAGGAGACGCTGACCGGCGCCACGTAGTCGCCCCTGGTCGAAGCGAAGTCCTCTAGCGAATGCAGTCCGCCCAATGCCCTGAGCCGGCTCACAATGTCGTCGGCGACGGCGCCTTCATAGAACCCGGCGCGGCCGTGCCTGGCGATGATGCGTAAGGTGGCGGCAAGCTCCGGCTGCCGGTGCACGTCGCCGGCCTGCGGCGGCTTGCCGCCGGGCAGGAAGATGCGCGCGGCATGCTCGTCGGCCGAAAGATCGGTCTCCGGCTCGGCCCAGTCGAAGGCGACGCGGTCATGCACGACATAGCCATTCTCGGCATAGTGGATCGCCGGCGCCAACACTTCGGCAAGGTCCTTGCGGCCATGGTCCTCCAGCAGCCGGCACCAGGCATCGATCGCGCCGGGCACCGTCACGGCATGCGGTCCCTGTTTGGGAAGTTCGCTGAAACCCTGGTCGCGATACCAGTCGGCAGTCGCGCCCGCTGGCGCCCGGCCGGAGCCGTTGAAGGCCAGCACGTTTCCCTGGCCCGCGGGGCAATAGAGGACAAAACAGTCGCCGCCGATGCCGGTCGATTGCGGCTCGACCACGCCCTGTACGGCCGCCGCGCAGACCGCCGCGTCCATGGCATTGCCGCCGGCGCGCAGCATGTCGATTGCGGCAAGCGTCGAAAGCGGATGCGATGTCGCGGCCATCGCCTCGGTGGCACGGACCGGCGAGCGGCCGGGAAACTGGAAATCACGCATTCTGTCCGAATATCTCCTGGTCACTTGAAGCCAATTGGTCCGGTGAAATCAATGCCGCCTGCCGAAGATCTGCGCCACCGACAAGAGCACGACCGACAGCACGATCAGGCAGGTCGAGATGGCAGCGATCGTCGGGTCGATCTGGTCACGCAGCGCGTTGAACATGCGGCGCGTCAGGGTCGTCGTCTCGCCGCCCGATATGAACAGCGAAACCACCACTTCGTCGAAGGAGGTGATGAAGGCAAACAGCGCGCCCGAGACGATCGAGAAGCGGATCTGCGGCATGGTTACCTGCCAAAACGCGGCGAGACGTCCCGCGCCCAGGCTGCGTGCCACGCGCTCCTGGTTCATGTCGTAGGAGCGCAGGCCCGAAAGCACCGTCAGCACCACCAGCGGCAGCGCCTGCACCGTATGCGCGATGACCAGGCCGGTCAGCGTGTTGTTGAGCCCGATGCGCGCGTAGAGGAAGAAGGTGCCGATGCCGATCAGGATCACCGGCACGATCAGCGACGCCGTCATCAGCGCGTTGATGGTGCCGTTGAAGCGCAGCGTGCCCCGGTTGACGGCATAGGCGGCGGCGGTGCCGAGCGGCGTCGCCACCAGCGCTGTCATAACGGCCACCTTGACCGAGACGACCGTCGCGTCGCGCCACTCCAGCGACTGGAAGTAGGTCTGGTACCAACGCAGCGACCATTGCTGCGGCGGAAACTGCAGCAGCGTCGAATCCGAAAACGACATGATGACGATGATGACCGACGGCGCGATCAGGAACAACAGCACGAGGCCGCCCAGGCCGTAGAGCCACAGACGTTGCCGGTGCGAGATCGGCAGGCCGACATCTCCGTTCATCGCGAACTCCACACACCTGTGGCGCGCGCGCCGAGCAGCCACTGGAACAGGCCGAGCAGCGCCAGCGTGACCACGAGCAGCACGACGCCCAGCGCCGCGCCGGCGCCCCAGTTGGAATAGAGGCTGGTGGTCTGTTCCATGCGCATCGCCCACATGACGACCTTGCCGCCGCCCATCAGCGCCGGGGTGACGAAAAAGCCGAGGCACAGCACGAAGACGATGACCACGCCGGAGGCGAGGCCGGGCAGCGACAGCGGAAAGAAGATCTGGCGGAAGGTGGAGACCGGGCCGGCGCCCAGATTCATCCCGGCGCGCAGGCAGTCGGTGTCGATGGTCTTCATCGAGGCGTAGAGCGGCAGCACCAGGAACGGCAGCAATATATGCGTCATGCCGATGACGACGCCGGAAAAATTGTTGGCCAGCGGCAGCGGCTGGCTGATGACGCCGAGGTCGATCAGCCAGCTGTTGATCAGCCCCTTGCGCTGCAGAATCACCAGCCAGGCATAGGTGCGCACCAGCACCGATGTCCAGAACGGCAGGATGACGAAGATCAAGCAGATCGACGCCGCCCGGCGCGGCAGTTGCGACAACATATAGGCCAAGGGATAGCCCAGCAGCACGCAGGCAGCGGCGACGATGAAGGCGACCTTGAAGGTGGTGAGGAAGGTCTTGATGTAGGAGGCCTGCTCGAAGAAGCGCGCATAGTTGGCGGCGCTCAAGACGCCGGCCTCGTCGAACAGCGACAGCCAGAACAGCCAGCCGATCGGCACGATGATGATGGCAAAGACGAGGAACAGGCTTGGCGACAGCAGCGCCAGCAGCCGAAACTGCTCGCGCCGCGCGTCGGCGCGCAGCGCATACGCGTTCAGGTCCTGAGCCATGGCGTCGATTGTCTCGTCCATCGCGGCCGTTTGCACGCTCATCAGTCCGCCGCCACCAGGATCGTATCCTGCGCATCGAGGCCAAGCGCGATAGGCTGCCCGGCGGCCGGCAACCTGGCCAGCACGTCGCTGCGGCAATAGTCGCGCAATGTCAGCTGCCTCCCGTCGCGCAGCACGGCGTAGCAGATGAAGCTGTCGCCCTGATAGATGACGTCACTGAGCGTGGCGCTGAGCACGTTGACGCCCCTGACCGGCTCGGCATTGGCCAGCAGCCGCAGCTTTTCCGGCCGCACCACCATCAGCTGCTGGCCCGACGCCGGCGCCGGCGCCGCGGTGTGGATTTGCCTGTCCTCGTACCAGGCCGAACCGCTGCGACATTCGACGGGGATGAAATTCGATTCCCCGATGAAGCCGGCGACGAACCGGGTGCGCGGCGCGGCGTAGAGGGTTTCGGGCTTGTCGAGCTGCTCGATGCGCCCGGCATTCATGACGGCGATACGGTCCGACATGGTGATGGCCTCCCGCTGGTCGTGCGTGACATAGACAGTCGTCATGCCGAGCCGCCGATGCAGGGCGCGCAGTTCGATCTGCATGTGTTCGCGCAGCCCCTTGTCCAACGCCGACAGCGGCTCGTCCATCAGCACGATGCGTGGCTCGAACACGATGGCGCGCGCCAGCGCCACGCGCTGGCGCTGGCCGCCGGAGAGCTGGTCGACGCGCCGTTCGCCGAGGCCCTGCAACTTCACCAGCTCCAGCGCCTTCTCGACGCGCTCCACCGTCTCGGCGGCCGGAACGCGGCGCTGCTTCAGCGGAAAGGCGATGTTGTGGAAGACGTTCATATGCGGGAACAGCGCATAATTCTGGAACACCATGCCGATATTGCGCCTGTGCGGCGGCGTGGTGATGATCTCCTCGTCGCCGACCTTTATCGAGCCGGCATTGGCCCGCACGAACCCCGCCAGGATCATCAGCAGCGTCGTCTTTCCGGAGCCGGAAGGGCCGAGCAACGTCAGGAATTCGCCCGCCGCGACGTCGAGGTTGAGGTCGCGCAGCACCGATACGGAGCCAAATCGTTTCTCGATCGCGCGCATGCCGATCGGCAGCGCGGATGGCGCAATGGACAAGATTGTTTTCTCCCAGGCAGAGACTCCAAAAAGCAGGGCACCTCGAGCCGCCCCGCCATCTCAGGGTTCCCGCCTATTGCTGGATCAGATTGTTGAACTTCTCCGTCGCCTCGACGAGGTTGTCGCGCCAGAACTCGGCATCCTGCAGCACCTGCCTCTTGACGTTCTCCGGCGACGAGTTGATGTCCTTGATCCGCTCCGGGGGGATCTTGCCGGTCTCGAAGGCCTTCTCGTTGACTGGTCCGTTGTCGACATAAAGCGGCAGGTTGGCCTGCAATTGCGGGCTGACGAACATCGCCAGCGCCTTCATCGCGGCCTCCTTGTTCTTGGCGCCCTTGGGAATGACCATGCAGTCGGCGGTGAGCACGCCCTGGTCGAAGGAGAAGCTGACGGGCGCGCCTTCCTTCTTCAAGGTGCCGGCGCGGCCGTTCCAGATGCTCGCCATGTCGACCTCGCCGTCCTTCACCAGCTGCATGGCCTGCGCGCCGGAGGTCCACCAGGCATCGACATGGCCACGGATCTTGTCGACCGATTTCAGCGCGCCGTCGATATCGACGGGATAGACCTTGTCGATCGGCAGGCCCGAGGCGAGGGCTGCAACGCTCAGCGTCTCCGTCGCCTGGCTGCTGCTCAGCGCACGCCGTCCGGGAAACTTTTCCACGTTCCAGAAGTCGGCCCACGTCTTGGGGCCTTTGTCGCCGAACACATCGGTCCGGTAGACGAGCACCACGGAGGTATAGGAGATGCCGACCCAATCGTCATGCACGAGCTTGGGATTGATGCCGCTCTTGTCGATGAGATTGTAATCGAGCTTTTCGAAAAGCCCTTCCTTCGAGCCGCGCGCGCATTCGTCGGCGCCGAGCTCGGTGATGTCCCACTTCACCGCATTGCCTGTCACCTGCAGGCGCACGTCGTCGAGGCCGTTGGTGGTGTCTTCCTTGATGGTGATGCCGAGCGCATCGGCGGCCGGCTTGAAGAATGCCTTGCCCTGCGCCTCCTGATAGGTGCCGCCCCATGAGGCGACGGTGATGGTGTCGCCTGCCACGGCGGGTGCCGCGACCGCTGCCATGAGGCCCGCTACGGCCACGACGCTAACGTTTTTCGTGCTGTTCATGTCGGTTCTCCAACCGGTGTTCCCATTGTTTTTGATTTCGCATGCGATTTTGTATACAATTTTGAGTGTACCTCGGGGATCAGCGAAGTCAACTCCGCTCGGCAGGGTCTTGGGGCGACCGACCCTGTTCGGGGAATGGCAAAACGCGCCGAGTTTGAATACAGCTACGCGTGAAACACAACGATTTCCGGCACAGACCGGAGACTGGATACGGACCTTGGCCAAGGAAACAAAAAACACGCTGCGCGACTCGGTCTATTCCGCGCTCAAGGCCATGATCGTGACCGGCCAGATCCCGCCGGGCGCGCGCGTCACCGAGAGCGACATTGCGGCAAAGCTGAATGTCAGCCGCACACCCGTGCGCGAGGCCTTCAACCGCCTCGAGCGCGACGGATTGGTCACCGGCCGGCCGCGGCAGGGCTACGCCGTCACCGAGTTTGACATCAACATGTTCCGCGAGGCCTTCGACATCCGCGAACTGCTCGACGGCCACGCCACCGAATTGGCAGCGGCGGCGGCCACCGAGAAAGACAAGGCGCGACTGCGCGCCATGCTGGCCGAATGCGAGCGGTTGGCCGCCATTGCGGATCGAACCACAAGGGAAAAATTCCAGGAGCTTGAAGTCGGCATCGACCTGCACCGCGTCATCGCCGAAATCAGCGGCAACACGATGCTGCACGGCATGCTGTGCGGCATCCTCGACAAGTGCCAGCATTATGTCTGGACGGAACTGCTGTGGCTCGACGAATGGAAGATCGCCCGCGACGAGCATGCCGAGATCGTCGAAGCGATCTGCGCCGGCGACGCCAAGCGCGCCGGCGCCCTGGCGCGCGCCCATGTGCGCGGCTCGCGCGAGAACGTGCTGCGCCTGCTGCAGGCCAAATCGGACTACCAGAGCTTTCTGGCCAAGGCGTCGTGAGCGGGCGGATCGGTCTCGCCTCCGGGCTTACCGCTCATGGGCCGACCGGCGGCGACGGCAAGTTTTGCGCTTGCGTTGGTGCGGCTCGTCCAGTGATGTACGGGTTGAAAGGGGGTTGGATATTGATGTCCCGCTCGCTCGCCCTGGTGATCTGCCTGTCCGCATGTGTTGGCATCGGGCTGGAATTCGGCACCCTGATCAAGGAAGGTGCGTCCATTGCCGGCGCCGCCTGGACGCTAAGCGGCTACTTCACCATTCTGACCAACGCCCTTGTCGCTGCCGTATTCGCCGCCCTTGCGATCAATGGAAAGCATTTCGATCATCCGCGGCTGATGGCGGGCGTGGTTTCCGCCATCGTTCTGGTCGGCGTGATCTTTACCTTGCTGCTGCAAGGATTGCGTACCTTGGCCGGCGCGAGCGCGGAGGCGAACTTTCTGCTCCATCAGCTCAATCCCATTCTGGCGGCGCTTTCATGGTTTCTGTTCACGCGCAAGGGAGCGCTCTCCTGGCGCGACCCGCTGCTTTGGGCGCTCTATCCCGTGGCTTACCTGGTCTACGCCCTGGCCCGGGGTGCCGCCGAGGGGCATTACGCCTATCCGTTCATTGACGTCTCGGCGGTCGGCTGGGCGCGTGTGGCGGCAAACAGTGTCGTGATTGCCCTGTGTTTCGTCGCCGCCGGCGAAGGTCTCGTCTGGATTGATCGAACGCTGGCTCGCCGCCGATGATGCGGGCGCTCTCAGCGGCGCGCCGATGGGCGCGTGGACCAATCGTCAGCCGCCGAGACAGGCAAGCGGTTTACCGGAGCCAGCGCCGACAAGACTCGCGACGACGGTATGGATGTCCCGGCGACGGCGCTATATAGCGACGGATGCGATAAAGCGATAAAGCGATAGAGCGACAGGGACGGTCCCGCGTGCTGCCTTCGGCCGGGCTCGAGCGATTGAGCGCATTTTCGGATGGCGTGTTCGCCGTCCTCATCACCGTGCTCGTGCTTGACCTGCGCCCACCGGAATTGCCGACCTTCACCGCGCTGCTGGCCTTGTGGCCGACATGGCTGAGCTACGGCGTAAGCTATCTCTTCATAGCCATCGTCTGGGCGAACCACCATCATCTCCTGCGCCACGCCACGGCGGCGACGACCAGCCTGATGTGGTACAATTTCGCGCATCTGTTCTCGGTGTCGCTGCTGCCGCTGGCGACCGCTTGGATGGCGGTCAGCGAGCTGGCCCCGCAGCCGGTGGCGTTCTACGCGGTCGTCTTCTTCCTGGTGAACCTGACCTACATTCTCCTGATCCGGGAACTCATCGACCCGATGCCGGCCGACGCCGTCCCGCCCAAGGTGCGCAAGGTCATGCGCATCCGCTCGATCGTGACGCTGTGCCTTTTCGGCTTGGCGGCGGTCGTCGCCCTGAGATACCCGATCGCCGGACTGGCGATCTGTTGCTGCTGCCTGACGGTCTATCTCCGGCCGGAAGCGCCAGGGGCGCGCGCCGGCTGACCACAATGGAGCGGCGGACTTCAGACGATGCCGTGCTTCTTCAGCAGCGCCTGCTCATCGCCCGACACCCATCCGAATATCTTCGGCTCCCCGTCGAGTTTCCGGACAAGGTAGTGAACGTCGAAATCTATCCCGACATCCGCTTGGCCCTTGCGGGCGTAGGTCGCGGTCCATGCAACATGGGCAACGCAATGATGCTCGTCGATCGGCGAGATGCGGATATCGCGTATCCGCATCTCTTTCGTTCCGATTGCCCGGTAGTGGGCATAGCCCTGGGCCATGACTTGCTTGAGTTGATCGTCGTTCTTTCCGGTCACGACGCCGGCAGGCGAGGCGGCTATGAACTCCGACGTGTAGAGCGATGCGGCCTCATCCATGTCCATGCTGCCGCCAAGCGACGCCTTGAAGAACTGCTGATAGCGTTCAAAAAATCTCTTTACGCTCGTCTCCATGATTTCCGCTCCGGTCGTGTCCTAGGGTCAGCGCTGTTCCCGCAAGCTCCGGAGGAAATGGATCATCGCGGCGTTGACCTCGTCCGGGCGTTCCTGCTGGGTCCAGTGCCCGCAGCCGGGCAGCATCAACATATCGCGGAGTTGCGGGACGAAATTTCCGAGATTGGCCAGCAACTGATCCATTCCGGGGAAGGCGACCACCAGATCGCGGTCGCCCGCTATATAGAGCGCGGGAAGCTTGATCCGCGCGCCCGCAAAGGGCGCCATCAGCTCCCAGTTCCGGTCGATGTTGCGGTACCAGTTGAGGCCTCCGGAAAAACCGGTGCGCTGGAACTCGCCGGCGTAGAAATCGAGGTCGCCTTGGCTGAGCCAGGGCGGCAGGCCCGGCGGCGCCTCGACGGCTTGCAGGAAGCCTCCGCCATGTGGAACCATGCCGATTCCACCCGCGCTCGTGTTCGGGGCATCCCCCGATGCGGCGTAAAGCATGGCCCGCACCGTGGTCCGGGGGTCCCGCTCCAGCTCGGCCTCGGCAATGCCGGGTTGCTGGAAATAGAGCTGGTAGAATTGCGAGTCCGTCGTTCGCGGCATCAGGCTGGTCGGGCGCGCCTTGGCGCGCGGCCGGAACGGCACGCTGAGGCCGATGACGGCTTGGAACCGGTCGGGGCGAAGCAGCGCCGCGTGCCAGGCGACGACGGCGCCCCAGTCGTGGCCGGCGATGATGGCGGTGGGCGTTTCGAGGGCGTCGAGGAGGCTCACCATGTCGCCGACCAGATGGAAGAGCGTATACTCTTCGACCGCCTCCGGCCGATCGCTCTTGCCATAGCCCCGCATGTCGGGGGCGACGGCGTGAAAGCCCGCCGCCGCGAGCGCACCCATCTGATGGCGCCAGGAATACCAGGATTCGGGAAAGCCGTGGCACAAGAGCACCAAAGGGCCGTCGCCCTGCTCTGCGACGTTGAGGCGGATGCCGTTGGTCTCGACCATTCGCTGTGTCGGTTTGCTCACGGCCGCTTCTCACGTTCGTGTGTCAGTCTCTGTTTAACGGCTGGCGGCGAAGGCCGCAACGAGTGCGTTGAGCAACCCGAATGCCTGTCCTGGAGGTCATGCATCTTTTTGTCGCCGGCTCAGGAGTGATCGCGGCAATGAATATCCGACATTCGGTCCGCGCCCGCGTTGCGGTTCCGAACTCCTGCCCCAGCTTCAAACGCGATGAGCGCGCTTGCCTATTTGTCATCCGGCCGTCATACGTTGGTGCTACGAACCGTTAGTTCTGGATGTGTGGATACATGGATAAAAAATCAGCGCTCCTCGCTTTGGCGGCACTCGGCCAGGATACAAGGCTCGAGGTCTTTCGCCTGCTTGTCCAGGCGGGCGCCGAGGGGACCCCCGCCGGCGAGATCGCTTCCCGCTTGAACATCGTGCAGAACACGATGTCGGCACACCTCAAGGTTCTTGATCATGCCGGCCTCGTCCGCGCCGAGCGCGACGGCCGCACAATCCGCTACGTCGCCGACATGACCGGATTCCGCGATCTGCTCGCCTATCTCATGGAAGACTGCTGCAATGGCGCGCCGGAACTCTGTCAGCCGGTAATCCAGGCGGTGACCTGCAAATGCTAGAAGGGAGGGCGCACGCCATGAGCGAGCCATACAACGTTCTTTTCCTCTGCACGGGAAATTCGGCAAGGTCGATCATCGCCGAGGCGATACTCAATCGTGTCGGTGCTGGCAGGTTCCAGGCCTATTCGGCCGGATCCCATCCGAAGGGAGCGGTTCACCCCTTTACGTTGCAGCTTCTGGAGAACCTCAACTACGACACCTCTTTTGCTCGTTCGAAGGACTGGGAAGAGTTCGCGGTTCCCGGCGCACCGCAAATGGATTTCGTGTTTACGGTCTGTGACAACGCCGCCAACGAATCGTGCCCGGTCTGGCCGGGGCAGCCGATGACCGCGCATTGGGGCGTGCCTGATCCGGCTGACGTGGAAGGCACCGATGCCGAAAAGCACCTGGCCTTCGCCGAAGCCTATCGCATGCTGAACAACCGGATCTCGATCTTCGTCAGCCTGCCGATCAACATGGTAGACAAGCTCGCCTTGCAGAAGCGGCTGAATGAAATCGGCCGCAATCTTCCCAGAGCCGGCTGAGCAAGGAAAGCATCATGACCGATCATGCTTTGAACGCGGGCGAGGCCCGATCCGGTATCGGCTTCGTCGAGAAATACCTGACCGTGTGGGTGGCGCTGTGCATCGTCGCCGGCATCGCGCTTGGCCATCTCATGCCAGGTGTCTTCCGCGCCGTCGGCGAGGCCGAGATCGCCAAGGTCAACCTGCCGGTCGCGGCACTGATCTGGCTGATGATCGTGCCGATGCTGGTCAAGATCGACTTCGCCGCGCTCGGCCATGTGAAGGAGCATTGGCGCGGAATCGGTGTGACACTGTTCGTCAATTGGGCGGTGAAGCCGTTCTCGATGGCGGCGCTCGGCTGGCTGTTCATAGGGTATCTCTTTCGGCCTTATCTGCCGGCCGACCAGATCGACAGCTATATCGCCGGCCTTGTCATCTTGGCGGCCGCGCCCTGCACAGCGATGGTTTTTGTGTGGTCGAACCTGACGAAAGGCGAACCGCATTTCACGCTGAGCCAGGTCGCGCTTAACGACACCATCATGATCTTCGCCTTCGCGCCGATCGTCGGCTTGCTGCTCGGCCTCTCGGCCATCACCGTGCCCTGGAATACGCTCGTCCTTTCCGTCGCGCTCTACATCGTCGTGCCGGTCATCGGTGCCCAACTCCTGCGTCGGCGGCTGCTCGCGGCGGGCCGCGAAGCCGCCTTGAAGCGATTTCTGGAACGGCTTCAGCCGCTCTCGCTCATGGCCTTGCTCGCCACGCTCGTGCTGCTGTTCGGATTTCAGGGCGTGCAAATCCTGGCGCAGCCGCTGATCATCGCGCTGCTGGCCGTGCCGATCCTGATCCAGGTCTATTTCAATTCGGGGCTCGCTTACCTGCTCAACCGCATCTCCGGCGAGCAGCACTGCGTCGCCGGCCCCTCGGCCCTGATCGGCGCCTCGAACTTCTTCGAACTGGCGGTCGCCGCCGCCATCAGCCTGTTCGGCTTCCAGTCGGGGGCGGCGCTCGCTACCGTCGTCGGCGTGCTGATCGAAGTGCCGGTCATGCTCTCCGTGGTCTGGATCGTGAACCACTCCAAAGGCTGGTACGAGGGTGGCCGCGCAGTGTCCCGTGTTGCCGAAAACAATAATGCTCGACCTTGATCGAAAAATTGCAAGATTAGCCGTTGGCCCTCAGCCGGCCGGGCGGCCCCCTGGTTGATTGCCTTGCAAGGAAGCTCGGGATTGCAGTCGACGCTCTCCCGTCAATTGCGGGGCATTCGTCCGCTTGACAGTCTGCCTACTAGAAGGTAGACAGACCATATGAGCAACTTTTCGACGACATCTGACGAGATTCTGGCCTCGGCACAAAAGCTGATCATCGCCGGCGGCTATAACGGATTCAGCTACGCAGACATCGCGGCCGTGGTCGGCATACGCAAGGCCAGCATCCACCACCACTTCCCCAGCAAGGTCGATCTGGTGCGTACGCTTGTGTCGCGTTACCGCGAGAACGCCGAAGCCGGCATGGCCGATCTCGAGCGCAGCGTGCCTGAACCGCTCGAACTCGTTCAGGCCTACGCGGGCTATTGGGCCAGATGCATCGAGGATGCAAGCATCCCGTTCTGCGTATGTGCGCTGCTGGCAAGCGAACTTCCAGCGCTTCCGAACGAGGTCGCCTCGGAGGTACGGGCGTATTTTCAGTTTCTCTCGGCGTGGCTGACGTCGGTCATCGAACGCGGCGAACAACAAGGCTCCCTGAAAATCTCTGGTCCGGCGCCGGTGGAGGCAGAGGCGCTCATGGCCACCGTTCACGGCGCAATGCTGTCGGCCCGGGCATACGGAAAGCCTGGCGTCTTTGCTACAATTCTCGACCCGACCCTGCGGAGGCTGAAGCCCGAATGATATCAGTGCCGGGCGGCTAAGCGACGGGTCGCCCCGACAAGAGCATCGATAAATGCGCCGCATTAAACTACCAACTAGTAGGTAAAGGAATTCCCTATGTTTCACAAACTCCTCTCGGCTCTCTTGGTCATCGGTATCCCGGCGACCTTCGCCATCACGGCGCCCGCTCAGGCTCAAAGCCGGAAGGCCGAGCAGATCCACATCAGGGGCAGCGTGTTGACCTTCAGCGCTTCGACGCTGAAGGTCAACACGCGGGAAGGAGAAACCATTGACGTCGCCCTGGCTGACGGCTGGAAGATCTCTGCCGTCGCCACTGCGAAGGTGGCCGATATCAAGCCAGGCGACTTCGTCGGAATTGCCTCGCTGCCGAAGGACAAGGGCGGTGACGGCGCTCTGGAAGTCCTGATCTTCCCGCCCTCGTTGAAAGGCGCAGGCGAGGGAAGCTATGGGTGGGATCTGAAGCCCAACAGCAGCATGACCAATGCAACCGTCGCCGATGCCGTCAAGGACGTCGACGGACGCACCGTGACCGTGTCCTACCAGGGCAAGGAAAAGAAGATCGCGATCCCGGATGGCACGCCTGTCGTGACCCTCGCTCCGGCAACCAAGGACGATCTGGTTCCGGGTGCCGTCGTCTTCATAGCAGGCGAGAAGGCCGCAAGCGGAACGATCGGTCATCAGGTCGTTGTCGGCAAAAATGGCGTGGTCCCGCCCATGTGAGCCACGTCGCCGCTCGTTCGCAGGCTGTCGGCCATCACGGCGACGCTGGCGAAAGATACGCTGAGCGGTTCGGCGCGGACGAACGCGACAGTGAACGCCTACCGCTCGTCCGAAATGCCGGCAACATTTCCCATGCACCGGAAGCGGCGCATTCGCCGACGGCTGTGGCCTGTACCCCGGCGCCGGCTCCCGGACGAAAGTGGCGGATAAATGAAGGCTACGAGGGTGAAACAGCCCTCTTTGACAAGCGCCTCGGCCATCCGTGATGGCCGAGATCATCAGACACACATTGAACCATACCTGAAGGATATCCAATGAGACGCGATCGCGGTGAAGTTGCTTCAAATGACCAGGACAAGTGGCTCAAGCTGTATTACCTCGCCCGTGCGGCCTTTTCCGTCGTCTGGGTCGTGACCGCTTTGACGGTCGGCCGGCAGTCGGCGTCCATCGCGGCTGTCTTGCTTGTTGCCTATCCTGTCTGGGATGCAGCCGCCAATTATGTCGATGCTTCCCGCAACGGCGGGCTTGCCGCCAATCGTACGCAAGCATTCAACGTTGCAGTCAGTTCGGTGGTCGCCCTTGCAGTCATCATGGCGCTGGCGATGAACATGAATTGGGTACTCGGCGTTTTCGGCGTGTGGGCAATCTTCTCCGGCCTGCTGCAGCTTGGAACCGCAATCCGGCGCTGGAAAGCCGCCGGAGGCCAATGGGCCATGATCTTGAGCGGAGGCCAATCGGCTGTCGCCGGCGCATTCTTCATCGCGCAAGCGCAGATGTCCGCACCGCCCTCGATCGCCAACATCGCAGGCTATGCTGGCTTCGGCGCCTTCTATTTCCTCGTCTCAGCCATTTGGCTGACCGTCTCGCAATCGCGGCGCCGGAAAGTGGCATCCGTTCAAGCATGATCCACATTGTCGGTCTCCGGCGTCGTGGTCCGACGCCAGACGAACGTCGCATCGGCTTCGGCGTCGCTGCCGAGGAAAAAGGCGGCGGCGGGCTGATGGTGGTCATCGACGTCAGCTGACGCGGGAGCCGGAATTGGCGCTGTTGCGGCATCAGAGCCGCACATGGCCCGGCAACGGTTGCCCAGAGGTTTGCCTCGACGCCGAGCGGCGCAGGCAGCCTCGGAACAGGTGCGGGCCCTGCACGTTGATCCCGAACCGCTCGTGGAGTGCACCATGCCAGATTGGATCGGGACTTGGCGAAACCAATACGGCTCGACCGTCATCATCGAGGACGACGCGGAAGGCGTCATCCGCGGCACGTTCAGGACGGCGTTGGAAGACAGCAGTTTCTTTGGTCAGGAACTTCCGATCCATGGCGCTGTTTGTGGCGACGTAATCGGCTTCACGGCTGCGGGACAGGGCAAGGCCGGGCCTGCGGCCGTGAGCTACACCGGCATTCTGCGGGAAAGTAAGCTCGAGACGCTTTGGCATACCGTTGCAGGGCAGACCCTTACCGCATCGGCGGAAGGGGCGCCTGCCAGGATAGTCAGAGTTGGGGCATGGCGCGCCTTCGGGACCAGCCTGGATGTGTTCGAGCGCGTGGAATGACCCAGCCCCTCGGGCCGGCGTGGCTCCAGGGGCGGCTATGGAAGGCCGCCAAGCCCGCATGGGATATGCGCGACTGAAGGCGGCTTGCCGATCCTGAGCGATTTCGGCAGCGCTGTGGTCGAGCCGACCGGAGGACGATGGCATGGCGGAAGAAGGCAACGACGCGCAGGTAGTCCTGCAGTGCATGACAACCGAGCACTTCGTGTTGCAGACCGCCCGCGCAGCCACGATTCAGGAGGCGAATCAGCGCGCCAATCTGTTCCTCACGTCAGTCTCAAGCGTAGCGATCGCTCTGTCATTCGTGGCGCAAGTCACGAAAATGGGTATGCCGTTCGTGCTGTTCAGCCTGATCTTGCTGCCCTGCGTCTTCTTTATCGGCCTGGTCACCTTCGTCCGCGCCGTGCAGGTTGCTGTCGAGGACATGGTGCACGCCCGTGGAATGGCACGGATCCGGCACTACTACGTTGAAGTCGCGCCCGCCATGCAAAGCTATCTCGTTCATTCCACGCACGACGATCGCTCGGCAGTGCTCGTGGACAAGGGGCTCAGCCCATCGCCGTTGCAGTATTTCATGACGACGGCCGGCATGGTGAGCGTGATCAGCAGCGCCATTGCAGGTGTCTTTACAGGCATAGCCGCCACAGCGGCAGCCGGCGCGGGAATGGCTCTCGGCGTGGCAGCCGGGACGCTCGCCTTCGCTGCAAGTGTGTTCGTGCTGCGCAGCTATCACCTGCGGGCCTGGGCGGCGGCCGAGCAAAGACTGACGGTTCTTTTCCCAGGCACGCGCGGGGAATGACCCACTTGCGGAGCCGCTTCGGGCCAGAGCAGACGAAGGTGTGAGCCGCGTGCCGATCGAGCTTAAACATCTGCGTTGGCCGAAGTGGCGGAGGCTGGTAGCTTCCGCTTCCGCAAGGCTGCGGATTCGCTCGCCCTTAAGCACCCCAATCTCAGACGGAGAGTCAGGGAGATGCGAGGAGTAACTCGGCGTCGTGTTGTACCGAAATGGCGCGCCCGAAGAGATTCGAACTCCTGACCCCCAGATTCGTAGTCTGGTGCTCTATCCAGCTGAGCTACGGGCGCGCATCAGGTCATGCTTTCCATGACCCCACGATCCGATCCTCGAGGACCGGCCGCGAATGTGTGCAGTTCCCTAGCGACTGAATTCGCGAAAAGCAAGCCGATCCGGCAAAAGTTTTGTCTTCGACGCGTCATCCGGTGAATCCGGCCGGAAATCCGGATTGTTCGAAGCGGCATTCAGGTCAAAGCGGGCCGGACCGGTCTGCTGGGCGAAACAGCGCCCGGGCCTTCAGGCCGGGCGGCGCAGCCCGTTGCGGGCCTGGTCGAGCCGCACCGGCTGGTCGGGAATGGTGACGGCGAAGGTGGTGCGCCCGCCAATCGATTCGACCAGCTCCACCGTGCCGCCATGCGCGCGGATCAGTTCATGCGCGATCGCCAAGCCAAGCCCGGTGCCGCCGCTGCGCGCAGAGCCGCGGAACGCCGCGAACAGGTTCTCGCGCGCCTTAGGCGGCAGGCCGGGACCGGTGTCGGTGACGACGATGCGGCTGACGCTGCCCATGCGCTCGGCCGAAACCGCCAGCCGGCGCACCACGGCGCTTTCCGTGTCCGCCGCCATCGCCTGCACGGCGTTGCGGCACAGATTGGTGAGCACGCGGAACAGCTGGTCGGAATCGGCATCCACCTCGAACGCCTTCTCGACCGCGTTGATGAACTCGATGCCTTCCTCGATGTCGAGCAGGCCGTGCACGTCCTCGACCAGCTGGCGCAGCCGCACGCGCCGGCGCGAAGGCGGCGGCTCCTGCGTGCGGCCATAATGAAGCACGCCTTCCGAGTAGGAGACCGCGCGGTCGAGCGCACGCAGGAGCTTCGGTGCGAAGGCCTGCACGGTCGGATCCTTGACCTGGCGCAGGCGGTCTGAAATGAGCTGCGCCGAGGCCAGGATGTTGCGCATGTCGTGGTTGATCTTCGACACGGCGAGGCCGAGATCGGCCAGGTGCTTCTGCTCGGTCAGCATCTTCTGCAGCCGCTCCTGCATCTGCGATAGCTCGCGCTCGGCCACCCCGATCTCGTCGGCGCGTGCGGCGGGATGAATGATCCGGCTGGGATCGTCGGGGGCCTGCGAGAAGGACAGCATGGAGCGCGTCATGTTGCGGATCGGGCCGATCATGATCAGGTCGATCGCGGCATAGACCAGCATCGCCGTGAACAGCGAGATCAGCAGCGAGACGAAGGCGACGTTGCGCGAATAGATGAGCATGGCCTTGCGCAGGCTGTAGTCCGGCATGATCAGCTCGAACTCCTTGTCGCTGTCGCCGACCGGCCCGAAGACGCGCAGCATCCGGTTGCCGCCGAAAAACAGCGTGTCGAGCGCGCCGGTCATGCCCTTGACCATGCCGACGCTGGCGAGGTCGATGTGCTCATCGACCTGCGGCGGCATGTCGGCCACCACAAGCAGCCGCGACACGCCGCCGTCGCGCACCGCGATCGCCTTGGCGCCGATCGCCATGAGCACGTCGTTCTGCGCCGTGCGCGACAGCGAGGTCGGTTCGCCCTGCACCAGCACGATCGATACGGCCGCGGCGGTGCTCAGCCGCTCCTTGAGCCAGGCCAGCCGGTAGCTGGCGATCCAGGGCAGGAAGATGAGCACCTCGGCCAAAAGCACGAAAACGATGGTCAACAGCAGCAGTTTCGTCGACAGGCCGCGCGACAAGGGGACGCTGCGGACGGCGGCTGGCGCTGGTCCTGTCCCTTCCTCGGCGTGCGTGGTTTCGCTCATGCGGTCCTGTCTTCACAATCGCTTGATCAGCCCAGATTAGGCGATTGCGGCTTTTTTGCCAATTTGCTCCTTGGTCGGAGAGATATAATTGCCGCCGAAGGTGCTCCTCCCGGGCCCGGCGGCACCGGCCCCGGCACCGGATTGACTTCCAAAACCCTTCTTTCTATAAGCCCGCTCACGCTCGGGCCATTCGTCCCGGCGCGGTTTCGATCGCGCCAAAGCCGGCCCGGCAAAGCTCCTGTTACAGAGTGACAGAATCAAGAAGGGCCGCACCCCGCGGTATTAAAACAAATGAAGCGTACCTACCAACCGTCCAAACTCGTCCGCAAACGCCGGCACGGTTTCCGTGCCCGCATGGCCACCAAGGGTGGTCGCGGCGTCGTCGCAGCTCGCCGCAACCGCGGCCGCAAGCGGCTCAGCGCCTGAGCGAGACAAGATCGTTGCCCGCAACCGGCAAGCCAGTGGGACAAAATCCCAAGCGGCTTCTGAAACGCGCGGAATTCCTGGCCGTCCGCCGTGGTGAAAAACGCCGCGGGCGGTTTTTCCTCGTCGAGGTCCTCGACCGCGGCGATGGCGGAGCGCCGCGCGTCGGCTACACCGTCACCAAGAAGGTCGGCAACGCGGTCGTGCGCAACCGCGTCAGGCGGCGGCTGAAAGAGGCCGTGCGCACCCATGCGGCCGATGACATGATGCCCGGCAATGATTATGTCATCGTCGGGCGCGATGATGCGCTCCGCGCCCCGTTCGGCCAGTTGAAAGCCGAACTCTCCCGCCGACTTCGCGGAACACGATAGGCCAAGGGCTCTCGATGGAAAACAACCGGAACTTCTTCATCACCATCGCGCTGTCGGTGCTGATCCTGACCCTGTGGCAGGTTTTCTACATGAACCCGCGCGTCGAGCAGCAGCGCGAGGCGGCGCGCGTCGAGCAGCAGCGCGTGGAAGAGCAGAAGAAGGCGGCAGAGACAGCCAATCCGGGCGCGGCAACGCCAGCGCCGGCCGGCACCGCTCCCGGTGCCATCCCCAACGCGCCCGGCGGCGACACCGTCACCGCGGCCAGTCGCGACCAGGCGCTGGCGGCTTCGAAGCGCGTCAAGATCGATACGCCGAGCCTGGAAGGCTCGATCAACCTGACCGGCGCCCGTCTCGACGATCTCAAGCTCAAGCACTACACCGAAACCGTCGACAAGAATTCGCCCAAGATCGAACTGCTCAACCCTTCGGAGCTGCCCACCGGCTACTTCGCCGAGATCGGCTTCGTCGGCAACGACAGGACGGGCACGGTACCGGGCGCGGATACGGTGTGGAACGTCGAAGGCAATCCGACGCTGACCCCGTCGACGCCGGTGACGCTGACTTACACCAATGACAAGGGGCTGACCTTCAAGCGCACCTTCTCTGTGGACAGCGACTACATGTTCACCGTTTCCGACGAGGTGCGCAACTCGGGTTCGGCCCCGGTTACGCTGTCGAATTACGGCCGCGTCACCCGCTACGACAAGCCGGCAGTCGCCAGCACCTACGTGCTGCATGAAGGCCTGATTGGCTTCACCGGTGCGGAAGGCCTGCAGGAACACAAATACGCGTCCATAGAGAAGGACAAGGAAGTCAAGCCGGGCAAGGCGACCGACGGCTGGCTTGGCATCACCGACAAATACTGGGCGGTGACGGTGGTTCCGAGCGAGAAGCAGCCGTTCCAGCCGCGCTTCGGCTATTTCGTGGACGGCCGCCACCGCTACCAGTCCGACTTCCTCACCGACCCGATCAATGTCGAGGCCGGCCAGTCGGCTACCGTCGAGACCGAGGTCTTCGCCGGCGCCAAGGAAGTGGCCAAGATCAATGCCTATGCCGAAGACCGGCACATCAAGCGGTTCGACCTGCTGATCGACTGGGGCTGGTTCCACTTCATCACCAAGCCGATGTTCTGGCTCATCGACACGCTCTACAAATTCCTCGGCAATTTCGGCCTGGCGATCCTCGCCACCACCGTCATCGTCAAGGCCATCTTCTTCCCGCTCGCCAACAAGTCCTACGCGTCGATGGCGAACATGAAGAAGGTGCAGCCCAAGATGCTCGAGATCCGCGAGAAATACGCGGACGACAAGATGAAGCAGCAACAGGCGATGATGGAGCTGTACAAGACCGAGAAGATCAATCCGCTCGCCGGCTGCTGGCCGGTGGCATTGCAGATACCGGTCTTCTTCTCGCTCTACAAGGTGCTCTACATCACCATCGAGATGCGCCATGCGCCGTTCTTCGGCTGGATCCAGGATCTGGCCGCGCCCGATCCGACGTCGATCTTCAACCTGTTCGGCCTCGTTCCGATCACGCTTCCGCACATGCTGATGATCGGCGTCTGGCCGCTGATCATGGGCGTCACCATGTTCCTGCAGATGCGCATGAACCCGACGCCGCCGGATCCGACGCAGGCCGCGATCTTCACCTGGATGCCCGTCATCTTCACCTTCATGATGGCTGGTTTCCCGGCAGGCCTGGTCATCTACTGGGCCTGGAACAACACGCTGTCGATCCTCCAGCAAGGCGTGATCATGAAGCGCCAGGGCGCCAAGATCGAACTGTGGGACAATCTGCTGGCGCTGTTCCGCAAGAAACCCTCGCCGGCGGAATAAAAGGCGCCGGCTCCGGATTTCGAAAAAACCCCGGCTCGTCCGGGGTTTTTTGTTCGGACAGAGGTCTTGGCCGGGCATCGATCGCCAGTTTTTCTCAAGCCCAACGCCGCGACGGCTTCGGCGCAGCGACGCTGGTGTCTGGCAGGCCTCCGGCAAACCGGGTTCCGCGCCGCTTCGCGGGATACTGGTCCATTCGAGCAATGAAATGGCGGCAGGGCAGACCAGCCGTGGTGCGGCCCCGTTTTTCCGCAGAGCCGCTGCGGTTTGCGCTCGATCGTGACCCGATCGCGCTCGAGCGATCACTCCATGACGGCGCTGTGATCGATCTTGGCCGGCGTTGCCGGCTTGCGCAGCAGGAGCACCAGCGGGATGGCGGCCAGCGACAGGATCATCATCAGCTTGAAATCATTCATGTAGCCGATGATGGTCGCCTGCAGCGTCACCACGCCGTCGAGCGCGGCGCGGCCGGCGGCCGTGTACGGGTTCATCGCTTGGGCGATCGCCGGATCGCTGAACGCCTGGTTGAAGGGCGTCACATAGGTGGCGATGTTGGCGTGGTTGATCTGGACGTTCTGCGTCAGCAGCGCGGTGACGACGGATATGCCGACGCTGGAGCCGATGTTTCGCGACAGATTGTAGAGGCCGGTGCCTTCCGCGCGCCGCTCCGGCGCCAGCGTGGCGAAGGTGATGGTGGTCAGCGGCACGAACAGGAAGCCGAGTCCCGCACCCTGGATGAAGCCGGTGCTGATGATCGTCCATTGCGAGACGTCAGGCGTCCAGCCGGTCATGTCGTACATCGCCCAGGCGGTGACCAGCAGGCCGGTCAACAGCAGCCAGCGTGTATCGACCTTGCCGACCAGCCTGCCGACCAGGAACATGCAGGCCATGGTGCCGAGGCCGCGCGGCCCCATGACGATGCCGGCCGTCACCACGGGATAGCCCATCAGCGTCTGCAGATAGGGCGTCATCAGGGCCAGCGAGGCCAGGTAGGTGATGCCGATGATGAAAATGAAGACCATGCCGACGGCGAAATTCCTGTCCAGGAAGAGCCTGGGGTTCACGAAGCTGCTGCGGGCGGTGAAGGTGTGGACGAGGAAGATGTAGAAGGCCGAGGCGCAGATCAACGCTTCGACGATGATCTCGGAGGAGGAGAACCAGTTGAGCTGCTCGCCGCGGTCGAGGAACATCTGGAGCGCCGCGATGGTGATGCTGAGCATGCCGAAGCCCAGCCAGTCCAGCCTCGCCTTGAGATCCGTTTTCGTCTCCTGGACGAACATGGACACGCCGGCGAAGGCCAGGGCGCCGATCGGCACGTTGATGTAGAACACCCAGCGCCAGCTGACGTTCTCGGTCAGCCAGCCGCCGATGACCGGCCCGAGCACCGGCCCGACCATCACCGATACGCCGAACAGTGCCATGGCCGAGCCGCGCTCTTCCACACTATAGATATCGAGCAGGATGCTCTGTGACAGCGGCACCAGCGCCGCGCCGAAAAGGCCCTGCAGCAGGCGGAAGCCGACGATCTGCGGCAGCGACTGCGCGAAGCCGCAAAGCACCGAGGCAACCACGAAGCCGGTGATGGAGATCAGGAGGATGCGTTTGCGGCCGAACCGGTTGGCAAGGTAGCCCGAAGGCGGCGTCATCACGGCAGCCGCGACGATATAAGAGGTGAGCACCCAATTGATCTGGTCGGCGCTCGCCGAAACGCTCCCCTGGATATAGGGCAGCGCCACATTGGCGATGGTGGTGTCCAGCGCCTGCATGATGACCGCCAGGATCACGCAGGCGGTGATGGCGCCGCGATTGGCGACCACCGGCGTGGCGCCTGCCGCGGTCATGATTTCTGCTCGGCCCGGTGGATGAGGTTGGTGACGAAGTCGGGCAGGCCGCGCGCATGACCGGTGTCGACGTCGACAACCACGCTCATCCCGCCCCTGAGCGGCGGCTTGCCCTGCGGATCATCGATCGTGACCCGCATCGGGATGCGCTGCACGACCTTGACCCAGTTGCCCGTGGTGTTCTGCGCCGGCAGCAGCGAGAAGCTCGACGACGATGCGGGGCTGATCGAGGCGATGGTCCCGTGCCAGACGGCGCCAGGATAGGTGTCGACGCTGATCGTCGCCGTCTGTCCTGGCCTGACATAGGTCAGTTCGGTTTCCTTGGGCTCCGCCGCGATCCACAGATCGGTCGCCGAGACCAGACTGAACGCCGGCTGCGAAGCGGGCAGGTACTTGCCGATCTGCAGCGCGTCGACATTGGTGACGATGCCGTCAAACGGCGCTTTGACTATGGAATCGGCGAGATTGCGCTGGGCGTCGTCCACTGCCGACCGGGCCTGCAGGTAGAACGGGTTCTTCTCGACCGGCTGGTTGGCGTCGCCGCCAAGCTGGGCAAGTGTGGCTTGTGCCTGCGCCTTGGCGACGGACACTTTCTGGCGGGCGGCGATGAGGTCGTGCTGGGCGCTGTCGAACGTCGCCTTGGAGGCGGTGGAGGTCTTGAGCAGATCCTGCTGGCGCTGGAAAGCGGCCTCGTAATAGGGGATGTCGGCCTCGGCCTGCTCGATCTGCGCCAGCGACTGCCGATAGCTCGCTTGCAACGTCAGCACCTGGTTGCGCACGGTCCCGAGCTGGGCCTGGGCGGCGGCCAGCGCGGTTTCGAATGAGGCGGGCCGCAGGCGAAACAGCACCTGGCCCTTCTTCACCACCTCGTTCTCGTGGACGTCTATCTCCTGCACCGTGCCGGAGACGTCGGTGGAAACGCCGAGCGACTGGGCCTGGATATAGGCATTGTCGGTCGTCATGGTCTGGCCGCCGACGACGTAATAATAGCCGCCGACCGCCAGCGCCGCGGGGAGCAGGGCAAACAGGACCGGCCGCGTCAGGCTGCGCCTGGGCTTGGCCGGCGCCGCAGGTGCCGCGGCGACCTTGGCCGCCTGCGGCTCCCTGGACGGAGCCTCGAGTGCCGCTGGCTCCAGAGCGACCGGCGTTTCCAGCTCGTCATTGTCGATGACGGTATTGGCCCGCCTCTGCTCGCGCTCGCTGTCCAGCCGGATGATCTGGTCTGTGGTCCGCCCCGCGGAAGGCTCTGCTTCGGCGGGTTTCTTGGGTGAGGTTGGTTCAGCCATGTAGTTTCTCCCGGTCGACGGCTGGCTGGGTGCAAGCCACGAGCAGATTGGGTTTGATCAAGCAGAGGGTTTGCAGCAGTTGCTGCTGTGTTTCAGGGGGAAGGCCGGCGAAGGCCTCATTGCGTGTTTTCTGGCCGTTGCTGCGCATCACTTCGATCAGCGGGCGGGCCTGCGGGGTCAGATACAGCAGCCAGGCCCTGCGGTCGGAGGGATTGGGCCTGCGTTCGATGAAGCCGCGCGCTTCCATCTTGTCGAGCAGCCGGGCAAGCGTGATCGGCACGATCTCGATGAGGTCGGCGAGTTTGTTCTGGTGAATGCCTTCATGCAGCGAAAGAAAAGCCAGGACCTGCCACTGGGCCCGGGTCAGTCCTGACGTCCGCGAACGCTGCTCGAACCGTTTTCTGAGCAGGCGCGCGACATCGTGCAGCACGAAGCTGACATTGGGCGAGGAGGGCATGGGAGGAGATCGGGGTCGGCGAGCAACTTTTCGTGAGCATGCTTATTATCATCATGCACATAATCCTGCTGGACGCTTTGCGCAAGACCGAGTAAGCTCCGGCCTGGAAAAATCGCATGGGCCACGGCTTGAAAAGGCCGCCTGCGATCTTGAATTCGCCGGCAAGGATTTCGACGATGAATTGGATCAGGATCGCGGCGGTCACGGCTCTCTTGGGGTATCCGGGCGCGGCGACTGCAAAGGAGGCGGTCAGCTGCGGCGGCGCTGCCATGCTGGGCGGAGCGCAGCTCAATTGCAGCCATGTCGAGGCCGAGGCGCCGCCCCAGTTCTGCACCTATAGCTGGGCTCTGCACACGCCGGCCGGCGACCAGAAGATCGTGGAAGGCAGTTTCGCGCTGCCGCCCCGAGCTTCGAACGTCACTATCTACCAGGGCAGCGGCTTCGACAGCGCACTGTCCAATCCGATCGTGATCTGCCGCGGCAGCAATTGAGCCCGGCAGTTCGCGAAGGCTCGCGCATCCGCCGTTTGGTGCTATAGGCGGATCACGCTATTTTGACCGGGCGCATGCGAAGCTCAACGTCGCCGCATCGGCCAATCCTTGACGGACCTCGACATGACCGGACCCAATCCCGACATCAAGCACCCGATCCCGATGCACACGCGCGTCGGCTTCCTCAAGGCGCTGGTGAGCGCGCCCAACATCGAGATCGGCGACTTCACCTATTATGACGATCCGGAAGGGCCGGACAAATTCGCCGAAAGATGCGTGCTGCACCACTATTCCTTCATCGGCGACAGGCTGATCATCGGCAAGTTCTGCGCCATCGCCGAAGGTGCCCGCTTCATCATGAACGGCGCCAACCACGCCATGTCCGGTTTTTCGACCTATCCGTTCAACATTTTCGGCCATGGCTGGGAAAAGGGTTTCGACCCCGTCACATGGTCGAAGGAGGTGCGCGGCGACACGGTGGTCGGCAACGACGTCTGGATCGGCATGGAGGCGGTGATCCTGCCGGGGGTGCAAATCGGACATGGCGCCATTGTCGCGGCGAAGTCCGTGGTCACGCACGACGTGCGGCCCTATACCATCGTCGCCGGCAACGCGGCCAAGGTCGTCAAGATGCGTTTCGACGACAGGACGATCCGGCGGCTGCTGACGGTGGCATGGTGGGATTTGCCGGTGGACAAGATCAGCCGCAACCTCGATGCCATCAGGGGCGCCGATATTTCTCTTCTGGAGACAGCAGCTTGAACGCTCAATACAGCACCACGATCGGCACCGACCTGTTTACCCGCGGATGGATCTTCATCCGCGGTGTGCCCGCCATGAAGTTCCTGCCGCCGGAAGGGCCGCCGGAAATCGCCTTTGCCGGCCGTTCCAACGTCGGCAAGTCGTCACTGATCAATGCTCTGGTCAACCAGAAGGGCCTGGCGCGCACCTCCAACACGCCGGGGCGCACGCAGGAACTCAATTATTTCGTGCCGGACGGATTTTCGGGGGAGGGCGCCGACCTGCCGCCAATGGCGCTGGTCGACATGCCGGGCTACGGCTATGCCACCGCGCCCAAGGAAAAGGTAGACGATTGGACGAAGCTGGTCTTCGACTATCTCAAGGGCCGCGTCACGCTGAAGCGGGTCTATGTGCTGATCGACGCCCGCCACGGCATCAAGGCCAAGGACGACGAGGTGCTGTCGCTGCTCGACAAGGCGGCGGTTTCGTACCAGATCGTGCTGACCAAGACCGACAAGATCAAGGCTGCCGGCGTGCCGCGGCTGATTGAGGAGACGCTTGCCAAGATCAAGAAGCGACCGGCGGCATTTCCTTTCGTGCTGGCGACGTCATCGGAAAAGGCCGAGGGCCTGGAGGAGCTGCGCGCCGCGATCGTTCTCGCGGCCAATGGCGGTTAGCGGCACAAAAAGCCGGGTTAAGCCTTCGCCTCCAGGGCGATCATCTTGTGGCTTTCCTCCGCGGCAAGCATTTCGGTGCCATAGGCCTTCAGGAACATGTCGACGCCCGACCTGACGATATGGTCGATTTCGTCCTGGTTCGGAGCCTTGGCGCGATAGGCGAAGATGCACTGCCGGAAAAGACCGGCCAGGCACAGTTCGGTGAACTGATAGGCGGCAAGGTCGACATCGTCGATCTTGAGCAGGCCACGGTCGATGGCGGCATTGAGGAAGGTCACGACCTTGTCGTGGCCGCGTTTGGGGCCGCGTTCGTAAAACCGCGCGCCCATGTCGGGTATCCTGTCGGAGGCGCCGATCACCGTGCGCTGGGCCTGGATGACCTTGGCCGAGGTGATCTTCATGGACAGGACCTTGCCGAATTTCACCAACGTCTCGCGCAGGTCGTCGGCACGGTCGAGCACGTCATACATGTTCTTGAAGATAGTGCCGCGCTCTTCCTCGATCAGCGCTTCGAACAGCTCTTCCTTGTTGGCGAAGTAGACATAGATCGTGCCTTTCGACACGCCGGCTTCCCGCGTGATGTCGTTCATCGAGGCCGCCTCGAAGCCCTTGTCGATAAAGACCCGGCGGGCGCCATCGATGATCTGGCTGCGCTTGACCGGATCCTGTCCGGCTGCCGGGCGGCCGCGGCGCAAGCTGTCCAGCAGGTCGCCGCAATTGTCGTTTTCGACTTCGGGCGTTGTGTCGGCCATTAAAGTCACACCTCGAAAATAATTCGAACCAAGCGGTTCGATTGCCTCTTGATATGGTCCTCTTTAGGCGCTATGTCAACGCCCGGATCGAACCGAACGGTTCAGTATTATAACATGAGAGAGATGTCATGTCCTCGAACGCGCCGTCCACCGCCGAAGTCCGTCCTTTCCCCAACGCCAAGGTTGCTCCGGCGACGGAAGCACCGGAAGTTCCCGTCCAGCCAGTCGCCGCGCCGCCTCTGGCGGAAACTCCGCCGAAGAAGAAGCGTTCCGTGCGCTCTTTCCTGCTGCCGATCATCGGCGTCGCCTTGCTCGGGGCCGGCGCCTGGTACGGCTACGATTACTGGACCACCGGCCGTTTCATGATTTCGACCGACGACGCCTATGTCCAGGCCGACATGGCTTTCATTTCGCCCAAGATCTCCGGCTATGTCGATCAGGTCAAGGTCAGCGAGAACCAGCAGGTCAAGGCCGGCGATCCGCTGCTGACGGTCGATGACGGCGACTACAAAATAGCGGTCGCCCAGGCCGAGGCGCAGATCGCCACGCTGGCCAGGACGCTCGATCGCATCGATGCGCAGACCAAGGCGGCGCAGGCCTCCTTGCAGCAGGCGCAGGCCGCCAAGACCGCCGATCAGGCCGCGGCGGCCAATGCCGCGCGCGCCCAGCAGCGTGCCGCGCAACTGCTCAAGACCCATGTCGGCACCCAGGCGCAACTCGACGACGCCCAGACGGCGCTCGACCAGGCCAACGCCGCTCTCGTCGGCGCCGACGCGCAGATCGCCGCGGCACAGGCCAATATCGGCGTGCTGGAGGCGCAGCGTGCTGAATCGGCAAGCACGCTGGCATCCTTGCAGCTCAGCCGCGACAAGGCCGCGCGGGACCTTTCCTTCACTGTGCTCAAGGCGCCCTATGACGGCGTCGTCGGCAACCGTTCCGTCGAGCAGGGCGACCTCGTCAACCCCGGCCAGAAGCTCGCCGTCATCGTGCCGATGAACAAACTTTATGTCGTCGCCAACTTCAAGGAGACCCAACTTGCCCGGCTGGTGCCCGGCGAAAAGGTCAGGATCTCGGTCGATGCCATCGACGGCGAGCCCATCGAGGGCACTGTCTCCTCGCTGGCGCCGGCCTCGGGTGCGGTGTTCTCGCTGCTGCCGCCGGAAAACGCCACCGGCAACTTCACCAAGGTGGTGCAGCGCGTCCCGGTCCGCATCGACGTGCCGGCCGATGCCCTGAAGAGCGGCAGGCTGCGCGCCGGCTTGAGCGTCGTTGTCGCCGTCGACAGCCGCACCGCGCCGGCCGCGACCAACTGAGCGCGCTCCGGGGAGCAACGCCATGGCTACCGCAACCCTGACCGCAGGAGCGCCGCCGGCGAGGCCGGCTGTGCCTGACACCATCTCGACGCGGCGCGTCATAGCCTTCCTGGCGATGGTGTTCGGCATGTTCATGGCCATCCTGGACATCCAGATCGTCTCGGCCTCGCTGGCTGAGATCCAGGCCGGCCTGAGCGCCAGTTCCGACGAGATCCCCTGGGTGCAGACGGCCTATCTGATCGCCGAGGTGGTCATGATCCCGCTGTCCGGCTTTCTCAGCCGGATGCTGTCGACGCGCATTCTGTTCACAATTTCGGCGGCGGGTTTTACCGCCGCCAGCGCGCTCGCCGCGACCGCCACCAACATCGACCAGATGATCGTCTATCGCGCCATCCAGGGCTTTATCGGCGGCGGCATGATCCCCAGCGTCTTCGCGGCCGCCTTCACCATCTTCCCACCGTCGCGCCGTGCCGTCGTGTCGCCGATGATCGGCCTCGTGGCCACCCTGGCGCCGACAATCGGCCCGACTGTCGGCGGCTATATCAGCCACGCAATGTCCTGGCATTGGCTGTTCCTCGTCAATGTCGTGCCCGGCATATTGGTGACGACGGCGGCCTGGTCGCTGATCGACTTCGACAAGCCCAATCTCAAGCTGTTCTCGAAGTTCGACTGGTGGGGCCTTGCCGGCATGGCGGCGTTCCTCGGCTGCATGGAATATGTGCTCGAGGAAGGCCCGAACAATGATTGGCTGCAGGATCAGGCGGTGTTCATCTGTGCCGTCGTCATGACCTTCGGCGCGGTGCTGTTCTTCTGGCGGGTGTTCACCGCCGAGGAGCCGATCGTCGATCTCAAGGCGTTCAGCAATATCAACTTCGCCTTCGGCTCGCTGTTCTCCTTCGTCATCGGCATCGGCCTCTACGGTCTCACCTATCTCTACCCCGTGTTCCTCGGACGCATCCGCGGCTACGATTCGATGATGATCGGCGAGGCGCTGTTCGTCAGCGGCCTGGCGATGTTCTTCACCGCGCCGGTCTCGGGCATCCTGTCGAACAAGATGGACCCGCGCCTGATGATGATGATCGGCTTCTTCGGCTTTGCCACCGGAACATGGTGGATGACGCACCTGACCGCCGACTGGGATTTCTACGAGCTGCTCATCCCGCAGATCCTGCGCGGCTGTTCGATGATGCTGTGCATGGTGCCGATCAACAACATCGCGCTCGGCACGCTGCCGCCCGAGCGGCTGAAGAATGCATCGGGCCTGTTCAACCTGACCCGCAACCTCGGTGGTGCCGTCGGCCTCGCCCTGATCAACACGGTGCTGATCGACCGCAACGCCTTCCACTATGCAAGGCTCTCCGAGCACGTGCAGTGGGGAAGTGCGGCCGCGCAGCAGAAGCTTCAGAACATGACGCTCAATTTCGAGCAGACCGCCGGCCTGGATGCGGCCAGCGCGGCGATCTCGAAATTGTCGGGCATGGTCCAGCAGCAGGCGGCGCTGCTGTCCTTCATGGATGTGTTCTACATGCTGACGGTGCTGTTCGCGACGCTTGGCCTGTTCACCATGATGATCCGCAAACCGGCGGCCGCCGGCGGTGGTGGCGGCGGGCACTGACACCAGGGCAATACCGGGAGAGACGGTTTGCGTCCGGAATCGCGCTGAAAGCAAGGAAACACGGGCAGCCGTTTCGGGAAGCTCCTCCAGTCCACGCCCGAAATGATTGACCGCTAAAAAACTCCGGGCCGCAAGCCCGGAGTTTTTTCATATCGCGGCCGCATGGTCTCAGGCTGTGGCGGGCTTGAAGCTCAGCGCCACGCCGTTGATGCAGTGACGCAGCCCGGTCGGCGGCGGGCCGTCGTCGAAGACATGGCCCAGATGGCCGCCGCAGCGGCGACAGTGGACTTCGGTGCGAGTCATGCCGAGCGACCGGTCCTCCGTTTTGCCGACGGCATTGGCGATCTCCTGCCAGAAACTCGGCCAGCCGGTGCCGGAATCGAACTTCGTCTCGGAGGAGTAAACCGGCAGGTCGCAGCCGGCGCAGGCGAAGACGCCCTTGCGATGCTCGTTGAGCAGCGGGCTGGTGCCGGGATATTCCGTGCCTTCCTTGCGCAGCACGTCGAAGGCCGCGGGAGACAGGATCGCGCGCCATTCGGCATCGGTCTTGGTAACTTCGAAAGTTTCCGCCGCGCGCGCATCCTGCGACCCGCCCATGCGCAGCAGAGATGCCGTGCCGGCAGCCACGCCGATTGCGGCGGCGCCGCTCAAGAGAAAGTCGCGACGGTTCATGGCCAATCCTCCTGCTGTCTGTTTGCCACATTCAACGTTCGGCTGAAAATCAAAAGCCGTTGAGGACCGAACGTTGCCCGCACCAGGCTCCCGGATGGAGCCACGGGGCGGAGCGGACGCCTGCCGGTCGCGCGAGCCGCGCACCGGCAGGAGAGCCTTGCTGCCTGTTCGCCGGCAGCGAGCCGTTTGTTACATCTTCGGCAAAAGAACCTTGTCGATGACATGGATGACGCCATTGGACTGCCTGACATCGGCAATCGTCACATGGGCGACATTGCCGTTCTCGTCCGTGACGGTGACCTTGCCCTTGTCGGCCTTGAGCGTCAGCTCGCAGCCGCCGGCCGTCTTGACCACATGCGCGCCGCCATCGGCTTTGGCCATCTTGGCGACGTCGGCGGCCATCGCTTTCGCCGCGATCACATGGCACGTCAGGACCTTGGTCAGCTTGTCCTTGTTCTCGGGCTTGAGCAGCGTTTCGACCGTGCCGGCCGGAAGTGCTGCAAAGGCCTCGTTGGTGGGAGCGAAGACGGTGAAGGGCCCGGCGCCCTGCAGCGTGTCGACCAGGCCCGCTGCCTTGACGGCAGCGACCAGCGTCGTGTGGTCCTTCGAATTGACGGCGTTCTCGATGATGTTCTTCTTGGCGTACATGGGTGCGCCCCCGACCATCGGATTGGCGGCATAGGCGATGGTGCCGAGCGCCGAGAGGCCGATCGTACCGGCGAGCAAAAGGGTGGCGAGTTTACGCATGATGTAAGTCTCCTCGGGTTGTTTTCCCCATTATTGGGAACGCGAGGAGATACGGGCCATGAGAAACTTAGTTTCGCTTTCTATGAAAGAATTCTTTTCTTTCGAATGAGGTCCCGTGATTTCGGCGCATAGGCTGAACCAACCGCGGGAATTTGGTTCCCAGTTATCCACGCAAAAATAGACTTCACTATTTTGTAAGTTGACGGCCCGGGCGGGGAGCCGTCAGATGCCCTTCAGGTCGCCCGCAGCGACCACCGGTCCCGTCGGCTGGCCGGTCGGCGAACCGCCTGAAGGCTCGAGGCTGACCGCCAGCACGGCGCCCTGCGCAAGTTTCTGCTGCACGGCAGGCGAAACCGTCACATGCGCAGCCTTCCCGGCCGGGATGACGCCCATCGAAACCGGCGCGTTCTTGCCCGCGATCACCCACAGTTCGAAGTCCTTGCCGGAGGCCCGCTCACCGGAAACGTGCGACAGGCCGACTTCATGATGCGCCGCGTCATAGACGACGAGGTATCTGACGTCGCTGCCTTCGGCAGCCAGCGAGGCGACAAGCTGTGGTTGTTGGAGCGGCGGGTTGATGAAAGGCAAGGCGATATAGATCGCCAGCGCCGCGATGGCGGCGGCGGCAAGGCCGCGCCAGAAGGCAAGGCTCGACCATAGGCCGGTGCGAGGCTGCGAGGCGAACAGCCGGCGATCGATCGCCTCCTTGACCCTGATCGGAGGTTCTGTCCCGGGATAGGCGACGGCCAAGGGCGAAAAATGGGCCTCCCAGGCATCGACAAGCCGAGCGAATGCGGCGTCGCCATCGATGCGGCGGGACGCGATCTGGCGTTCTTCCGCTGTCAGCACGCCAAGAACATATTCGGCGGCGAACAGGTCGTCGCCTCCACGTTCCGGTCCGTCGTCGTCTGCCAGCGTCATCTTTCCAGACACTCTCTGAGCTTCAGCAGGCTGCGCCGCAGCCAGGTTCGCATCGTGTTCAGCGGCACGCCATGGCGCTCCGCCAGTTCGGCATAGCTCTCGCCGTTCAGATAAGCGCCCCGGACAGCCGCTGCCCGGCCCTTCTCCAATTCCTCGAGACAATGATAGATGCGCTCGGACTCGGCACCTGCCACGGTCATGGCCTCCGGTCCCGGCGCCGGATCGGCCACATCGAGCGCGGCATCGATATAGGCGGCGGGTTCCCGCCGCGCCCTGATGCGGTCGATCGCATGGTTGCGCGCGATGGCCACCAGCCAGGAAATCGGGCTTAGATCCGAGACGGCAAAACGGTCCGCCTTCGTCCATATTTTGACGAAGACCTCCTGAAGCGCCTCTTCGGCATCTCCCCGGTCCTTCAATACACGAAGGCAGACACCGAAAAGTTTCGCGCTGGTCTGCCGGTACAGCAGATCGAACGAAGCCCGGTCCTTCATCGAAGTCCGGACAATCAGATTGCTGATCTCCTGTGGCGTCATGTCGGCAAATTAGGGGATCGCGATGTATTTGCAACGGCGCAAATTTCCGTGCACCCAAAGCTTTCCGCACCGCGCCGCACTCGTTCCATCGCTCGATTGCCAACGGATTGGCCGCTGATTACCTTGCCTGGATCGGGGGAGCGCGCATGTCGGTCGAACGGGTGCTGTGGGAAGAAGACGCCACCGGCCTTGCCGCGTTGGTGCGCAAAGGCGAGGTTTCGCCGGTCGAACTGGTCGACGCGGCGATCGCACGCGCCGAGGCCAGCCGGCCTGAAATCAATGCCACGGCCGAGCCACTCTACGATGCGGCGCGCAGCCGGGCGAAAGGCATCGACCGTTCCCTGCCGCTGGCCGGCGTGCCCTTCGCCATCAAGGATCTCGGCATCGCCATCAAAGGTGTGCCGTCGCATGGCGGCAGCCGCATCCCCGCCTGGGTGCCGGAGGTCAGCTCGGTGCTGACCGAGCGCTATCTCGCCGCCGGACTGATACCCATCGTCACCTCGACATCGCCCGAACACGGGCTGCGGTTGATGACCGAATCAAAGGCCTTCGGCATCACCCGCAATCCCTGGAACACCGGCCATACCAGCGGCGGCTCGTCCGGCGGCGCTGCGGCACTGGTCGCCGCCGGCGTCGTGCCGGTGGCGCATGCCTCCGATGGCGGCGGCTCGATCCGCGTGCCTTCTGCCTGCACCGGGCTGGTCGGCCTCAAGACCTCGCGCGGCCGCGTCCCGCTGTCCCCATTGGTGAGCGAAAGCTGGTACGGCATGGTGGTCGACCATGCCGTCACCCGCTCGGTGCGCGATTGCGCCCTGCTGCTTGACCTCACCCATGGTCCCGACACGCTGGCGCCCTATGCCGCGCCGCCGCCGAAGGGTGCGTTCGCCGCGGCTGCCGCGCGCGATCCCGGCAAGCTCAAGCTCGCAGCGTACCGGAACTCTCCGCTTGGCCTGCCGATTTCGGCCGAGACGCTGAAAGCGCTCGATACCGCAGTGGCGCTCGCCCGCGAGGGCGGCCACAGCGTCGAGGAAATCGATTTGCCCTCCATCGGTCGCGACTTCTTCGCCGATTTCTGCAGAACGGTCGCCTCGGCTGTCGCAGGCATGTTGCGGGCCGAAGCAGTGCGCATCGGCCGCACCATCACCGGCGACATCGAGCGCGCGACGCGGGTGCTCGGCCGATTGGGCGAAATGGTCTCGGCCGGCGAGACCTATGCAGGCTTGCAGCGGCTGCATGCCGCCTCGCGGCAACTGATTGCGGAGACGGCGCGTTACGACGCCGTGCTGATGCCTGTCATCGCCCACCCGCCGCTCGCTTGCGGCGCGATGGACCCGAAGGGCGCCGACGAGCTCATCGAGAATATGCTCGACAAGCTTCGCCTCACGGCGCTGCTCAGGATCGAACCGCTGTTCGGCCAGCTGATGGACAAGAGCCTGTGGTTCACCCACTGGCCGGCGATCCAGAATGTCAGCGGCCAGCCGTCGATCGCGCTGCCCGTCCATGTCACCGACGCCGGCCTGCCGCTCGGCATCCAGGCCGCGGGCCGGCCCGGTGACGAGGAGACGCTTTTGTCCCTGGCCGCGCAGATGGAGAAGATCTCCGGTTGGCTGGGCCGCAGGACGCCGCTTATGGTGCCATAAGCGATGACGAGGTCGTGAGCCGCCCGAATATGACAGCAAAGCCGTTTGCGGCCCGCGCCAATTCCCGCTAAGACGCCGCCGTCTTTACCTGATGCATGTCGCCCAGAAATGCGCAGCGGTTTTGGGACAACGGCAGGCATGAAATCAAAAACCAGGGAACCACGCCGATGACGGACATTGCCGCCACCGCCGAAATGCAGGCCGCCCTGCTGTCGCGGGCGCTGCCCTACATGCAGCGCTACGAGAACAAGACGGTGGTGGTGAAATATGGCGGCCACGCCATGGGCGACAGCGAACTCGGCAAAGCCTTCGCGCGCGACATCGCGCTGTTGAAACAGTCCGGCGTCAACCCGATCGTCGTCCATGGCGGCGGGCCGCAGATCGGCGCCATGCTCAACAAGATGGGCATTGAATCCAAATTCGAGGGCGGCCTGCGCGTCACCGACCAGAAGACGGTCGAGATCGTCGAGATGGTGCTGGCGGGCTCGATCAACAAGGAGATCGTCGCGCTCATCAATGCCGAGGGCGAATGGGCGATCGGCCTGTGCGGCAAGGACGGCAACATGGTCTTCGCCGAAAAGGCGCGCAAGACCATGATCGACCCGGACTCCAACATCGAGCGCGTGCTCGATCTCGGCTTCGTCGGCGAGCCGGTCGAGGTCGACCGCACGCTGCTCGACCTTTTGGCGCGCTCCGAGATGATCCCGGTGCTGGCGCCGGTGGCGCCCGGCCGCGATGGCCACACCTACAACATCAATGCCGATACCTTCGCCGGCGCCATCGCCGGCGCCTGCAAGGCCTCGCGTCTTCTGTTCCTCACCGATGTGCCGGGCGTGCTCGACAAGAACAAGAAGTTGATCGACGAGCTGACGGTCGCCGAGGCCAGGGCGCTGATCAAGGACGGCACGGTGTCGGGCGGCATGATCCCGAAGGTCGAGACCTGCATCGAGGCGATCGAGCGCGGCGTCGAAGGCGTCGTCATCCTCAACGGCAAGACGCCGCATTCGGTGCTGCTCGAACTGTTCACCGAGCACGGCGCCGGCACGCTGATCGTGCCCTGATATTTGTGGGTTGTCGCGCCGGACGCTAGTCCGGCAGAGCGGCGACCGCCACGATCTCGATGACGAGATCGGGATGCGCAAGTGCGGCAACCCCGATTACCTCCGAGGGCGGCGGATTGTTGTAGCTGCAGTGCTTCGGGCAGTGCGTGGCGAAGAATTCGTCCATGACGTCCAGCCGGAAATTGGGGGAACTCAGAACGCCGCCGTCCGGAAATGGTCCTTTTACATATTGGGTGATCTTGACGAGATGCTCGAGCGAGCTGCCAAGCTCCTCCAGGTCCGATTTAATGGTCGTCAAAATGGAGCGCCATTGCGTCGCCGCGTCCCCGACGGCGCCACCTTTGCCCGTCGACGGGTCGTAATCTTCGGCCGTGCCCGTATTGCCGGCGAGAAAGACATACCCCCTGGCGCCGCTGACGACGGTGCCTTTTCCCCAAGGCATCAGCCTGCCCTCTTTCATCTTTTTATGGGTGACAAGCTCCATCGGTCCTCCTGCCGGACACCCTCCGCTTCCAGGAAGTAGCGCGCAGCCTGATAACGGCCAGCGTGAAAAAGTCAGGCGCGGTGCGAATGCATGGCCGCGAGCACGGCAGGTTTCCGTGCCGTCCGTTCGAACACCATCGATTGCTCTTGCGCGTCCTGCGGCGCGCCCCGGAAATCGGCCGGCGTCAGGCCATCTTCACCCGGCCGTGGCGCGTCAGAAATCCCCAGACTCGCGGAACCAGACCCGCCGCCCCATCTGCGCATGGCGGACCTCTTCATGAATGATCCGCCCATGCCGGCGCCATCACCGCCGCAGATGCCCGAGCGGCACGTGGCCGGGTCCCTTGATGTTCTGCAGCACGAGCTGCGTGTGGACGTCGCGCACACCGTCGAGTCGCATCAGCCGGTGCATGACGAAGGCGTTGAGTTCGTCGACCGACGGCACCATCACGTGCAGCAGGAAGTCGTGGTCGCCGGTCATCGTCCAGCAGGATGATACCTCGTCCATGCGCTGGACCGCGGCGATGAAGCTCTCGGGCGAACCGTCGCTGTGGCTGACCAGCCGCACCTGGATGAACACCTCGACCGTCAGGCCGACGGCACGGCGGCTTAGCACGGCGGCAAAGCCCTTGATGATGCCGGCCTCCTGCAGCGCCTCGAAGCGCCGCGCGCAAGGTGTCGTCGATAGGCCGATCTCCTGCGCCAGTTCCGAGACCGGCTTGCGTCCGTCGCGCTGGAGGATATCGAGCATCTTGATCTCGAAATCGTCGAACTGAGGCACTTTAACTCCGCTATGGCACATTCCGAGTGGATGTTATCCAAAAATCCTCATTCCGGCCATCACCAAAACCGATTTGCCTCCGCAAATCCGATTAGAATCCGAAATTCAGGATTGGCGAGGAGAAAAACCATGACGACGATGAGCGTTGCCGAATATGCCCGCGACTGCGCGGCTCAAGGGCTGCGCGGCGATTACTCGGTCTGCCGTGCCGATTTCACCGTGGCGCAGGGCTATGACTACAGCGCCGACGAACAGGCGGTGTGGCGCACACTGTGCGACCGCCAGACGAAACTGACGCGCAAGCTCGCCCACCATTCCTATCTCGACGGCGTCGACAAGCTCGGCCTGCTCGACCGCATCCCGGACTTCGACGAAGTCAGTGCCAAGTTGCGCAAGCTGACTGGTTGGGAGATCGTCGCCGTGCCAGGGCTCATCCCGGCCGCGCCCTTCTTCGACCATCTCGCCAGCCGCCGTTTCCCCGTCACCAACTGGCTGCGGACGCAGCAGGAACTCGACTACATCGTCGAACCCGACATGTTCCATGATTTCTTCGGCCATGTGCCGGTGCTGTCGCAGCCGGTCTTCGCCGACTTCATGCAGATGTATGGCCAGAAGGCGGGCGACATCATCGCGCTCGGCGGCGACGAAATGATCAGCCGGCTCTACTGGTATACGGCTGAATACGGCCTCATGCAGGAGAGTGGTCAGCCGCTGAAGGCCTTCGGCGCCGGCCTGATGTCGTCCTTCACGGAGTTGCAGTTCGCGGTCGAAAGCAAGGATGCGCACCATGCGCCTTTCGACCTGGAAACGGTGATGCGCACGGGCTACGAAATCGACAAGTTCCAGCGCGTCTATTTCGTGCTGCCGTCCTTCGACGCGCTGCGCGACACATTCCAGACCGCCGACTTCGCGGCGATCGTCGCTCGCCGCATGGGCGAGCCCGCACTCGACCCGGCGACTGTCTAGGGCAATCCCAGGAAAAGTCTGCACGGTTTTCCCGGGAAAAGCGCGTAGCGCTTTCCCTTGGGAATTGCGCAGAAAACAAAGAGATAGAGCAGTTTAGCGTTCCATGAGACGGTGAATTGCTCTAGCCGGATTCGGATGGGCAGGGGCGAACCTCGCCCTTCCTATAGTGCGGCATAGATGTTGCGGTTGAACTTCGTCTCCATCACCACATGCGAAGCGGTTTTGACTATGCCGCCGATTTCATTCAGCGCGTTCACTTCCCGGTTCAGCTTCTCGAGCGTCTCGGCCGCGACATGGATGATCAGGTCCCACTCGCCGGTTATGGCATAGACCGCCTGGATCGAAGCCATCGCCTTGATCTTCCTGGAGACGTCCGGGTAGCTCTTGTTGTTCAGGGCGGCGAAGGTGAAACAGTGGACGGAATTCTGAGCTGCCTCCTTGGTCAGCCGCACCGCGTAGCCTTCGATGACGCCGCCCGCCTCGAGCTTTTGTATGCGCTCCTGCAAGGCAGTCCGGGATACGCCGAGCTGACGCGCCAGTGATGCGACCGGCTCACGCGCGTTCTTCTGCATCAGCGCGAGCAGCTGGCGATCTTTTTCGGTCAATTCCACAATCAATCCTCTCCTTCGATCCGCCCTGGAACCGTCAATCCCTCGGCGCGATCCTATCGGCTGAACCACGTCCGCGACAATCCTGAGGAAGCCGGTGCAGGCTGCGCAAGGCTGAAATATCCGGCATTTTGCCGCCTCACGGCACGCAATGACTGCATGGCTGCCATTATCCGGCATTTCGCCGGGTGGAACCCTGCTTTTCGCGACCTGAGTGTCAACTGTCACAAACGCCAGCCCATGAGGGGAACAGCTTCGGCTGCGATGGACGCAAATCGACAGCGAGCCGCGTTGGACTTGCATCCGCAAGCCGAACGCGCGGAGACGTCGCGGTCGCAACAACCACTGGTGCCCGCCGCAGGCACAAATCATTTCAGCTGCATCCATAAGGGAGGATAACCTTGAAAAAACTGCTCGATTTCGCCATTCTTGCTGCCGCGACATTCGCGATCACGACGGCCGCCATGGCCGGAGAAACTTTGGATCGCGTCACGTCGAAGAAGGCGATGGTCGTCGCCACCAACGCCGCCTGGCCGCCGCAAAGCTTTCTTAATGACAGCAACGAACTCGCCGGCTTCGACATCGACGTCTCGCGCGAGATCGGCAAACGGCTGGGAGTCGAGGTCTCGTTCGAGACCCCCGACTGGGCGACGCTGACCGGCGGCCGCTGGCAAGGGCGCTACGACCTCGGCGTCGGCTCGGTCACGCCGACCAAGGCTCGTTCCAAGGTGATCGATTTTGTCGGCATCTATTATTACAGCCCCTATGTCTACGTCGTGCACAAGGATAGCACCGCGAAGTCGGTCGCCGATCTCAACGGCAAGGTGATCGGCGTCGAGACGGCCACCACCTCGGAGGATTTCATCCGCCGCAAGCTCGAGATCGACGCGCCCGGCCTGCCTCCCGTCGAATACAAGCTGGAGCCCGGCGAGATCCGCACCTTCGCCGATTCCATGCTTCCCTTCGATGACCTGCGGCTCGGCGACGGTGTCCGCCTGAATGCCGTGATCGCGCCGGAGCAGACGGCGCAGAACGCCATCAAGAACGGCTATCCCGTGAAGATACTCGAAGGGGAATATGCCTTCCGGGAACCGCTCGTGGTCATCGCCGAGAAGAACGATCCCGAGTGGACCGCAAAGGTTTCGGGCATCATCGCCGAGCTGAAGAAGGACGGCACGCTCGCCGCGCTGACCACGAAATGGTACGGCAAGGACTACAGCGCCAAATGACGTTGGATCGCTCGCCGGCCGCCGCTCGGCTGCCGGCGGGCATCACGCGTCAGATGCCGGAGCGGTGCAGCGTTTGAAACAATCGCCGCCCCTCTCTAAACTTTTGTTCTTGCGCAATTCCCCAGGAAAAGCGCTACGCGCTTTTCCTGACTCTGAGCGGGATGCAGCTGAAAGTCGCCGATGGCCTATCCGGACACCTATTACGCCCGCACCATGACCGACCGGAAGCTCAGGCCCCCGCTCCGCGGCGAGGCGCACTGTGACGTGGCCGTCGTCGGCGGGGGACTGGCCGGCCTGACCACGGCGCTGCAGCTGTCGCGTTCCGGGCTGCGCGTCGCCGTGCTCGAGGCCCAGGTCGTCGGTTTCGGCGCCTCGGGCCGCAATGGCGGCTTCGTCACGCCTGGCTTCGCCACCGGCGGCGACACCATTGCCGCGCGCGTCGGCAAGGAGGCGGCGCGGCAACTGCACCGGCTGTCGATCGAGGGCGTCGAATTCGTGCGTCACACCATTGAGGCGCTCGACATATCGGCCGCCATGCCGCGCGACGGGCTGGTCAGCGTCCTGCGCTACGACGATGGCGACGCGCTCAAGGCCTATGCCGACCAGACGGCGCGCGACCACGGATACGAGCTTCAATATCTGCGCAGGGAAGACGTCCGTTCGGTGCTTAAATCGGCTCGCTACTATCAGGGCCTGCGCGACCCGAAAGCCTTTCACATCCATCCGCTCAATTATCTGCGTTCCGTGGCCGATGAAATCGAGCGGCTTGGCGGCAGCATCCATGAGAGCTCCGAAGTCGCGCAATGTGATCTGTCGGGGTCGCAAAAGATGCTGCGCACGCGAGAGGGCACGCTTCGGGCAACTCGCGTCGTGCTGGCTACCGGCGGCTACACCGGCCCGGTATTCAGTCAGCTCCACCGCGCCTTCCTGCCCATCGCGACCTATGTGATGGTTTCCGAGCCGGCGCCGCGCCTGATCGCGCAAGCCGTTGCGACCACGGACGCGGTCGGCGACAACCGGCGGGCCGGCGACTATTATCGGCTGGTCGATGGCGGCAATCGCCTGTTGTGGGGCGGGCGCATCACCACGCGCGCCGCTTCCGCCTACGCGCTGGCGCGCGAATTGCGCCGCGAGATGGTCGGTACTTATCCGCAGCTTGCGGACCTCAAGACCGAACTGGCCTGGTCCGGATTGATGTCCTATGCCCGTCACCTGATGCCCCAGATCGGCGAATTGCAGCCGGGCGTCTGGTATTGCACGGCTTTCGGCGGCCATGGCCTCAACACCACGGCCATCGCCGGAAAAGTCGTGGCGGAAGGCATTCTGGGCGTTTCGGACCGGTACCGGCAGTTCGCGCCATTCGGATTGAGCTGGGCTGGGGGCGCCGCCGGCCTGGCGGCCGCGCAGCTCACCTACTGGAAATTGCAGGCGCAGGACTGGTGGCGAGAACGTCATGCCGCCACGAAAGACAAGGTGACGGCATGATCGGCAGGCTGATGCTCTTCTATCCGGGGATCACCCGCCGCGCAGCGGCGGCGCTCGTGCTGGCGCTGTTGGCCGCCGGCCTCTACGCGATGGGCATCAAGTCAAGCTGGATAGGCTCGGTGATTCCAGTTGCATCCGGCTGGCTGCAGGCCAACCCTGTCCTGTCGCGCGCCGTTTCCGCAGTGCTGATCGCGCTCATTGTGCTGGTGAATTGCAAGCTGCTGCTGCTTTTGCCCCGGCGGCAGCAGATCGTCGGCGTCTGGATCGAACTGTTCGTGCTCCTGATGCTGTTCTTCTATTCCTTCGACCTGTCGCTTGCCTTCATCGCCAGGAAGATCGGCTTCCTGGTCACCCAGGGCGTCACCACCACGCTCTACATTTCGGCGATCTCGATCCTGATCGCGACAGCCATCGCACTTGTCGGCGCCATCGCCAAATTGACCGGAAACGGCATCGTGTACGGGCTGGCCACTTTCTACACCTCGTTGTTCCGCGGCCTTCCTTTGCTGATGCAGATCTACATCATCTATCTCGGCCTGCCGCAGGTCGGCTACGTGATCGGCGCGGTGCCGGCCGGCATTCTGGCGTTGTCGCTGTGTTATGGCGCCTACATGACCGAGATCTTCCGCGCCGGCATCGAAAGCATTCCGCGCGGACAGAGCGAAGGCGCCACCGCGCTTGGACTGAGCCCCGGCCAGACCATGGCGCTGGTCATCCTGCCGCAGGCCATGCGCGTCATCATCCCGCCGACCGGCAACCAGTTCATCGCCATGCTGAAGGATTCGTCCCTGGTGTCGGTCGTCGGCGTCTGGGAGATCATGTATCTCGCCCGCACCATGGGCCAGACGGAGTTCCGCCATATCGAGATGCTGATCACCGCCTCGATGATCTACTGGATCCTGTCGATCACGCTGGAGTTCGGCCAGGCCTATCTCGAACGGCGTTTCGGCCGCTCGGAGCAGCGGGCGTAGGGCAATTCGGGAAAGCTACGTCGCCGCCATGCTGGTGCGCATCGGCATCTACGGCTTTTAAGCCGCTCGGGGGGCCGCGCCGTCAAGTGACGCGGCCTTGCCGGGATGAGATGATTTCGCGGGGCTGCGGAACCCTCAGGCGGCGATCACCTTGCCGAGATGCTCGCCGAGCCGGCAGGCCAACGCCGTGATCGTCGTCGTCGGGTTGCATTGGCCCGAGGTGCAGAACACCGAGGAGCCGCCGACATAGAGATTGTCCATGCCGTGCACCTTGCAATTGGCATCCACGACGCTTGTGGCGACATCGGTGCCCATGCGCGTGCCGCCCATGTGGTGGTGGCCGGCCGTCTCCTCGTCCGTCGGGTAGTCGCCGCCATTCGAAATCCAGTCGGCTATACGCACCCGCCCCAGGTTCTTCCGGGCCAGCGTCGTCCCGAAAAGCCTCAGCCCTTCGAGCAGCGTGCGGCGTTCCAAGTCCGATTTCTTCCAGTGCAGCTCGATGCGCGGCACGCCGGCGTGGTCGACCACGGTCTTCGACAGCTCGACCTGGTTCGAGGCCAGCGGCGCCTGCTCCCAGGCGACATAGAGCTGGGCCGCGCAGCGCAGATTCTGGTTGAGCCTGCCCGATAGCCACTCCGCCATGCTGGGCGCCGTACAGGCGAGATCGGCGATCAGGTCCTTGACGCCCGGATAGGGCGTCTCGATCAGCCTGATGCCGAAATTCATGATCCGCAGGCGCTCCATCGCGGCCGGCATCGGCGAGAAGAAGGCCTCGTTCACCGCATCGACCTCGAATGCGCCATAGTCGGCCAGGATGGCGTTGCCACCCTGGAAGGTCGGGTGTTCCATCCAGTAGCGGCCAAGCGCCGTTGCATTCGGCACGACGCCTCCATTGGAGCGCTGGTTCGACCATAAAAGCAGCCGCGAATTCTCCAGCCCGCCGGTACAGACGATGAAATAGTCGGCGCTGAAGAAGCCGGCATCCTGCCCCTGCGACCACAGCCTGGCGCCGGTCACGCGTCTGCCGTCGCCGGCAAGCTCGGTGGCACAGGTGTTGAGCACGACAGCGATGTTCCGGCTCTTGTCGAGCTCGTCGGCGTATTTCTCAGCGAAGCGCACCGCACCGCTCTTGATCAGCTGCACCCAGCGGATGTCGTCCGAGATCGGTGCGTCCGGCCGGAAATCTGGCAGTTCCAGGATTTCGCGCACTTCGCCCAGATAGGGTTCGATGTCACCGCGCCGGATCGGCCAACCCGTGTCCGGCACCCACGCCTTCGGCTCGAAATCCTGTTTGTCGAGCACGCGGCACCAGCCGGCCCAGTGGTTCGAGCTGCCGCCCATGAACCGCAGCCGGGTGATATCGAGATCGAAATAGAAATCGCCGACCGTGGTGCCGCGGTAGAAATCCTGCGAGGTGTCGCTGAACTCCCTGCCGCCGGCCTCCAGCACCACGACCGGTATGCCGGCGGCGCCGAGCTTTCTGGCGATCGTGGTGCCGGCCGGGCCGGAGCCGAGAACGCAGACCCTGGGCGTGAAATTCGCGGCGCGAAACGCCTCATAACTGTCGAAGATCATGCCAGGTCGCTCCGCTTCAGGATCCAGCCATTGACCTCGACGATCTCATCGGGGGCGGCTTCGGAAGAACCCGCATCGGGCAATTTGCGGAACAGCGACAGGGCAGGCACCGCGATCAGCGTCTGCATGATCATTCGGCGCGACATCTTCTTGATAAGGAAACTCATGACAGGTCTCTCGACGGGTCTCTATCCAGGCATGTTCCCTGAACGGCACATGCTTCATCATCGAAGCCAGAAGCGTGCCAAAACTGGTCGCAAGCCGGAACAATGCGCAGCCGAGTGCAAACAGGGTTAGAGACTGCTTAACAGGCCGATATGCTGGATCAGCCCGTTCAGGCCGCCTCGGAGATGTCGGTGTCGAGGATCACCAGGTTGCGTCCCCGATGTTTGGCCTGGTAGAGGCGCCGGTCGGCGGCCCGCATCAGCTCCGACACGCTGGCGCTTTCGCCGCAGAGGGTTCCGCCGACGCTGACGGTCAGCGGAATGGTCCGCTCGTCCACGGGCCGGAAGCGGATCAGCTCGACTTCGCGGCGAATGTGCTCTGCGACGCGCTTGGCTTCCCGTTCCGTGGCTCCGACCAGCAATGCGCCGAACTCCTCGCCGCCGATGCGGCCGAGGACGTCGCCGTCGCGCACCCCGCGCTTGATGGCGCTGGCGATCAGGAGCAGCGCGTCGTCGCCGGTCAGATGGCCGAAGCTGTCATTGATCATCTTGAAATGGTCGGCATCGATGATCAGCAAGGCGCCGCGATCGGGCTTGTGCCGGGAGCCGTTGAGCACGGCAAAGAAGCTTTCCCGGTTGAGCATGCCCGTCATGTCGTCGCGGCTGGCCTTTTCCGCCAGCCGGCGATGCGCTGCGGCAAGCTGGGCGTGCGTGCGGGCAAGGTCGCGATGCGCCGACTTCAGCCTGTCGCTGTGCCAGAACGTGCTTGCGCAGGCCGCCCATGCAAGAACCAGCGGACACAATGTCGAGGTCAGCCAGATCATGCGGTTGACCGGGAATCCCATGGCGGGGACGATGATCAGGGTCAGAAGGAGCGAAACCGCGACAGAGACGAAAGCAATGGTGGCGGACTTCAGAATTATACTGCTCATCGCTGGCTCCCACTGGACCGCCTCTGTGCCAGCAAGCCCTGAAGGCCACCTTTCCAGGATGCCTAAAATTTGAACGGTGAGACGGTTTCTGCCACTTTCGGCGCGTAGAAGTTGTGGATAAAGCCCCTTCAAGATCGTCCGTTTCGTGCCATAAGGGGCGCATGGCTACACACCCCGACCCCGCTCGCTTCGCCCATGTCACCGACTGGGTGTTCGACCTGGACAACACGCTCTATCCGCACCATTCGAATCTGTTCTCGCAGATCGACGTCAAGATGACCGCCTATGTCGGGGAACTGCTGTCGCTGCCGCGCGAGGACGCGCGCAAGCTGCAGAAGGAACTTTATCGGGAATATGGCACGACGCTGAACGGGCTGATGACGCGCCATGGCATAGACCCCGACGATTTCCTCGAGAAAGTCCATGATATCGACTATTCCTGGCTGGTGCCGGATCCCGTCCTCGGCACCGCCATTCGCCAGCTTCCCGGCCGCAAGTTCATCTTCACCAACGGCGACCGCAGGCATGCCGAGCGCACTGCGCGCCAGCTTGGCATCCTTGATCATTTCGACGACATCTTCGATATCGTCGCCGCCGGGCTCAACCCCAAGCCGGCGCGCCAGACCTACGAGAAATTCGCCGAACTCCACGCCGTCACCGGCCACAATGCGGTGATGTTCGAGGATCTCGCGCGCAACCTGGCCGTGCCGAAGTCGCTGGGCATGACGACGGTCCTGGTGGTGCCGCGCAATTTCGAGCCGACATTCTCCGAAATCTGGGAGCGCGATCCGGCGCAGGAAGATGATGTCGACTTCGTCACCGACGACCTCGCCGGATTCCTGACGGAGATAGTCGTGGGTATAAGGCAGTAGTGAGTAGTGGAAATTGATCGGCGAGCAGAGACTGCAAACGGCTTATCACTCACTACTCACTAGTCCCCTAACTTGTAGAACCGGCTGATGATGCCCCAGGCCTCGTCGGCGGTGTCGACGAAATCGATGATGTCCTGGTCGCCGGGACTGATCGTGCCTTGCTCGGCGAGGAAATCGAGGTCGATCGCCCGTTTCCAGAAGGATTTGCCGAACAGGATCACCGGCACGCGCTCCATGCGCCCGGTTTGGATTAGCGTCAGCGTCTCGAAGAATTCGTCCATCGTGCCGAAGCCGCCGGGAAACACCGCGACGGCCTTGGCGCGCATGACGAAATGCATCTTGCGGATGGCGAAATAGTGGAAGTTGAAACAGAGTTCCGGCGTCACATAGGCGTTGGGCGCCTGCTCGTGCGGCAGAACGATGTTAAGGCCGATGGAGGGCGCGCCGACATCGTCGGCGCCGCGATTGCCGGCCTCCATGACGCCGGGCCCGCCGCCGGTCACCACGACATATTCGCGGTAATACGAACTGGCCGATTGCTGCGAGCAGAGGCGGGCGAATTTGCGCGCTTCCTCGTAATATTTGCTGTTTTCCTCGAGGTTCTTCTTCTGCGTCTCGTTTTTGGCAGCCCAGGCCTCGCCGCCGGGTTCAGGCAGCCGCGCGCCCCCGAACAGGACCACGGTCGAGCGGATACCGCGCTCGGCCAGGATCATCTCCGGCTTCAGGAGTTCGAGCTGCAGCCTGACCGCGCGCAGTTCGCGCCGCGTCATGAAGTCGGGATCGTTCCACGCCAGGCGGTAGGTCTCGGCGCGCGTCTGCGGCGTGTCCGGCACGCTCCTGGCCCGCTCCAGATCCTCGTCCGAATGCGGCAGCGGCGTCCAGCCCGCCTTTTCCATGGGTGTCATGATGTCAGGTCCGTCCATTTCATTTACTTGCGCCGTCCCATGGCGCAGTCGCGATTGACCCCTACTCTGCCTTCACATAGGGTCCGCGCGATTTTCAAAACAGGTTAAGGCTCAGCCCCTTAACAGCCTGGTAATGGAGCGAATTCATGTCGAAGCCGGATCTGGCGAGCCTCGAAAAGACCATCGACAGGGCCTTCGAGGAACGTGACGCGATTTCGACGGCGACCAGAGGCGAGACACGCGATGCCATCCAGTCGGCGCTCGATCTGCTCGACCGCGGCACCGCCCGCGTTGCCGAGCGCCAGGCCGATGGCCAGTGGCACGTCAACCAATGGCTGAAGAAAGCCGTCCTTTTGTCCTTCCGGCTGAACCCGATGGAGATCATCAAGGGCGGTCCCGGCCAGGCCGTGTGGTGGGACAAGGTGCCGTCGAAGTTCGACGGCTGGAGCGCCGTCGATTTCGAGAAGGCCGGTTTCCGCGCCGTGCCGTCGTCGGTCGTGCGCCGCTCGGCCTATGTCGCGCCGGGCGCCGTGCTGATGCCGTCCTTCGTCAATGTCGGCGCCTATGTAGATTCGGGCACCATGGTCGATACCTGGGCTTCGGTGGGCTCCTGCGCCCAGATCGGCAAGAATGTGCACCTGTCGGGTGGCGTCGGCATCGGCGGCGTGCTGGAGCCGATGCAGGCCGGTCCCACCATTATCGAGGACAATTGCTTCATCGGCGCGCGCTCGGAAGTGGTCGAAGGCTGCATCGTGCGCGAGGGCTCGGTGCTCGGCATGGGCGTCTTCATTGGCCAGTCGACCAAGATCGTCGACCGCGCCACCGGCGAGATTTTCTACGGCGAAGTGCCGCCGAATTCCGTCGTCGTAGCCGGTTCGCTGCCTGGCAAGCCGTTTCCGAACAATGAGCCGGGTCCAAGTCTCTATTGCGCGGTCATCGTCAAGCGGGTCGATGCCAGGACCCGGTCCAAGACGTCGATCAACGAATTGCTGCGCGATTGATCTTTTTGGAAAGCGGGCGCACCTTCCGCCGGCGCGACGATCGGTCGCGCCGGTTCAACATGGAGGGTGACATGGACTGGAAATATCTGCTGACGAGTTTCGAAGGCACCCGGGGTGTCAATCAATATGGACGGGACCCGCTTGCCTAACAGATCCAACCTCACTTGGCTTTTCTTCAAGACATCGGGCCGCGTCAGCCGCGCGGCCTATTTTCTTGGCGGGCTGCTCGTGGCCATCATCCAGGCCTTCCCGCTCTACCGCTTCACGCTGGTGGCGGAAGGCTCGCCCGAGAGCAATATGTGGTCGTTCGTCTTCTTCATCGCCTTCATTGCCTCGCTGTGGTCGAACATCGCGCTGGCGGTGAAGCGGCTGCACGACCTCGACAAGCCCGGCGTCGCGGCGTTGGTCCTGTTCGTGCCGGTCGTCTCGATCGTCGCCTTCGTTGTACTTTGCCTGTTTCCGGGCCAGCCAGGACCCAACCGCTATGGCAGGCGCACCAATGCACCGGCCGAACCCTGAGCGCCGCATGTCGCCAATGCGCTACTGGCGACATGCATGAAAACAAAGGCCTGATGCGCGTCGCCTGAAGTCGTTCAGACCCGACGCGCTTCAGGCGCGGCGACCTGATCCGCACTGAAACCGGGCGATCCACGCCCGGCCGCTTCCGCCTCACGCACCAGGGCAATGATCCGCCGGACCGTCGGCGCCGGTGTGCCTGCTTCTTGCGCCAGGCGAAGAACGGCGCCTTGCAAATCGCCGATCTCCGTCGGCCGGCCGCGCTGCAGATCGTCCCACATGGAGGAACGCGCCTCCGGGTCGATGGCCAGCATCCGCCGCGCCAGCAGCCTGAACAGCCAATCGGGGAGGCGGAGCACCATGGGCAACAGCGCCGGCCGCAAGCCGGCGACCCGCGCCGGCTCGATGCCTGACGCCCTCATGGCCTGGAGCGCCTCGTCGATCTGTCTTGCCAGGATCAGCCGCCAGTGCCGGTCGGCAAGCTCGCTCGCCAGCGGCAGGCCCGAAAGCGCCACCAGCGCATTGTTCAAATTCATCAAAAGCTTGCCCCACAGCACGGCTTTCATGTCGGCATGGGCTTCAACCCGGAACCCTTCGACGCCGAGAAGGCTGATCAAACCGGCATCGCTGTCCTCGATCACGACCTTGCCGTCGCTGGCGCGGTGGACACGCAGCGGCAATTCGCCCTCGGCCGATTGCACGACATTGAACGGCACCATGCCCGCCAGCACTGTTCGCCCGCTGATACCGGTGCGCAGCCTGTCGCCATTGTCGATGCCGTTCTGCAGGCTCACCACCACGGCGTCCGGCGGGGCATGCGCGGCAATGAGCGCAGCCATTTCCCGCGTCGCGCCGCTCTTGACGGTGACCAGGATCACGTCCGCCTCCGGCAAGGCGGCGGTTGGATCCGTGGTGACGGCAAGCGCTTGCGGCTCAAGGCGCCGGTCGCGGCCCTCAAGGTCGCTGACCCGCAATCCGCCTTGCCGCAGGGCCGCCTCGATGCGCGGCCGGGCCAGCAGAATCACCTTGCGCCCGGCGAGCGCCAGGCAGCCGCCGGCATAGCAGCCGATGCTGCCGGCGCCGGCAATGACGATTCTCTTGTCCCCGTTTGCCATCCTGTCGCTCCGCACCGGGCCCACGACTATACGACATGAAAACCATAATGTCGGCGGTATCGCCGGTCATAGGACTGGCCCCTACGTCTGGCCGTGACAGGCCTTCAGCTTTCGACTATCGCTTTTGCCATGACGCTGCCGACCGATCCCGCCGCAAACCTTGCCGCCCTCATCCGTTGCGCCTCCGTGACGCCGGCCGAAGGCGGTGCGCTGACAGCATTGCAGACGATGCTGGAACCGCTCGGCTTTCTCGTCGATCGCCCGGTGTTTTCGGAAGACGGCACGCCCGATATCGAGAACCTTTATGCCAGGCGCTCCGGCAATGGCCCGCATCTGATGTTCGCCGGACACACCGACGTGGTGCCGGTCGGGGACGAAGCCGCCTGGACGCATCCGCCCTTCGGCGCCGAGATCGCCAATGGCGAGATGTATGGCCGGGGTGCGGTCGACATGAAGGGCGGCATCGCCTGTTTCATCGCCGCGATAGCGCGCCATGTCGAGACGAATGGCGGCCCGAAAGGTTCGGTCTCGCTGCTGATCACCGGCGACGAGGAAGGCCCGGCCATCAACGGCACCACGAAGCTGCTCGAATGGGCGGCTTCCAGGGGCGAGAAATGGGATGCATCGATCGTCGGCGAGCCGACCAACCCGGCTGCGCTCGGCGACATGATAAAAATCGGTCGGCGCGGCTCGCTGTCGGGCGACATCACCGTCAATGGCCGCCAGGGCCATGTCGCCTATCCCTTGCTTGCCGACAATCCGGTACGCGGGCTGATGAGCCTGGTCGATGCTTTGCTGCATCCCGTCTTCGATGAGGGCACGAAGGATTTCCAGCCGACCAATCTGGAGGTGACGTCCATCGACGTAGGCAACCCGGCCACCAACGTCATTCCAGCCAAGGCGACCGCCACCTTCAACATCCGCTTCAATGACAGCTGGACCGCCGAGACCATACAGGCCGAAATCCACAATCGTCTCGACCAGGCGGCGGGCCGCAAGAAATACCGGCCGGGCAAGGAGATGCCGGTCGACTACGACCTCGTCTGGCGCGACCGACCGAGCCATGTCTTCCTGACCCGCGACGACCGGCTGATCGAGACATTGAGCGGCTCGGTCAAGACGGTGGTCGGCAGAGCGCCGGCGCTGTCCACCTCCGGCGGCACATCGGATGCGCGCTTCATCAAGGACTATTGCCCGGTGGTCGAATTCGGCCTGGTCGGCAAGACCATGCACATGGTCGACGAAAGCGTCGCTCTTGCCGATCTCGAGACGCTGACGCAAATCTATCAGCGCTTCATCGAAGACTGGTTCGGACAGGACTGAGCAGCATGCTTTCGGCGGACGAAACCCAAGTTTCGCTGACCGGCGCCTGGCGACTGATGCTCGGCAGGGCCGATGGCCTGCGTCTGCTCGACCTGTCTGCCGATGGTTTCTGGAATTCCTTTTTCGCCATCGTCGTTGCGGCGCCGGCATTGATCGTCGGCTGGGTCGGCATCGCCAACGAGATCGGCGATCCCGATGCCTTCGCTGGCCGCTTCAGCATGCTGTTGCGGCTGGCGACAGTCGATATCGGTTCCTGGGTGCTGCCTCTGGTCGCACTCGCTCTGGTCGCGCCGCGCGCCGGCATCGGCGGCCGCTTCGTCCACTATGTCGTGGCCTCGAACTGGGCTTCGGCTATCACCGCCTGGCTGATGCTGCCGTCGGCACTGATCAGGCTTTTCCTGACCTCGGCGAGCCAGATCTCCAGCCTTGTGTCGCTGCTGTTGTTCGCGCTCTCGATGGTGCTGACCTGGCGCATGACCAACGCGACTATCGGCAGAGGTGCCGCAATCGGGACCGCTGTCTTCGTTGGCATGTTCATCGCTTCGCTGATCGTGCTGTTCGGGCTGCAGGCGCTGCTTGGAATCACGGTTCCGGACACCGGAGCTCAGAGCCTTTCGGGACTCTATCCGGGATAATCGACGGCGACCAGAAAAAGCCCGTCGGGCGGCGCCACCTGGCCGCAGGCGGCGCGGTCGTGCGCCTCGAGCGCCGCCTTGAGATCGCCGGCCGTCCATGCGCCTTCGCCGACGCGCTTGAGCGAGCCGACCATCGAGCGCACCTGGTTGTGCAGGAAGGAACGCGCCGAGGCTCTGACTTCGATCATGTCGCCCGAACGGTTGACGTCAAGACGGTCGAGCGTGCGCACCGGGCTCTCGGCCTGGCATTGCGTGGAGCGGAAGGTGGTGAAATCGTGCCGCCCGAGCAGCACTTTGGCGGCTTCGTGCATGGCAGCGGCGTCGAGCCGCTTCGGCACCCACCAGACCTTGCCCTTTTCCAGCGCCGAGGGCGCGCGCCGGTTTAGGATGCGGTAGAGATAGTGGCGGCCGATGGCCGAGAAGCGGGCATCGAAGCCGTCGACGACGGTCGTGGCTTTCAAGATCGCGATGCGATTGCCGGCGGCCTGCAGATGCGCGTTGACGGCATCGCGCACCTTGTCGTCCGGCCAGGCCTTGGCCAGGTCGACATGCGCCACCTGGGCCGTCGCATGCACGCCGGCATCGGTACGGCCGGCAGCCCGCAAGCGGACCTGCTGGCCGCAGAATTTTTCGATCGCCTGCTCGATCGCCTGCTGCACCGAAGGCTGGTCCGCCTGGTGCTGCCAGCCGGCAAACAGGCTGCCGTCATATTCGATGTCGAGGCGAAAACGCGGCATGCCGGGCGGCTATACGCACTCGCCTAGGCGGCGAGTGCGGTGAAGGCCGAGGCGTAGACCAGCCGGCCGGTTTCGGGAGCGTCGCCCCAGGCCAGCGCCTGCAGCGCCTCGCCCTGGTAGTCGCTCTCGAAGCCTTCGGCGCGCGCATGGCTGTAGCCGAAACGGCTGTAGTAGGCGGGGTCGCCCAGCACCACGGCCAGCGTCTCGCCGGCGTCGCGTAGGCGGATGTGAGCCTCGCGGATCAGCGCGCCGCCAATGCCGGTGCCGTGAAACGATGGCTCCACCGCCAGCGGCGCCAGTGCCACCGCCGGAAAATCCTTGCCGCCGGCGCGGACGAAAAGCCGCGAAAACAGGATGTGGCCGACCACTTGCCCGTCTTCTTCCGCCACCAGTTCGACAACGGCGTCGCCGCCGGAAACCAGCGCGTCAACCAGCCCGGCTTCCGCCTGCTGGCCGAAAGCGTGTTCCTCGACGAGGCGGATGGCCTCGCGATCCCGCGGCGTCGCCGCGCGTATCGACATCATGCTCATGACAGTTTCATTCCTTTTTCGATCTTGGTCCCGCGCAGGAATTCTTGCGCGGCGGCGGGCCTTCCGCCCGCCCGTTGAACTTCGACCAGCCGGATCGCGCCCGCTCCGCAGGCGACCGTCAGGCGGTCGTCGAGAATTCCTCCCGGTTCGCCCCCGCCTTGCGCAAGCGTCGAGCGAAGCAGTTTCAGCCGTTCCACCCGGCCACCGATTTCAACCTCGCACCAGGCGCCGGGGAAGGGCGACAGGCCGCGAATGTTATTGTGGACTTCGGCCGCGGGTCGCGTCCAATCCACGTGCGTATCGGATTTATCGATCTTTTTGGCGTAGGTCACCCCCTCAACCGGTTGGGCGGTGAATGCCAGGCTATTCCTTTCCAGCCGCGCCAGCGCTTCCACGATCAGTGCGGCGCTGACGCTCATCAATCGATCATGCAGATCGCCGGCGGTCATGTCGGGTTCGATGACGCATTTTTCAACCAGCCCCACCGGGCCGGTGTCGAGGCCTTCTTCCATGCGCATGACCATCATGCCGGTTTCGCTGTCGCCCGCCATGATCGCCCGTTGGATGGGCGCCGCACCGCGCCACCGCGGCAACAGCGACGCATGACCGTTGATGCAGCCCAGTCGCGCCGCCTCGAGAACCGCCCTGGACAAAAGCAGGCCGTAAGCCACGACCACGCCGATATCGGCTTGCAACGCGCGAAAAGATGCCTGTTCGGCCTCGCCCTTGAGCGACGTCGGCGTGCGCGTTTCGATGCCCAGCCGTTCCGCCTCGCGCTGTACCGGCGACGGCGTCAGCTCAAGGCCGCGCCGGCCGGCGGCTCGCGGCGGCTGCGTGTAGACGGCGGCGACATCATGTCCGGCCTCGGCAATCGCGCGCAACGTCGGCACCGAAAACTCCGGCGTCCCCATGAAAATGACGCGAAGGGGCATTTGTCCCCTATCCCACCAGCTTGCCCGGAGCCTTGTCCTTGGCCAGCTTCTTGAACTTCTTCACCACCATGTCGCGCTTCAGCTTCGAAATGTGGTCGATGAACAGCACGCCGTTGAGATGGTCGATCTCATGCTGCAGGCAGGTTGCCATCAGCCCCTCGGCCTCCATCTCCTGCAGCTTGCCGTCGCGGTCGAGATATTTGACCCGCACGGAAGCCGGGCGTTCGACCTCGGCATAATAGTCGGGGATGGACAGGCAGCCTTCCTCGTAGACGGAGCGCTGGTCGGCGCTTTCCAGGATTTCTGGGTTGATGAAGACATGCGGCGCCGGCGTCTCGTCCTCCTTGGCGAGGTCGATCACCAGCATGCGCAGCGGCTCGCCGATCTGGATCGCGGCCAGCCCGATGCCGGGCGCGTCATACATGGTCGCCAGCATGTCGTCGGCCAGTTTGCGCAAGGGTGCATCGACGCGCTCCACCGGCTTGGAAACCTGGCGCAGGATGGGGTCGGGAAGGATGATGAGCGGCTTGATCGGCATGGCGTCTCACCTAAGACCTTGAATAAAGGGCGTCAACCGGTGCGCTGGGGGATCGTTCACGTTTTGATCTGTGCTGGCCGACCGAATCGTCTATGCTGTGCGCATGAACGACCTGACATCCATCCTTTCGGAGCCTGTCGCCCGGCTTGGCGCGACCACGATCACGCTCGGCCATGCGCTGGCTTTCGGTGCCTTTGTGTTTCTTGGCCTGTTCGTGGCGCTTGTCGTCGCGCTGTGGCGCTCGGCCAAGGCGCGTGCTGTTGCCGCCGCCGAAGCCGCCGACCATGCCCGCGATGCCGAGGCGCGGATGGCCGGTATATTGCAAAGCCAAGCTGAGATGCAGGGTCGCATGGGCGCCATCGCGGAAGTCTTCGGCGCGCGGCAGGCGGAGCTGACGCAGTCGATCGGCCAGCGCCTCGACGCCATGACTGGCCGCCTCGGCCAGACCATGACCGAGCAGACCAGGTCCACGCATGAAAGCCTGGCCAAATTGCAGGAGCGGCTGGCCGTCATCGACACCGCGCAAGGCAATATCCAGTCGCTCGCCGGCCAGGTCGTGCAATTGCAGGCGATCCTCTCCAACAAGCAGACGCGCGGCGCCTTCGGCCAGTCGCGCATGGAAGCGATCGTCGCCGACGGCCTGCCCCACGGCGCCTACGAGTTCCAGGCGACCTTGTCCAACGGCAGCCGGCCCGATTGCCTGGTGCGCATGCCCAACGGCGCGCCGTCGCTTGCCGTCGACGCCAAGTTTCCACTGGAAGCCTGGAATGCCATCCGCGCCGCCGAAGGCGTCGAACAGCAGAAGGTCGCGGCGCAGGCCTTCCGCCGCGACATCGAGGTGCATATCCGCGATATCGCGGAAAAATATCTGATCCAGGGCGAGACGCAGGACACCGCCTTCATGTTCGTGCCGTCGGAATCGGTGTTTGCCGAGATCCACGAGAATTTCGAGGCGGTGGTGCAGAAGGCGCACCGCGCCCGCGTCGTCATCGTCTCGCCGTCGCTGCTGATGCTGTCGATCCAGGTCATCCAGGCGATTCTCAAGGATGCCCGCATGCGCGAGCAGGCACACTTGATCCAGGGCGAGGTGATCCGGCTGATGGAGGATGTTTCGCGCGTCGACGAGCGAGTGCGCAAATTGCAGGGCCATTTTGCCCAGTCGGCCAAGGATATAGACGACATCCTCGTCTCGACGTCGAAGGTGACCAAGCGCGGCCAGAAGATCGAAGCTCTGGAGTTCGGTGCGCAGCCCGGTGGCGAAGCCGGCCCTGATATCGCGTCACCAGCCCCTGCCAAGCCCGAACCCGGCCCGCGCGTTGTCGATTCCCCGCGCGTTGCCGATTCAAAGACCGGCCAGCTCAGGCTGAGGGTCGTCGAAGGCGACGAATGAGGCGCCGCACCGGGCCGGCGCTACTGCTCCTCCACTGTGGTCATGCCCTGAAATTCAGGTAGCCAGTGAAGCGCCGAGCGGTGCCATTTTTGCAGTGTCGGAATCAAATCCTGGCGTAGCCGCGCGGTTCCCACGCGAATGCCGTAGACCTTGGGGCCATCTCCGACCGACGTGGCGTAAAGGTGCGAGCCGCAGTCGCCACAAAAGGCCTGGACGCGCTTGGCGCCGCTTGCCACGGTCTTGATGTAGATCTTCGGCGTACCCCTGGTGATCCGGTAGTGATCTTCAGATGCCGGAACGGTGACGCGAAAGGCCGTGCCGGTCAGCTGTTGGCAATCGGTACAATGGCAGATCGAGGTCTTTTCCGGCTCGACCTCCGCCTCATAGGTGATGGCGCCACAATGACAGCCGCCGTCGATCTTCATAATCAGTCCTCCAAGAATTCGATCGGCCGATCTTAGCGGCGCAGCGGCGCAAGGCAACGACGCGACGCTGATCCAGAGGCATGATCGCGAGAGGTGGAACGCGGTCTCGAGACCATGTTCAAGCTCTACTCGGATGCGGATTCGATCAGCTTGCGCCGCTGTTCCCAGGTGCCTGACGTCTGCGGCTTGACGAACAGCCGGGTGATCTCGGGCATTTCCTTCCTCAACCGCGCTTCGATGCGCTCGACGCAGGCTTCGATTTCCGGTGCCGACAGATGGTCCTCGAATTCGATGCTCAGGCCGGCGACGATCTCTTCCGGCCCCATGTGGACCGTGAGCACGCCGTTCGCCCGCTGCACGGCCGGATCCTGCTGGGCGATCGCCAGCACTTCTTTCTGCACCTCCGGTGAAGCAGGCTCGCCGATGAGCAGCCCCTTGCTTTCACGCGCCAGGAAGGCCGCGGTCGCACCCAGGATCAGAGCAATGCCGATCGAGGCGACGCCGTCCAGTTCCGGCATCTCGAAAATCTCCGCCGCCAATATGCCGGCAAAGGCGACGATCAGGCCGAGAAGCGCGGCACTGTCTTCGAACAGCACCGTGTAGACGCTTGGATCCTTGCTCGATTGCACGGCCTGCAGCCAGCCCTGCCGGCCCTTCTGCCGGCGGAATTCCCTCAGCGCCACCAGCCACGAGCTGCCCTCGAACAGGAACGACAGGCCGAGCACGATGTAGTTGACCCTGACATTGGCGGCCGGTTGCGGCGCAATGATGTGCGTCACGCCTTCGTAGAAGGATACGCCGGCGCCGAGCGCGAAGACGAGAAGCGCCACGATGAAGCTCCAGAAGTAGAGCTCGCGGCCATGGCCGAGGGGATGCGCGCGGGTGGCCGGGCGTGCAGCGCGATGCATGCCATACAGCAGCAGACCGCCATTGCCGGTATCGACCAGCGAATGCACGCCCTCCGAAAGCATCGCCGAACTGCCGGTGAAGAAGGCCGCGGCGAATTTGGTCAGCGCGATCGCGAGATTGCCGGCGAGCGCCGCGTAGATGACCGTTCGAGAGCCGCCATGTCCCGCCATTGCTTCCCTGTCGTCCTGTCCGACGCGCGAAGTCTAGAGCAATTCCAGGAAAAGTGGGACCCGATTTCCTTGAGATCGTGCTGCCGGCCCGCGAAATTCCCCGGCCATCCACGACGCATCAACCCCTATCCGTTCAAGTCCGTGCGCGCCGGTTGAGATTCATAAAGGCCCTCGAAACAGGTTGCCGGATTTTCGCGGCCGTGACCGCGAACAGCCCCTTGCCTAGAGGCATTTCTCTTGTTTCACTTCGCTTCCCGCAATTGGAGGAACGAATCATGGCAAAAGGTGCGATGAAGGCAGGCAAGGAAGCCCGGAAGCCTAAGAAGGATGCCAAGAAGCCAGCCGCTGCTCCCACGCTCAAGGCGCCGCCGGTCAAGGCAACGAGGCTCAAGGAAAAATAGGCTTTCGCGTGCCTCGGGACGGAGTTCGCCGGCGGCATTCGAAACACCGCCGGCAGTCTGTTGATCGGATGTTAGGACATACAATATCTGGTGCGGGGACGACCCCACATCTTCTGAAATCCGGTCGGGACGACCCGCCCATTGTTTGATAGGGCATCGGCAGCCGGACGGCTGCCGCGGTGCTCTGTCGATCGCGTATCGCATTGTCCTGAAACGGAGACCGGTGCGATGCTTGGCTGGAGCGTTCCCCATGTCGTGGATTTTTCTGTTTTTCGCCGGCCTGTTCGAGATCGGCTGGGCAATAGGCCTCAAATACACCGACGGATTCACCCGGCTCGTCCCGACCGTGCTCACGGTCGCCTCGATGATCGTCAGCCTCACGCTGCTTGGACTGGCGCTGAAGGCGCTGCCCGTCGGCACCGCCTATGCGGTGTGGACCGGTATCGGCACGGTCGGAACGGCGCTGCTCGGTATCTGGCTGCTCGGCGAGCCGGCGACCGTGATCAGGCTCGCCTGCATCGCGCTCATCGTCTGTGGCATTATGGGGCTGAAATTCGCGGCGTAAAGCAATCCAGGAGAAGTGCGAAGCGGCATCCGTCCGGAATTGCGTCGAAGCAAACAGAGCAATCCGCGAAAGTCGCATCACGACCGGCGCCGGCAATCGCATGAACTGGCGCGCGGACAAACGCATGCAGGGCCGCTTCGCAGCGACCCTGATCCTCGAAGCAGATTGCTCCGGCGGTCTGAGGCTAGCGGCCGGTAAAGCCCGGCGGCGTCCTGCCGGTGCGCGCCTTGCGCGCCGCATAGCGCGCATCGCGCTTGGCCTTGCGCTCGGCCTCGTCGGCCAAAAGACGCGCGATACGCTCGGCCTCTTCGGCTTCACGAATCCTGGCTTCCGCCTGCGCCGCCTCTTCGGCCGCGATCCGTGCGGCTTCGGCTGCGGCCTCGCGCTCGGCCTTCTCGATTGCCTCGCGTGCCAGCCTTTCCTGCTTCAGCCTCGCCTTCTCGGCCTCGCGTATCTCACGCGCCGCAAGGATAGCCTTGCGTTCAGCCTGTCGCGCCAGCACTGCGGGATCGTCCGCCGCCGGCTTTGACTTGAAGCGCTCCAGAAGCGCCTTCTTTGCCTCGTTCGCGGCGTTGCGCCGCTCGAAAATGTCTTTTTCCCTGTAGATAGCCAAGTCCACTTCCCTGAAGTCAATTCGCGACGCTTACATACGCGCGAAAACCGGGAGTTCAAGCGCCAAAACGGTATGCCAGCCATGAAATTCCGTGCTGTTGCAGCCGGGAGACGCCTTTGCGGCCGAAACGGACACGCACTGTTCGCAGTCGGACCCTCTGGTGGCGATGCCGGCTGATCGCTACCTCTAGCGCGAAAATCAAACGCCAGGATGACACCAGATGGAACTCGGTCTCTACACTTTCGCCGACGTCAGCCCGCAGCCGGGCCCTGGCGCAATCGGCCCGCACGAGCGGCTGCGCAACCTGATCGAGGAGATCGAACTGGCCGATGAGGTCGGCCTCGACGTTTTCGGCCTCGGCGAGCACCACCGGCCGGACTATGCCGCGTCCGCGCCCGTGGTGGCGCTGGCTGCGGCGGCCGAGCACACCAAGCGCATAAAACTGACCAGCGCCGTCACTGTCCTGTCCTCGGACGATCCGGTCCGCGCCTTCCAGCAATTCGCCACGCTCGACCTTCTTTCCGGCGGACGTGCCGAGATCATGGCCGGGCGCGGCTCGTTCATCGAATCCTTTCCGCTGTTCGGCTACAAGCTCGAGGATTATGACGAGCTGTTCGCCGAAAAGCTCGACCTGCTGCTCGCCATCCGCGATCAGGTGAAGATCACCTGGTCGGGCAATCTGCGCGCGCCGATCAACGATCGCGGCGTCTACCCACGCCCCTTGCAGGAAAAACTGCCGATCTGGATCGCCATCGGCGGCACGCCGCAGTCCGCCGCCCGCGCGGGCGCGCTCGGCCTGCCGCTGGCGCTCGCCATCATCGGCGGCGAGCCGGCGCGGTTCGCGCCGCTCTTCGACCTCTACCGCGAGGCCGCCAGGCGTGCGGGCGCCGATCCGAAGGGCCTTGCCACCAGCATCAACGTCCACGGCTTCATCGCCGAGACGACCGAGAAGGCGGCCGACGATTTCTATGGCCCGCAGGCCGAGGTGATGAACCGCATCGGCCGCGAGCGCGGCTGGGGTCCGACCTCGCGGGCGCATTTCGACCAGTCGCGCGGCCCGAGCGGCGCCTTGTTCGTCGGCAATCCCGAGCAGGTCGCCGAGAAGATCGTCGCCCAGCACAAGATCTTCGGCAACGACCGCTTCCTGCTGCAGATGGCGATCGGCATCATGCCCCATGCCAAGGTCATGAAGGCGATCGAACTCTACGGCACCAGGGTGGCGCCGATCGTGCGCAAGGAAACGGCCGACGCCGGCCCGGCCCCGGCGCCTGCCGTATGATCTCGAATGAGGCCGCAGATGCGGGCTTCGCTCAGAGCCGCCCGTCAATCGGCGTGCTCGCCTGGCCGTTGCGCAGCACCAGCACGAGCCTCATCCATCATCATGCCATGATGGATCTCGGTCGCCTCATCGGCCGGGAACAGGCACTCGATGCGAAGCTCCTGGGCGGCAACAGTCTGGGGAGTGCCCACGGTGGTGACCATCGAAAAATAATTCAGGACACGGTCTTCCCTGATGAACCCAAGCGGAATGACGGGCATGAAGCCGATCGCCACCGGGTTCTTCCATTCGTTTTTTACATCCGGATAGGCAAGCAGCGCCGCCAGCAAGTCCTTTGTCTTCTCGTCGACCACGCGACCGATGGATTCGCGGTAGACACGCTCAAACAAGCTCTGCGCCACCTCAGGCCAATTGGCGACGAACGGGCGCATGCCGTCCGGATCGAATAGGAGGTGCAGCATGTTGCGCGGCCCGCCGGCTGCGCGCGTTCAATTACATGGCATGTAATACGCAACGCTCCGACGTGAGCCGAAGCTGGTGCAAAGCCGTGCGGCAAGGGTCCTCAATGTCGGGGTTCCTCGACGCCGGCTAACGGAACCTTGGAGCGGCAGGGGCGTTTTCGTCAGTGGGTGCGCCTATTGCGGTGCGCCGTCGAGGGACCGTGATGAAAGCTGACCCCACCGCTTCGGGTGCGGGCGTTTCCGAAGCAGAAGAGGCGCGCATCGTCGCCCGCGCCGACACCCATCTGATACGCTCGCTGCTCGTCGGCATCTTCATTTTCATGGCCGTCTATGCGCTCTATTTCGCCCGTGCCTTCTTCATGCCGGTCATACTGGCTTTTCTGCTGGCATTGACGCTGACGCCGATCGTCAGGCTTCTGCGCAAGCGCGGCATCCCCGAGGTGATTTCGGCGACGCTTCTGGTGCTTCTGTCCCTCTGCCTCTTCGCCAGCGCCGGCTACCTGCTGAGCGGCCCGGTGATCGATCTCATCAACAACACCTCGTCGATCGGCCAGCGGTTGACCGAGCGGCTGGCGCATTTGCGGCCTCCGCTCGAGAGGATCATGGAGGTTACACATCAGATCGAAGGCCTCACCGAGACGTCGCAGGAGCCGGGCATACAGAAAGTAGCGGTAGCCCAGTCTGGCTTCCTGTCGTCGGCGGCCTCGAACATTCTCTCGGCGGGAACAAGCCTGACCATCATCTTCGTGCTGTCACTGTTCCTGCTCGCTTCGGGCACGATGTTCTACGAAAAGATCATCCAGTCCTTCGCCAGCCTCACCGAGAAGAAGCGGGCGCTGCGTGTCGTTTACGACGTGGAGCAGGAAATCTCGCACTATCTGCTCACCGTCACCATCATCAATATCGGTCTCGGCACGGTCATCGGCCTTGGCCTGTGGGCGCTCGGCATGCCCAATCCGTTCGTCTGGGGCGCCACGGCCGCTCTGCTCAATTTCCTGCCCTATGTCGGGGCGATGATCACGCTCATCGTGGTCACGATCATCGCGCTGATCAGCTTCGACACGATCTCCTATGCGTTGCTGGCGCCTGCCTTCCTGATTTTGTGCGACGTCGTCGAAGGCCAATTCGTGACGCCGATGGTTGTCGGCCGGCGGCTCGAGATCAACGCCGTGGCGATCTTCATCGCCATTGCCTTCTGGTCATGGCTGTGGGGCTTTGTCGGTGCGCTGATGGCGGTGCCGCTGCTGGTCGTCGTCAAGGTCTTCTGCGATCACTTCGACGGGCTCAGCCCTGTCGGCAATTTTCTCGCCGCTCAGCATACCATCACTCTCGAGGACGAGGAGGGCCCGGCGCCGGCAAACGCGAAAGGGTAAGCTACTCCAGGCCCGGCATGCTCGCCGTTGCGAAAAGTCAGGTTCAAGAATTTGAATTTGCGACCCAGGCCGGCACTTCCTACATCCGATTTCCTCAAAGGATGTCGTCTATGACCGAACTTTCCGTCCTCGACCTGTCGCCGATCGTCGAAGGCAGCGATGCCTCGCAGTCGCTGGCCAATTCGCTTGATCTTGCCCGCCATGCCGAGCGGCTGGGCTACAAGCGCTATTGGCTGGCCGAGCATCACAACATGCCCGGCATCGCCAGTGCCGCCACCTCGGTCGTCATCGCCCATGTCGCGGGCGGCACCAAGACCATTCGCGTCGGCGCCGGCGGCATCATGCTGCCCAATCACTCGCCGCTGGTCATCGCCGAGCAGTTCGGCACGCTGGCCGCCTTGTTCCCCGGCCGCATCGATCTCGGCCTCGGCAGGGCGCCCGGTACGGACATGAACACGGCGCGCGCCTTGCGCCGCAATCTCGAGGCCGGCGCCGACAATTTCCCGCAGGACGTCGTCGAGCTGATGGGCTATTTCCTGCCGGCGGAAGAAGGCCAGCGCCTGCGCGCCGTGCCGGGCGAAGGCCAGACCGTGCCGGTCTGGATTCTCGGCTCCAGCCTGTATGGCGCCCAGCTTGCCGCCATGCTCGGCCTGCCCTACGCCTTTGCCTCGCATTTCGCGCCGGCCGAGCTAGACCATGCGCTGGACATCTACCGCTCGCGTTTCCAGCCGTCGGAACAGCTCGACAAGCCCTATGTCATGCTCGGCCTCAACGTCTTTGCCGCGCCCACCGACGAGGAGGCGCGGCTGCTGTTCACCTCGCTGCAGCAGGCCTTCGTCAATTTGCGCACCGGGCGCCCCGGAAAATTGCCACCACCGGTCGAGAACTATGACCGCGATCTCGATCCGATGGCCAAGTCCATGCTCGGCCAGGCGCTGTCCTGCGCCGTGGTCGGCTCGCCGGAAACGGTGCGGCAAGGCATCGACGCCTTCGTTCGCCGCACCGGCGCCGATGAATTGATGGTCACCGCGCAGATATTCGACCATGCGGCTCGGGTGAGGTCCTTCGAAATCCTGGCTGACGCCCACAAATCGCTGTCGCAAGCAGCGTGAGATTTCCAGCTCGGCGCTTGCCGATAGCGATTCAACGACTGAACCGCTCTACGCACTCACGCTCTGCGCCACCGTTCCCAGCGGTCGGCATGAATTACGGATCATCAGCCGGCCCTTGAGCACCAGCTTGCGCGGCGGCGCGTCGCGATTTCCGGCAAGGCGGTCGAGCAGCAAATTGGCCGCCTGTTCGCCGATCGCCTGCACCGGCTGCGCCACCGTGGTCAGTTGCGGGACAAACACATCCGACCACGGAAAATCGTCGAAACAGGCGATCGAAACATCTTCCGGGCAGGACAGGCCGATATCACGGATCGCCTTCATGGTGCCGATCACCATCGGATTGTTGGCGGAGAAGATCGCGCTCGGCCTGTCGTGCAGCGACAACAGCTGCATGGCCGCGTTATAGCCGTCGATCTCATGAAAATTGCCGGAACGCACCAACTCTTCGGCCACCGGCAGACCGGCTGCCTGAAGCGCTTCGCGATATCCCGCCATGCGATCATGCATCGGTGAAATATCCGACGTTCCGGTGATGTAGCCGATGCGCCGGTGCCCGAGATGGATCAGGTAGGTGATGGCGTCGAACACGGCGCGCTGGTTGTCGAGCACCACGGCATCCGTGTCGACACCGTCACAGATGCGGTCAAGCAGGACGACCGGCACGTTGGCGTCGTCGACGATGCGCTTGAGGATCGTCCCATCGCCGACGCGCGCCACGATCAGCCCGTCGACCATGCGGTCGAGCAGCAGCCTGATCTGGTCGTCCTGGGTGTTGAGGTCCTCGTCCGTGCAGCACAGCATGACCGCATAGCCGGCGCGGTCGAAGGCCTGCTGGATGACTGACACGACATCGGTGAAGAAAGGATTGGTGATGTGCGGGACAGTCAATCCAATGGTGCGCGTGGTGCCCATTTTCAGGCTGCGGGCGATCGCATTGCGCTTGTAGCCGATATCGCGGATCGCCTGCTCGATGCGCTGGCTGAGCTCCGGGCTGACCGTCGCCGTGCCGTTGATCAGCGCCGAGACCGTGGCGACCGACACGCGCGCCGCTTCGGCCACGTGAAGCATGGTCGGCGCCGTCGATTTTCGCTGCCTTGTCTGCCTTGACCTTGCCATTTCGAAACGTTTCGCCGCCTCTCGATGCCTCATACCTACGGAATATCGCGGTTTTTCGCAAGAATTGAAATGAGGCAATCCTGCGTGACCAGATAGAAGCTTGACAGGATCGAAACGTTTAGAATAGCGTTCATGAGGTCAGACGACGACGGAAGGGAGGCCGCCTTTGTCATGGAGCAGGGAAATTCCATCGCTCGTGGGGATGTTGCGGCGGCGGACCGTTCGGATGTCGTCCTGAGCGCCGAACGCGTTTCCAAGAGCTTCGGCGGCATTGCCGCCTTGGTCGATGTCGGTTTCGAGCTGCGGCGCGGCGAAGTCCATGCCTTAATGGGTGAGAACGGCGCCGGCAAGTCGACGCTGATGAAAATCCTTTCCGGTGTCTACACGGGTTATGAAGGCACGGTTCGCGTCGACGGCGTGGCCGCGAATTTCGCCGGCGTGCGCGACGCCGAGGCCGCCGGCATTGCCATCATCCACCAGGAGCTCAACCTAGTTCCCGAACTCAGCGTCGCCGACAACATCTTTCTCGGGCGCGAGAAGCTGATCGCCGGGCTGATCGTCGACCGCAAGGCGAGCAGCCGCGCCGCAAGCGCCCTTCTGCAGCGGCTGGGCATCGAGCTCGACCCGGAAGCCCGTGTCGGCACCTTGCGCGTCGGCGAACAGCAACTGGTCGAGATCGCCAAGGCGCTGTCGATGTCGGCGCGCATCCTGATCATGGACGAGCCGACATCGGCGCTCTCTCCAGCCGAATGCCAGAGGCTGTTCCGCATCATCCGCCAGCTTGCCGACAGCGGCGTCGCCATCGTCTACATCTCGCATCGCATCGACGAGGTCATGCACCTGGCGGGCAGGGTCACCGTGTTTCGCGACGGACGCCACGTGCTGACGCGGCCGATGGGCGAGCTCGACGAGAACGCCATCATTTCGGCGATGGTCGGGCGCGATCTGCTGGCCTCCTCGGAAGAGGAGCGCCGTTCCGGCGGCGAAGTCGTGCTTTCCGTCGAGAACCTGTCGCTGACGAAACCCGACGCCCATGGCTGGTGCACCGTGATCGACGGCGTCAGCTTCGAACTCGCCGAAGGCGAGATCCTTGGCATTGGCGGGCTGCTGGGTTCAGGGCGCACCGAGATCCTGGAGGCGATCTTCGGCTCGAGCGATGGCCGCACCGGCGGCGAGATCCGGCTCGGCGGCTCGCCGGTCGAGATCCGCTCGCCGCGCGATGCCAGGCGCCTCGGCATTGCGCTGGTGACCGAGGATCGCAAGACGCAAGGCCTGCATCTCCAGGCCTCCATTACAGACAACGTCGCGTTGCCGCTGGTCGGATCGCTGGCGCGCTTCGGCATCCGTTCGCTGGCCGGCGAACAGGGGCTGGCGCGCCACGCGGTCCGGGCGCTCGGCATACGCTGCGAGGACATCGATCAGCCAGCCGGCACGCTGTCGGGCGGCAACCAGCAGAAGGTCGTCATCGGCAAATGGCTGGCGACACGGCCGCGCGTGCTCCTTCTCGACGAGCCGACGCGCGGCATCGACGTCGGCGCCAAGCGCGAAATCTACGACCTCATCTTCAAGCTTGCGCGCGACGGGCTGGCCATTGCCGTCATCAGCTCCGAATTGCCTGAACTGCTGCACCTCTCCGACCGCATCCTGGTGATGGCCGATGGCCGCCAGACCGGCATCCTTTCCCGCGATGCGGCGAGCGAGGAGGCCATCATGCGTCTCGCAGCACCGCGTCGCACGATTTCGAGACCTGCCGCATGACCGCCTTGAAACTCCTGTCCCGCACCAAGCTCTATTGGGGCCTGATCGCCATCTTCCTGATCGGCGTGCTGGGCTCGCCGGTCAGCTCCAAGGGCAACAACATCTTCCTGTCCTACGGTAATCTGCTCGACGTGCTGCGCCAGGTGTCGACCACCGGCCTGATCGCCACCGGCATGACCGCGGTGATCATCACCGGCGGCATCGATCTTTCCGTCGGTTCGCTGATGGCCATCTGTTCGGTGGTCTGTGCCATGCTGCTGACGGTTCCGGGCGTGACGCCGGGAGTGGTGCTTGGCGTGCCCACCGTCGCCTTGGTGGCGCTCTGTCTCGGCTTCATCGTCACCCGCTTCGTCTTCCTCAATCTCGAAAAGTCGCGCGCCGGCGCCGATGCCTCGCGCGACGCAAGGCTGGACCGCGCCCGCGGCCTGGTCACGCCGGCAATCGTCGGCGTGGTCCTGTGCTGTCTTTCCCTGTGGTACCTGCTGCCGCAGGTCGAGCCCAAATTCGGCGTCCTCGGCGTGCTGCTGGTCGCGCCATGCGTGGGCCTGCTGTTCGGTGCGCTCAACGGCTTCATCATCGTTGCCGGGCGGCTGCAGCCCTTCATCGTCACCCTGGCGATGATGGTGACGGCGTTGGGCATCGCCCGGCTGACCGCCGGCCAGAACAATGCCGTGCTGCCGGTCTATACCGGCTCGAACGCCACCGAGGATTTCGAGCTGCTGCGCTCGATGGTGTTCGGCGTCGTCCCGATGCCCGGCCTGTTCTTCCTCGGCGCCATCCTGATCTATGGCGCGGTGCTGCGCTTCACGCCCTTCGGCCGCTATGTCTACGCCATCGGCGGCAACGAGGAGGCGGCCAGGCTTTCCGGCATCGCCGCCGGCCGGGTCAAGATCGTCACCTACGCCGTTTCGGGCCTGCTCGCCGGCATTGCCGCGGTGCTCTATGTCGCTCAGTACCGGCAAGGCAAGCCCGATGCCGGCGCCGGCCTGGAGCTCGACGCCATCGCCGCCGTGGTCATCGGCGGCACCAGCCTGATGGGTGGGCGAGGCAGCCTCACCGGGACCTTCTGCGGCGTGCTGATCTTCGGGCTGCTGTCCAACATATTGCAGCTCCACAACATCAATTCGAACCTTCAGCTGGTGCTGAAAGGGATGATCATCATCGGCACGGTGCTCGTGCAGGAGCGCAATGCCGGTGATCTCCTAGCCTATCTGCGCCTGCCCGGAGCGGCGCACAAGGAAACGGCCGCGGCAAAACGGCCGTCGCAAGAGACCCGGTCTCTCAATCTCGGAGGAAACAAGAAATGAAACGACGTGACACGCTGAAGCTTGCCGCCCTTGGCGCGGCATTGCTGACCACCACCGCGCTGCTCTCCACCGGCCACGCCTTGGCCCAGGACAAGAAGTGGAAGATCGGCTTCTCGCAGGTGACCACCATCGAGCCTTGGCGCGCGCAGTTCAACAAGGACATACTGGCCGAGGCCGCCAAGCATCCCGAGGTCGAACTGATTATCACCGACGGCGAGGACAAGACCGAGAAGCAGGTCGCCGATGTCGAGAACCTCATCCGCCAGGAGGTCGATGCGCTCTTGGTGTCGCCGAAGGAATCGGCCGGCCTGACCGGCGTCGTGCAGCAGGCGATCGACGCCAAGATCCCGGTCTTCGTGCTCGACCGCAATGTCGACACCAAGGACTACACCCAGTTCGTCGGCGGCGACAACAAGCTGATCGGCCGCGCGGCCGGCGAATATGCCGTCGAGCTGCTCGGCGGCAAGGGCAAGGCATCGGGCAATGTCGTCGAGATCTGGGGCGGCATGGGCACCCAGCCGGCGCATGACCGCCATGACGGCTTCCATGAGTTCACCGACAAGGAGCCGGGCATCAAGTACCTGCTCGACCAGCAGTCGGGCGACTGGAAGCAGGACCAGGCTTATAATCTGATGGCCAACGCGCTGAAGAGCAACGAGAAGATCGATCTCGTCTACGGCCACAACGACCCGATGGCCTATGGCGCCTATCTCGCCGCCAAGGATGTCGGCCGCGAGAAGGACATCAAGTTCATCGGCATCGACGGCCTGCCGAATGAAGGCGTGCAGATGGTGAACAAGGGCGAGCTGACGGCGACCTTCACCTATGTCACCCCGGGCGCCGAGGGCCTTCGGCAGGCGATCAAGTTCCTCAACGGCGAGAAGGTCGAAAAGACCATCACCTTGCCGACGCAGAAGATCACCAAGGAAAACGCCGCCCAGGTGCTGAAGGACAACGGCCTGTGAGTTTTCGCCGGAGATAAGCGTCGGCCCAAGGTCCAGGTTCTTCGGCCCTTCCTCTCCCCCGTCGATCGGGGGAGAGGCGTCGAGCGCAGCTCGACGGTGTGGGGGTCGACGCGTGGCGCGCGCTCTGGCCCCTTTCAATATCCGTCGGCGGCGGGCCAGGTGGTTCCCGTCCGGAGGGAGAGGAAAGGACCTCGCCGCCGGCCCTACGCCAATTTCGCCAGCAGCTTCATGAAGGTGGCGATCTCCTTGGCCGTGAGCGGTGCCAAGGTTTCCTCCGTAATCTCGCGCGCCAGCGGGATCAGGCGTTCGATCGCCTCGCGTCCTTCGGCGGTCAAATTGACCAGCAGCCGCCTCTTGTCGCCTTCGTGCTTGGAAAGTTCGACGAGGCCGCGCGCCTTCAGCCGGTCGATGACGCCCTTGACCGTCGCCGCGTCCATTGCAATCAGCGTGCCGAGCTGGTTCTGCGAAGTCTCGCCGACGTCGCGCAGCTTGGCCAGTGCCGCGAATTGCGGCGGCGTCAGGTCGCCGATACGCGCGGCGAAGATCGAGACGTGGCGCTGGTGCGCCTTGCGCAGGATGAAGCCGACCTGCTCCTGCAGGTGGTAGTCCTGATCCTCGGCCTCTTCGGCCTCGACCAGCTTCAGCAGATTGTCCTCGCCGCTCACCGCAGCCCGTCCCAGGCCTTGATGTCGTCGGCCGCGAGCCCACCCATGCGATTATGGATGCGCGGGCCGCAGGTCATGGCGAGGCAGAACAGGATCTCGTCGGAACGCGGGCCGTCGCTGACGCCGACTTCCATGGCGTCGAAATGGCTGCGCACATAGGCGGCGTTGATGTGGCCGAGCGGCACGTCCAGCCGCGAACCGAACGCGCCGACCTTTTTCGCCGACGGCACGATCGCCTTGGCGTCGCCGAGCCGTTCGCGCATCGCGTAGCCGCCCGGCACATGCCAAAGCGCGCCATGCTCGAGTTCGCCCGATGTGCCGACGATGGCGCCTTTGCCATAACCGTCGATCTGCTTCACGTCGCCACCCAATGCCGCGATCAGCCGGTCGGCCAGCATCAGCCCGAGCGGCTTCAGATCGTCCATGGCGCTCTGCAACTCCTCGACATAGCGCCCGGCGAACGGGTTCTTGACAACGGCGAGAGCGGCAGCGCGACGGCGCGGCACCTTGGCCACCGGCCCGCCTTCATGAAAGATCTCTTCGGTCACAACCGCGATCTTGCGGACCGGAAACTCAGGCATGGGCAACTTCCTCCAGTTCGTGCTTGTTGGGCGCAGCGAGTGCAACGGAGCCGCTGATGCGGGCCTCGCCACCGAGAAACAGCGCCGATCCGGCAATTAGGCCGCGCCGGCGAAAATCTTCGGCGACGGCAAGGCCATTGTCCAGTGCGCGCGCCACCTCGCCAGGGGCAAGCGGACCGACGCCTTGCGTCACCAGCCGCGAGCCCAGATCGCTGTCGGGCGACAGGTCGAGTGCGGGAATGCGCTTGATCGCAGGATTGCCGGGCAGATCCACTGCGTTGGCGATGAGCGTCGCCGCCGCATCGGCTTCGGCACCGGTCCGTGCCAGCACGGTGACGGCGTCTGCAATGCCCAGGGAAAACGAACGGCCGCGCCAGCCGCTGGTGGCGACACCGCGCACCCCATCTTCCGCGCGGATCGTGATCCGGTCGGCCATGCCGTTGCCGGTGCCGGCAATGATCAGGCCGATCGATGTGCCCTTGGCAAGATGGAGGGCGCTATCGCCACCATTGTTGACATAGGCGCGATCGAGCTTGCGACCGACGAGCAGCGCGGCGAGCATTTCGTCGGCTACCGATCCGGCAACAGCGGCCATCGGTGTGATGAAGCATTCCGCCAAGGGCATGACGGCTGCTTCCATGCGGCGCGCCGTCGGGCCGGCGAAGCTGCGCGGCGCCAGGAAAAATGCCGGGAGGCGCAATTCGGGAAGCTCCTCGACCAACTCAGTCAGGATCGTCTGGAAACGCGCGACGGCCTGCGCGTAGGCGGCGCGACGCTCATCCGCCTCGCCGAAGACCTCGACGACCAGGTCGATCGGCCCGTGGTTGAGGTGCAGCCGCTTGCCGTCCTGCAGCCAATGCGCCTGCGGGCCGGGCATCGCTTGCGGGCCGTCCATCATCCGGCTCCGTTCGACGCGGCGCGCCTTAACTGTGCGAGCGGCGGCCATGGGTTGCGGGCCGGCGCACCGTCGCCCCGGCGCGCGTTCAGATACTCGCCACCCTTGGCGACGATGTCCTCGAGGCTGCGGATCTCGGCCTCGTAGCCGCCGAGCCTGACATAATCGTCGCGGCGCAGCGTGAATTCGATCGGCGCCACCAGCGCCGGCGTCGGCACGTAGCCGAAGGCGCCTTCCGGCACGCGCATGACATCCACCATCAGCGTGATGCCGCCGCCCGGCCAGACATAGACCGGCGCGCCGCCGACCGTCACATAGGTAGTCAGGCCCTGCACGGAACGGGTGAGGTTGACGGGATTCTCGGTGACGCCGGCGCGCAGCGAGCCGCCGGCGCCGCCGATGAACAGCACGGTGCACAGCGCCGGTTCGCAATTGTCCTCGATCAGTCCCACGGATTTTTGCAACCGCTCGGGAAAAGGTTTTTCGACCGGCTTCAGATCGTCGTCGAGTTCGTAATAGGCGAACTGTTCGCCGGTGGTGGAGACCATCAGCAGCGACAGGCCGGGCCGCGCGCCCTTCTTGGCGTTCCATTCGCCCAGGATCGACAGCGGATCCGAAATGCTGGTGCCGCCCCAGCCGAGGCCAGGCTCGGACACCTTGAAATAGCGGCCAGGGGTCGAGCGGCGGCCGATGATCTTTATCCCCGTGTCCTGCCAGCCCAGCACTTTGCCGGCCTGATGCTCCGAGACGACGCCGGTGATGTGATCGTCGACCACCACCACCTCGTCGACCAGCCCGCGCCATTGAGTGGCGAACATGCCGATGGTCGCCGAGCCGCAGCCGACCCGCATGCGGTGCTCCTGCTTGCCGTCGATCACAGGCGGTTTGCCGGCTTCGACGATGACGGTCGCGCCGCCGTCGATGGTCAGTTCAACCGGCTTGCGGTTGCACAAATCGAGCAGCGCATCGCAGGTGGCGCGGCCTTCAGCTTTGGAGCCACCGGTCAGATGATGCACACCGCCCAGCGACAACATCTGCGAGCCATATTCGCCCGTCGTGACATGGCCGATCGCCTCGCTTTGCGATCGTACGACAGCCGTTTCGGGTCCGATATGACGGTCGGTGTCGATCTTCACCTTGACGCCGCAATAGGAGAAGATGCCTTCGGTGACCACGGTGACGAGATCGACGCCCTCGACCTGCTGGCTGACGATGAAGGGCGCCGGCTTGTAGTCGGGATAGGTGGTTCCGGCGCCGATCGCCGTGACGAAGCGGCGGCCGGTGTTGACCAGTTCGCCGTCCCAGGCCTCGCCCTCTGCGACGAAGGGCACGACAGCGCCGCCGATCTCGGCGGTATGATCGAGAATGGTCAGCGGGTCCATGCGCACGATCCGGCCGCCGGCATTACCGTAGCGGTCGCAAGCGCCGGTGCGGCCATCGGCGATGTAGCACATGACAGGGCAGGCATCGCAGCGGATCTTCTCCGCCACCAGCTTCTCGCCGGGATCATGGGTTTCGAAGCGTTCGGCAAGCTCGCTCATCTGCGTGCCTCCTTCTCGCGGATGGCGGCGCGGATGCGAGTCGGCGTCGCCGGAACTTTGGTGATCGCAATACCGGTCGCATGGCGGATGGCATTGAGGATCGCCGGCGCCGTCGGAATCAGCACATGTTCACCCAAGCCCTTGGCCCCGAATGGCCCTTCCGGGTCTGGCACCTCGATCAATATCGTCTCGATCGGCGGCACGTCGCCGATGGTCGGAATGAGATAATCGTGTAAATTCTCTGTGCGGCCGGGAATATACTCTTCCATCAGCGCCATGCCGATGCCTTGCGCGATGCCGCCCTCGATCTGGCCCTCGACCAGCAGCGGGTTGATCGCCTTGCCGACGTCATGCGCGGCGGTGATCTTGACCAGCTTGACCGTGCCGAGCTTGAGGTCGACTTCGAGCTCGGCGATCTGCGCGCCGTAACCATAGACCGCATAGGGCTTGCCCTGGCCCTTGGCGTCGAGCGGCAAGGTCGGCGGATCGTAGGTCTCCTCGGCGCGGAAGACGAAGCCGTCTCCATCCTCATCGAGCGAGCCGAGATCGATGCGGCGGGTCGCCTCGCCCTCGCGGATGACGATCGCCGGGCCGTCGAGTTGAAGCGACGCCTTTTGCGAGACATTGGCAAAACGCAGGATCTCATCGCGCAAGGCACGGCCGGCCTTCTCGGCCGCCCTGCCGGTGACGAAGGTCTGGCGCGACGCCGAGGTCTTGCCGGCATCGGGAGTGATCGCGGTATCGGCGCCTTTCAGCCGAAACTTTTCCAGGGGCAAGCCGAGCGCGTCGGCGCAGATTTGCGGGATGACGGTGTTGGAGCCCTGGCCGATGTCGACGGCGCCCTGGTGCAGGATGATCTCGCCTGACGCCGCAATGCCAACCCGGATGGTCGACGGATTGGGCAGCGAGGTGTTGCCGCAGCCATACCAGCAGGAGGCGATGCCGACGCCGCGCTTTTTATCCGCGCTGGCACTGTTGAAGGCATCCGCGTCAGCCGTTGCACGCGACCAATGCGGCCGCAGGGCATCGAGGCACTCGGCAATGCCGACGCCGGACTCCAGAAGCTGTCCTGTAACCGTTTCGGAGCCGTTCCGAAGGCAGTTCTTCAAGCGAAAATCGAGTCGGTCAATCCCGAGCTTATCAGCCAGCTCGTCATACAGCGTCTCCTGCATGATTGTCGCCTGCGGCACGCCGAAGCCGCGAAAGGCGCCGGAAATCGGTCCATTTGTATGGATGGCGCGACCCTCGGCGCGATAGTTCGGCGTCGCATAGGGACCGGAGGCATGCACCGGCACGCGATTGGCAACCGTCGGTCCCCAGCTGGCATAGGCGCCGGTGTTGAAATCGCCCGAAAAAATCATGCCGGTGACATGACCCTCGGCATCGGCGCCGATGGTCGCTTGCATCTGCGCCGGATGGCGCTTGGTGGTCGACATCATCGATTCGTTGCGGGTGTAGGCAAGTGCGGCCGGCCGACCGGTCCTCATCGCCACCAGGCCGATCAGAGGTTGCAGCGACACGTCGAGTTTCGAGCCGAAGCCGCCGCCGGTCGCGGTCGGCACGATGCGAACTTTGTCGACGGGCAGGCCCAGCACCTTCGCCGTCTCGTCGCGGTCCATATAGGGTGCCTGCGTGCAGGCGACGATGACCAGCGTGTCGCCATCCATATAGGCATGGCCGGCTTCCGGCTCGATATACGCATGCTCGACATAGGACGTCTCGATCGCGCCGGTCACCGTGACGGCGGCATCGCCAAGCGCCGCCTCGGGATCGCCGCGTTCGACGAAGCCCTTGGTCAGAAGATTTCCCGGACGGTTCGCATGGATCAGTGCCGCGCCTTCGGCCCGTGCTTCGCAAGGCTGCGACAGGTGCGGCAATTCGGTCCAGCGGATCGGGAAATCCGACAAATCCAGATCGAGCATCGCCTCGCGCTCGCCGGCCACCACGGCCACCGCCTCGCCGCGAAACCGCGCGCTGCCTTCGGCGAGAACCGGCTGGTCGGCGAACGGACCGATCACGCCAAAACAGTTCTTTCCCGGGATATCGGCCGCCGTGAAGACGCCGGCGATGCCGGGATGCGCTTTTGCCCAGCCATCGAGGTCGCCGAAGGCGAAGCTGGCATGGTAGTGCGGCGAGCGGACCACCAGCACGGAAAGCGCATCGGCGGGGAAGGAATCGCCGCCGAATTTCTCACCGCCCGTTACCTTCGGCACGCCATCGAGCCGGATCGGGGAGGAGCCAATGGCGTGGCCGGACCGAGGCAGACGGTAATCCAGACTTGCAGCCTGGACGGAGGCCTCCATCACCGCCGCGACGATCTTGCGGTATCCGGTGCAGCGGCACAAAATACCGCCCAGCGCGTCCTGCACCTCGATCTCGCTCGGGCTGGCTTTCTTCTCCAGAAGGGCCGTCGCGGCCACCAGCAGGCCAGGCGTGCAGATGCCGCACTGCGCAGCGCCATGGGCCAGGAAGGAGGCCTGCAGCGCCGACAGCCGGCCATTGGCTAGGCCTTCGACCGTCGTCACCGACGCCCCGGCGGCCGATGCCGCCGGCATCAGGCAGGCGCAAACCGGATCGCCATCGACCAGCACCGTGCAGGCGCCGCAGTCGCCGGCGTCGCAGCCGACCTTGGTCCCGGTCAGCAGCAATTCCTCGCGCAGCACCGAGGACAGCCGGCGCAGCGGCGGCACGTTGATCGAGACGGCGGCGCCATTGACCGCGAAGGCGATCTCGGCGCGCGCCAGGCTGGGCTGACCCGCGTCACTGTCGGATCGGGTTCCGCGGGATCGACCCAGGCTGATGTCAGGCTGAGCTTTGTTCATGCCGCCACCCTGTCGCCGCTCACCGGCCCGGCAGCCGCAAGCACGGCGCGGGCCACGATTTCGCGCGCCGCGTCCTGCCGGTATTCGGCGCTGCCGCGCACGTCGCCGATCGGCGACAACTCGTCCATCGGCGCGGTCAGCACCGCGGCGGCCAGTCCATCATCCGCCGCCAGTCCGCGCAGGGCCGCCTCGACCCCGCCGAGCCGCTTTGCGACAGCCGAGCAGGAACCGACGGCGACCGCCGCTTGCGTGACGACGCCGTCCTGCACCACCAGGCGTGCCGCCGCCATGGCGATGGAGATGACGAGATAGCGCCGCGCGCCGAGCTTGACGAAAGCCGACATACCCGTGCCCGCCGTTTTCGGCACGCGGATGGCGATGACCATCTCGCCGGGCCGCAGGTCCGTGCGGCGATTGCCGAGGATGAATTCGCCGAGCGGCAGGTAGCGCACCGCTTGCGCCGAGCGCAGTTCGATCTCGGCGTCGAGCACCAGCAGCGCCGGCACGCCATCCGCGGCCGGCGAAGCGTTGCAGAGGTTGCCGGCGATCGAGGCGACATTCTGGATCTGAACGGACCCGACCTCCCGCGCGGCCGCCTTCAGCGCATCGAAGGCCGGCGGCAAGGGGTGGCGAACGATGTCGGTCCAGCTGGTGCGCGCGCCGATCCGCCAATGCGTTTCGGTCTCCGCGATGCCGCGCAGGGCCGCCAGCCCGTTGATGTCGAGCACATTGTCGCGGAAAGGCTTGCTGCCTTGCGCCGGGTAGAAGTCGGTGCCGCCGGCAAGGATGCGCCACGAAGCTTCGCCAAGCAGGGCGAGCGCCTCGTCGACCGTGGTGGGTTTCGCGTAACGGATCACGCTTTGCCTTCCCAGAAAAAGGGCCTTTCCGAGGGAACCTGCCGGCGTTCGGGCCGGCTCAAATTCATTCGTATGCAAATGATATCAAGTCGGCGGAAATTGTCAAAGCCGGAGTTTGCCGGGCACCTCGTCTGGAGGCCGGTGCCGCCCATTTGTTCTGCGCAAGATCAAGGCGTCGCAGCACCCTTTGCGCGTGAGGGCGTGCGCGCGGCGCTGTAATGGTTGACGCGGCCCGCCATCTGGTCAAGTTTCTCCGTCCGGTCGCGCCAGCGGCTTTCTTTCGCCGGGATCCCCCTGGGAGCCCGTGCCCGAGACCGACAGGAAGGAACCCCCATGGCCGACGAAGCGCTTGTCGTCATCGACCTGCAGAACGATTTTTGCCCTGGCGGCGCGCTGGCGGTGGCCGGCGGCGACGAGATCGTGCCGCTGGTCAACGACCTGATCCGCCGAACCGACCACGTCGTGCTGACGCAGGACTGGCACCCCGCCGGTCATTCGAGTTTTGCCTCCAGCCACCCGGGCGCCCAGCCTTTCGAAACCATCGAGATGCCCTACGGGCAGCAGACGCTGTGGCCGGACCATTGCATCCAGGGCAGCCTCGGCTCGGATTTTCACTCGGGTCTTGCCTGGACCAAGGCAGAGCTCGTCATCCGCAAGGGATTTCGGCCTGGTATCGACAGCTATTCGGCCTTCTTCGAGAACGACCACACGACGCCGACCGGCCTTGCCGGCTATCTCAGGGAGCGCGGCATCGACACGCTGACCCTGGTCGGCCTGGCGACCGATTTCTGCGTCGCCTTCTCGGCGCTCGACGCGGTCAAACAAGGGTTCAGGACCACGGTCAGGCTCGATGCCTGCCGCGGCATCGATCTCAACGGTTCGGTCGAGACGATGCTGGCGAGGATGCGCCAAGCAGGCGTGACGCTCGAAGACCACGCGGCGGACTAATCGCATCGTGGGGGAAAAGAGGGGGTCCGTCCGGGTAGCGACAGCTTTGACGGCAAGCGCCGTGGTGGCTGTCGCGATGCTGTTTCCAGAAACGGTCTTCGCCGCGGAGGAGCACGGCCTGCCAGGCCGGACGATGTCGCTGTGGTGGGCGCTGCCCTTTGCCGGCCTGTTGCTGTCGATCGCCACCGGACCGCTGCTTTTCCACCATATCTGGGAGCATCACTACGGCAAGATAACAGCGCTTTGGGCGGCTCTCGTGGTGGTGCCGCTCGCATCGGCCTTCGGCACGACGCTGGCAACGGAAGCGGTGCTGCATGCGCTGCTCACCGAATACATGTCGTTCATCATTCTCCTGTTCGCGCTGTTCACCATTTCGGGCGGCATTCTCGTGGCCGGCAACATCCACGGCACGCCGCTGGTCAATGCCGGGCTGCTGCTCATCGGCGCCCTGCTCGCCTCCGTCATCGGCACCACCGGCGCCTCGATGATCCTGATCCGGCCGCTCATCCGCGCCAACGACAACCGGGCGTTCAACGCCCATGTCGTCATCTTCTTCATCTTCCTGGTGTCCAACATCGGCGGTTCGCTGACGCCGCTCGGCGACCCGCCGCTGTTCGTCGGCTTCCTGCGCGGCGTCGATTTCTTCTGGACCACCGCCAACCTCTGGCGCGAGACCCTGTTCGTCGGCGGCGTCGTGCTCGCCGTCTTCCTGGTGATCGACATGACGCTGCATCGCCGCGAAAGGGGCGCGCCAAAGATCAAGGACCCGACGCCGGACACGAAGGTGCGCATCCGCGGCCTGCCCAACCTGCCGCTGCTTGCCGGCGTGATCGGCGCGATCCTGCTTTCCGCCACCTGGAAGCCCGGCATCGGTCTTTCCATCCAGGGGGTGGACCTCGAGCTGCAGAACCTTGTGCGCGACGCCGTCATCCTGGCGCTTGCCTTCGTCTCGCTGGCCGTCTCGCGCAAGGAGTATCGCGAGGCCAACGGCTTCAACTGGGGTCCGATCGCGGAAGTGGCGAAACTGTTCGCCGGCATCTTCATCTGCATCGTACCCGTGGTCGCCATCCTGAGGGCCGGCCATGAAGGCGCGCTGGCGCCACTGGTCGCGCTCGTCACGTCGGCGCAGGGCATGCCCAACGATCTCGCCTATTTCTGGCTGACCGGAGCGCTGTCGTCCTTCCTCGACAATGCGCCGACCTACCTGGTGTTCTTCGAGCTCGCCGGCGGCGCTCCCCGGCATCTGATGACGGAGCTCGCTTCGACCTTGGCGGCGATCTCGGCGGGTGCGGTGTTCATGGGCGCCAACACCTATATCGGCAACGCGCCGAACTTCATGGTTTACGCCATTGCCCGGCATCGCGGCGTGAACATGCCGGGTTTTTTCGGCTACATGGCATGGTCGGGCGCGGTGCTGATTCCGACGTTTTTGATCGCCGGGTTTTTGTTCTTTGGATAAGCCCGCGATGGCGCCAGGCGGGTCGACGCGGAACGGCTACCAGGGGAGGTAGTGCTCAGCCTACGCCGACATAGCGCCTGACCGCCGACGGGTCGGCGCGCAACGCCTCGACATCGACCGTCTCGCGGTTGCGGCCGTTCTCGATGAAGGCGACGCGGTCGGCTACCGACAGCACGGCGTCGACCCGCTGCTCCACCAGGATGGTGGAAACGCCCAGTTCGCGCAGCTTCGCCACCGTTTCGCGGATTTTTGCGATCATCGACGGCATCAGCCCTTCGGTCGGCTCGTCGAGCAGCAGCACCTGGGGCTCCAGGCACAGCGCCCGCGCCATGGCGAGCATCTGCTGCTCGCCGCCGGACAAGGTGCCGGAGCGCTGCCGCAGCCGCTGGCGCAGCAATGGAAAAAGGTCGAGCACGTTTTCCCGCACGGCCTTGCCCTTGCCCCGCGCCATCAGCCCGATCTCGATGTTCTCCGCCACCGTCATGTCGGCGAACAGCCGCCTGCCCTGAGGGACATAGGCGACGCCGGCCTTCGGTACCTCATGGGCGGCCAGGCCGGTCAATTCCTGGCCGGCGAGTTTGATCGAACCGGCGCTGGCCGGGACAAGGCCCATGATCGCTTTCAGCGTCGTCGTCTTGCCGGCGCCGTTGCGGCCGAACAGGCACAGCACCTCGCCCTTGTTCAGCACCAGGTCGAGGCCGTAGAGCACCTGGACCTCGCCATAGAAACAGTCCAGTCCCGAGATGGTGAGCGCTTCGGAGTTTGCCGCGATCATGGGGCCGTCCCCAGATAGGCTTCCTGCACCGCCGCGTTTTCGCGGATCGCCTCGGGTGTGCCTTCGGCCAGGATCTTGCCGGCGTTGAAGACGGTGATGCGGTCGGCCAGTTGCATGACGACAGGCATGTTGTGCTCGATCAGGAGCACCGTGGCGCTGTCGGCGATGTCGCGCACGAGCGCGATGAAATTGTCGATCTCGCTGTCGGCCAGCCCCTGCGTCGGCTCGTCGAGGATCAGCAGGCGCGGTTTCAGCGCCAGGCCCATCGCCACCTCCAGCAGCCGCTGGTGGCCATAGGACAACTGGCCGGCCGGCATATGGGCGCGGTCGGCCAGGCCGGTGCGTTCGAGCGCCGACATGACGCCTGCCTTGATCGCGCCCTTCGAAAGGCCGTCGCTCAGCGTGAGCTGCACCGGCAGCGCGACATTGTCGTAGACGCTGAGATTGGCGAAGACGCTGGTGATCTGGAAGGTGTAGGCGATGCCCCGGCGCACCCTGGCATAGGCCGGCAGGCCGGTAATGTCGGCGCCGTCGAAGATGATCGCCCCCGAAGACGGCTGGATGCGGCCGCTGATCAGGCTGACGAAGGTGGTCTTCCCAGCCCCATTGGGCCCGATCACGGCGCGGATCTCGCCCGGCACCACCGTGAAATCGACATTGTCGACAGCGCGCAGGCCGCCGAAATTGCGCGACAGGCCCTTGGTGGTCAAGAGCGGCGTCATGGCAGCCACCCGAGCCAGCGCTGGCGGGTGGTGCCGAGAATGCCTTTCGGGAAAAACAGCACCAGCAGGATCAGTGCCACGCCGACGATCAGCAGATAGGCGGAGGTGAAGCCGCTGGTGACGTCGATGACATAGTACATGAACAACGTGCCGATCAGCGGCCCGAGCGTTGTGGCGGCGCCGCCGAGCAGCACCCAGAGCAGCGGCAGGATCGAGTACTGTATCGAGGCGAAGCTCGATCCGACATAGCCGAACAGCAGCGCATAGGCGGCGCCCGACGCCGCGCAGATCGCGCCGGAGACGACCACGGCCACGAGCTTGTTGGAGAAGGTGTCGTAGCCCAGCATCTTTGTCCGCTCCTCGTTCTCGCGGATGGCGACCAGCACGCGGCCGTATCGGGAGCGGACGACGGCCAGCGTGATCAGAAGCACGAACGAGAACAGCCCCAGCGCGCTCATATAGCGCACCGTCGGATTGGTGAGATCGAGCGAGGTCGCGCCGAAATTCAGGACACGTGCCGGCTGCGGCACCACCATGCCTTGATCGCCGCCGGTCCAGGCGGCAAAATAAAGGATGAGGAGGTAGAAGATCTGCGCGAACATCATGGTGACGATCATGAAGGCGACACCCGTGGTGCGCAGCGCCAGCAGCCCGATCACCAGTGCCAGCACCGCGCCGCAGGCGATGCCGCTCAACAAGGCCGCCGGTACGCTCCAGCCAAGCTGGATGACGCCGAGGCCGGCGCCGTAGAGGCCGGCGGCAAAGAACATGGCATGGCCGAGGCTGAGCAGCCCGACATAGCCGAACAGCATGTTGTAGCCCATGGCGAACACCGCCAGCACCATGATGCGGGCGACGAGGCCGTGATGATAATCCGGCAGCACGAAGCTCAGCACAAAAAGCAGCGCGATGATGCCGAGATGCAAGCCATAGGCTTTTGCCGGCGAGGCCTCGCTCATCGCGTCGCCGTCCCTAACAGGCCTTGCGGCCGGAACACGAGCACCATGGCGACCAGCAGCGTGGCGATGATCTTGGCCAGCGTCGGCGAGAAGAACATCGAGACGATGCCGTCCGACAGGCCGATCAGCACGGCGGCGATGACGGTTCCGCGCAGCGAGCCGAGACCGCCGATGATGACGACGATGAAGGAAAGCAGCAGCGGATCCTGCCCCATCAGATAATGCGCCTGGCTGATCGGCACGATCAGAACCGCGGCGATCGCCGCCAGCATGGCGCCGAGCGCGAAGACGCCGCCATAGACGCGGTCGACCGGGATGCCGAAGGCCTGCGCCGTCTCGCTGTCATACTGCGTGGCGCGCATGATGAGGCCGACCCTGGTGCGGGTCAGCACCAGCCATGTGATGACGAGCAGGAGGACGGACGCCGCGATAACAGACAGCTTGTATCCGGAATAGCCGAACCACGGCAAAAGGATGCGGTAGCTGAACGGCGGCTCTACCGGGCGCGCTTCCGGCCCGTAGAAGGTCAGCGCCAGCTGCTGGATGATGTAGAGCATGCCGATGGTAGCGACGATGGTGGCTTCCGGATTGTAGTTCAGCCGGCGCAGCACCAGCCGCTCGGCGACCAGCGCAATGGCGCCGACGATCAGCGGTGCAATAATGAGCGCCGCCAGGAACCCGAGCGCCGGATGGCCCGATATCGCTGTCGAGATGGCCCAGGCCAGCACCGCCCCCAGCATGAAGAACTCGCCATGCGCGACATTGACGACGCGCATGACGCCGAACACCAGCGACAGCCCAAGCGCCGTCAGCGCCAGCACGGCGGATGTAACGAGGCCTTCTAGGGCGGCGAGGAGGAGGTGGGGACCGAACTGCATTGGGCTACCCGGTTACGGAGGCGCGAGGCGCCCCCCTCTGCCCTGCCGGGCATCTCCCCCTCAAGGGGGGAGATTGGCTGTAATCACGGGCTTCGCCAATCGGCAAGGCTGGTAGGCGGGTGCCTTCGCACAAACTGCCGATCTCCCCCCTTGAGGGGGAGATGTCCGGCAGGACAGAGAGGGGTAGGACGAAGGGCACTGTGCTTAAAGTACCAAGCTCACAGCGCCTGCGTCGTGTAATCCCCCTCCGGCTCGTAAAGCCCGTCCTCGATCTTGGTCTTGTGCACGACCTTGAGCTTGCCGCCTTCGACCTTGGAGATGTTCTGGATGCCGAAGCACTGGTGGATCTTGCCGTTGAAGGTCTTTGGTCCTTGCGGATGCTCGGGCCCTTCGGCGAATTCGGTCAATGCCTCGGTCGCCTCGACCAACTTGGCGCGGTCCTCCGGGCCCTTGTAGCCGGCATCCTCCATCGCCTTCTTGACGACGTAGAGCGTCTCCCAGCAGCCGAACATGTGCGCGGCGGTGGAGACATCCTTGGGGTCGCCGACGGCCGCGCCATTGTCGTCGATGCCGACGGCGGCACGATAGGCCTTCTGCGCCTCGGAATCGTTGGCCTGGGCGTAACGCGGCGAGCCTTCCCAGAAATGACTGCCGTCCAGGAATTCGAGCCCGGGGCTGTTGATGTCGACGGCTTCGAGCGAATCGATGAAGCCGAACAGCTGCGGCCGGTTGGAGCCGTAGAACTCGCCGAGCTCCTTGACGAAGGTGAGCACGGCCGGGCCGACCATGACATGGTAGATCACCTCGGTCTCGGCCGGGATCTGGGGGAAATATTTGGTAAAGGAGCTCTCCGTCGGCGGGATGGCGATCTGCGCGATGACCTCTGCGCCCTGCGCCTTCAACGCCGGCGGGAGGTAGTCGCGGTGGTCGTAGCCGAAAGCGAAGTCGGGGAAGATCTGCGTCACCTTCTTGCCGGCATTGGCCGCGATCCACGGCGCCATCGACTGGATCTGGCTCTTCACGTCGGTGATGCCGGGCTGGAAGACATAGCGGTTGAGCTTGGTCGAGGCGACATGGTGGCCTTCGCTGACGACGAAATAGGGCATCTTGGCTTCGCCGGCGGCGGGTGCCGAGCCGATGACGACATGCGAGAACAAAGTGCCGAAGACGATGTCGGTCTTGTGCTGGGTGGCGAACTTGCCGACCACCTCGGCGCCACGGCCGGGATCGGTGCCGTCATCCTCGATGATGACTTCGACCGGCCGCCCATTGATGCCGCCGGCGGCATTGATCGCCTTGACCGCAGCGGCCGTGGTCTTCTCGTACCAGCGGCCATAGGCGGCGCCGATGCCGGTTCGGTGCGACTGGAAGCCGATCTTGATCGGGGCGGAGCTTTGCGCCTGGGAGTAGCGGACGAAACCGGGCGCGACGGCCAGGCCGGCGCCTGCTGCCAGCCCCTTCAGCGCCGTGCGGCGGGTGAGACCGGCCTTTGAGAGATCGAAAAACCCATTCTTGTCAGTCACGGCAGTTCCCCTGTTTTTGAGTTTTGACCAATGGCTGGAACGTAACAGGCCGCTCCCTGCGGACGGCCGAAATTGCATGTGTACAAACTAAATCACCAAAGTCCGGACACGGCAATGCCGTTTCCCCGGGGGGATCCCGGTTTATTTCCATTGCGACTAGCCAACGGTCGGCGTGGCGAGCAGCCAGAGGCCGAAGACGGTGTAGGCGATCATCAGCAAGGTGAGCGGAAACTGGCTGAGCGCGGCGCGGGCGGGAACCGGATGCAGGCGCGCGGCGAAGCCGTGGGCGACGAGCACGGCAAGCAGGTGACCGAGAATGATGGCGCCGGCCTGGATGTTCCACAGCCACCATGCCGAGCCCGCGCCGGCGGCGATGCCGGCCTCGATCTGCATGTCGGCGGTGCCGAAAACGTTCCAGCCGAGCGCGAACGGATCGGAAAGTGCTGCAAGCGCATATTGGCCGTCGACCAGCAGCGCGGTCAGGTAATGCGCGATATGGTAGGCGAGCGCGATCGGCACGATCGACCAGACCAGCAGTCCCGCCGCCTTGCCAAGCCTGTGGCCGCCGCCGGCGAGGGCCTGGCCGACCGCCACCGCAAGCAGGAAGACCGCCGCAAGCAACGCGAATGTCAGGACGAGGCCGAAACTGCCGCTGCCGATCACCGCCGTGCGGCCTGGGAATTCCAGCGGATTGATGCCGAACAGGCCCAGCCAGAAGAAGGTCTTCGACAGGCCGTCATAGGAAACCGAGGACAGGGCGAGCAGCAGGAAGGCTACGCCGCTTGCCGGCAAAGGCGCGGCGGTCAGCAGCTTGGCGCCCGGCCAGCATAGCGCAAGCCGGCCGCGCTCGTCGCGCACGACAGGCGCGAAGCGTGCCACCATCGAGAAGAAGACGGTGAGGAACTCGCCGCCGCGAGCCCACGCCCCATAACCGAACAACAGCATCGCCAGCAAAGTGAACAACCAGTAGAGGCCGGCGGCCCAGGCCAGCCGTGTCGGATCGTCGGGCGCCGGATCGATGAGCTCGAACCAGGCAAAGGCGAAGAACAGGACAACAGCCGGCCAGCAGCCGAGCCATGGTGGAAGGCGCCAGGCCGCTTCACCGCCTCGGCCGGCCAGGCGCGACAGGAGACGCACCGGGCCGTACCAGGGATTGAGCCAAGACCAGAGATCGCCGAGGAAACCTTGCAGCAGCGTGAAGCCGGCCCACAGCAGTGTCCAGATCACCAAAGGCAGCGGGTTGGAGAGCGGATCGCGGCTGCCGAGAAAGCCGGCGGCGACGAGAGAGGCAAAGCCGGCAAAAGATATCAGGCTGAGGGCGGCACGCGCACCGTCACCCAGTGTGAACAGCGGCAGGCGCCGCCGCCAGAAGCGACCGAGCTGATCCGCCGGCAGCAGCGCCAGCACGAGGAAACTGGCAGCCACGGCGAAAGCGCCGCCGACCAGATAGTAGCCGGTCGGCAGGAGCAGGACATGGCCACGGTCGGAGGCGTGGGCGAAGGCGGGGGTTGGAAGGGATAGCGCCGAGGCCGCAAGGCAAACGAGCAGAATTTGCGAGAGGAGGCACTTTACGGCGCCCCCCTCTGTCCTGCCGAACATGTCCGGCAGGACAGAGGGGGGCGTGAAGGAACTCGAACTATCCATGAGTCCGATCTCGACTCACACCTTGACCAACTGCTCCACCCGGTCCTTTTCACCGAAGATGCGCAGATACCGCTCGATCTCCTTGAGGTCACCCGTCGCCTTGGCCGGATTGTCGGAGAGCTTGACCGCTGGCCGGCCGTTGGCCTCGGTCACCTTGCAGACCAGCGATATGGCGTCGAGGCTGTCGGTTGCCGTAGGCGCGCAGCCCTCGAAATCATTGGTCAGGTTCGTGCCCCAGCCGAAGGACATCCGCACCTTGCCCTTGAAGTGGCGATAGGTCTCCTCGATGGTCTCGACCTCGAGCCCGTCGGAGAAGATCAGCAGCTTCTGCTTGGGGTCCTTGCCCTTCTCGCGCCACCAGGACAGGATCTTTTCGCCGCCCTCGATGGGCGGCGCGCTGTCGGGACGAAAGCCCGTCCAGTCGGCCACCCAGTCCGGCGCGTCGCGCAGGAAGGAAGCCGTGCCGAAGGCGTCGGGCAGCACGATCAGCAAATTGCCGCCATAGTAACGCTGCCAATCCTGCAGCACCTTGTAAGGCGCCTGTTTCAATTCCTTTTCCGAATTGGCCAGCGCCCCGAGCACCATCGGCAGTTCATGCGCGTTGGTGCCCAGCGCTTCGAGGTCGTTGTCCATGGCCAGAAGCACGTTGGAGGTGCCGGTGAAGGCCTCGCCGATGCCTTCCTTCAGCGCTTCCACGCACCAGCGCTGCCACAGGAAGGAATGGCGCCGGCGTGTGCCGAAGTCGGAAATGCGGATGCCAGGCTGCGCTTTCAGCCGTTCGGTCTTGGCCCACATCTTGGATTTGGCTCGGGCATACAGCACATCGAGCGCGAACGGTCCGAAGGCCCGCATGGCCGCGCGGGAACGTAGCTCGTTGATGATGGCGAGCGCGGGAATTTCCCACAGCGTGGTGTACATCCACGGGCCGCTGAAGGAGAGCTCGTACTGGCCGCCGCGCCTGGAAAGCTCGTAGTCGGGCAGCCGGAAATTCTCCAGCCAGGCCAGGAATTCAGGTTCGAAAATCTGCTTGCGGCCATAGAAATTGTTGCCGCCCAGCCAGATCATCTCCTTCTTGGAGAAGCGCAAGGTGCGGGCGTGGTCGAGCTGTTCGCGCAACTCGCCCTCGTCGATCTCCTCGGCCAGCCGCACCGAAGTGGTGCGGTTGATCAGCGAGAAGGTGGCGTCGACCTTGGGATACATGCCCCAGATCATCTGCAGCATCAGAAGCTTGTAGAAATCCGTGTCGAGCAGGCTGCGCACGATCGGATCGAGCTTCCAGGTATGGTTGTAGACGCGCCGCGCAATATCGGTCCTGGCCATGTCTCGTACCGCCTTCGCTGCCTGCCACCCATCATCGCGACAGGCCTAATAGCATCGAATTTGCAAAAACGCTGCCCGGTTTCAGGCTGGCCCGACAAAAAGAAAGGCCTGCGGCAGCGGACCAGTCCGAACGCAATTGATTTTTCCAAGGCGCTACCGGACACTCCGGAGAAGACAGACGGGAGAAAACCGACATGGGTTATGACAGCGGCAAGCTCGACGCGTTGCGCCGCAAATACGGCGAGAGCCATGGCGGCGAAATGTTCGACCCGAAGTTCCGCAAGGTCGCCGACAAGATATTCTCCAAGTCAGGCACGCGGCTTGCGCCCTATTCCGGTATCCCCACCTTCCTCGCCGCGCCCTATCGTGAAATATCGGCCGACAACCCGGATTTCGGCGATTTGCAGGTGGCGATGATAGGCGTGCCGATGGATCTCGGCGTCACCAACCGGCCGGGCGCCCGCTTCGGGCCGCGGGCGCTGCGCGCCATCGAGCGCATCGGTCCCTACAATCACGTGCTGGAATGCGCCCCCACGCACGAGCTTAGGGTCGCCGACATCGGCGACGTGCCGTTCCGAAGCCGCTACCGGCTCGAGACCAGCCATGAGGACATCGAGCGCCGCACCAACCAGATCGTCGAGGCCGGCGTCATTCCCTTGTCGGTCGGCGGCGACCATTCGATCAGCCATCCGATCCTGAAGGCCGTCGGCAAGAAGGCGCCGGTCGGCCTGATCCACATCGACGCCCATTGCGATACCAGCGGCTTGTTCGACATGACCAAGTTCCACCATGGCGGTCCGTTCCGCAACGCGGTGCTCGATGGCGTGCTCGATCCGACGCGCACCATCCAGATCGGTATCCGCGGTTCGGCCGAATATCTGTGGGAGTTCACCTACGAGTCCGGCATGACCGTTGTCCATGCGGAGGAAGTGACCGGCCTTGGCATCCCGGCCATCATCGATAAGGCGCGCAAGATCGTGGGCGACGGTCCGACCTATGTCTCCTTCGACATCGACAGCGTCGATCCGGCCTTCGCGCCGGGCACCGGTACGCCGGAAGTCGGCGGCCTGACGACGCGGGAAGTGCTTGAACTGCTGCGCGGTCTCAAAGGCCTCAACATCGTCGGCGGCGACGTCGTCGAGGTGGCGCCGCAATATGACGCGACCACCAACACCGCGCATGCCGGCGCCCAGGTTCTGTTCGAGATACTGAGCCTGATGGTGTTCAGCCCTGCGCTCAAAAACAGCTGACGCCGACAAGGACGGAAAGGCCGCCGGACAACCAGGCGGCCCTCTGCATCAGTGTTCGAACACCAGAGGCGGAGCCAGGCGGTCGCGCCGCAGCCAGCGCGCCAGAAGCAACGCCGCCACCACCGCCAGTCCGCTGGACAGCCCGATCCAGATGCCGACGCCGTGGAAGCCGAAAGGGAAGGCGAGCAGCACGCCCAGCGGCAGGCCGACGCCCCAATAGCCGATCGCGGCATAGATCATCGGCACCTTGGTGTCGTGCAGGCCGCGCAGCATGCCGGCGGCAACCGCTTGCGCGCCGTCGAAGACCTGGAACAGGGCCGCGAAGACCAGGAACGATACGGCAAGCGTGATCACCCTGGTATTGGCGGGGTTGGCCAGATCGATGAAGGCGCTGATCAGGAGATGCGGCCACAGGATCATCACCAGGCCCATCAGCGCCATGAACGAGACTCCGATGACGAAGGCGGTCCAGCCGGCGCGCGAAACGCCTTCGCGATTGCCGGCGCCATGCGCAAGCCCGACGCGCACGGTCACCGCCTGGTTGAGGCCGAGCGGCACCATGAAGGAGATCGACGCTATCTGGATGGCGATGGCGTGCGCGGCAAGCGAATCCGCGTCGATCAGCCCCATCAGCAGCGCCGCGGCATTGAAGATCGTCACTTCGAAGGCAAGGATGCCGGCGATCGGCAGGCCGAGCCGCAGCAGGCCCTTGAAGCGCGGCCAGTCGGACCGCCAGAAGCGGCCGAACAGGCGATAGCGCCTGAACTTCTTCTCCCACATCACCACGGCGGCCATGCCGACGAACATCAGCGTTGAGGATAGCGAGGTGGCAAGGCCCGAGCCTGATATGCCCATGGCCGGCACGCCGAGATTGCCGAACATGAACACCCAGTTGAAGAAGACGTTGCAGGCGACCGCGACGAAGACGATGATCAGCGCCCAGCCCGGCCGCTCCAGCGCCGAGATGAAGGAACGCAGCACGATATAGCCGTAGAAGGGCAGCACCGCCCATTCCAGCCAGCGCAGGTAGATGCCGGCCTGATGCGCCAGTGCCGGCTCCTGGCCCATGGCCAAAAGAATGGGCTCGCCGTGCCAAAGCACGATCCAGATCGGGATGCAGATGAGGATCGCCAGCCACAGGCCCTGGCGCACGGTGCGGCGCAGGTCGCGCACCGAATGACGGCGGCGGCCGAGCTCGGTCGCCATCATCGGCGAGGTCGCCAGCATCAGGCCGAGGCCGAAGATCAGCGGCATGAAATAGAGATTGGCGCCAAGCGCACCGCTGGCGAGCGTGTCCGCCCCCAGCCTGCCCATCATCATGACGTCGGTGGCCGTCATGGCGGTCTGGCCGAGATTGGTAAGCACCATGGGCCAGGCGAGCGCCAAAGTCGCCCTGATTTCCTGACGCCAAAGATTTTCCGGCGCGCGAGCGCCGGCTTCGATCGCAGACATTGTTCCGCTCTTTCAAGGTTGCGGCGCATCGGCAAAAAAGCCGGAAGCCGCATTGCAAACGGCGAGACCCTCGGTTTCGCGGCGTTTACGTCAGCTTTTGTACGAAACGCGACATGAAGGCAAGGGAAGAGGGGCGGGAACAGATTGATCCAGTCGGATCGCCGATGACGCCGAAGGCTTGTGACCGACGCTCTCCGACGGCCCATTTCACACATGCTCCCAAGGCTGCTACGCATTGCAAGGACGAACGAGGTGCCACGGAACCCCAATTTGCAGGAGGCGGGATGCAGTTCAGGCGCAGAAGGAATCCGGTTGCGACGCTTCGCACGGCGCCGGCCTTCGAACATATCGTCACCGAGGCGAGCGACAGTTTCCTGTGGCGGCTGGACGACTATCCCTGGGAGCGCAATGTCTGGAATTTCCATCCTGAGTACGAAATCCACCTCTTGCGAAAATCTTCCGGCGTCGTGCTGGTCGGCGACCACATCGGCGAATTCGGACCGGGTTATCTCACCATCGTCGGCGGCGGGCTGCCGCATGATTGGGTGACGGCGGTACAGCCGGGCGAGCTGATCGAAGGCCGCGACATCGTCCTCCAGTTCGATGCCGAGAGGCTGCGCGGGTCGGCTGGCCTGTTGCCCGAACTGCGCGAATTGGAGCCGTTCCTGGAGCGGTCGCTGCGCGGCATGGTTTTTCATGGCCGCACAGCACTGGAAGGCGCCGAGTTGATGGAACGGATGGGGGACGTCAGCGGGCTAACCAGGTTCTGCCTGTTCCTGAATCTCGTCGATCTCCTCGCCAGGACCGACGAATACGAGCTGTTGTCTTCGCCGGATTTCTCCCCTGTTCTGGATGCCGCCTCGCTCGACATCATCCAGCGCACGCTGACCTATCTGTTTCAGCATTTCGCCGAAGATCTGAAGCTGCCTGATGTGGCGGCGCTCGCGGGAATGACCGAGAGCACGTTCTCGCGCTTCTTCCAGAAGAACACCGGCAATTCCTTCAGTGACCACCTTGCCAAGCTGAGGCTGTGGCAGGCCTGCAAGCTGCTGGCCGATACCGATATTCCGATCACCGACATCTGTTTCCAGGTCGGCTATATGAACATCTCCAATTTCAACCGCGCCTTCATGCGCAAGCACAAGATGACGCCGTCATCCTATCGCAAGCTGTCGCGGCAGCGGCTGGCGATGCGCGTAAGCACGCCCTAAAACCACCGCCCCCAAGTCCGATCGATACTCATGTGAGATTGGCCGCAACCGGATGCCGCTTTTTGCGCCGCACAATGCATAAAAGTACAGGTCTTCTGCAACGGGGCTTCTAGCGCGACCCGCTGCAACGCCGCATTTTGGCGATGGGTGGCAAGTCGCTCGGGCGATGGTGAGGATCGCGCAACCCGAGGACGTCCGCTTCCTGCGACGTGTTCCTGGAGGAGAAAATAATGAAACCAATTCGGCTCGCTGCCAGCCTTGGTGCAGCTTTCATGCTTTCCGCTACCGTTTCCACCATCGCTTTGGCGCAGGCGCCGGTCTGCTCGGCGCCGGTCAAGGTGCTGGCGCAGCCCCGCGACGGCCTGACGCTTCTGGAGGACTCCAAGGCCGAGTTCGAGAAGCTTGCCGGCGCCGGCTTCCAGATCGATTACCTCAACGAGAACGACCGCCGCGCAAAATCGCGCGCCGATGCGTCCACGGTCGGCAACTACAACGTCTACTATGTCGACGAAGCCAATGTCGCGCTGTTCGCGTCCTCGAAATGGATCGTGCCTCTGGCCGACTATTATCCGGCCGACTACGACTATGCCGACTTCGACCCCGGCCGCCAGAAGGTCGCCACCTATGACGGGAAGGTCTGGTTCGCGCCGCTGACCGGCGGCGGCGACCTGATGGTCTATCGCAAGGACGTGCTGGAGGCAGCCGGCATCCAGCCGCCGAAGACGCTCGACGAGCTGATCGCCGACGTGCCGAAGCTGACCAATCCGGACAAGGGCATGTATGGCATCGCGCTGCGCGGCGCGCGCGGTTCGGGCGCCAATGTCTGGCGCTGGATGCCGTTCTTCAAGGCCTATGGCGGCCAGTGGTTCGACGGCGACAAGCCGGTCTTCAATTCGGATGCCGCGGTCAAGGCGACCGAGACCTACCTGAAGCTGTTCAAGGATTCGGCGCCCGGCACGCAGACCGGCAGCTGGGATGAATCGACCGGCGCCTTCCTGTCGGGCCAGGTCGCGATCCTCGTCGAATCGACGCCGCTGTCGGGCATGGCGGTCGACCCGAAGACCTCGCAGGTCGTCGGCAACATCGGCTTCCTGCCGCCGCCGTCGCCACTGCCCGGCGGCGGTTACGGCCATGGCCTTGCCATCGCGGCCAAGGCCAATGCCGACGACGCGTCGAAGAAATGCGCCGGCCTGTTCATCGCCTGGGCAACATCGAAGGAAAACGAGAAGCGCCGGCTCGACGCCCACCAGTTCGGTGAGCTGAACCGCACCAGCATCCTCGCCAGCAAGGAATTCGCCGACATCTACGGCGCCGATCTCGGCCAGGCACTGGCCGAAACCGGCAAGGTCACGGCGGTCAATTTCTGGCAGGACCCGCGCTGGCCCGATCTCGGCGACCGCTGGGGCATCATCCTTGAGGAACTGGTCACCGGTACCCGCACCGACATCAAGGGCGGCCTCAACGAGCTCGAAGCCTATGCCAACGATCTGGTGAAGAAATAAGCCATCCTCCCCCTGCGGCGTGCGGTCCACGGCATTCGGTGGAGCGCCGGAGCCTGTGCGCCGCAGGTCTCTGTCCACCGCCATTGAGCCAGCCATCGCGCAAAGAGGGTCCAGACATGTTCAACCGCTCGAGACGCAAACGGGGATAGATGGATGCCTCGACGCTCATCCCTGCCGGTCACCTTCGTGGTGCCGACACTCGGCATCCTTCTGGTGCTGTCGATGGTGCCGACGCTCTACGCGGTCGTCATCGCCCTGCAGAATCGTGAACTCAGCTCGACAGCCTATTCCTATGTCTGGTTCTCGAATTTCGCCGACCTGTTCGTCGACCGCCGCTTTCTCAACGCCGTCTGGGTGTCGGTGAAATGGGAATTCGTCACGGTCATCGCGACGATGACCGTTGCCATCGGACTGGGCGTCCTGATGTTCGAGGTCGCCTCGCCGCGCCTGCGCAACCTCTATTGCCTGCTGTTCATCATCCCGGTCCTGCTGCCGCGTGTGTCGGCGGCCTTCGTCTGGAAGTTCGCCTACCATCCGCTCTACGGCATCGCCACTTACCCCTACCGGCTGCTGACCGGTGGGCTGATCTTCGATCCACTGTCCAAGCCGTCGACGGCGTTGTTCGCGGTCGCATCGGTCGATGTCTGGCAATGGGGCCTGTTCTTCGCCGTCATCGTGCTCAAGCTCCTGGAAACGCTGCCGCCGCAGCCGATAGAGGCGGCCCGGCTCGACCATGCCAAACGCTGGCAGATCCACGCCTATGTGACCTTGCCGATGCTCAAGGCGCCGCTGATCAGCCTGATGTTCGTCAAGATGATCGAATCGCTGCGCTCCTTCGACCTGATCTATGTGATGACCCGCGGCGGCCCGGGCGTGGCGACCGAAACGCTCGACATGTACGCCTTCTCGCAAGGCTTCATCGAGTCCGGCAAGGTCTCCTACGCCTCGGCGATGGCGGTGCTGATGATGATCGCCACGGTCATCACCTTCACCATGCTGTGGAAGCGGGTGCAGGCATGAGACCATATCGGATGAGACCCGGCCGCCTGATCGGCAAGACCGTGCTGGCGTTTGCAGGCTTCATGGCCGTGTTTCCGTTGCTGTGGACGGCGCTCAATTCGCTGAAGAACAATGTCGACATCATCACCCGCGTCCCGCGCCTGGTGTTCACGCCGACGCTGGCCAACATCAGCTATATCGTCGGCCGCGACAGCGTCATGACAGGTCTCTACAATTCGGTCGTCGCCTGCGGTTGCGCGGTGCTGATCGGCGTGGTGCTCGGCCTGCCGGCGGCTTACGCCGTGGCACGCTACCCGAACCGCTGGGCCGGCGACATCCAGTTCTTCGTTTTGTCGCTGCGTTTCCTGCCGCCGGTGGCGGTTGCCATTCCGCTGATGGTGATCTGGCTGCAGCTCGGGCTTTACGACACGCTTGCCGCGCTGATCGTCACCTATTCGCTGCTCACCATCTCGGTGATCATGTGGCTCGCCATTCCCGCCTTCCAGGCCGTGCCGAAGGAGGTCGAGGAAGCGGCCTTCGTCGACGGCTACGGCGCCTATTCGGTGTTCTGGAGGATCGCGCTGCCGGTCGCGGCGCGTTCGCTGATCGGTGCGGTCGCCTTCAGCTTCGTTCTGGTCTGGAACGAGTTCCTGATCGCGCTGATGCTGTCGAGTTCCAACGCCAAGACCTTGCCGATCGTCGCCTCGGAACTCTCCCAGCAGGGCATGAACGTGCCGTGGGGGATCCTGAACGCCTCGGTCGTGCTTCTGTCGCTGCCGCCGCTGTTGTTCCTCGGCGTGCTCAGCGGCTTCCTGAATTCCGTTTTCCGGCAAAAAAAGACTTGAAGCGAGGACGACACGATGCGGGCACTGGTGCTTGAGAAAAAGGGCGAGCTGGCCCTGCGCGAGATCGCGTTGCCGCTCGACGTCGGCCCGGACGACGTCAGGATCGCCATCCACACGGTCGGCGTCTGCGGCAGCGACGTGCACTACTACACCCATGGCGCCATCGGCAGCTATGTCGTGCGCGCGCCGATGGTGCTCGGCCACGAAGCGTCCGGAACGATCGTCGAGATCGGCGCCAATGTCCGGACCCTGAAGGTCGGCGATCGCGTCTGCATGGAACCGGGCGTGCCGAACCTGTCGTCACGTGCGACCAAGCTCGGCATCTACAATGTCGATCCGGACGTCACCTTCTGGGCGACACCGCCGGTGCACGGCATTCTGGCGCCGCAAGCCGTGCATCCGGCGGCGTTCACCTACAGGCTGCCCGACAATGTCTCGTTCGCCGAAGGCGCGATGGTCGAACCGTTCGCCATCGGCATGCAGGCGGCGGCGCGCGCGCGCATCGTTCCGGGTGACGTGGCGGCTGTCGTCGGCTGTGGCCCGATCGGCATCATGATCGCGCTGGCCGCGCTGGCCGGCGGCTGCTCGAAAGTGCTGATTTCCGACTTCTCCGCGCCCAAGCTCGAAATTGCCGGGCGCTATCCAGGGATCGTCCCGGTCAACATTGGCGAGCAGCCGCTGGTCGATGCGGTGCGCGCGGCCACCGACGGCTGGGGTGCGGACATCGTCTTCGAGGCCAGCGGCAGCCCCAAGGCCTTCGCTGATCTGTTCGACGTCGTGCGGCCCGGCGGTGCGGTGGTCCTCGTCGGGCTGCCGGTGGAGCCGGTGGCGCTCAACGTGCCGGCGGCCATATCGAAGGAAGTGCGCATCGAAACCGTGTTCCGCTATGCCAATATTTTCGACCGCGCCCTGCAGCTGATCGCCTCCGGCAAGGTCGATCTCAAGCCGCTGATCACCGGCACCTATGATTTCTCTGACAGCATCGAGGCTTTCGAGCGGGCGGCGGCAGCGCACCCTCAGGACGTCAAGCTGCAGATCCTGCTCAGCGGCGAAAAGGGCTGACCATGTCCGCGATCACCTGTTCCCATGTCGACAAGGCCTATGGCGCCACGACCGTCATCCGCGATCTCAACCTCTCGATCGAGGAGCACGAGTTCGTCGTGTTCCTCGGCCCGTCCGGCTGTGGCAAGTCGACCTTGCTGCGCATGCTGGCGGGGCTGGAAGACATCAGCGGCGGCGAGGTCTCGATCGGCGGCAAGGTGGTCAACGATCTCGATCCGGGCGACCGCGGCATCGCCATGGTGTTCCAGAACTATGCCCTTTACCCGCACATGACGATCTTCGACAACATCGCCTTCGGGCTGCGGCGCCAGAAAGTGCCGGCGGCCGAGATCCGGACGCGGGTCGAAGCGGTGTCAAGGACGCTCGGGCTGGAACCCTATCTCGGCCGCAAGCCGGCCGAGCTTTCCGGCGGCCAGCAGCAGCGCGTGGCGATCGCGCGCGCTATGATCAAGACGCCGAAAGTCTTCCTGTTCGATGAGCCGCTGTCCAATCTCGACGCCAAGCTGCGCAACCACATGCGTGTCGAGATCGCCCGGCTGCACCAGTCGCTGAAGACCACCACCGTCTATGTCACCCATGACCAGCTCGAAGCGATGACGCTCGCCGACCGGATCGTGCTGCTCAAGGACGGCGTCGTCGAGCAGGTCGGCTCGCCGGCGGAAATCTACCGTCGGCCCCGCAACATGTTCGTGGCCGGCTTCATCGGCACGCCGAACATGAATTTCATCGACGTGACGGTGGCTCGGAAAGGAAATGGCTGGACACTGACTGGCGCCGGAACGGTGCTTTCGATGAACGGCTCCGGCTTCCATCTCCAGCACGGCGATCGCGCCGTGCTGGGCATCCGGCCTCCGGACCTGAAGACGGCCGGCGCCGGTGAGACCAGCATACTGCAAGGCACTGCGGATCTCATCGAATTCCATGGCAATGACGCCTTGGTGACATTCGGGTCCGGCGGCAAGGAGATCAGCGCGCTGGTTCCGGCACGCGAATGCCCGGTGCTGCATGCCCCTGTGCGCTACGCGTTCGAGGAGGAAAGCATCCACCTGTTCGACGCGACGTCAGGGGCATCACTACACAAACAGTAGACTAAGCGCCTTGGCCCTCGAGCAGCTCACCGGTTCCGAACGGCGAGCTGGTCTATCTGTTGTTTTGAGGCAAATACCGGGCGGAAACCGCTCTATACTTTCCTGGGATTGCTCGAGGCGCTCTACCGTATCGCGTCGAGCGCTTGGCGCTGCCGGTGCATCTCCAGGAAAATCCGGTAGTCGCGATCGAAGCGGACGCCGGCGGCCGGGTTGGCGGCGCGCGTCCTGCCGCCCTGCTGCATGGCAAGACAGGCCGCGTTGAGGTCGGGGAAAAGCCCGGCCGCGGTCGCCGCCACCATGCCGGTGCCAAGCAACACCGCCTCATCCGCCAGCGGCTCGACCACCGTGCAGCCGGTGGCGTCGGCATAGAGTTCCATCAAGAGCGGATTCTTGGTGTGGCCGCCGGTGACATGCAGCGTATCGATCAGATAGCCGTTCTCGTTCAGCGCTTCCAGCACATGGCGCACGCCGAGCGCGATGCCGACAGCGGTGCGCCAGTAAAGTCGGCACAGGCTGTCGAAGGAGGAATCCAGCGTAAGCCCGCTGACCACGCCGACCGCATGCGGGTCGGCGAGCGGCGAGCGGTTGCCGTGAAAGTCGGGCAGCACATGCAGCCGGCCGGCAAGCGCATCGCCCTCCGCGGCACGCAGCTCGGCGACGCGGCTTGCAATCCTGGCATGCATGGCCGCGTTCGGCTCGCCGCCGGCGCCGTGCCAGCGGATAATGTGGTCGAGCAGGGCGCCGGTGGCCGACTGGCCGCCTTCCGACAACCACAGCTTGGGCAGCGCGGCCCCGTAATAGGGGCCCCAGACGCCGGCGAAAGGCTGCGGATCGGGTGACATCGCCATGACGCAGGAGGATGTGCCGGCGATCAGCGCCAGATGACGGCCGATATTCCGCTCGTCGCCGGCAAAGCCGCCGAGCACGCCAAGCGCGCCGGCATAGGCGTCGATCACCCCGGCGCCGACCCGGCATTTTTCCGTCAGGCCGAGATCCGCCGCTGCTTGCGCGCTCAAAGAGCCGATGTAAGCGCCGACCGGACTGGCCTTTTCGGGCAGATTGCCGTGCTCGAAGAGGTCGCCGAGGCCGACGAGTTCGAAGAAATCGCGCTGCCATGCGGGTTCCCGGTGCGCCAGATAGGTCCATTTGGCGGTCAGCGTGCACTGCGAGCGGGCCAGCGACCCCGTCGCCTGCCAGGTCAGGAAGTCGGTGAGGTCGAATAGATAGCCGGCTTCATTCCAGGTCTTCGGCAGGTTTCGCTTCAGCCACATCAGCTTCGGCGTCGCCATTTCCGGCGACATGACGCCGCCGATATAGTCGAGCACCTGATGGCCGCTCGCCGTGCATTCGTCGGCCTCGGCAATGGCGCGGTGATCGAGCCAGACGATGGTGTCCCAGCGCTCCTCTCCGGTCACCGAAACGCTGAGCTGGCCGCCTTGCCTGTCGCGCACGACCAGCGAGCAGGTAGCATCGAAGGAAATGCCGGCAATGTCCTCGGCGGCAACACCGGATTTTTCGCGGGCCGCACGCACCGCGGCGCACACGGCTGACCAGATATCGCGCGAATCATGCTCGGCGTGATCGGCCTTCGGCTGGTGCATGGCGATCGGGTGCTCGGCGCGGCCGAGCAAGGTGCCACTGGTGTCGAGAATGCCCGCGCGGGCGCTCCCGGTGCCGACATCGACCGCGCAAACGAACTGTTTCGTCAAGATGCTCTGTCTCTCGCTCCCAGGCCTGCAATCAGATCGGGCAATTGCAGCATGTCAGCGAATATAAAGTCCGGCTCACTCGACGCAAGCCGCGCTTTCAGGGCAGGGTTGCCGGCGTGCGCGCCGCCGGTGAAGGCGAAGACGCGCATGCCGGCCGCCCGCGCCGCCGCGACGCCGGCGGGGCTGTCCTCGATCACTAGGCATTTGCGCGGATGCGCCCGCATCGTGGCGGCGGCATGAAGGAACAGGTCGGGCGCCGGCTTGCCCCTGGCCACCATGCCGGCACTGAACAGATGCGGCTCCATCAATCCGAGCAATCCGGTGACGTCGAGCGCGTAGCGGATGCGGTCGAGCGTGCCCGAGGAGGCGACGCAGAACGGCAAGCCGAGCCTCGGCAGCACTTCCTTGACGCCGGCGATAGGCTTCAGCTCCTCGCGGAATTTGCGCATCAATTCGACGCGCATCGTGGTCAGGTGCTGATCGGTGATGGGAAGGCCGAAGTCGCGGGCGAGGATCTCGCGCACGCTCTTCATGCTCTTGCCGAGAAAATGCTCATAGGCCGTGTCTTCGCCAATGCTGCCGCCGGCAAGCGCGATCATGCCGAGCAGCGCCGAGACCGACAGCGTCTCGCTGTCCACCAGCACGCCGTCGCAGTCGAAGATGACCAGTTCCGGCGTCATGGTCCCGTGTCAGAGCTTGCCGGCGAGGTAGCGCGTCAGCGTGGCGCGCGTGCCATCCATCCACAGCACGTTCAATGCATGCGCGAAAGCCTCGACGAATGCGGTGGCGCGGCCGACATCGCCATAGATGTCGTCCATCGCAAGCCAGGCGGCGGGCGCCTCCTTCGCTGCCTTTGCCGTCGCCTGCAAGCGGTCCCAGCTCGGGTCGTTGGGCTCGATGACCGCGCCGCTATCCGTCGTGCCGAAGCAGTAGCGGCACCACAAGGCTGATTCCAGCGCCAGCCCGGCGACGCTCTTTCCCGCTTTCAAGCGGTCGGCGATGGTCGGGATGATGAATTTCGGCTGGCGATTGGAACCGTCGAGACAAAGCCGGCGCACCGTGTCGCCGATCTTGGGGTTGGAAAAGCGCTTTTCGATGAGCTGGTAATAATCCTCCAGGACCGTGTCCGGCACCGGGGGCACGGTCGGAATGATCTCGTCGTGCTCGAGCTTGTCGAGGAAACCGCGCACCAGCGGCTCCTGCATCGCCTCATGCACGAAATGGATGTCCATCAGCCCGGCCGGGTAGGCGATTGCTGCGTGGCCGCCATTGAGGATGCGGATCTTCATCAACTCATAAGGGGCGACATCCCTGACGAACTGCACGCCGACTTTCTCCAGCGGCGGACGGCCATCGGTGAAATTGTCTTCCAGCACCCATTGCCGGAACGGCTCGCAAAAGACAGGCCAATTGTCCTCGACGCCGAAATCCTTGGCCAGGATCGCGCGTTCGCGGTCCGACGTGGCCGGCGTGATGCGGTCGACCATCGCGTTCGGGAAAGCGACATTGCCGCCGACCCAGGCCGCCAGGTCCTCGTCGATCAGACGGGCCAGCCCGATGACGCCATCCGACGTGACATGGCCATTGTGGGGAATGTTGTCGCAGGACATCACCGTGAACGGCACGATGCCGTCGCCACGGCGCCGCACCAGCCCGGCGAGGATGATGCCGAATACGGTCTTCGGCGTCGCGCCCGGTTGCGCATCCGCGACGATATCGGGATGCGTCGGGTTGAACACGCCGGAGGCCGGATCGATGAAATAGCCGCCTTCGGTGATGGTCAGCGATACGATCTTGATCGCCGGATCCGCCAGCCGTTCGATGATGGCGGCGGCATCGCCCGGCGTCAGGAAATCGATCATGGCGCCGGTGACGCGGGCGCTCATATGTCCCTCATCCTGCTCGACCACAGTCGTCAGCCAGTCCTGCTCTTCCAATTTGCCGCGGCCGATCTTCTCGCCCTCGAACACGCCGGCGCCGACCAGCGCCCAGTCATGGCCGATGCCTTGGTTGAACAGCTCGTCGAGATAGACGGCCTGGTGCGAGCGGTGGAAATTGCCGACGCCGAAATGCACGATGCCGGCCTTCAGCGCCGCGCGGTCATATTTCGGACCGGCGACGCTGGCGGGCAGGTTGGCGAGATTGGCGGAAGAGAGTTTCACGGTCATCTGTTTACCCTTTGGCCGGGTTGCGGCCTTCGTTACCCTCCTCTCCCCTTCACCGGGAGAGGGTAGGGAGCGGCACATGCCGTCCGAGGCGATGCGGCCGCCACCTTGATATTGGCCTCTTCTCCCCGCGGGAGGCACGGGGAGAAGAGACCGCCCCCGCCCTCAACTCATCCACTGGCCGCCATCGACATTGTAGGTCTGGGCGACGATGTATTCGGCTTCATCGCTGGCCAGGAACACGGCCATGCCGGCGAGGTCTTCCGGTCTGCCCATGCGGCCATAGGGCACGCCTTCGCCGACCAGCCTCTTCTTTTCGCCCTTAGGCCGGTTCTCGTATTTGGCGAACAGCGCGTCGACCTGGTCCCACATGTCGCTGTCGACGACGCCCGGCGCGATGCCGTTGACGTTGATGCCGTGCTTGATCAGGTCGAGCCCGGCCGACTGGGTCAGCGAGATGACCGCCGCCTTGCTGGCGCAATAGACCGCGACCAGCGGCTCGCCGCGCCGCCCGGCCTGGCTCGCCATGTTGATGATCCTGCCGCCCTTTCCCCGCGCGATCATCGAGCGCGCGGCCGCCTGCAGCATGAACAGCGTGCCGGCGACATTGACCGAGAACAGTTTATCGTAGCTCGCCCGCGAGATCTCGACGATTGGCGCCAGGTCGAAGATCGCGGCGTTGTTGATCAGTATGTCGAGGCCGCCGGTCCTGGTTTCCACCGCCTTCACCGCGGCGTCGATGGAGGCCTGGTCCGTGACGTCGAGCTTCACGGCGTAGGCCGTGCCGCCGATCCCGGCGGCCGTCTTCTCGGCGGCTTCGAGATCGATGTCGGCAATCGCCACCACGGCGCCTTCACGGGCATAGGCTTCGGCGAAGGCCTTGCCGATACCGCGCGCCGACCCGGTGACCAGCGCCGATTTGCCTTTCAGCCTCACGGCGCCAATGCCTTGCCGTCGGGGCCGAAGCGATGCAGCTTGGCCTTGTCGGGCGTGAGATAAATGCTGTCGCCGTGGTGGACGCTGAGTTCGCCGTCGGCGCGCACCGTCAGCGGACCGACACCGTCGGCCTGGACATGCAGGAAGGTGTCGGATCCCAGGTGTTCGGCGACGCCGACCGTCGCCTTCCAGTCGCCCGCCGTGGTCGAGATCGCCATGTGCTCGGGCCGGATGCCGATGGTCTTGGCGCCGTACTTCGCCGCCGGCGCGCCTTCGATCAGGTTCATTTTCGGCGAGCCGATGAAGCCGGCGACGAACAGGTTTTTCGGCGTCTTGTAGAGCTCCATCGGCGAGCCGACCTGCTCGACATTTCCAGCATTCAGCACGACGATCTTGTCGGCCATGGTCATCGCCTCGACCTGGTCGTGGGTGACGTAGATCATCGTCGTCTTGAGCTGGTGGTGCAGTTCGCTGATCTCCAGCCGCATCGTGCCGCGCAGTGCCGCGTCGAGGTTGGATAAGGGTTCATCGAACAGGAAGGCCGAAGGCTGGCGCACGATGGCGCGGCCGATGGCGACGCGCTGGCGCTGGCCGCCGGAAAGCTGGCCGGGGCGGCGCTCGAGATAGTTGGTGAGATTGAGCACGCGCGCGGCGTCCTTCACCTTCCTGTCGATGGTCGCCTGGTCTTCGCCCGCCATCTTCAGCGGGAAGGCGATGTTCTTGGCCACCGTCATGTGCGGGTAGAGCGCATAGGACTGGAACACCATGGCAAGCTTGCGCTTGGCCGGCGCCTCGCCGGTGACGTCGCGGCCGTCAATGTTGATGGTGCCGCCGCTGGTGTCCTCTAGGCCGGCGATCAGGCGCAGCAATGTGGACTTGCCGCAGCCCGACGGGCCGACGAAGACGACGAACTCGCCGTCCTCGATGACGAGATCGATGTTGGGAATGATCGAAGTCGAGCCGAAGGACTTGGAGACGTTCTTGAGCGTGATATTTCCCATGCTTTCCTCCCGGTGGATTTCCGTCCGCCGCCTGGCGCACGCTGCTACTTCACGGCGCCCCTACTTCACCGCACCGAAGGTCAGGCCGCGCACCAGTTGCTTCTGGCTGAACCAGCCCATGATCAGGATCGGCGCGATCGCCAGCGTCGAGGCGGCCGAGAGTTTCGCCCAGAACAGGCCCTGCGGGCTGGAGAAGGAGCTGATGAAGGCCGTCAAGGGTGCTGCTTCCGTCGTGGTCAGCCGGATCGTCCAGAACGCTTCGTTCCAGGCCAGGATGATGTTGAGCAGCATGGTCGAGGCGATGCCCGGCACCGCCATGGGTGTGAGCACATAGATGATCTCGTTCCACAGCGAGGCGCCGTCCATGCGCGCCGCTTCCAGGATCTCGCCGGGGATTTCGCGGAAATAGGTGTAGAGCATCCACACCACGATCGGCAGGTTGATCAGCATCAGCATCACCATCAGGCCGATGCGGCTGTCGAGCAGGCCGGTGTCGCGGAAGATCAGGTAGATCGGAAACAGCACGGCCACGGCCGGCATCATCTTGGTGGACAGCATCCACATCAAAATGTCCTTGGTCCGCTTGGTCGGCGAGAACGCCATCGACCAGGCCGCCGGAATGGCGACCAGCAGGGCCAGGATGGTCGAGCCGACCGACAGGATCACCGAGTTCAGGAAGAACTTGAAATAGCCGCTCTGCGCCTGGACCTCGGAATAGCTTTCCGTGGTTCCCGACGGGAACAGGTTGAAGCCCTGGATCGCCTCCTGTTCCGACTTGAACGAGGTGATGATGGTGTAGAGAATCGGGAAGAAGATCAGCAAGGCGACGATCCAGGCGGCAGCCGTCGCGATCGTCTTGTGCCGGGTTGTGACTGCGCGTGCCATCTTTTCCTCCCTTATCTGTCCAGGTTCTTGCCGACGGCGCGCATGGCGAAGAAGGCGACGATGTTGGCGAGAATGACGGCGATGATGCCGCCGGCGGAGGCCTGGCCGATTTTGAACTCCAGCAGCGCCTTCTGGTAAACCAGGAAGGGGAGGTTGGTGGACGCGTATCCCGGACCGCCATTGGTGGTGACGAGGATCTCGGCATAGACCGAAAGCAGGAAGATCGTCTGGATCAGGATGACGACGGTGATCGCCCGCGACATGTGCGGCAGCGTCAGGTAGATGAAGCGGCTGATGAAGCCGGCGCCGTCCATCTCGGCGGCTTCCTTCTGCTCGCCATCCAGCGACTGAAGCGAAGTCAAAAGAATGAGCGTCGCGAAAGGCAGCCATTGCCAGGCGACGATGATGATGATGGCGGTCAGCGGATATTGTCCGAACCAGTCTATGGGCTGGAGGCCGAAGAACCGCGCTATGTCGGCGAAGACGCCGTATTGCGGATGCATGATCATGTTCTTCCAGACCAGTGCCGCCACCGGCGGCATGACGAAGAACGGCGAGATGACGAGGATGCGCACGATGCCCTGGCCCCACATCGGCTGGTCGATCAAAAGCGCCAGCAGGATGCCGCCGACCACGGTGATCACAAGCACGCTGACGACGATCAGCAGCGTATTGAGGATCGACTGCAGGAAGGCCGGGTTGGAATAGAACAGCGAGTAATTGGAGAAGCCGACGAAGCCGTCGCGGATCGGATTGAGCGGATTGTACTGCTGGAAGGAGAACCAGAGCGTGAGCGCCAGCGGAATGACCATCCAGACGAGCAGCAGGACGACGGATGGCGCCATCATGAAACGGGCAAGCGAACGGGTCTGCTGAGTAGCCATGACGGTCACCCTTCAAGGATCGGACGGAAATTTTCTCGAGCTGTCGGAGGTGGCCGCCCGAACTGGGTTTCGGGCGGCCGTTGCCGGCCATGGTCGGCGACCGGCCTTAGGCACCGGGAGGAGCCTTACTGGATGTAGCCGCCCTCGGTCATCGCCGCGGTTGCGGCGTCCTGGGCCTGCTTCAGCGCGTCGTCGACGCTCGACTGGCCGGCAAGGGCTGCCGAGAACAGCTGGCCGACGGTGGTGCCGAGGCCCTGGAATTCGGGGATGGCGACGAACTGCACGCCGACATAGGGCACCGGCTTGACGGTCGGATGCGTCGGGTCGGCGGCATTGATGGAGTCCAGCGTCATCTTGGCGAACGGAGCCGCCTTCTGGTACTCTGGATTGGCGTAGAGCGAGGAGCGCGTTCCCGGCGGAACGTTGGCCCAGCCTTCCTTCGAAGCGACCAGTTCTGCATAGTGCTTGCTGGTTGCCCATGACACGAACTTCTCGGCGGCATCGGCCTTCTGCGTGCCGGCGGGAATGGCCAGCGACCACGCCCACAGCCAGTTGCCGCGCTTGCCCAGCCCATTGTCGGGCGCCAGCGCGTAACCGACCTTGTCGGCGACCTGCGAGGCCTTGGGATCGGAGACGAAGGAGGCGGCGACGGTGGCGTCGATCCACATGCCGCACTTGCCCTGCTGGAACAGCGCCAAATTCTCATTGAAGCCGTTGGAGGACGCACCCTCCGGCCCGTCGGCCTTCATCAGGTCGACATAGAACTGCAAGGTGTTCTTCCATTCGGGCTGGTCGAATTGCGGTTTCCAGTTCTCGTCGAACCAGCGCGCGCCGAAGGAATTCGACATGGCGGTCAGGAAGGCCATGTTCTCGCCCCAGCCGGCCTTGCCGCGCAGGCACACGCCGTTCACGCCATTGGCGCGGTCGGTCATCTTGTCGGCGGCCTGCTTGATGAAGTCCCAGGTCGGCGCGTCGGGCATCTTCAGGCCTGCCTTCTCCATCAGGTCCTTGCGGTACATGACGAAGGAGCTTTCGCCGTAGAAGGGCGCGGCATAGAGCTTGCCGTCGACCGAGAGGCCGCCGGCGATCGCCGGAATGATGTCCTTGACGTCGTAGTCGTCGCCGAGCTTGTCGAGCGGCAACAACCAGCTCTGCTTGGCCCAGATCGGGACCTCATAGGTGCCGATGGTCATCACGTCATACTGGCCGCCCTTGGTGGCGATGTCGGTGGTGACGCGCTCGCGCAGCACGTTCTCTTCCAGCGTCACCCAGTTGAGCTGGATGTCGGGGTTCGCCTTGGTGAAGTCGTCGGTTAGCTTCTGCATGCGGACCATATCGCCATTGTTGACGGTGGCGATGGTGATGGATTCGGCATGTGCCGCGAACGCGAGCGCGCTGGCCGAGCACAAGCCCAGGATGAGCGTACGAAGTTTCATCAAATTCCTCCCATGGACCAAGATGAGCATTTGCCTTGGCTGTGAGCAATTACTCACTAAGAATGAATTATGTCAAGCCAGATTCGATGGTGCAGCGCACACTCGACGGAGGAGCGCGGATAATGACACGTTGCAAATGGCCGTCCCGCAGGCGCGGACCGGGCGACAACGGCGATTTGGAGGGAGCGCGGTTTTGATCCTGGAGTTAGCCGGTCAGCAGGCGATCTCGGCCAGGATCCAGTCGCGGAAAGCGCGGATCTTCGGCACGTTGCGGCGCGCCTCCGGATAGACCAGCCAATAGGCGTGGCCGTCGTCGCCGACCAGGTCGAAGGGCTGGATCAGCCGGCCGTCGGCGAGTTCCGCCTTGAACAGCGCCCTGGTCAGGATCGCCACGCCATGGCCTGCGATGGCCGCATTGGCCTCATAAGCCTGCGCGCCCATGCTGCTGCCGGGGCGCTTGGCGAGGTCATGGCTTTGTACGCCCGCGGCCTCGAACCATTGCGTCCACCAGATATCGCCGGGATCGAGGATCGGCAGCCGCAACAGGTCGGCCGGTTCCTTGACGCCGCCGATGCTCGCGGCGAGCTTGGGGCTGAGCATCGGCGTGAAATCGGCGTCGAGCAGCTTGTAGGCTTCCAGCCCCGGCCATTTGCCGCCGCCCGAGCGGATGGCAAGGTCGACATCCTCGCGGGCGAAATCCGTGAGCCGGCTGGATGTGTCGAGCCGCACGGCAAGGGCGGGATGCGCGATCTGGAACGAACCCAGATGATGCGCCAGCCAGTTGGAGGCAAAGGTCAGCACCGTGGTGACGCACAGCAGACCGTCGGCCCCGCCGCGCGCCGCCGCATAGGCCTGGCCGAGTATGGCGAAGGCCTCGCTGACCGCCGGCGCCAGGCGCTGCCCGGCTTCGGTGAGTTCGATCTGTCGCGGCCGGCGCAGGAAAAGCGGCGCGCCGACCCGCTCCTCCAGCACCTTGATCTGATAGCTGACCGCTGCTTGCGTCATCGCCAGTTCCTCGGCCGCCTTTGTGAAGGACAGATGCCGCGCCACCGCCTCGAACACCCGGATCGCCTGCAGCGGCGGAAGCTGCGAAACCTGTCGCGAACTGAGGTCCGGCATAAAGCCTCCTTATGGATCCTTATCGACGTTCGATTGGCAAAGGCGGCCGGCACGACCGACATTCAGCCTCGGCCCGTCACTCGGGTTGAAGATAGCGAAGGTTGACGATCATGACCATGGCGCAGCAAAAATGCACTCCCGCTCCGGATCATCGCTGGATTTCATGGCTTGCGGACGGATTCGGCTGGTTCGCGACCAGGAAAAAGGCGCATCTCGATATCAGGGACCTGTCGCCGCACTTGCAGCGGGACCTTGGCTTTCTCGACGGCAACGATCCTTTCGGACGGCACGGATAGCAGGCCCGGATTTTATCGCAAATCGATGTTGCTTCGAGGCTTTCGGCTCATCCGTTCGCCAGCAGGGCGGCGGCGGTTCGTTCGTCGGTGATGAGGCCGTTGACCAGCCGGCGGTTCACGGCCGCCAGGATGCCCGGCAGCTTGCGTTCACCCATTGCGAGCGCGATGACCAGCGACTTCTCGCGTGACGGCAGGGCCGCCGACGACACCCGGTCGTTGGTGATGCCCTCGACCATGCGGCCGTCGCGATCGAACACCCAGCCGACGATTTCGGCGACGCCGCCCGCTTTCTGCAATGCCTTCAGCTCGGCGTCGGAAATGAAGCCGTCCTCGTAGAGCGGCGCCTTCGGGCCGAGGTCGCCGATGCCGACGAAGGTGACGTCGGCCTCCGCGGCCAGCGCCAGCGTCGGCTGGATCATCGGCTGGCTGAGCAGCATCTCGCGTTCCTGCGGCGAGGAGGCGATGACCGGCAACGGCATCGGGAAGGACCGTGCCTTGACCCTGTCGGCCATGGTGAAGATGACGTTGTAGAAAGCGGCCGAACCGTCGGGCGAGATATTGCCGGTCAGGGACACCACCTTGTGCTGCGGACACTCCATTGGCGGCAATTGCTCAATCGCCGCCTTCAGCGTACGGCCGGTGCCGATCGCCAGCACGATCGGGGCCGGCGATCTCAGCCGCCTCTCGATTTCCGCGGCCGCCGCTTCGGCGATGCCGATCGTCGTCGACGAGGAGGTCGGGTCGCTCGGCACCACCTCCACCAGGTCGAGCGCGAAGCGCGACTTCAGGCGGGCGGCGAGGTCGAGGCAGTTGGCGATCGGATGGTCGACGCGCACCTTGATCAGGCCCTCCGACACTGCCAGCGACACCAGCCGCTGCGCAGTCTGCCGCGAGATGCCGAGCGTGGCGGCGATCTGGTCCTGCGTGTTGCCGGCAACGTAATAAAGCCAGCCCGCGCGGGCGGCATCGTCCAACCTGTTGCTGCCGCCCTCCTGCCGGTTGTTCACGTCCTGCCTCCCGAAACCGCCAGTCATGGAAGCGGTCCGCGCCTACTTTCGCAGGGAACCGCGCGCTGCGCAATTGTCAATCGCCAGGGCAATTGCTTGCGCCTGTCGGGACGCGCTCGGCCGGACCATCGTCGGACTGCGCGTTGTGCGGCAGGCAGAAGGAGGATTTCCGTTCCGACAGGTGGCACGTTCTGCCGTCCGGATGGTTTATCTCGCGGGGTAAACCCTTTAAGGGAACGCCAAAAGGAGCGTTGCATGACACCGAAAGCGGTTTTCTGGGACATGGACGGCACGCTGGTCGACAGCGAACCGCTGCACGAGGCAGCCCTGGTGGCGGCGATGCGCAATGTCGGCCTCACGCCCCCGGCCGACCTGCATGAGCGCGTTCTCGGGGTCGCTGCCTGGCCGGTCTATCTGATGATGCGCGACGAGTTCGGCCTGGATCTGCCCTTCGACGAGTGGATCGTCCACAAATACGAGCATTATCTGCCGCTTGTTGCGACATTGAAGCCGCGCCCCGGTGCGATCGAGATCTTCAACGAATTGCGCACGCTTGGCGTGCAGCAGGCCGTGGTCTCGAATTCCGACCGCATGATCGTCGACGCCAATCTGGGCATCGTCGGCCTGACCTATCCCGGCATGAAGACCATCAGCCGCAACGACGTGCGCGAAGGCAAGCCGAACGCCGAGCCGTTCCTGCGCGCCGCCTATCTCGCCGATGTCGATCCCGCGAACGCGGTGGCGATCGACGACAGCTGGCCGGGTGCCATGGCCGGGCTGGCGGCGGGGATGAAGACGATCTTCTGGCCGGAAAAACCGATGGAAGGACCGCCCGGAGCTGTGGTCATCAACAGCGCCGAGGAATTGCGCAGAGAACTGGGGCTCTGAGCTAAGCGCTGGTCGACCCCCACTCCGTCTCGGCTTCGCCGAGCCACTTCTCCCCCGATCGACGGGGGAGGGGAAGGAAGCCAAGCTTTTTGTCATCAACGCTCGTCTAGCAACGCTCCCTTCCTTTCCCTCCGGAGGGGGGAAAGGTGGCGCTGCGAAGCAGCGACGGATTGGGGGAACCACCTGGCAATCAAGCCTCGGGCCGGTCGTTCACGCCAGTCACAAAAGATGGATAGCGTGGCGTAAACGGCGAGAAGGAAGAGTCCGGCTTTAATTCCGATAAACCGGCTCCTGCTCGTCCAAAATCGCCTTCAACTCGCTGAGATGGCGTTCGGCCTGACCGGGATAGTCGTCCATCTCGCTTGCGGCCTTCTCGGCGATGGCGTCGGACAGCGTGCGCAGCGGACGCCCGGTCCACAGCGCCTTGATGTAGGTCTCGGCGGCGCGTTCGAAATAGAACATGCGATTGAAGGCATCGGCCACCGTGTCGCCGATGACCAGCACGCCGTGATTGCCCATCACCATCACCTTGACCTTGGGGTCGGTCAGAAGCTGCGAGCATCGCTCGCCCTCCTCCTCGAAGGCCAGCCCGCCATAATGGGCGTCGACCACATGACGGTTGAAGAACATCGCCGAATTCTGGTCGATCGGCGGCAGCCTAGAATCGGCAAGCGAGGCCAGCACGGTGGCATGGATGGAATGCACATGCATGACGCAGCGCGCGTGGCGAACATTGCGGTGGATGGCGCCGTGCAGGCCCCACGCGGTCGGGTCGGGCGCGTTCGGGCCGGACAGCGTCTCGGGATCGTTGGCGTCGATCACAAGCAGGTCGCTCGCCTTGATGCGCGAGAAATGCACCTGGTTGGGGTTCATCAGGAATTTTGTGCCGTCCTCGTTGATGGCCAGCGAGAAATGGTTGGCCACCGCCTCATGCATGTTGAGCCGCGCCGTCCAGCGGAAAGCGCAGGCAAGATCGACACGCTCTTCATAGAAGGGCAGGTTGGTCAGCGGTTCCTTTTGCAGGCGGGCGATGCTCATCGAAAATCCTCCGGTTTTTTGCAACAATGCCGTGCCCTGTTCGAGCCCGCAACCGGTTTCGGTTGGTGCAGCCAGCTCACGCCGCCGTGCTTGCGCCGGTCCCGACCCTCAAGCCGCCATGCTCGACGATGAAATCGATGACCTCTCGCAACCCCTTGCCGCGCGACAGGTCGGTGAAGCCGAACGGTCGCTTGCCGCGCATGCGGGCGGCGTCGCTCTCCATCACGTCGAGATTGACGTTCACATAGGGTGCCAGGTCGCTCTTGTTGATGATCAGGAAATCGGAACGGGTGATCGCCGGACCGCCTTTCCGCGGGATCTCCTCGCCCTGGCAGACGGAGATGACATAGAGCGTGAGGTCGGCGAGATCCGGCGAAAAGGTGGCGGCAAGATTGTCGCCGCCGGATTCGATGAAGATGATGTCGAGATCGGGGAACTTGCGGTTGAGCTCCGCGATCGCCTGCAGATTGATCGAGGCGTCCTCGCGGATGGCGGTATGCGGGCAGCCGCCCGTCTCGACGCCCACGATGCGCTCCTCCGGCAGCGCCTGCAGCCGCGCCAGCATCATGGCGTCTTCCCTTGTGTAGATGTCGTTGGTGACGACGGCGATGGAGAATTCCTCGCGCAGCGCCTTGCACAGCTTTTCGGTGAGCGTCGTCTTGCCCGAACCGACGGGGCCGCCAATGCCGATACGAAGGGGACCGTTGGGCTGCGTCATGTCGGGAACTCCGTAATGGCGAGGACTGCGAAGCCGAGCCCGATCAGCAGGCACAGCGGCGAATAAAGCCTGATATCGAGCCGCGCGAAAGGCTGTTCCGGTGCCAGCCGGCGCCACCAGGGCGTGAAGCCGGCAATGCCGCGTCCGAGGAACACCAATCCGATCAGCAGCGCGGTGGCGGCGAGGCCTTCCCTGGGAAAGGGCGAGGCAAACACGCCCTCCAGAGCCATCGGCCAGAGCGTCGCCAGCGCCAGGCAGGCGGCGACGGCAAAGCAGGCGAACGGCGCCGGCATCTCGTCGACGCCGTGAAAGCCGACCACCGCATGCGCGCAGGACGCCGCATCCTTGCCCGGCCATATCCCGCCAATGCCCCAATAGACATGCAACGCGGTGATCACCAGCAGGACGAAGGAGAGGACGAAGGCAAGGACGATCATGAGCGGAACAATCGCGAATACTGGGTTTCGTGCTGCATCGCCGTGATATCGGAGACAAAGGCGCAACCGCCGAGATCGTCCAATGTCGAGCGGGATGCGCGGGCGGCGGTCGCAAGGGCCAGCGGCTCGAAGCCGGCGAGCAAACTGGTCGCGCCGCTTTGTCCGACGACACCCAGCCGGATCGCGGCCTGGACGAGGTTGGAGAAGAAGGCCTGCAGGAAGGCGCACAGCGCATCCTGAAGCGCGATACCATTGCCGCCGGCAACAGCGCCGACGGCGATGCAGTACGCACAATCGGCGGGCAAGCACTCCAGCACGGGAGTGGGCCAGGCGGCGGCCGCTTTGAGGAAAGCCGCACCTTGCAGCATGGTCTCGGCATGGCGCTCGCGCGACCCGGCCAACGCCTCGGCCAGTGCGGCGACTTCGGCCGGATCGCCGCCTTCGCGGGCTTTGCGCCAGCCCTCGGCGAACAGCACGGCATCGTTCCAGGCGGAGCCCCTCTCGACCAGCGTTTCAAGCCATGCAGCCAGGCCCGTCGCATCGGCCACCAGCCCATCGTGCACGGCGCGCTCGAGACCATGGCTGTAGGAAAAGCCGCCGACCGGAAAGACCGGCGACAGCCATGCCATCAATCGCAGCAGGGCGATGCCGGATGGCTGGTCAGTCATGGTGATCATGGTGATGATCGTGATGATCGTGGTGGTTGTGCGAATGGCTGTGCGAATGCGCTTCGGCGTGGCTATGGGCGTGGGCATGGCCGTGGTCATGGCCGCCGGAATAGGCGCCGCGCACCGGTTTGAACGGTTCGGAGACCTCGCGCACCGTGGCCCCGAGCCCCTCCAGCATCGCCTTGATGACATGATCGCGCAGGATGAGGATGCGCTCCGCCTCTATCGCCGCCGCGAGATGGCGGTTGCCGATATGCCAGGCCAGTTCCGCCAGATGCACGGCGTCGCGGGCGCGGATGTCATAGACCTCCTCCGGCGCCGCGAAGATCTCGATATGTCGACCATCTTCCAGCACCAGCCGGTCGCCGTCGTTGAGCGCGACGGGCTCCGGCAGGTCGACCAGCACCTTGCTGCCGTCGGACAATTCGATCGCCCGGCGGCGCAGATGCCGCTCGTCATGGGCAAGAACGGCACGTCCGGATGGCGCCGTGGTGCCGGCATTGCCGGAGGTCAGCACCGAGATGGCGCGCGGGAACTTGGTGAAGTCGGTGTTGAGGTTGAGCTTCATTTCATGGCTCCGCCATTGGCTTGCGCCCGGGCACGGGCAGGGCGTGAAAGCACGCGGTCGAAATAGGCGTTGACGCGTTCGGATTCTATTGGAAAGCGGCCGGCTCTGGCCCAGCCGCCCATGTCGCCGAGCAGCACGTCGACAGCCGAGAACCGGTCGCCGAGCGCGAATGGCTTGTCGCCCAGCCGGCGGTCCAGCGCCTTGATCTCGGAGGCGAAATCGTAAGCGGCCGCGGGGCCGACATCGACCCGGACCTCCCTGGGCAGCAGGAAACGGTGGCGCAATTTGTTCCACAATGGCGCTTCCAGCTCGGACTGGGCGAAATGCATCCAGGAATCCATTTCGGCGCGGCCTGCGAGGCCGGGACTGGCGCCCATGCCCTTATCCGCGTGCTTATCGGCGAGATAGACGCAGATCGCCGCCGAATCCGTCAGCGTCAGCTCGCCGTCGATCAGGATCGGCACCTTGCCCGAGGGATTGAGCGCATAGGCTTCGGGCGAGCGCAGGGGAATTTCGACGAATTCATAGGCCTGCCCGAGTTCTTCGAGCATCCACAGAACACGGCTGACCCGGGATCCACGCGATCCGACGGCCTTGTACATGGTTGAACCCTGCCTTTCCCGGTCAGCCTAGAGCATCCGCGGCCGTCATACGATCGTGTCGAAGAGCCGCAGGATGAACGATATCTGGTAGATCAGCGCCGCCGCGACGAAGGCGATGTGGAACCGGCGGTCGCGCACCAGGATCGCGACGATGCACAACGCGACGAAGACTGGCGTGCGAAACAGATACTCGCTGCCGAAGCGGGCGAAATGCTCCGGCCCCTTCAGCAGCGTGTCGATCACGTCGAGCAGGTAGGTCGCGGCCAGCAGGCCGAAGAACCAGGCGCGCCGCGAATAGAAGAAATCCTCATAGCTGGTGTAGTCGAGCATCGAATCCGGAAACAGCAGCGCGCAGAGCAGGAACAGGGTGATGGCGTAGAAGATGATGAACAGGTACTTGCCGAAGGTCCATGTTTCGATGGCATAGAGGCCGAACTCCCACCACCAGAAATGCACCAGCATCAACAGCACCGAGGCGACCCAGGCCAGGTGCACCGTATAGAGCCGGTATTGGCCGGGGTGCTGGACGATGCGCGCCACCCCCGACAGCAGGCGCGCGACGCCGAGCCCGATCACCATGCCCATGACGATGCGGATATGCGGGAAGATGTCGTGGGGCGAAGCTATTTCGGTGGCCATGCCGAATGCTCGCCAGGTGATGGAACGTCCGTCAACACACCACCGTCAGTCTATTCGCGCATAAGGTTGTCTGAAGACCACGGTGATCCTGGGAAATAATCATCGTCCAGGATTTCCTTGATCCCATAGGGGCAATGGACAGGAAAATCCCGATCTCTCAGGCCTGTTTCGTCGAATGCCTTTGATCTTTCTATCTTGAACTCTCGATCGAGCACCTGCGCAGGATATTTTTTGAGGCTCGGACTTTCATCAAGCAGGCCCTCAATCCGAAGCCGTTGCTCCCGAATTGTCAGCAACCAGCCCGTTTTGCGCTGCTCAGACCGAAACTCCCATTTCAGCAAGTGAAGGACCAAAGTGCCAAGCCTGCTCGCAATTTCCCTTTTGTCGCTCCGCCCCAAGCTCTCGATCTCCTCGGCCACATTCTCACGATCGAGGTCGGAAAGACGACCTTCGCGCAGCAACGCGCCCTGCTCGGCGCACCACTGAGCATAGTCGGCCTCGTAGGGCGTCAATTGCTGTTTGCGAAATATCTTGTTCATTGAGGAGATATTGCTCCCAAAGTGCACAATTTCCAAGTCCGCGGAGAACGAGTGGGCCCATTCGGGCAGCCCGGCACAACCCACTCATCGCCGCATTTAACGAGGGCAATGGCTCGCGGCGATCTTATCAAAACAGAAAATACCGCTGCGCCATCGGCAGCACCGTCGCCGGTTCGCAAGTCAAGAGTTCGCCGTCGGCACGAACCTCGTAAGTCTCGGGGTCGACTTCGATATGCGGCGTGGCGTCGTTGAGCACCATCGAATGCTTGCCGATGCCGCCGCGCGTGTTTTCCACCGCGACGAATTGCTTGTCGATGCTGAGCCGGCCGTGCAGACCGGACTCCAGTGCCGCCTTCGAGACGAAGGTCACCGAGGAATTGGTCCGCGCTTTGCCGTAGGCGCCGAACATCGGCCGGTAGTGCATCGGCTGCGGCGTCGGGATCGAGGCGTTCGGGTCGCCCATCGGCGCCGCCGCGATCATGCCCCCGATCAGCACCATATCAGGCTTGACGCCGAAGAAGGCCGGGTTCCACAGCACCAGGTCGGCGCGTTTGCCGACAGCGACCGAACCGATCTCCTTCGACAGTCCGTGCGCGATGGCGGGGTTGATCGTGTATTTGGCGACGTAGCGGCGGACGCGGAAATTGTCGTTGTCGCCGGTTTCCTGCGGCAGCGAACCGCGCTGGCGCTTCATCTTGTCGGCGGTCTGCCAGGTCCGGATCGCCACCTCGCCGACGCGGCCCATCGCTTGTGAGTCCGAGGAGATGATCGAGAAGGCGCCGATGTCGTGCAAGATGTCTTCCGCCGCGATGGTCTCCTTGCGAATGCGGCTTTCGGCGAAGGCGATGTCTTCCGGGATCGACGGCGACAGATGATGGCAGACCATCAGCATGTCGAGATGCTCGGCCAGCGTGTTGACCGTGTAGGGCCGCGTCGGGTTGGTCGAGGACGGGATGACGTTGGGCAGGCCGCAGACCTTGATGATGTCGGGCGCATGGCCGCCGCCGGCCCCTTCCGTGTGGAAGGCGTGGATGGTGCGGCCCTTGATCGCCGCCACCGTGTTCTCGACGAAGCCGGATTCATTGAGCGTATCGGTGTGGATCATCACCTGCACGTCATGGTCGTCGGCGACCGACAGGCAGCAGTCGATCGCGGCCGGCGTGGTGCCCCAGTCCTCGTGCAGCTTCAGCGAGCAGGCACCGCCCAGCACCATCTCCTCGAGCGCCGCGGGCAGGGAGGCGTTGCCCTTGCCCGACAGGCCGATATTCATCGGGAACGCGTCGAAGGACTGGATCATGCGCGCCATGTGCCATGGCCCGGGCGTGCAGGTGGTGGCGAGCGTGCCATGTGCCGGGCCGGTGCCGCCGCCGAGCATCGTGGTGATGCCCGACATCAGCGCTTCCTCGATCTGCTGCGGACAGATGAAATGGATATGCGCGTCGAAGCCGCCTGCGGTCAGGATCTTGCCTTCGCCGGCGATGATCTCGGTGCCGGGGCCGATGATGATGGTGACGCCATCCTGCGTGTCTGGATTGCCGGCCTTGCCGATCGCCGCGATGCGGCCGTCCCTGAGGCCGATATCGGCCTTGAAGATGCCGGCGTTGGCGTCGATCACCAGCGCGTTGGTGATGACGGTGTCGACCGCTCCTTGCGCGCGGGAGACCTGGCTCTGGCCCATGCCGTCGCGGATGACCTTGCCGCCGCCGAATTTCACCTCCTCGCCATGAATGGTGAAATCCCTCTCGACCTCGATGATGAGTTCGGTGTCGGCGAGCCGCACCCTGTCGCCGACGGTCGGGCCGTACATCTGCGCATAGGCGGCGCGGGTTATTCTGGCCATCAGTGATTGCTCCCGAATTGCGGTGCTGGTGAAACCGGGCTGCACATTGCCGCCATCCAATGGTCACGCAATGACCCGCTGGCCGACACCTTCTGATCCCATTTGGCGGTTGAGGTTGGCAGGTCACCCCAAAACGACCGTTTGCCAAATCGATGGAAGGAAAATCCATGCGCAAAACGATAGTTCTCGCCGCTGCCGCCACCCTGATGCTGGCAGGCGCCGCCAGTGCCCAGCAGCAGCCCGCGCAACAGCCCGCTCCAGCAGCGCCGGCCGCGCCCGCCCCCGGCGGGCAGCAGGCCGCGCCGACGATCCAGAGCGTCAACATCGTCGACATCACCGAACTGCCGAAGGATACCCAGACGCAGGTCAACCAGGTGATCGCCCAGCGCGGCGATGCTGGCCTCCAGAAGCTGCGCAGCTCGATCGACGCCACGCCCAAGGTCAAATCCGCCCTCGAGGCCAAGGGCATGACCTCGGCGCAGGTGGTCGCGGCCAGCATGGAGCCCAACGGGGCCCTGACCCTGATCACCAAGAAGGCGAGCTGACGGCACGCCCGCGCGGCGGGCCGTCGTCCGGTCCGCCCGCGCTATCTGGAAGGGAACCTTGGCCGGGCAGGAGCCGTTTCGTTTCATCGGCGCTGAACGGCGCCGCGAAACGAACCCGTCCAGGAGCGAGCGATGGCGATCAACCCCGGCAAGAGACGGCTCTGTGCCTTCGCCTCGATGGCATTCCTGGTGGCAGGCAGCCCCGGAGCCTCCCTTCACGCGCAAGGGCTTGAAAGTCCGGAGACCGTCAACCGGATCATCGGTTCCGACGTCAAGCAGGAAGAAACCAGGAGCGATGCCGAAGCCGGCAAAGTCGCCAGGGCGATCGACCGGACGCGTGAAAACATCGGCACGGTGCGCAAGACATCCAAGCTCGACAAGGTCGATATCGTCTTCCTGACCGATGCCGCGCGCACCGAAGGCGGTCCGCCGCCGGCGATCGAGACCAAGGTCAAGCAGCATCAGGACGACATTGCGGAACTGCGCAAGGAGATCGAGGCCAACGCGCTGCTGTTCAACGCCATCGACTCGCGACGCGTGCTTGCGCAGGACGTTCTCGCCGTGGAATTCGACGACCCCGGAAAGATCGTTATCTATGCGGCGGCCAAGCCGTCCGATTGAGCCGAGAGCACAGCTCGTTTTCATGCTCGCCCGAAAGCCCTTTGCGGTCTTTGCACGCCGCGCATGAGACGCCATCGGCCTCACAGTTTGCCCATCACCTTCTGCTGAAAGCCATAGACCTCGCGCTTGCCGCCCAGCGGCACCAACGTGACGTCGCGCTCCTGTCCGGGCTCGAAGCGCATGGCGGTGCCGGCGGCGATGTCGAGGCGCATGCCGCGCGCCCGTTCGCGGTCGAATTTCAAGCCCTCATTGGTCTCGAAGAAATGATAGTGGCTGCCGACCTGGATTGGCCGGTCGCCGCTGTTGGCCACTTTGAGCGTAGCTGTCGGCAAGCCTTTGTTCAGGTCGATGTCGCCGCCGGCGGGAATGATTTCGCCCGGAATCATCGTTCGTCACACGGCGCCGAAGACGAGGCCGAGCCCGATGGCCGTGCAGGCGGCACCCGCGGTCCGCACGAGCACGCGAAGCCGGGTGCCGAGGCCAAGCCCGGCGGCGATGCCGGCGGCATGCAGCAGCGCCGTGGCGACGGCAAAGCCGGCCATATATTCAAGCCCTGCGGCATTTTCCGGCACTTCGGTGCCATGGGCGTGGCCATGAACCAGCGCGAACGCGCCGATGATGGCGACGCCGGCCGTGACAGGAAGATCGACGGCCAGCGCCACGAACAATCCGAGCGCCACCACCGACGCCAGTATGCCCGGCTCGACGAAGGGCAGCGGCACATGCAGCATGCCGAGCGCGCCGCCGGCCAGCATCACGCCCACGAACGCGGCCGGCCAGGCCCACATGGCCTTGCCGCCTTTCTGTGCCGCCCACAGGCCGACCGCGACCATCACGGTCATATGATCGAGGCCGGAGAGCGGATGCATGAAGCCGGCGGTGAAGGAGGAGGTCGTGCCTGCCCCGACATGGGCATAGGCGGGCATTGCGGCAGCCAGGAGCAGGATCGCAGAGAGGCACAGGCGTTTGGCGGGGATCATTCTACTTGCCTTTCGTTTGTGAGCGCAAAGGTCACGCGGCCTTGGCCGGACCGCAGCCCTCGGCTTTGAGGACGCGCCTGGTGGACGCCGGATATTTCTCCAGCATTGCCGGCGGACGGATCGGCCGTGCCGAAAAATTGCCGCCGCAATTGGGGCAGGTGCCGCCGAGCAGATTTCTCGCGCAATCGGCGCAGAAGGTGCACTCGAAGGTGCAGATCAGCGCATCCGTCGCTTCCGGCGGCAGGTCCTTGTCGCAGCATTCGCAGTTCGGGCGCAGCTCAAGCATGTTTGTCTCCTCATCGTATCGGCTCATGCACGGTCACCAGCTTGGTGCCGTCCGGGAATGTCGCCTCCACCTGCACGTCGTGGATCATCTCGGCGATGCCATCCATCACCTGGGCGCGGCTGACGACGTGGGCGCCGGCTTCCATCAGCTCGGCGACCGGGCGGCCGTCGCGGGCGCCTTCGACGACGAAATCGGTGATCAGCGCGATCGCCTCCGGATGGTTGAGCCTGACGCCGCGCTCCAACCGCTTGCGCGCCACGATCGCCGCCATGGCGATCAGCAGCTTGTCCTTTTCCCTCGGCGTCAGGTTCATGCGTTTCCCTGGAATGATGCGGACACGATCACAGTGACCATATTTTGGGCAGTCCCGCCTTTCCGTTGAGCAAGCCGACGAGCGGAACCAGATGCTGGCGCAGCCGGTAGCCGTCGCCGGCGTAAAGCCTCGCAAGAAGCTTGCCAGATTCCTGCACGCTCCAGGCGCTGGCGCCGCCCTGGCCGCCAATGATCTCCCGAACCGGATCGAGAAGCGCTTCCGCCCGCGGCGAGATCAGCAGGACCGTCGCCATCGCGACGGCGCCGCCGGCGATCGGCGCGCGCGCCAGGGTCGCGGCGATGTCGGGCCCGATGCGGAAATCCTCGGCATGGATGAGAGCTCCGCCCTGGCGGATGCGCCAGCGGTCGTGAAAGCCGCCCTGGACCGCGCGTTCGCCCATTGCCGTCCGGCCGAAGATGGTGGCTTCCAGCACCAGCGCCTCGGCGCCGGCGGCAAGATCGAGGTCGAGCGTGCGGGCAAAGGCCGATCGGTTGAAAACGATGGTTTCCTGCGGCAGCCAGGCGATGCGGCCGTTTTCGCCGACCCTTAGCCGGACGTTGGCTTCGGCCCGGTCGGACGCGGCGCGATAGATCTTCTCGCAGGCCTGGGTCGTTATCGTGGCGCTGGCATGCGCGCCGACGTCGATCTCCCAGCCGAGGCGGTCGCCTCCGGTCAGCCCGCCCGCGGTGTTGATCAGCACGGCTTCCAGCGGGCCGCCGGAAACGGCCGGCATCCTTATCTTGGCGGAACCGTCCTGATAGAGGCGGCGCAGCCTTGTGCGGCCGTCTTGGCTGGCGCAGACAAGCTGCGCAAGTCCGGCCGCCCGCTGCGCCGGCGGGGCCGAAAATCCGGTATGTACGATCGTATCCACGCCGTCAGGTTAAGCACCGCGGCGGTTTTGTCGATATATAGCTTGTTGCTTGATGGCGTTTCCGTTTCTATAGAGGGAGCCACCTTGGTACGCTCATGCGACGCTTGGCGGGGGTCTAAGGCGACGGTCGCGGCCTGATATCGAGGACAAAAAAGGCGCTGTTCAGTTGGCGTCGGGAAACGACAAAGTGGGGAAGAGACCGAATGGCTGACCAACTGGCGACCGAAATCATCGAAAAGATCAAGGCTCATGCCGAGCCGGGCGGCGAGGAGATCACCACCAGCACCGAATTGACGGCGCTCGGCATCCATTCGCTGGAACTGACCGAGATCATCTTCGATCTCGAGGAGCAGTATGGCATCGAGATCGAGATGAACACGGTCGATGCCTGGAGCAACCTGAAGAATGTTGGCGACATCGTCGAGGCCGTTCGCGCGCTGATCGCGAAAAAAGCCTGACCGGATGCACAAGCGCGTCGTCATTACCGGCATCGGCGGGCTGTGTGGTCTGGGCACCGATGTGCAGGCCATCTGGACCGAGATGCGGGCCGGGCGCTCGGCGATCGGTCCCATCGACAACCCGTTCCTGCACGATTTGAAGGTCAAGATCGGCTGCGAGATCAAGGCCCTGCCCGACCATGGCATCGAGCGCAAGCAGCTGGTGTCGATGGACCGTTTCAGCCTGTTGGCGGTGATTGCCGCCCGCGAAGCCTTACAGCAGTCCGGCTTGGCCCCCCATGCGGACAATACCTACCGCATGGGCGCCGTCATCGGCATCGGCGTCTGCGGCTTCGAGACGGTCGAGGAGAACTACCGCGCCATCCTGATCGAGGGCAAGAATCGCGCCGGCATCTTCACGGTGCCGAAGGTCATGCCGGGTGCCGCCGCCGGCCAGGTCAGCATGCATCTCGGCTTGCGTGGACCGGTGTTCGGCGTCACTTCGGCCTGCTCGTCGGCCAACCACGCCATCGCATCGGCGGTCGACCAGATCCGGCTCGGTCGCGCCGACGTCATGGTCGCCGGCGGCACCGAGGCGCCGCTGGTCTGGGGCGTGCTGAAGGGCTGGGAAGCGCTGCGCGTGCTGTCGCCCGACACCTGCCGGCCGTTTTCGGCCGATCGCCAGGGCCTGGTGCTCGGCGAAGGCGCCGGCATGGCGGTTCTGGAAAGCTACGACCATGCGGTGGCGCGCGGCGCAAACATCCTCGCCGAAATCGTCGGCGCCGGCCTCTCGGCCGATGCCTCCGACATCGTTGCGCCAACCATAGAAGGGCCGGAAGCGGCGATGCGTTTCTGCCTGGCGGACGCCGGGCTGAACCCCGAGGATATCGACTACCTCAATGCGCACGGCACCGGCACCAAGGCCAATGACCAGATCGAGACCGCCGCGATCAAGCGCGTCTTCGGCGAGCACGCGCGCTCGCTTTCCGTCTCGTCGACCAAGTCGATGCATGCCCATTGCCTTGGCGCCTCGGGCGGGCTGGAGATGATCGCCTGCGTCATGGCGATCCGCGAGGGCGTGGTGCCGCCGACCGCGAATTTCCGCGAGGCTGACCCCGAATGCGATCTCGACGTGACGCCGAACGTCGCGCGCGAGCGCAAGGTGCGCGCCGCCATCAGCAACGGCTTCGCCTTCGGCGGCACCAATGCGGTGCTGGCCTTCAAGGCGATCTGATCCCGACGATCATGGTCTTCCCCGCAGGTCTCCATCTGCCGGCACCCTTCGATTTGTTGACTGTGCATGCACGGCCAAACCTCTGCCGCTGCATTGATCATGCCGGGGCCGACGCCTAATCCTTTGCCCACCACGACCGCGCCGCTCGGTGCGGTTCCCGCCCAGGAGTTTCGATGGCCGACCTGTCCGCCTTTCCAATCACCGCCCGCTGGCCGGCCAGGCAGCCGGACCGGATCCAGCTCTATTCCGCGACGACCCCCAACGGAGTGAAGATATCGATCGCCCTGGAAGAGATCGGGCTGGCCTACGAGCCGCATTATGTGGACATCGGCAAAAACGAAAGCTGGACGCCGGAATTCCTGTCGCTCAATCCCAACGGCAAGATACCGGCGATCATCGATCCGAACGGTCCGGACGGCAAGCCGATCGGCCTGTTCGAGTCCGGCGCCATCCTGCTCTACCTCGCCGACAAGACCGGCCTGCTCGTCCCGGCGGACGCGGCGCGGCGCTACGAGACGATCCAGTGGGTGTTCTTCCAGATGGCGGCCATCGGCCCGATCTTCGGCCAGGTCGGCTTTTTCCACAAATTCGCCGGCCGCGAGATCGCCGACAAGCGGCCGCTGGAGCGCTACCGCGATGAATCGCGCCGCCTGCTCGGCGTTCTCGACGGCAGGCTGAAGGGCCGCAAATGGATCATGGACAATGACTACACCATCGCCGACATCTCGCTCATCGGCTGGGTGCGCAACCTGATCGGCTTCTATGAGGCGCGCGACCTCGTTGGCTTCGATGATTTCGTCAGCCTGGCGGCATGGCTGGAGCGCAGCCTGGCGCGGCCGGCGGTGCAGAAAGGCCTGACCATTCCGGCAAAGGGCTGAAAGCTCCCGCCGCCCTGGGCGCGGAATGTCGTAGGCTCGGCTATTTCGCCTTGGCTTTCGAGCCGCCTTTGCCCATCACGGAAGCCGCCAGCGAAGCGGCGCCGCGCGCTGTCGCCACCACCGCGCCGGCTGCAACGCTCGCCACTGTGCGGACAGTGCCGGGCTTGTCTGGCGCCGGCTTGCGCGCGCTGGCCGGCTTTGCGGCCGCGGCCGCGACTTTCCGAGGTGCGGCCTTGCCGAAGCTGGGCTTGGCGTCCTTCGAACGTTCGGCGATCGCCGGACCAGCGCCGGCTTTCGCCTGCGTCGTCTTCGCCGTCCTGGTCTTGGCGGCCGCGGGTTTTCTTGCCTTGGTTGCCATTGCAAAATCCCCTTACGCCGGACAATCGGGTTCGCGGTCATAACGGTGCGAAACCCCTTAAGGTTCCCGCCTGCAAATATCGACAATTAAACAGGTTAACCAATCACCAGATCGGCCGCCCGGCGCCGCGCCAGCACGCGTTCGATGTTGGGCATGTCGTTGGAGGCGATCCAGGCGCGCGCATCCTCCTCGGTGCGGCCATGTTCGTGCCAGCGCTCCATCAGCCGGCGCTCAAGCTCGTTGCGCGGCACCTCGACGAAGATCGAGAAATCGAACAGCGGCGCCAGCCGCGACCACGGCTCCTCGTCGAGCAGCAGATAATTGCCCTCGACCAGGATGAATTTGGTCTCCGCGCCGATGATCGCGGCCGCGGCGCGCGACAGTTCCATGGTGCGGTCGAACACCGGGATGGCGATGTCGGGCTCTCCCGCCCGGATGCGCTTCAGAAGCGTCTCGAAGCCGCCGAAGTCGAACGTATCCGGCGCGCCCTTTCGCGCGCGCAGCCCGCGCCGGTTGAGGACGACGTCGTCATAGTGGAAGCCGTCCATCGGCACGACCTCCACGGCGCCTTCCGGCAACAGATCGTGCAGGCTCGCCGACAATGTCGACTTGCCGGCCCCCGGCGGTCCGGCAATGGCGACGATGAAGCGCTTTGCCTTGCCGGCGCGCTTGAAGATGGTGGCGGCGAGATGGGCGATTTCGGACATGGCAGCCTCGCGTGCCCTGATGGTTGGCGCGACCGCTATTCTGGCGGCATTCGGCGGAAATTTCAAACCGGCATTTTGGGTAAGGAGCGGCGGTCGAATGTCAAAAGCGGGGCGTTCGAAGCATCCACTCAGCCGGCCGCGGCCTGGCCGATGCGCAGGAAATCGCTGTCGAACGGCACCTCCCGCGCCGGGCCTCCGCCCGAGAGCCGCATGCGGCCGTCCGCCGTGGTGACCTCTTGCGGCGGCTCGGTGCCCGACAGCGGCAGGGCGCCGATGACATGGCGGAAGGAGACGTAGAGGCCTTCGCCGAGCGCGAACGCCGTCGCCACGCCTTCGCGCGTCAGCCAGTTGTCGCCGATCGAGGCGGCATGGCCGACGGCTGTGCGCCCGTCCTCGATGCCGAGCACGCCCAGATGCCGGCCGCTCCACGGCGCGTAGTCGCGGCCGCCATTGCTGAACCACAGCATGGTGACCGGCAGCTCGGCCGGGTTCTTCAGCACCAGAACCAAATCGTCCTCGGCCCGGCGCGCCAGGGCCGTCCAGCCCGGTCCGCCATGATCGGCCTCGACCAGCGTGACGAAATCCTCGCGCCGGTCGTCCATGCGGTAATCCGTCAGGTCGAGCGTGCCGCCGCCGGCGGCGGGAAAACGGCCGAGATCGCTGGTGCGCCCGGGATAGGCGAGCAGGAAGCGGCCGCGTGCGGGATCGGGCTCCAGCGGATCGGCGGGCGAGGCGGCGAAGCGTTTGGGCGAAAAGGCCAGCCGGCCGCCATCCGTCATCGCCGTCATCGGATGATGGGCGACGGAGATCGCGCCGTGGCCGCCGGAAAACACATGTTCCTGGTAGAGAAAGGGATGGCCGTCGCGCAGCGTCAGGACCTTGTCGACACTCGCGCCCATCACCTTGCGGCGCAGCCGGAAGACGGCTCGCCAGCCGCCGTCCACGGCGCTGCTTTCGGTGACGTCCCAGGCGCTGTTGGCCGGCCAGCCATGCAGCGGCGCTTCCTCGACGTCGCTGCGCGAAAACGGCGCGCACAGGAAATCGCCGGACAGCCGCGCCGTGCCCGCGGGCAAGTCGGCCGGCAGCGTATCGCGTGGCGCGCCGACCCAGGGCGCGCGGTGCAGCGGCCGCAATTGGCGCCCGCCATCCTCGACAACCATGTCGGCGATATGGCCGACCGTGGTGTCGAGCGAAACCGAAATGCCGCGTGCCTTGAGGGTGACCGTATCCATTGCGCTCTCATCGAATCCGAAAGCGCAACAAGAACCGTTCGCCACCGGATGCGCAAGCACCGCGACCGGCATTTTGCATCAGCGTTGGAAGGCTTGGGTTCCTCGCCCCCGCGAAAGGCGGGGGAGAGGTGGCCGCGAAGCGGCCGGAGAGGGGGCTTTCGTAGGGCGCAGACCTGCAATGTCTCCAGATCATACGGCATGGTCGGCGCTGCCCCTGCTCCGTCTCGGCTTCGCCGAGCCACCTCTCCCCCACTTTGTGGGGGCGAGGAAACCCAAGCTTGAAGCAGACAAAGCTGGGGCTACCGCCATTAACCAAATGGACGCAGCCGGCGGGTTACGTTAGCTTCGCCGCATCTCAGCAACAGCCTGACCCGAACAGACTTGCCCTTGTCCCACCAGCGTCGCCTTCCGCTCGTCCAGAGACTTTTCGTCGCCCTTGGCCTGTTGCTGATGGCTGCGGGCTGCTCGACCACGACACCGCCGGACTCGGTGCTCGCCGTGCCGGCGCCGCCGCAGAAATACGCGGCCATCGTCGTCGATATCAGAAGCGGCAAGCAGCTGTTCGAGGTCAATTCGAGGGCGCCGCGCTATCCGGCCTCGCTGACCAAGATGATGACGCTCTACCTGCTGTTCGAGGCGATGGAGAGCGGCCGCGTCTCCAAGGAAACGCAGATCCCGGTCTCCGACCACGCCGCCTCGCAGCCGCCGACCAAGCTGCGCTTCCGGCGCGGGGAAACGATCGACGTCGATTCCGCCATCCGCGCCATCGTCGTCAAATCGGCCAATGACGTGGCGGTGGCGGTGGGCGAATATCTCGGCGGCTCGGAGGAGCAGTTCGCCGCCATGATGACATCCAAGGCGCGCCAGCTCGGCATGACCAGCACCGTTTTCCGCAACGCCTCGGGCCTGCCCGACGGCGGCCAGGTCACCAGCGCGCGCGACATGGCGGTGCTCGGCATGGCGCTGCACCAGCGCTTCCCCCAGCATTTCCATTATTTTTCCGAAAGCGACTTCATGTTCCGCGGCCGGCTGGTGCGCGGCCACAACGACATGCTCGGCCGCGTGCGCGGCGTGAACGGCATCAAGACCGGCTATATCAGGGCCTCCGGCTTCAACATCGTCACCTCCTACGAAGCCGACGGCCGCCAGCTGATCGTGGTGGTGATGGGTGCCGACAGCGCCCGCCAGCGCAACGACCATGTCGAGGCGCTGATCCAGCGCAGCCTGTCGCCGGCGATAGCCGACGCCCCGACCAGGGTGATGTACGCCGAACAGCAGTGAGCGGGCGAGCTGTCGTCGCCGCTTTCGCCAATCACCAGCGTCGCGAGGATAGCGCCGGCGTCGCGGCGCTCATTTCTCCCCGTCCCTATACGGGGAGAAATGCCCGGCAGGGCAATGAGGGGCGGCGCCGGCGCTCGAAAGCGGACGCCAGCGCCGAAACCTGCAATCTGCCGCCAGTTGTCCCCGATAGGAATTTTTTCTTGACAGGGTGAGGGCCACTATGCTACTGTTCTCGCTATGGTGCTGATTTGCGCCAGCCGCCCGCCGCAAGGCGGGTTTTTTGTTGCCGTCGCCAGGGCGGCTAGCCTCGAATGTCTCTCGACCGGGCGAGCCCCGAAAGGCGGCCCGCTGCCCCCTTCCTGTCACGCAATCGTCCGCAAGGCATGGCATAGGGCTGCTCAAATCCGCCGCGATGCTGGCTAAGCATCGCCGCATCGGTCTATCGTCTTCCACCACGGCAGGAGCCCGCATCATGAGCACCGTTCCCAAGGCATCCGAGCAGCAGGCGGCGGACAATGACAGCGGCGGCGAATATTTCGAGGCGCCGACCACCGGGGAGGACCTGCATGGCGTTTCGGACGAGCATTTCGACACGCCCGAAGTGCCCGACTCCGAACCGGCGGGCCCCGGCGCCTCGCGGGCAAAGCCCAAGAAAAGACCGTCGGCGATCTCGGGCCGCAAATTCCGCAAGCGCGACCTGGTGCGCATCGACGATTTGCGCCCGAGCCTCGCCGACCGCATCCGCGCCGACCATCCGGGCCTGCCGCATGGCGCCCGCATCAGCCGCGAGGAGCTCGGCCGCTACCGCATGCGCTATATGGAGGAACTGCTCCAGCAGGAGCACGGCGAATTCTCCGAGCTCGACCGCCAGGTGGTGGAATCGATCGCCAGGCAGGACACGATTTCGGAAAACTCGGAAGAGGAGTTCGAGGAGCACCGCTCCTTCGCCGACCGCGTTTCCGACAATATGGCCGCCTTCGGCGGCAGCTGGTGGTTCCTGATCTCCTTCGCCGGCGTGCTCCTGGTGTGGATCGCCATCAATCTGTTCGAGGGCTTGAACCGCGCCTTCGATCCCTACCCCTTCATCCTGCTCAACCTGCTGCTCTCCTGCATCGCCGCCATCCAGGCGCCCATCATCATGATGAGCCAGAAGCGCCAGGAGGTGAAAGACCGCCTGCGCTCCTTCAACGACTACCGCGTCAACCTCAAGGCCGAGCTCGAAGTGCGCCATCTGCACGAAAAGCTCGACTACCTCATCTCGCGCCAATGGACGCGCCTGGCTGAGATGCAGCAGATGCAGCTCGACGCCATGCACGAGCTGACCGGAGCGAAGAAGGCGAAGCGCGCGGCAAGAGGGGTGCGGAGGCGGGCAGTGCGGGGTGAGGC